>NZ_JBIWNL010000001.1:53200-597838 GCF_044767225.1 Kitasatospora sp. NPDC101447
GGGGGGGGGGGGCGGGGGGGCCGCCCGCCCCCCCCCCCCCGCCCCCCCCCCCCCCGCCGGGGGCCGGGGGGCGCCCGGGGCCCCGGCGCGGGGCCCCCCCCCCCCGCGGGCCGGGGGGCGCCCTTCCGCGTTACGCGGGGCGCCGGAACGCGTAGTTGAACTCGGCGCTGCCGAAGTGCCCCATCATCCGGAGCCAGAGCGGCATCATCATCTCCGTCGCCCGGGCGGCCGAGATGTCCCCGAGGTCGATGATCCACTCGGCCGGCCAGCCGAAGCCGCCGAGCAGCGCGACGGCCTCGGCCTTGGCCGCCGCGTCGTTGCCGGCGATGAAGAGGTTGTGCTCGCCGCTCAGCCGGCCCGGCTCCACCATCAGCTCGCAGTTGACGGTGTTGAGCGCCTTCACCACCCGGGCCTCGGGGAACTCGCGCTGGATCTGCTCGCCGACGCTGTCGGTGCTCACCGGGTCGAGCGTCACATGGCCCTCCGGGCCGAACACCAGCGGGTTGGAGACGTCGATCAGCAGCTTGCCCGCGAGGTGCTCCGCCCCGGCGGCCCGCAGCGCCGCGAGGGAGACCGTCCCGCCGGTGGCGTTCAGCACCACCTCGCCGAAGGCGGCGACCTCGGCGAAGGTCCCGCACCCGCCGCCGGGGCCGGCCTGCGCGGCCCAGGCCAGCCCCTTCTCGTTGTCCTTGCTGCGGGAGCCCAGCGTCACCTCGTGGCCGAGCGACACCAGCTTGCTCCCCAGGGTCTGCCCGACCATGCCGCTGCCGATGATTCCGATGCGCACTGTTTCCCCGTCTCGTCGGATGGCGGCGCGTTCCTGCCGAACGTGCCGGCGACGACCATAGTTGACCGAGGGTCAGTACCGGCGGAGCGTCCGGAACGCCGGTCAGGTGTTCCCCTCGATGCCGAACATCGCGACCACGGCGACCAGCAGCGCCACCCCCGGGAGCAGCGTGACCAGCACCCGGCCCCGGGGGACCAGGTACCCGACCGGCCACTGGAGCACGATCAGGGCGAGCAGCGCGAACAACCCGTAGTCCGCCACGGCCAGATGGGCGCGGGTCGACGGGCAGGACGCCGGGCCGTCGCAGGAGTCGGTCATCATCTCGGCGAGACCGCGGAGGACCCCCGCCGGGGGCAGCAGCATCAGGTACACCGCGGTGGAGTTCGTCACGGCGTTCCACCACTGCCCGCGGGCGGAGCCGGTCGCGCGGCCGGAGGTGCGGGGGAGTTCGCTCATGCGGCCCATGCTGCCGTCCGGTCCGGGCCGTCGGGCAGCGCCGGAGTACTCAGTGCGCCTGGGTGCGCGTACTCAGGTGCGGGGCTCGCCGAACCAGGTGCGCAGCGCCAGGGTGAGGCCGTCCGGGTCCGCCCCGCCGACCTCGCAGGCCCAGGCCACGTAGCCGTCCGGGCGCAGCAGCAGGGCGCCGGCCGGGGGCTCCGCGCAGTCGGCCGCGATGCCGTCGACCCGGTCCTTCCAGCCCGCCGCCTGCCCGGCGACCTCCCCGCCGGTGAGGTCGAGCAGCAACGGGCGGCCGCTGCGGGTGAGTTCGGCGATCCGGGACGGCCCGGCGGCGGTGCTGAGGGCGAGGTCGGGGACGAAGCGTCCGGCGAGCGGGTGCGGGCAGTCCGTGTCGTAGCGGATGTCGCTGCCGGCCATCAGCGCGGCGATCCGCCCGAGGTTGTCCTCGTGCGCCAGCAGCTCGCCGAACAGGGCGCGCACCGCCGTGGTCCCCGGGCCGGGGGACATCAGCGCCATCTGGACCTGGGAGTGCATGAAGACCCGTTCGCCGACCGGGTGCCGCTCGCGGTGGTAGCTGTCCAGCAGGCCGGGCGGGGCCCAGCCCCGCAGGTCGGCGGCGAGCTTCCAGCCCAGGTTGGCGGCGTCCTGCAGGCCGAGGTTGAGGCCCGGGCCGCCGGTCGCGGCGTGCACGTGCGCGGCGTCGCCGACCAGCAGGACGCGGCCCTGCCGGTAGCGCTCGGCGAGCCGGGTGTTGTGGCCGACCTGGCGGCGCGGGGTGAACGGGCCGGGCGTACGGGCCGGGGCGAGCGCGAGGTCGGCGCCGGTGACGCGGCGGACGCTGGCGCGCAGCTCGTCCAGGGTGAGCGGGCTCGACTCGTCCGCCGGCGGGCCGCCCCACTCCAGGGTGGCGACCATGGTGGCGTCCGGGCCGAAGGGGGCGAGGACGAGGACGCCGTGCTCGGTGCGGGTGTGGGTGAACGGGCGGACCGGGGTGGCGAATCCGGGCAGCAGGAACTCGCCGGTGCCGGTGGTGCGCACGTCCCCGGGGAGCAGGACGTGGGCGATGCGCGAGACCGGGTCGGGCGAGGTGACCCCGGGGAAGCCGATCCCGGCCAGCTTGCGGACGGTGCTGCGCCCGCCGTCGGCGCCGACCAGGTAGCGGGCCCGCAGCTGCCCGGAGCCGTCCGGACCCCGGTAGTCGACGGTCACGCCGGTGCCGTCCTGGGCGAGCCCGGTGACCTCGCAGCCGTGGCGCGCGGTGATGCCGAGTGAGCGGGCGCGCTCCTCCAGGACCTCCTCGATCCGGTGCTGCGGCACCGGCAGGGCGTGCAGCGGGTTGTCGTCGAGCCGGTGCAGCTCCAGCGGGAAGGCGCCGAACACGAAACGGGGCACGGGCTGCGGTGCGCCGGGGCCGCCGAGCGGCTCGTACAGGCCCCGGTGGTCGAGCAGGCGGATCACCTGGCCGACCAGGCCGTTGGCCTTCTGGACCGGGGAGCGTTCGGGCAGCCGCTCCAGCACCACCGGCCGGATCCCGGCCAGTGCCAGTTCGCAGGCCAGCATCAGCCCGTTCGGGCCGGCGCCGACGACGGCGACGTCGTGGATCATCTCAAGTCCCCCTCGGACAGGACGGTTTCATCGGGCCGACGGATCGGGCAGCCCGGCCGCCAGCAGCTGCAGCGCCGTTGTGAACAGCGGCTGGAACGGCACCGGCGGATCGGCGTTCAGGTACTGGTCGTTGGCGGCCTTGACCGCGGCCATGGCGGTCGCGGCGACCAGCTTCGGGTAGAGGTCCCGGGCCGCGTCCGTCCCGGTCCTGGCGGCCACCGCGGCGGCGAGCCCGGCCTCCGCCTCCGCCCCGCCGCGCCACAGTTCGGCCTGGAGCACCGGCTCGCGCAGCAGCAGCCGCACCGCGGCGGTCCACTGCGGATCCGGTTGCTCGACCACGGGCCCGAACGGTTCGAGCAGGGCGTGGGTCAGCGCCTCCCACAGCGGCTCGGCGGCGGGTCGTTCCCGCAGCGCCGCCGCGGCCTTCCGGACGCGCTCCTGGTGGCGGGAGACGATCGCCTCGGCCTTGCTGGAGAAGTAGTTGTTGTACGTGCGCGGGGACACGCCGGCCGCGGCCGCGATGTCCTCCACCCGGACGTTCTCCAGCCCCTGCTCCACGGCCAGGCGCAGCGCCGCCCAGCTCAGTGCCTCCCGCGTGGCGGCCTTCTTCCGTTCCCGCAAGCCGGGCTGATCCGTCGTCATGGCCCTCACTGTGGTGCAAAAGATGCGTGGCGCGCAAGAGTGCGCGGCACGCAACTTTTGGCCCGCGTCGGAGGAGGGGCGGCCCGCGGGAGTCTCGGCGCGTCGCCCACTGCCCCCATCTGGTCACTGATAGTAGTTGCCTGGTTGCGGAGCGATCCGCCACGCACAGCCCACTCCCGCGCGGCCGACCAGGCGGGACGACTCGACACGAGGAGCGGTCATGGGTGGCAGGCAGCGTCCGCCGAGAGCGCGGAACCCCCGCCAGAGCAGGCCCGCCGGGGCGGGCCGCCGGGCGGACTCCCGGGTGGGGCTCGCCCGCATCGAGGGCTTCCTGGCCTGGGAGGCGGAGGTCGCGGCGGCCGAGCGGGACGCCCGCGCCTTCGCCGGACAGTTCCCCTGGCTCCCGGCCGCGGAACGGGAGAGCCTCGAACAGGCCTACACCGCCGACCGGCTGCGCTACGCCGAGGAGGTCGTGGACCGCGCGGTCGAACGCTGCCGCCGGCTGGCCGCCCGCTACCGCAGCGAATGCCGCCGGATCTGCACCCGCTGGGCGGCGCTCTGCCTCTCCGTCACCATCGCGGCGGCGCTGTTCGCCGTCGTCCCGGCGGCCCTGCGGGGCTGAGCCCGTCCGGTCCGCCCGTTCGGTCCGCACGACCGACACGCAGGACGAGGGCCCGCCGTGCCGTTTCCGGCGCGGCGGGCCCTCGTCGTGCCCGGGAGCGGATCAGTGGTGGCCGTGGCCGCTGGTGACCTCCTCGTGCTCCTCGGCGGTGGGCTTCGGGATCTGGCTGCCCCGGCCGTAGAAACCGCGGGACAGCTTCACCCGGGCGCGGGTCCACAGACCGGTCTTGCGGACCACCCCGTTCTCGTCCACCTCCGGCGGCAGGACCCCGGGCTGCGGCTGCTCGTGCGACGTGAGGGTGTAGAGCCGGCCCGGCGACAGCGGGTCGTGGATCTCGACGTACTCGCCGTGCTGGAGGCGCTTGATGACGCCGGTCTCCCGGCCGTGCAGCACCTTCTCCTTGTCCCGCCGCTGCAGGCCCAGGCACCAGCGCTTGACGATCACGAAGACGACGATCGGCACGACGAAGACGCCGATCCGCACCGCGTAGGTGATCGCGTTGATCGACAGGCGGAAGTGGGTGGCCAGCAGGTCGTTGCCGCCGCCGGCCAGCAGGACCAGGTAGAGGCCCATCCAGGCCGCGCCGAAGGCCGTGCGGACCGGGGCGTTGCGCGGCCGGTCGGCGATGTGGTGCTCGCCGCGGTCCCCGGCGGCCCAGGCCTCCACGAACGGGTAGGCCCAGATGGCCACCAGGACGAGCGGGAAGACCATCAGCGGGATGAACACCCCGAGGTTGAGGGTGTGGCCGCCCCAGACACTGACCTCCCAGCCGGGCATCACCCGGATCAGGCCCTCGGAGAAGCCCATGTACCAGTCCGGCTGGGCGTCGGTGGACACCTGGTCGGGCCGGTACGGGCCGTACGCCCAGATCGGGTTCACCGTGGCGATCGCCGACATGAACGAGACCACGCCGAAGACCAGGAAGAAGAAGCCGCCCGCCTTGGCCGTGTAGACCGGCAGCAGCGGCATGCCGACCACGTTGTCGTTGGTCCGGCCGGGCCCGGAGAACTGGGTGTGCTTGTGGTAGAAGACCAGGATCAGGTGCGCCGCGAGCAGGCCCACCATCACTCCCGGGATCAGCAGGACGTGGACGGTGAACAGCCGCGGGATGATGACGAAGCCCGGGAACTGGCCGCCGAAGATGAAGAACTGCAGATAGGTGCCGACGATGGGCACGGCCAGGATCGCGCCCTCCATGAACCGGATGCCGGTGCCGGAGAGCAGGTCGTCCGGCAGCGAGTAGCCCATGAAGCCGTCGAACATGCCGAGGAACAGCAGCATCGCGCCGAAGATCCAGTTGATCTCGCGCGGCTTGCGGAACGCGCCGGTGAAGAAGACGCGCATCATGTGCGTCAGCATCGCGGCGACGAAGACGATCGCCGACCAGTGGTGGATCTGGCGCATCAGCAGGCCGCCGCGGATGTCGAAGCTGATGTCGATCGTCGAGGCGTAGGCCTGGGACATCTCGATGCCCCTGAGCGGGACGTACGTCCCGTCGTAGATGACCTCGCCCATGCTCGGCTGGAAGAACATGGTCAGCCAGACGCCGGTGAGGATGATGATGACGAAGGTGTAGAGCGCGATCTCGCCCAGCATGAAGGACCAGTGGTCCGGGAAGATCTTGCGCAGGTTGGCCTTGGCCAGGGAGTAGATGCCGAGCCGGCCGTCGGTCCAGTCGGCCAGGGACTCGGCCGCGTTCGCGGGCTTGGCGCGGGTGCTGGTCACCGGTCCCGGCTGCGACTGCTGGTCGGCTCTCACGACGTGCTCCCCGGCGTCCTCGACGTGCCGGACCGGAGCCCCGTCGGCGGGAACGGCGGCCGGCGAAGTGTTGTGATCATGGGACCTCTCGATACGGGCCCGCCGGTCGGACCGGCGCGCGGACCTGCGCGGCCCGCTGGACCCGTTGCTCAGGGTGATGGAGCGCTTACTCTGTCATGCTGTCGGCAGGGGGCCGACTGTGCACGTCCATCGGCCCGTCCGGCCGTGCGTGTCGGTCCGGACGGGGGTTCCTGACGCCCGATCGGCTGGCCGCCGGTCGGTCCAACGGGTGCCGATGCTGCGGTCGGGTGCCACTGGAGCCGTTCGGCGCGCGCCGTGTCCGGGGGTCGCGCGGTCCGCGGCCTACGCTGCGCCAATGGTGGATCACCGTGAACTCTTCGAGGACGTCACCGAGGCCCTGGCCCGGGCCGGGTTCGACACCGCGCCGGGCGCCTCACCGCTGTGGATCGACCACCACCCCGAGGGCGTGGTGGTCGGCTGGACGCCGGGCGCGGAGCCGGACGGACCGCCCACCCGGGAGGCGCGCGCGGCGGTGAGCGGCGCGGCCGCGCTCGTGCTGCGCGAGCGCGGCTACCTGGTCGCCGAGACGGAGGCGGGCGACCTGCTGGTGCGCTGCGCCGAACCGGTGACGGTCCCGGCCGAGCCGGAGCCGGTGCCCGAGCAGTGGTGGGGGTGACGGCCGGGCGGTGAACGCGCTGACGGCACCGAGGGCGTTGACCGTGCCGCCGGTACTGACCGAGTCGGCCCGCCGACCTGCCGCGTCGGGAAGCGCATGGAGGTTCCCATACCGAACCCTTACCTGAAGCGGGGGTGCAGTTGACCTGCGCGCCTCTAAGGTTTGCCTAAGCTAAGCCGCAACGCCCCGGACCGCCGTGTCCGGGGCGTTCGGCCGTGCCGCCCCACCGCCACCGCGGCGGGGCGAGGACAGGTGACGGCCCGGCACGGCCCGGGGGAGGAGCCCGCTGCATGTGGGATGAGGCGTTTCCCAGCTTCCTGATCGGGCTGCGCGAGGGACTGGAAGCCGGACTGATCGTGTCGATCCTGGTCGCCACGCTGGTCCGGGCCGGTCAGAAGGGACGTCTGCCCCAGGTGTGGACGGGCGTCGCGGCGGCCCTGGCGCTCAGTCTGAGCTTCGGCGCCGTGCTCACCTTCACCGCCGCCAACCTCTCCGGCCGCGCCCAGGAGGCGTTCGGCGGGGTGCTCAGCCTCGTCGCGGTCGGCTTCGTCACCGCCATGGTGTTCTGGATGCGCCGCTCGGCCCGCACCCTCTCCACCGAGCTGAAGGAGAAGGTCAGGGCCTCGCTGGCGATGGGCGCCGGCGCGCTGGTCCTCACCAGCTTCCTCACGGTCGCCCGCGAGGGCCTGGAGACCTCGCTCTTCCTGTGGACCAACGTGCGCACCGCCGGGGAGTCCACCGGCCCGCTGATCGGCGCGGCCGTCGGCCTGCTGCTCTCCACCGGGCTGTGCTGGGGCCTGTACCGGCGGGCGCTGACGATGAACCTCACCCGGTTCTTCACCGTCACCGGCGCCGGTCTGATCGTCGTCGCGGCGGGCGTGCTCGGCTACGGCCTGCGCGACCTCCAGGAGTCCGGCCTGGTCGGCGGGCGCGGCACGTACGCCTTCGACCTGAGCGGGCACCTGGACGCCGCGTCCTGGTACGCCACGCTCGTCCAGGGCACGCTCAACCTGACCGTCACCATGACGGTCCTGCAGGTCGTCGGCTACGTCGCGTACCTGGGCATCGTGATGACGATGTTCATCGAGGGCGTCCGGGGCGGTGCGGCCACGCCGGCCGCGGCACCGGCAGCGACGCCGACAGCGACGCCGGCCACGGGTTCCGCTGCCGGTTCCGCGGCGGCCGTGCCCGCCGAGGACGCCGCGCCCGTCGAGGACGCCGCGCCCGTCGAGGACGCGGCTCCCGTCGAAGGGAAGGCGGAGCCGGCCCGCGCCGGCCGTCCGCGCTGGGTGCTGCCGACCGCGCTGGTCGCCGTGCCGGTCGTGGTGGCCGGCGCCGTGATCGCGGTCAGCGACGGCAAGCCGGCCGGCTCCGCCACCGTCACCGTCTCCGAGCGGGACTGCGGCAAGGGCTTCGGCACCCCCCGCCCCGGCCAGCAGGTGTTCCAGATGCACAACGCCGGCGACAAGGTCTCCGAGGTGTACCTGGTGAACCCGGGCACCGGTGCCGTCTACGGCGAGGTCGAGGGCCTGGCCCCCGGCACCACCAGGGCCCTGACCGCCACCATCGGCGCGGGCGACTACGCCTGGCGCTGCGTGCCCACCGGCGGGAACGCCGTCACCTCCGCCGCCGTGCACATCAGCGGCGGCAGCGAGGTCAAGGCCGTCAAGCCGGTCGCCGAGGACGACCTCCAGGGCCCGCTCGACAGCTACCGGGGCTACGTCGACCAGGGCCTCGCGACCCTCATGACGCAGACCCAGAAGCTCCAGACCGACGTGCACTCCGGCGACCTCGCCGCCGCCAGGGCCGACTGGCTCACCGCGCACCTGCAGTACGCCTCGCTCGGCGCGGCCTACGGCACCTTCGCCGACCTCGACGGCAAGATCGACGGGCGCCCCGACGGCCTCCCTGACAAGTACCGGGACCCGGGCTTCACCGGCTTCCTGCGCCTGGAGTACGGCCTCTGGCACGGCCAGTCCGCCGCCGAGCTCACGCCCGTCGCCGACGAGCTGGCGCAGAACGTCGCCAAGCTGGTGCACGACTTCCCGGCGCAGGACTTCGACCCGGCCGACCTGCCGCTGCGCGCCCACGAGATCCTGGAGAACACCCTCCAGTTCGAGCTGACCGGCGACACCGACATGGGCAGCGGCACCAACCTGGCCACCGCCCAGGCCAACCTGGCGGGCACCCAGGAGCTGCTGACCCTGCTGCAGCCGCTGCTCGACGATCGGGACCCGCAGCTGCTGGTCCGGGTGAACGCCGGGATGAAGCGGGTCGGCGACCTCGTCGCCGCCGCCCGCACGCCCGAGGGCTGGACCCCGGTCGACCGGCTGCCCGCCGACACCCGCCGTCAACTCGACGGCGCCACCGGCCAGCTGCTCGAAGACCTCGCTCCGATCCCCGCCCTGCTCGAAATCCGGAAGGCCGCCTGATGACCGACGACACCGCAGCCGCCGGCTCCTGCCCGTACCCGCACACCACCGTCCGGGACGCCGCCGAGGGCGCTCCTCAGGCCACTGCTCGCGCCGATGCCCAGGTCGGGGCCCGGACCGGTGCCCAGGTCGGGGCCCAGGCCTCCGCCGGGGCCGTGTCGGAGAGCGGCTGTCCGGCCCGTCCGGCCCGGCGCAGCGTCGTCCGGGCCGCGCTGGGCGCGGGGGCCGGAGCGGCCGCGCTCGCCGGCGGCGCCCTCACGCTCGGGGCCGGCCCGGCCTCCGCCGGGGACACCCGGCAGTCGGCGAGCGGGGCCGTCCCGTTCCACGGCGCCCACCAGGCCGGGATCACCACCCCGGCCCCCGCCCACGCGGCCTTCGTCTCGTGCCAGGTGATCGCCCAGGACCGCAAGGGCCTCGAAGACCTCCTCCGGACCCTGACCGAGCGGATCCGCTTCCTCACCGCCGGGGGCACCCCGCCCGACCTCGGCGTCGGCGCGCCGCCCTCGGACAGCGGCATCCTCGGCCCGACCCTCCCCACCGACAACCTGACCGTCACGGTCGGTGTCGGGGCCTCCCTCTTCGACGACCGCTACGGGCTCGCCAAGGCCAAGCCGCTCAAGCTGACGCCGATGAAGACCTTCCCCAACGACAACCTGCAGGCCGCCGAACTGCACGGCGACCTCTCGCTGCAGATCTGCGCCGACCGCCAGGACACCGTGCTGCACGCGCTGCGCGACATCACCCGGCACACCCGGGGCGCGCTGCAGATCCTCTGGCGGATCGACGGCTTCCAGAACCAGTCCCGGCCGGACGGCGCCCAGCGCAACCTGCTCGGCTTCAAGGACGGCATCGTCAACCCCGACACCGGCTCGGCCCGGGAGACGGACCGGCTGATCTGGGTGAACGGCGCGACGGGCGAACCCGCCTGGGCCGCCGGCGGCAGCTACCAGGTGATCCGGATCATCCGGATGCTGATCGAGTTCTGGGACCGCGTCACCCTCACCGAGCAGGAGAAGATGTTCGGTCGCCGCCGCGACACCGGCGCTCCGCTCGACGGCCACCGGGAGACCGACGCACCGGACTACGCCAAGGACCCGGACGGCAAGGCGATCCCGCTCGACGCGCACATCCGCCTCGCCAATCCGCGCACCGCCGACACCGACGACTCGCGCATCCTGCGCCGCGGCTTCAACTACGACCGGGGCATCGACAAGGCGGGCAACCTGGACATGGGCCTGGTGTTCTGCTGCTACCAGCAGGACGTGGTGCGGCAGTTCGAGGCCACCCAGACCCGGCTCATCGGGGAGCCGCTGGTGGACTACATCTCACCGACCGGCGGGGGGTACTTCTTCGTCCTGCCCGGGGTGAAGGACGAGGCCGACTGGCTCGGGCGGGGACTGCTGACGTCCGTCTGGGTCTGACGTCCGGCCGGTTCCTGGGTCCGGGGGCCGGGCTCGGGGCGCACCGGGCCCGGCCCCGGCGTCGATCGGGGCCCGGCCTCCGGGCCCGTCAGCCGCCGAGCGTGAAGCCGATCACCGCGCCGCCGCCCTCGCGGTTGGCGGCGAAGGCGGTGCCGCCGTGCGAGCGGGCCACCTCGTGCACGATCGCCAGGCCCAGCCCCGAACCGGGCAGGCTGCGGGCGGCGGTGGCCCGGTAGAAGCGGTCGAAGACCCGGTCGAGGTCGGCCTCGTCGATGCCCGGGCCGCGGTCGCGCACCTCCACCCGCGGGCCGCGCACCACCACCTCGATCGGGCCCGCGCCGGCCGGGTCGAACTTGGCCGCGTTGTCCAGCAGATTGCCCACCGCGCGGGCCAGCGCGTCCGGGTGGGCGGTGACGACGGTGTCGTCCGCGTCCACCAGGATCTCCCGGTCGCTGCGCCGGCGGGCCTGGGCGGCGGCCCCGCGGACCACCTCGGCCAGCACCACCTCGGTCGGCGGCCCGTCCGACCTGCGCTCCGCGGCGAGCGCCACCAGCTCCTCCACCAGCTGGGTCAACTCCCGTGCCTCATCGGTCAGATCGGCCATCAGCGCAGCCTGCTCGGCGGGCGGCAGCCGGTCCAGGGCGGGCAGCACGGCGAGGTTGGTGCGCAGGCTGGTCAGCGGGGTGCGCAGCTCGTGTCCGGCGTCCTGGACGAGGCGGCGCTGGTTCTCCTTGGCGGTGGCGAGCCGGACCAGCATCCGGTCGAAGGCCCGGCCGAGCCGGCCCACCTCGTCCGATCCGGCGGCCGGCACCGGGACGTCCAGCCGCCCGCTCGCGGCGACCAGCTCGGCCGCCTCGGTGAGCCGCACCAGCCGGCTGGTGATCCGTCCGGAGAGCAGCCAGCCGGCTCCGCCCGCGATCACCGCGACGACCGCCACCAGGGCGGAGGTGCGGACCCGCAGGGCGGCCAGCAGCTGCTCGGTGGGGCCGACCTGCTGGATGATCTGGACGGCGCCGCGGTGGCCGCCGAGCGACACCACGCCCACCCGGAGGGTGTCCCCGTGCAGCCGGCGCAGCCCGGTCACGGTGCGGCCGGGCTCGTCGGTCCTGGCGAGTTCGAGATCCGTCGGCGTCGACGGCAGGTCGAGCCGGGCGGTGCCGGGGAGCAGCCGGGCGTCGGGGGCGAGCGCCTGCGAGGTCACCCGGATCGGGCGCAGCAGGTCGTCGCTCAGGCCGCTGGGGCCCGCGAAGTCGCCCGGGAAGAGGGTCTCCTGCGAGGCCTGCCGGGCGACGGAGTCGACGGCCGCGCCGAAGTCGGCCGTCTCGTCGTCCGTGATCAGCCGGGCGGCGGCATGGTAGCCGAGCGCGCCGATCAGGACCGCCACCAGGGCGGCGATCGCGGCGAAGGCGAGCGAGAGGGTGGTGCGCAGGCCCGGGCGCGGCAGGCGCGGGCGGCGCGGCGCCGGGCCGCTCACGGCTCGCGCAGCGTGTAGCCGACGCCGCGGACGGTGTGGATGAGCGGTGCCAGGCCGGGGCGGTCGAGCTTGCGGCGCAGGTAGCCGATGAAGACGGCGAGGTTCTTCGAACCGGGGCCGAAGTCGTAGCCCCAGATCCGCTCGTACAGGGTGGCCTGGTCGAGGACGGCGCCGGAGTGCCGGGCCAGCAGCTCCAGCAGGTCGAACTCGGTGCGGGACAGCTCCAGCTCCTCGCCGGCCCGCCAGGCCCGTCGGGCGGGCGGCTCGACCCGCAGGTCGGCGACGCTCAGGACCTCGGCGGTCGGGGCGTTCCGGTCGCGGCGCAGCAGGGCCCGCAGGCGGGCGAACAGCTCGTTCACGTCGAAGGGCTTGACCAGGTAGTCGTCGGCCCCGGCGTCCAGCCCGGCGATGCGGTCCGGGACCTCCACCCGGGCGGTGAGCATCAGCACCGGGGTGCGGTCGCCGGCGGCGCGCAGCCGGCGGCAGACCTCCAGGCCGTTCGGCTCGGGCATCATCACGTCGAGCACCAGGACGTCCGGGCGCTGTTCGGCGAGGACGGCCAGGGTCTGGGTGCCGTTCGCAGCGATCCGCACCCGGTAGCCCTCCAGCATCAGCGCGCGGACGAGCGAGTCGCGGATGGCCCGGTCGTCCTCGGCGATCAGCACGGTGTGGGTCATGACGGAGATTGTCCCTGGCGTGCTCACGGCGGATTCGCGCGGGTCGGAGGGGCGGTCGGGCGGGTGCGACCGGCCGCCTCTTCCGCGTGCTCATTCGTGGGCGTACGGTGGCCACACGGTGGCGTGCCGCCGGGTGGGCCGCCTGGTCAGTGTCGGCACGCCCTGCCGGAGGCCGCGATGGCAGACCGGATGGCCTTCTTCACCACCCCGCGCGCGGAGCGGGCGCGGCGGGACGCGCGGGAGCGGCTGGGGGACTGGCGGGAGGTGTACCGGCCGGGTGCGCTGCTGCCGGTGGTCGGCGGGCAGGCGGAGCGGTGCATGGACTGCGGGCTGCCGTTCTGCCACAACGCCTGCCCGCTGGGGAACCTGGTGCCGGAGTGGAACCAGCTGGTGGCGGCGGAGGACTGGCGGGCGGCCGCGGCCCGGCTGCTGGCGACCAACAACTTCCCGGAGTTCACCGGGCGGCTCTGCCCGGCCCCCTGCGAGAGCGCCTGCGTACTGGCGATCGACGGGGCCGCGGTGACCATCAAGAACGTCGAGCTGGCGATCGCCGACCGGGCCCTGGACGAGGGCTGGGACGGGCCGCACCCGCCCGAGCGGGTCGGCGGCCGGGGCGGCGGGCGGCGGGTCGCGGTGATCGGATCGGGCCCGGCCGGGCTGGCCGCCGCCCAGCAGCTGACCCGTGCCGGGCACGCCACCACGGTGTACGAGCGGGCCGACCGGCCGGGCGGGCTGCTGCGGTACGGCATCCCGCCGTTCCGGCTGGAGAAGCACCGGCTGGAGCGGCGGCTCGACCAGTTGCGGGCCGAGGGCACCACGTTCCGCACCGGGGTGTGGGTCGGCCGGGACGTGCCGGGCGAGGAACTGCGGGCCGAGTACGACGCGCTGGTCGTCGCGGTGGGTGCGACGGCCCGCCGGGAGCTTCCGGTGCCGGGGCGCGAACTGTCCGGGGTGCACCAGGCCATGGACTACCTGACCTGGGCGAACCGGGTGGACGAGGGCGACTGCGCGGCCTCGCCGCTCTCCGCCGAGGGCCGCCACGTGGTGATCGTCGGCGGCGGGGACACCGCGGCCGACTGCCTGGGCACGGCGCTGCGCCAGGGCGCCGCCTCGGTCACCCAGTTGGACATCAACCCGCGCCCGCCGGAGCGCCGGGCGCCCGGGCAGCCCTGGCCGGTCCATCCCAAGGTGTACCGGGAGACCACCTCGCACGAGGAGTCCGGCGCCGCCGCGGCCGGGCCCCGGGTCTTCGCGGCGGTCACCGTCCGCTTCGAAGCGGGCCCGGACGGCCGACTGGCCGCCGTCCGCCTGGCCGAGGCCGAGCCCGCCGACCGCAGCCCACTGGCCGGCACCGAGCGGATCCTGCCGGTGCAGCTGGCCCTGCTCGCCCTCGGCTTCACCGGGCCCGAGCCGGACCAGCGGCTGTTCGCCCAACTCGGCCTCGCCACCGGGCCGGAGGGCACCCTGACCAGGGACGACGGCTTCGGCACCACGGCGGAGGGCGTGTTCGTCGCCGGGGACGCCGGGCGCGGACAGTCGCTGATCGTCTGGGCCATCGCCGAGGGGCGGGCGGCCGCTGCGGCGGTGGACCGCTACCTGCGCGGGCGGACCGAACTCCCGGCGCCGATCGCGGCGTCGACCCGGCCGCTCACGGCGTGAGCGCGCCGCTGGGCCCCGCGGGCCCGGGGCGTCGGTGTCGGGAGGTGGGTCCCCGGCGGTCGGAGGGCGAGGGGTCTGCTTCATGCGCTGGGCTCCGCGGCCGGTTCGACGGCAGGTAGGGCGGCCGGTTCGAGGGCAGGTAGGGCGGCCTGTTCGGCGGTCGGCTGGGTGGCCGGTTCGGCTGACGGTGGCGCGGGGTGTGCGCGCTGGTCGTATCGCCAGAGCGCGGGGAGCGCGGCGGGCAGGAGCGCGGCACTGCCGAAGCAGAGCAGGCCGCCGGTCCGCAGCGCGGCCCGGATGCCCTGCCGGGCGGCGAGGCCGCCGGCCCGGAGGTCCCCCAGGGCCGGCCCGGCGGAACCGATCAGCATCTCCAACCCGGCGGCACGGCCCCGGAGTTCGTCCGGGACGGACTGGTTCCAGATCGCGCTGCGGAAGGTGTCGCCGATCCAGTGCGCGCCGCCCGCGACGACCAGGCAGAGCAGGACGACCCACAGGCCCGGGGCGAAGGCGGCGGCAGCCGTCGCCGCGCCGACCAGGACGGCGGAGAGCACGACCAGTCGGCCGTGCCGGTGCACCCGCTCCGTCCAGCCGCCGGTCGCCGCGGCGATCAGGCCGCCCACCGCACTGGCCGAGTAGAGCAGGCCGAGCGCCCAGGTGGCGTCCAGGTCCTCGGCCAGGAACGGGAACAGCGCGGTGGGCAGCGCGAAGACGGTGGCCGCGAGGTCGGCCAGGTAGGTGCCGATCAGGTCGGGCCGCCGGGCGGCGTACCGGGCGCCCTCGACGAACTCGCCCAGCCGGGGCTTCTCGGCGTCCCGCTCCGAGGGGACGGGACGGATCCGGGCGAGCAGGGCGATCGAGAGCAGGAAGGTTCCGAGGTCGACCAGGAAGGCGGCCGGGACGCCGGCCGTCGCGATCAGCAGACCGGCGGCGGCGGGGCCCACCACCCCGCCGACGCTCCAGCGCAGTGAGAGCAGTGCCCCCGCCGCCACCAGCTGATCGTGCGGCACCAGCCGCGGGATCATCGCCTCGACCGAGGGCTGCTGGATGCCCTGCAGCGCCGCCGCCAGCCCGGCGGCGACGTAGAGCGGCCAGACGGCGGGGGTGCCGAGCAGGGCGTTGGCCAGCAGCAGGGCGCTGAGCACGGCCAGTGCCACCTCGGAGACCAGGGCGACCGTGCGGCGGTCCGCCCGGTCGGCGAGGACGCCGCCGTAGAGGCCGAACAGGACGGTGGGCACGAGTTCCACCGCGCCGACCGCACCCACGGCCCACGGTGAGCCGGTGAGGTCGGCGATCTGCAGGGGGATCGCCGTCATGGTGAAGATCGAGCCGAACAGGGTGATCGTGCCGGAGGTCCAGGCCAGGCGGAAGTCCCGGGAGGACCGCCAGGGGGCGGTGTTCGGGAGCAGCCGGGACCGGAGGCGGTCGGGCGGGTCGGGCGAGCCGTGGGCGTCGGGTGTGCCGGGCGTGTCGGGGGCGTCGAGCGCATCGGGGGCGTCGGGGGCGTCGGGGGCGTCGGGGGCGGAGCTCATTCGGGGGTCGGTCCCTTCGTGGCCGTCGCCGCGACGGCCGTCCTTATCACTGATAAGTTCCAGCTCGGGAACTTATCGGCGATAAGGTGGGCCTGGCAAGCGATTAACCCGGGAGGGCGAACGGATGGCGCTGCAACGCGACGAGGTGGTGCGCACCGCGCTGCGCCTGCTCAACGAGGAGGGCATCGAAGGGCTGACCACCCGCCGGCTCGCCCGCGAACTCGGCGTCCAGTCACCGGCGCTGTACTGGCACTTCAAGAGCAAGCGGGAACTGCTCGACCTGATGGCCGAGGCGATGCTCGCCGAGGCGCTCCCGCCCGATCGCGAACCGGATCCGGAGCACTGGCCGGAGTGGATCGCCGCCGACGCCCGCGCCAAGCGCAACGCCCTGCTCGCCTACCGCGACGGCGCCCGGGTGCACGCCGGCACCCTGCCCACCGAGGAGGAACTCCCGGCCGTCGAGGTCCAGTTGAGCGCCCTCTGGCGGGCCGGGCTGCGCCCGCGTACGGCGCTGCGGCTGCTGCTGACCGTCGACCGGTACATCATGGGCTGGGTCACCGAGGAGCAGGCGTGGCGGCAGGACGCCGCGGACCGCGAGCGGCCGCCGTTCCCGGACGACGCGCTGCGTGAGCTGCCGCTGCTGCGCGAGGCGGTCGACGTGCTGCGGATGACCGACCACGACGCCGACTTCGAGTACGGGCTGCGCGTGATGATCGAGGGGTTCCGGGCCGAGATCGCCCGGGAGTCGGCGTCGCCGGCGTCGCCGGCGTCGCCGTCGGCACCCGAGGCACCCGAGGCACCCGAGGTGCCCGAGTCACCCGAGGCACCCGATTCGGTCGCGCCGGGGAGTGGGCTAGGTTGGCGTCATGACCACCCTTGATCCCCGCAGCACGGCCCTGGTCCTGATCGACCTGATGGACCGGATCGTCGCCAACCCGCTGGCACCGCGCCCCGGTTCGGACGTGGTGGCGGCCTCGTTGGAGCTCGCCCGGTCCTTCCGCGCCGCCGGTGCCCCGGTCGTCGCCGTCCGGGTCGAGCGGCCGAACGTCGCGGAACAGCCGCCCGGGAGCGAACTGCTCGCGGAGGTCGAGGCGGTGGCCGACGAGGTGGTGGTCAAGCGCACCATCGGCGCCTTCCAGGGCACCGGCCTGCACGAGCTGTTCCGGGAGCGGGGCGTGGAGACCCTGGTGTTCGCCGGGATCGCCACCAACCTCGGGGTGGAGTCGAGCGCCCGCGCGGCCGCCGACCACGGCTACGAGCTGGTGTTCGTCGAGGACGCGATGGCCGCGCTCACGGCGGAGGAGCACCGGGCATCGGTGGAACTGGACTTCCCGCGCCTCGGCGCAGTCGTGACGACGGGGGACCTCCGGCTGGGCTGAAGCCCGGCGGCGCCGCTCGTTGCGGAAGGCCGCTTCCCCGTGACCGCCGCTCTGCGACTGCTTCCCCGCGACCGCTGCTCCGCGACTGCGGTCCGGCTCCGCTTGACCTTGACACGGTGACAAGGCCTTCACTGTGGCCGAGGAGGTGGTCCGGATGACCATGTCGACGGAGAACACGACCACGGCCACGGCCACAGGCACGGCCACGGCGACGAGCACCGCCACGGCCACGGCCATGACCCCAGCCCTCCGGGCGCTGGAGCACGACGCCCCGTCGGTCCGGTTGCAGGCGGCGCTGGCGATCGGCACGACGCCCGACCCGGGGTCCGTGGGCAGGCTGATCGAGCGGTGCGCGGTCGAACCCGACTTCTCCGTGCGCGAGATGCTCACCTGGGCACTCACCCGCCACGCGGCGGGAACGACCGTCCCGGCGCTGCTCGACGAGGTCCGCTCGGAGCGTGCGCAGGCACGGAGCCAGGCCCTGCACACGCTCTCCAAGATCGGGGATCGGCGGGCGTGGCCGGCGATCACGCCGGCGCTGCTGTCCGACGCCGACGAGGAGGTCGCCCGCAGCGCCTGGCGGGCCGCGGTCGTCCTGGTGCCCGAAGGTGCGGAGCACGGGCTGGCCGTAGGGTTGGCCACGCAGCTCGGGCGCGGCGACCGCGCGACGCAGCTGAGCCTCAGTCGGGCGCTGATCGCGCTCGGGGAGGTGATGCTGCCGGTCCTCGGCGTCGCCGGGACGGATCCCGATCCCCTCGTGCGCGCGCACGCGATCGCCACGGAAGGGTTGTGGCGGGACCCGGACGCGGGATTCGAGTTCGCGATCGAGGAGGCGAAGCGCGTCGTCGCACTCGGCGGGGCCGACAAGGAGGGCCGGTAGGCAGTGTTGATCGGTGACGTCGCGCAGCGGTCCGGGGTCAGTGCCCGCATGCTCAGGCACTACGAATCGCTCGGCCTGGTGCGGCCGTCGGGTCGGACCGACTCCGGCTACCGGGAGTACTCCGAGGAGAACATCCGGCGGATCTTCCACATCGAGAGCCTGCGCTCACTGGGGCTGTCGCTGAGCGACGTCGGACGCGCCCTCGACGATCCCGGCTTCGCGCCCGCCGAGCTCGTCGACGACCTGATCCACCGGACGCTGGACCGCATCGCGGCGGAGACGGAGCTGCTCACCCGGCTGCGGCGGATCGGTGCCGCGGAGCCGGGCGGTTGGGAGGGCGTCCTCAGGATCGTCTCGCTCCTCCAGGGGCTGGAGTCGAACAACGCGGGGGCGCGGCAGCGCGCCGCGCTGTCCGCGGTCTCCGCCGTCGAGGAGACGTCCGTACCGGTGGAGGCCCTGGCCGAGGCGGTGCTGGGCGAGTCGGACCCGAACGTCGCGGGAGCCCTCCGCTGGGCCCTGGCGCAGTCGGGCGAGGATGCGGTCGCGCCGTTGGCGAAGGGGCTGGGCTCGCCCGAGGCGGCGGTGCGCGAACGTGCCGTCCGGTCCGTCGCCGAGCTCCCGACCGACGGGGCGACCGCGGTGCTGCGGGACGCCCTCGCGCACCCCGACGTCGTGGTCCGCGGGTACGCGGCCCTGGCGCTCGGCGAACGCGGAGTGGCCGACGCGGTCCCGACGCTGATCGACATGATCGTCGGGGCGAGGAATGACGCCGACGCGGCCGACGCGCTGAGCACCTTGGCGACTGACCCCGTGTCGGCGGACCGGATCGCCACCGGGCTCGTCGACCGCCTCGCCCTCGGCACCACCGGCACGCCGGCCCGCCGACGGCTGACCCAGGCGCTCGCGGATATTCCGGGCAGCACGGCGTCACGCGCCCTCGCGGGGCTGGCCCGGGACGACGACCGCGCCGTGGCGCTCACCGCCACCTACGTGCTCACCCTGCGCGACGACGCGCCGTAGCCGCGGTGCGCCGTAGCCGCGGTGCGGGGTGGCCGGGGAGTGGGCCAGCCGCGGAGTGGGGCAGGCGCGGTGGTACAGGGGCCGGAGACTACGCCGCCCGCGGGCTCACCAGCATGCGGATGTCGTCGGCGGCCCGCAGGACGAACCGCTCGATCGGGACCACCGGGTGGCCGGGCACGGGCCGGAAGCGGAAGCGCTTGAGCAGGACGGCCAGCAGCAACAGCGCCTCGACGGTGGCCAGTCCGGCCCCCTCGCAGCCGCGCGGGCCCAGGCCGAACGGGATCCAGGCCAGCCGGGGGCGGCCGGCCGACTCCTCCGGGGTGAAGCGCTCCGGCCGGAACCGTTCCGGCTCGGGCCAGTACGCGGGGTTCAGGTGGACGGCCCAGAACGGGTAGAAGACGACCGCCCCGGCGGGGATCAGGTACCCGCCGACGGTCAGGGGTCCGGCGGTCCGCCGGGCGCCGTACGGGCCGGGCGGGTAGCGGCGGAGCGATTCCCGGAGGACCATGCCGAGGTACGGCAGGTGCCGCAGGTCGGCGTGGTCCGGCGCCGCGCGGTCACCGAGCACGCGATCGAGCTCCTCGGTGACGCGCCCGGTCTCCTCCGGGTGCGCGCCGAGCAGGTGCAGGGTCCAGGAGACGGCCACGCCCGTGGTGTGGTGGGCCGCCAGCATCATCGCGAGGACGGTGTCTCGGATCCGCGCGGGGCGTTCGCCGGCCTCGACGAGGGCGCCGATCAGGTCGCTGCGGTCGCCGGGGCGGCCCGGACGGCGCGCCGCGATCACCCGGTCGACCGTCGCCCGCAGTCGGGCGAGCGCCTGTGCGGTCCGGTCGGCGCGGCGGTCCGCGGTCTGCTCCGGCGGGAGCAGGTAGAGACGCTCCAGGTAGTCGGTGAGCACCACTTCGAAGGCCTCGACCACGGCGTCCGGGTCCTCGACCTCACCGCCCAGGGCGTATCCGCAGATCATCCGGAGGGAGAGCCCGGTGAGTTCCCGTTGGAGTTCGACGGGCCCGCCGGAGGGCAGGGCGGCCCAGCGGTCGGCGAGTCCGGTCGCCAGGGCCGCGAAACGGGCGAAGTGCCGTTCGTGCGAGGGCCGTCCGGCCAGGACCGTGAGCAGCAGCCGGCGCCACGGGGTGTGCTCCTCGGCCGGGAGCACCTGGAGGTTTCCCGCCTCGAACAACGGGTCCAGGAAGGAGAAGAGCCGCTCCGGCCGCTCGTCGAGGTGTGCCGTGGCCTCCAGCAGTACCGGGTCGGCGATCGACACGGCCGTCCCGGCACCGGGCAGCTGGAAGCGCGCGACCGGTCCGAACTCGGCGTGCAGCCACAGCTGGTAGGCGTGCAGCCCGCCAGCCCGCGCGATGGCGCCCACCCCGCCGTCCGGCCGGGGTTCGGGACCGGGGATCTTCATCGGACCTCCTCGTGACGACCCGTCGGATTCTGCCCGCCACCGCGCGCCACTGCTGCGGACACCGGGGCGGCGTTCCGGGCGCGTCACCCGCAGGGGTGGTCCGGCGCGATGCGCCGGACGCGGTCCGGCCGGCGGCCTACGCTGGGACGCGCCGGAACCACCACCCGGATGCTTCAGAAGGAGTCCCGTGCCGCCCTGCGACCCCGCACACGCTCCCGTAGGCGATGTGAGTGCAGCACTGCTGGTGATCGACTCCCGGCTCAGAGCCGTCTACGACGGGAAGAGCGGGACCGACCCGGAACGGCAGCGGATGGTCGACGAGATCGTCGCGTCCTTCGGCCCCACGGAGGCCGAGGAGCTGCTGGAAGGCGTCTGCACGCTCATCTACATGTACATGAAATGGCTGCGATCGGCGTTCGAGGAGCACGACGAGGACGCGGTCGACCACGTGGTGCCCAGCCTGGTGGCCACGATGCGGATGATGCCGAGGACCTTCCGTCCGGAGGTGGTCCCCACGATGGCCGCGCTGCTCATCGCGGCGGGGAGCGGCCTGAGTCCGACGCTGTGGCGCGCCCAGTACGGTCCCTGGACGGAGGCCGAGATGAACCCCCTGGAGGCCACCGCGGTCCTGCTCGCCGAGTACATCAACCGGATCTCCGGCAACGGCAACGACTTCGCCACCCGGCTGGTCGGCGACGCGCTGGCCGCGCTGGACCAGGACTGACCCGGTCGGTTCGCGCAGTCGCCGCCCCAGCAGCGACCGTCGGGGCCGGCCCGCCGAGGGGCCGGTCGGCTCAGCCGTGGGTCGGTTCGCGGGTCTGCGTGTGACCCCCCGAGGTCGAGGCGCCGCTGGCCGAGGATCCCGCGGTGATCGGTGAGCCGCCCACGGAGGCCTGACGGGTCCGCAGGGCCGTACGGGTTCGCCGTTCCGTTCAGGCCGGGCCACCCGAAGGGGACGGCGTCGGTACGGACCGGCTGTCGCAGGCTGCCCTCAGGGCCTCGCGCAGGTGGCCGTTCGCGCTGGTGAGGAGCCGGGCCGCGGTGGGGGCGTCCACGTCGGCGAGCAGGAGCAGGATGGCGTCCTTGGCCCGCCCGTCGGTCGCGCTGAGGGCGTGGCTGATGCTCCGGTCGTCGGCTCCGGTGGCCTCGGCGACGATCCGGCGGGCGCGCTCGCGCAGCTTGGTGTTGGTGGCCCGGAGGTCGACCATCAGATTTCCGTACGTCCGGCCGAGGCGGACCATGACGGCCGTCGACACCATGTTGAGCACCAGTTTCTGTGCGGTGCCCGCCTTGAGCCGGGTCGAGCCGGCCAGCACCTCAGGGCCGACCTCCACCTCGACGGCCAGCTCGGCGGCGGCAGCCAGTGCCGAGCCGCGGTTGCAGGCCAGTCCGACGGTCAGGGCGCCGACGGCCCGCGCCGCCCGGACGGCCGCCACCGCGTACGGCGTGCGCCCGGAGGCGGAGATCCCGACCAGGGCGTCGGCGGGGGTGAGGGCGATCGCGGCCACGTCGGCCTCGGCGAGGTCGGGGCGGTCCTCGGCGCCCTCGGCGGCCTGGGTCACGGCCGTACGGCCGCCCGCGATCAGGCCGACGACGAGCGCCGGGTCGGTGCCGAAGGTCGGCGGGCACTCGGCGGCGTCCAGCACGCCGAGCCGGCCGGCCGTTCCCGCCCCGGCGTAGACCAGCCGTCCGCCGTGCGCCATCCGGGCGGCCACCGCGTCGACCACGGTGGCGATCCGCTCCAGCTGCCCCCCGACGACGGCGGCGACCGTGCGGTCCTCGGCGTTCATCAGGCGGAGCAGTTCGGCGGTGGGCAGTTCGTCGATCGAGGCCCACTCGGGGCGAATCGTCTCGGTCGGCGGCACGGCGGGCCGGTCCTGGTCGTCGTGGTCCGTCGGGCCGAGGCCGGTCGAGGGCCGGTCGGTTGCGTGCTTGTCCATGCGGCGAGCGTCCCCTGGTGCGAAGGGTCCGAATCCGGGCAAGCGTGGGAGGGAGGAGGTGATGGCCGTGGAGACGACCGTTTCCGAGCTGCTGGACCGGTTCGGCCGCACCTACGCGGAGGAGGCCGGGATCACGCTGCGCGACAAGCCATCGCCGCTCTACCGGCTGCTCGTCCTGACCGTGCTGTGCTCCGTGCGGATCAGCGCCGACACCGCGACGGCGGCGGCGCGCGAGCTGTCGGCCGTCGGGCTGCGGACGCCGCGCGCGATGGTCGGTGCCCGGCGCGGCACGCTCATCGCCGCGCTCGGCCGGGCCCACTACGTGCGGTACGACGAGAGCACCGCCACCGCGCTCGGGGAGGGCGCCGAGCTGCTGCTCGACCGCTGGCACGGTGACCTGCGGCGGCTGCGGGAGGAGGCCGGCGGCGAGTCGGGGCGGATCGGGGAGCTGCTGCAGGAGTTTCCCCGCATCGGGCCGGTCGGGGCCGGGATCTTCCGGCGCGAGGCGCAGGCGGTCTGGCCGTCACTGCGGCCGTACTTCGACGAGCGGGTGCTGACGGAGGCCCGGACGCTGGGGCTGCCGACGAGCCCCGCGGGGTTGGCGGCGCTCGTGGGGGCGAAGGACCTGGCCCGGTGGGCGGCGGCGCTGACGCGGGCGAGCCTGGCGCACGTCGGGGCTTCCTGAGCCGCCCGGCGGCGTGCGCCGCGGCGTAGGGCCGGCGAGCCATCGAGCCCGGCAGGGCCGTTGCGCCGTCGGGCCGTCACACCGTCAGGCCATCCAGAAGAACACCGCCGTCATCCGGCGCTCCGCCAGCTCGTTGCCGTAGTAGCCGGTGGCGCTGTGGATCAGGTTGGCGTTGTAGAGCAGCAGTTGGTTGTAGCGGTTGGGGACGCGGACGTCCTCGACGAAGTGGTCGGCGGGCACGCGGCGGGTGCCGAGCGCCTCGACGAGGTTGTTGTGCGGGGCGTCGACCACGTTGCCGCCGAGGCGGCCGCCGGGGAACTGCTGGCGGTAGAAGCTGGTGCCGGCGTCCTTGGGGGCGCCCGGGCTGAGGTAGAGCACGGCGGCGTAGCGGCAGAGCGCACGGGAGTCGGTGTGCGGGCGGGACTCCGACTCCCCGGCGCCGACCACCTGGACGCAGTTGTGGTTGAGCGTGCCGCCGCCCGGGGTGCTCTGCACCCAGAGCCGGGAGGCGCCGGTGGCCTTGCGGACCAGGGCCTCGACCCGGGCCAGTTCGTCGGGCTCCAGGCCCGGCATGGTGCGCAGGCCGGGCCAGGTCTCGGGACGGTGCGGGTATCCCTCGGTCCACTCGCCGCGGGCCAGGCAGCGCTCACGGACGGCGTCCGGATCGGGCAGGACGTCGTTCAGGACCCAGTAGTCGCGGCCCCGGGTGGGCTTGCGGTACGGCAGGACCGGCAGCGTGGTGGGCCTGATGGGCTGTGAGGGCATGGGCCGACGATAGAGGCGGTGATCGTCAATCTTCTGCCGTGAGCAGGTCAACCTTTCGTCAAGGGTTCTCCGTTCCGGCCGGACCACCGGGTTCCCGTACGGCGAAGCCGCCCAGCGCGCCCTCCAGGCGGTCGTAGGCCTGCACGGCCGAGGGGCGCACCGCGGCGGCGATCGCGGCGGGCGCCTCGTCGGCCAGGACACGACGGAGCACCTCGGTGAACACCGCCCGGTCGACGGCGGCGAGCAGCGCGGCGGCGACCCGGCTCTCGAAGCCGACGGGTCTCTCGTGCACGGCCTCGGCGAGCGCCTCGGCGAGGGCCGTCTCGCTCTGCTCGTGCACCTCGCGCAGCCGGGCGGCCAGGGCCGGGCTGTCGAAGACCGTGCGGACGAACGCCGGGCCGGAGAAGCCGAGCCGGGCGTCGTGGCGGTCGATCCCGGCCAGGCAGTCGCGGCGCAGCGCGGCGAGCGCGGACTCGCCGGGCGCGCGCTCGGCGACGGCCCGGGCGAGCCGGCCGACGAGCTCCTCGTGCAGGTCGAAGAAGAGGTCCTCCTTGCGCGGGAAGTGGTTGGTGACGGTCATCTTGGCGACGCCCGCGGCGGCCGCGACCTCGGCGATGGTCGTCCGGTCGAAGCCCTGCTCGATGAAGAGCCTGGTCGCGGCGTGCGAGATCGCCTCGCGGGTGCGGCGCTTGTTGAGCTCGCGGAGGTTCGGCGTGGTCCCGGTCTCGGTCATGGCGGGGAGCCTAGCGCAGGTCGCTGGGTCGGGTACAGGAATTAGGCTTGACCCAATCACTGTGTCCGTCCTAAGTTCTTCTCGGGCGGTCGGGGTGACCGCCGGGGCGACCGCCCGCCGGAGTGACATCCGGAGGGTCGGAGGGCGGTTCGCTCAAGGGCTGCCAAGGGGAGGGCGCATGACCACATCCGTCACTGCGAAGGGCCGCGGGGGAGTCCGCGCACCGGAGCCGGAGGCGATTCCGCCGGGCCTGTGGAAGATGGCCTCGGTACTCGCGCTGGGCCCGATCCTGGCGCTGCTGGACGCCACGATCGTGAACGTCGGCATCGACTCCGTCGGCCGCGATCTGCACAGCTCGATCGCGGCGGTGCAGTGGGTGGCCACCGGGTACCTGCTGGCGATCTCGTTGACCATGCCGCTCTCGGGCTGGGCCGCCGGCCGGTTCGGGGCCCGGCGGGCGTGGCTGGCCTCGGTCGTCCTGTTCGTCCTCGGATCGGCGCTGTGCGGCCTGGCCTGGTCGACGGGCAGTCTGATCGCCTTCCGGGTGCTGCAGGGGATCGGCGGCGGGATGATCCAACCGCTCGGCCAGGCGATCATCGTACAGGCGGCCGGGCCGTCCAGGGTCGGGCGCGTGATGGGCACCCTGATGCTCCCGATCAGCCTGGCGCCCGTCCTGGGGCCGATCCTCGGCGGGCTGGTGCTGGAGCACCTCGACTGGCGGTGGATGTTCCTGCTGAACATCCCGGTCGGCTTGCTGACGCTGCTGCTGGCCGCCCGCTGGCTGCCGGCCGACGAGGCGTCCGAGGCGCCGAAGCCCCGGCTGGACGTGACCGGCCTGCTGCTGCTCTCGCCCGGCCTGACCGGACTGCTCTACGGGTTCTCGACGATCGGTGACGGCGGGTCGGTCGGCTGGGCCGTCCTCGCCACGGGGGCCGTGCTGGTGGCGGTCTACGGCGGGTACGCGCTGCGGCTGGGGCGTGGCGGTGTCCGGACGCCGCTGATCGACCTGCGGCTGTTCGCCCGGCGCGGCTTCTCCGTGGCCACGGCGAACAGCTTCCTGCAGGGCGCCGCGCTCTACAGCTCGATGTTCCTGGTGCCGCTCTACTACCAGCAGGTGCAGCACGCCGGGGCGGTGGAGGCCGGGCTGCTGCTCGCACCGCAGGCCCTCGGCACGGCGGTCACCGCGATGCTGGCCGCCCGAATAACCGACCGCTTCGCGCCCCGTCCGCTGATCATGATCGGTATCGCCTGCTCGCTGGTCGGCACGCTCGCCTTCACCCGGCTGGGAAGTGGCTCCGATCCGGCCCACTGGCTGATCGCCGGCTCGTTGGCGCTGCGCGGCGCGGGCATGGGGATCATTGCGATCCCCGGCCTGGCGGCGGTGTACGGGAGCGTCGAGAAGGCCCAGGTCCCGGCGGCGGCCGGCGCGGTCAACGTGCTGAACCGGGTCGGCGGGGCGCTCGGCACGGCCGTACTGACGCTGGTCCTCCAGCAGGCGCAGCACGGTCATCCGGAGCGGCCGGGCGCGGCCTTCGGGGAGACCTTCTGGTGGGTGCTGGCCCTGTCCGCGCTGGCGATCGCACCGGCCTGGCTCTACCCGAACACCCGTAAGAACAGCGATGCCTGACCAGTCGTCAGTGACTCTGTCCCAGTCCGCGGCCCTTGAGTGGCCGCCGCCCTGGACCGACAGTCCTTCGGTCGACTGATCGACCCCTCGATCCCATGGAGGTCCCCGTGTTCACCAAGCACCCCGGCGATCTGCGCCTGCTCACCGTGCACGCGCACCCCGACGACGAGTCGAGCAAGGGCGCGGCCACCCTCGCTCGTTACGCCGCCGAGGGGGTGGAGGTCCTGGTCGCCACCTGCACCGGCGGTGAGCGCGGCTCGGTGCTCAACCCGGCGATGGACCGCCCCGAGGTCCGGGCCGACCTCGCCCGGATCCGGCGTGAGGAGATGGCGGCCGCCCGGGAGATCCTCGGGGTGCGCCAGCAGTTCCTCGGTTTCGTCGACTCCGGGATGCCGGGGCCGGACGAGCCGCTGCCGGAGGGCTGCTTCGCCGCCCAACCGCTCGACGTCGCCGCCGCGCCGCTGGTCGCGCTGATCCGCGAGTTCCGTCCGCACGTGGTGATCACCTACGACGAGACCGGCGGGTACCCGCACCCGGACCACGTGATGACCCACCGGGTCACCGTGGCGGCGTTCGAGGCCGCCGCCGATCCCGCGCGCTACCCCGGGGCGGGCGAGCCCTGGCGGGCCTCCAAGCTCTACTACCACCTGGCGCTGTCCCGGGCCTGGTTCCAGGCGCTGCACGACGGCATGACGCAGCGCGGCGTCCCGTCGGCGATGGGCGAGTTGCTCGCCGAGTGGCCCGACACCCCGCCCGCCCTGGCGACCACCACCCGGATCGCGTGCGCCGAGCAGTTCGCCGTACGGGACGCGGCGCTGCTGGCGCACGCCACCCAGGTCGCCCCGGGAGTCGCGTTCATGGCCCACCCCCGGGACATCGAGCGCGAGGTCTGGCCGACCGAGGACTACCACCTGGCCCGCAGCCTGGTGCCCGCAGCCGACGAGGCGGACGGAGCGTACGAGGCAGGCGGGGCCCTCGGGGCGGGCGGGGTCGAGAGCGACCTGTTCGCCGGGCTGCGGACGGGAGAGGGAGTGGGATGAGCCCGGAGCCGGAGAGCGCCGCGGCGTTCGTGGGTGCCGCGTCGCTTGCCGTCAGCTCAGGACTGGCCGGCAGCTCAGCACTGGCCGTCGGCGAGGACGTAGTAGCTCGGGCCGGTCTGCTTGAGGGTGTGGGTGACGAAGGTGTTCCAGAGGCCCATGCTCTGGCCCGAGCCGAGCGCGTAGGTCAGGCCGCTGCTCTGGGTGGCGCGGCCGGCCAGCACCTGGTCGTAGTTGCTCGCGGTGAAACACCGGGGAGCGTTCCCGGAGGTGGTCGCGGTGACCGCCGTCGATCGGGCGCCCACCGTGCCGGTCGCGTCGACCGCCGCCACGGCGTAGCCGTAGGTCGTGCCGGCGGCGAGACCGGTGTCGGTGAACGACGGTCCGTCGGTGCCGGCGACCTGGCTGCCGTCGCGGTAGACCCGGTACGAGGCCGCACCACTGACGGCCTGCCAGCCGAGGGTGATGGAGTTCGCCCCGGCCGGGCTCGCGGTCAGCCCGATCGGGGCGGGCAGGCCGGGGGAGGTCGGTCCGGTGCCGCCGTCCAGGCCCCAGAACTGGGCGGTGTAGTAGCTGGAGCAGATGGTGTCGAGGAAGTAGGCGCCGGTCGCCCCGCACCGGTCGTCGCCGGAGCCCGGGTGGACGGCCAGTCCGTGGCCCATCCCGCTGACGGTGAACAGTGCCACGACGGGGCGTCCGGCCGCGTCGGCGTAGAGCTCCTGGCTGGTGCCGCCCGGGAGGCTCCGGGTGCCGGTGGGCCGGGGGTCGACGCCCTGGACGTCGGTCCACTGGTCCCGCAGCTCGGTCGCGTTCACCGGCCGGACGACGGTGTCGGCGCTGCCCTGCCAGATCGCCACCCGGGGCCACGGTCCGGTGTAACCCGGGTACGCGGCCCGGACCTTGTCACCCCACTGCGTCGGCGTGAGCCCCTGGTCGCTGTTCTGGCAGCCCGAGGCGGCGCCCTGGGTGGTGGCGCAGTGGGCGGGCAGACCGGAGTCGACCGCCCCGCCGGCGAACACGTCGGGGTAGTCGGCCAGCAGGTCGGCGGTCATCCCGCCGCCCGCGGAGAGCCCGGTCACGAACACCCGCCGGGCGTCCGAGCCGTACAGGGCCTCGGCCTTGGTGACCATCTCGACCACCGACTCGGCCTCGCCGACGCCCCGGGCGTCCTTGCCCGCGTCGAACCAGCTGAAGCAGGACAGGCTGTTGTTGGCGCTGCTCGTCTGCGGAAACACCACGGCGAAGCCGTACCGGTCGGCGAACGTGGTCCAGCCGGAGTCGCGGTAGTAGTCGGTGGCGCTCTGCACACAGCCGTGCAGGGCGACCACCAGGGGCGCGCCGGCGGGCAGCGCGGCGGGGGTGTAGGTGTACATCGCCAGGTTGCCCGGGTTCGGACCGAACCCGGTGACCTGCTGGAACGTCCCGCTCACGGCGGCGGCCGCGGCGGAGGAGGCGGTCGTGGTCGCGGCGGGGACGGTCGCGGCGGTGGAGGCGCCGGCGGGCGCGGCGGCGGGGACCGCGAGGGCGGCAACGGCCAACAGCGCTGCGGCGAAGGGGCGCAGGGGCATCGGGACTCCTGGGTGGGGGAGGAGCGGGGGCGGATCCCGTGCAGCGTGGCGCGCCGCGCACCCCGGAGCCATGTGGTGGTCACCCGAGGTCCGCCGCCCGCACATGGCGCGATCCGCCATGGCTCGACCATCGCGCCGGGCGCGGGTCGAACGGAGGTTGACCCGCCGTACACCGGAAGGCACTTGAGACGGATCACCGAACCGGGCAGGTTGATCACATGACGACTTCCGAGATCGACTCCGACGAGCAGCAGCGCTCGGACGGCCAGGAGCTGCGCACCCGGACCCACACCTGGACGGCCGGCCCGCCGATCGCCGAGTACTCCCACCTGACCGGAGAGGAGATCCTGCTGGAGTGGATCGCCGGGCGGATCCCGGAGCCCTCGATCTGCAGCACCATGGGCTTCCACCTCACCGAGGTGAAGCCGGGAACGGCCGTGTTCGAGGGCCACTTCGGCGACCACCTGCACAACCCGATGAACACCGTGCACGGCGGCTACCTGGCCACCCTGCTCGACTCGGCACTCGGCTGCGCCGTGCTGAGCAAGCTGCCCGCCGGGCTGGGTTACACGACCACCCAGCTGAACGTGCACATGCTGCGGCCCCTGTTCGCGGACTCGGCGCCGGTGCGCTGCGAGGCCGAGGTGCTGCACCTGGGCCGGACGATGGCGACCGCCGAGGCCCGGGTGATCGGCACGGAGAACGGCAAGCTCTACGCGCACGCCACCACCACGTGCGCCGTCCTGGCCCCCCGTCCGGCGGTCTGACGGGTCCGAGGAGCGGGCGAGCATCCGATGGGACGACCGTGCCCCGGCCGCAGAAGCAGCCGGGGCACGAGCCGGCGCAGCCACACGGAGCCCTGTGAACCCCGACGAAGCCCTACGCGACCCCGGCGGACCCTACGCACCCCGGCGGAACCCGGAACCCGGAACCAGGGCCGGCTCAGAGCGCCGCGAGCACCCCGCAGAGCGCGAGGAGGCCGCAGATCCCGAAGTTGACGAGCTTGTGCGCGAGGAACACCGCCGCGAACTCGCGGATGGTCGCGGTCGGCCAGTAGTACCGGGCGGTGGGCGAACCGAGGACGTGCCCGTTGACACCGGTCTTGCGGGCGAGCAGCGCCGCCCGGAAGGCGTGGAAGTTGTTGGTGACCACGACGCACCGGTAGTCGGGCTTGGCCCGTTCCATGACGGCCTTGCTGAGGAGCAGGTTCTCCTCGGTGGTGCGCGAGCGGTCCTCCCGTTCGATGTGCTCGGCCGGGAAGCCGCGTTCGGTCAGGTAGTCGGCCATCGCGTGGGCCTCCGGCAGCTTCTCGTCCGGTCCCTGGCCGCCCGAGGTGATCAGCACCGGAGGGTTGCCCCGCGCGGCCTGCTTCTCGTACGCCTCGCGGCCCCGGTTCAGCCGGCTGGCCAGCAGCGGGGGGACGCGCTCGCCGTCGATCAGCCCGGAGCCGAGGACGACCACGAAGTCGACGTTCCGGCGCGGTCGGTGACGGCTGTAGAGGAAGGCGTAGCCGACGAAGCAGACGAACAGGAACGAGACGTAGAGCACCACCAGGACGGCGGTGCCCGCCAGGACGGCGAGCCGCCGGGAGCCGGTGGCGAGAGCGGCGAGCAGCAGCAGGGTGACGGCGATGATGCCCAGCCCGGCGAGCAGGGACAGCAGGTTGGCGGGCCGCCGGCCCTCCTTGCGGATCATGGTCATCCCGTTGGCGATCAGGAACCAGACCAGGGCCACGGTGCCGAAGGCCGGCAGCAGGATGATCGCGGCCGCCACGCCCTCCACCACCAGGCTGGGTGCTCTGCGGAGTTCGGTGAGCAGGGCGAGCGAGAGGAGCGAGACGGCGATGCCGAGGAGGACGGCGTTGCTGAACCGGCGGCGGTCGCGCAGCACCCCGACTCCGAACAACAGGAAGAACAGGGCGGCCGGGGCGTAGGCGATCATGCGTCGTATCGTAGGGGGTCATTGGTATGGGCCACTTGGGGCGAACGGGTCGGACGCGCCCTCGCGGATCGCGGATCGCGGATCGCGGATCGCGGCCCGCCGGCCGGGCCCCGGGGGCTCAGGCGAAGCGCTCGATCGCGGCCAGGACCGCTTCCGTCATCCGCGGGCTCCCGGTGTGCCCGGACTCGTCGACGACGGTCAGGCGGGCGTCCGGCCAGGCCTTGGCGAGCTTCCAGGCGATGCCGAGCGGTGCGCCGAGGTCCAGCCGGCCGTGGATCAGCTCGGCCGGGATCCCGGCCAGCCGCCCGGCGTCGCGCAGCAGTTGGCCGTCCTCCAGGAAGGCCCCGCGCGCGAAGTAGTGCGCGGTGATCCGGGTGAAGGCCATCAGGGCGTCGGAGGGGCGGTCGGAGTACGCGTTCGGCTTGCCCAGCGCCTCGTGCGAGATGACGGCGTCCTCCCAGGCGGCCCAGGCGTTGGCGGCGGCCCGTCGGACAGTCTCGTCGGGGCTGTCGAGCAGTCGGCTGTAGGCGGCGAGGAGGTCGCCGTCCCGGTCGGCGGCGGGCAGGAAGTCCCGGAACTCCTCCCAGGGGCCGGGGATCAGCCGGCTGACGCCCCGGTAGAGCCAGCCGAGTTCGTCGGCGTCGGTCGTGGTGACCCCGCAGATCACGATCCCGGAGACCCGCTCCGGGTGGGCCTGGGCGTAGGCGAGGATCAGCGTGGAGCCCCAGGAGCCGCCGTACAGCAGCCACTTGTCGATGCCGAGGTGCTCCCGCAGCCGCTCCATGTCGGCGATCAGGTGACCGGTGGTGTTGTGCTCCATCCCGGTCGACGGATCGGCGGCGTGCGGCAGGCTCTGCCCGCAGCCGCGCTGGTCGAACTGGACGACGTGGTAGCGCTCCGGGTCGAAGTACCGCCGGGAGCCCGGGTTGTGGCCGGATCCGGGCCCGCCGTGCACCACGACGGCCGGGGTCCCGGTCGGGTCGCCGGAGGCGTTCCAGTGCATCCGCTGCCCGTCGCCGACGTCCAACAGGCCCTGGGCGTACGGTTCGTAGAGCGGGTACGGGCCGGGCATCGGTGACTCCTCCGTGGTCGTACGGGCGGGCGCCCGGCGAGCCTACCCCGCAGGCCCGGTACGGGTGGGGCGGTCGGAAGCATCGGGCCGGGCCCGTGCACCCGGCCCGGCCTGATGCGGCCCGCCCCGGCCAGCCGGCCCGTCCGATCAGCGCCGTTCCGGCGGCAGCAGCGTCGCGAGGCCGTCGAGGATGCGCTCCACGCAGAACTCGAACCGGACGTCGAGGTCGGGCTCGGTGAGGTCCCCGGCCAGCTCGACCAGGTTGGGGAAGACCTCCACGGGCAGGGCGCGGAAGCGGTCGCGAACGGCGGTGACGGCGTCGAGCCGGCTGGCGCCGCCGGCCTCGGCGGCCGAGATCGGCGACTGCTCCTGCAGGACGAAGCCCTGGACGAACGAGCTCAGCAGGTAGGTCGTCAGGGCGGCGTGCGCATCGGAGAACCCGGCCTCCCGCAGCCGGTCCAGCTGGTCCTCCAGCAGCCCGAACAGGTGGGGGCCGGGGGCGAGGCGGCCGGCGACGACCTTCGCGGCGTCCCGGTTGTCGTGCAGGAGCTGTCGGTGACGCCAGCAGTAGCCGCGGAGTTGCACGCGCCAGTCGCCCTCGCGCGGCGGGGGCTCGGCCGAGGCCATGATCGCGTCGTTGAGCAGGTCGAGCAGCTCTTCCTTGTTGCGCACGTGCCAGTACAGCGAGGCCGCCTTGACGCCGACCTCGGCGGCGACCTTGCGCATCGAGAGCCCGGCGAGACCGTCCCGTTCCAGGACGCGCAGGGCCGCCTGGGCGAGGACCTCCCGGGTCAGGGCGGGCGTCCCGGGGCTCTTCTCCGGGGCGGCGGCGTCGTTCGCCGGTTCGGTCGCGCCGCTTCCTTGCGTGGTCGCGCCGCTCCCTCGTGCGGTCGCGTTGTTCCCGTGCGTGGTCGTGTCGTTCTCCGCCATGGCCGTGCGGACGCCTCCCGTGCCGTCGTGGATGTCCCACTTGCAATCTAACACCGTTAGGGGCACTCTGTGGCTGTCGAATCAGCCCCTAACGGTGTTAGGGGCTCTTGCTCGGGAGGGAATCCATGGACGGGTCGAGCGCCCGCCAGAGGCGGCTCGCGCTGCTCACGCTCTGCGTCACCATGTTCATGTCAATGCTGGACAACGTCATCGTCAACAACGCCCTGCCCCGCATCGGGCAGGACCTGGACACCGGGATCAGCGGCCTGCAGTGGATCGCCGAGGGCTACAGCCTGGTCTACGCGGCCCTCGTGCTGACCGGTGGCGCGCTCGGCGACCGGTACGGCCGCACCCGGGTGTTCCGCCTCGGCCTCGCCCTGTTCACGGCGGGCTCGGCCCTCGCCGCCCTCGCCGGGACGATCGGCGTGCTGGTCGGCGCCCGGATGCTCCAGGGCGTCGGGGCGGCGCTGCTCACCCCCGGCAGCCTCGCCCTGCTGCGGCACGTCTTCACCGACGAGCGCGAGCGGGCCGGGGCCATCGCCACCTGGTCCGGGGTCTCCGCGCTCGGCCTCTCGGTCGGCCCGGTGGTCGGCGGCCCGATGGTCGAGCACCTCGGCTGGGCCAGCGTGTTCTGGATCAACGTGCCGATCGGTGCGGCCGGGCTGCTGCTCGCGGTGCGCGTCCTGCCGGACATCCCGCCGCGACCGCGCCGGATCGACCTCGGCGGCCTCGCGCTGTCCGCCACCGGCCTGGCACTGCTGGTCTACGCGCTGGTCGAAGGGCCGTCCCGGGGCTGGACCGATGACCGGGTGCTCGGCTGCGGCGCCGTGTCCGTCGTCCTGCTGAGCGCCTTCCTGGTGCTCGAACTGCGCCTCGCCGAGCCGATGCTGGAGCTTCGGCTGTTCCGTGACGGGGCACTGGGCGGCGCGCTGCTCAGCGGATTCACGGTCAGTTTCGGGATGTTCGGCGCGCTGTTCTTCCTGCCGCTGATGATGCAGGGCACCCTCGGGTGGTCCCCGGCCGCGGCCGGCTACGCCGGGCTGCCGATGACCGCGATGCTGGTGGTCGCCGCGCCACTGTCCGGCCGGCTGACCGCGCGGTACGGCCCCAGGCCGCCGCTGGTGCTCGGCCTCGCCCTGTGCGCGGCCGGCCTCGGCGGCCTGGCGCTGTACGGCGACCACGCCCGCTACCCGCAGTACCTGTGGACGCTGTTCGCGATGGGCCTCGGAATGGGGCTGACCTTCACCCCGGTGTCGATCGCGGTGATGATGCGGGTCTCCCCGGCGCAGGCGGGGATGGCCTCGGCGACCGTCAACACGCTGCGGGAGCTCGGCGGTGTCCTCGGGATCGCCGTGCTGGGCGCCGTGCTGACCAACCGGCTGACGGACTCCCTGACGGCCGCCCTGCACCGGCTCGGCGTCCCGCCGGAGGCGGTCGGCCCGATCGCGGACGCGCCCGCCGGCGCGCTGCACGGCGCCGGCGGCCCCGGGGCGGCGGCGCCGTCGGCTCCCCTTCCCGGCCCGGTCCGGGACGCGGTGGACGGTGCGTTCATCGACGGCATTCACCTCGCCGTGCTCTGCGGCGCGGCAGCGCTCGCCGTCACCGCCGTCCTGGTCGCCGTACTGCTCGGCCGGGCCCGACCGGTCGTCCCTGGCGGTGCCGTCGCCGCCCGGCGCCCGCAGCCGGCGGACCCGGCAGAGCAGGCGGACCCGGCGGAGTCGCCGGCCTCGGCGGGTTCGGCCGGGGCCCACAGGGCCGAGGCCCACCGGGCCTGACCGGCCGCCGTCGTGGCGGCCGGTCAGTGGATCCCCTCGACCGCCGCCTGTGCCGCGCGGGCCAGGTCGCGGCGGGCGCCCGCGCGGGTGGGCCGCGGGGCGGGCGGCGGGATCGGCGGCAGGAAGGTCACGTCGGCGACCAGCCCGCGCGCCGCGACCACCCGCGAGAGCGAGGTGAGCAGCCCGTCGTCCCCGATGAAGGCGGGGATGCTGGTGGGCCGTCCGTCCGCCAGCCGGTAGCGGATGGTCACCGGCTGGACGCAGGCGCCGGCCTCCACCGCGGCCTGGAACAGCGCAGGCCGAAAGCGACCGCTCTCCCGCCCGCACCAGGTCGAGCCCTCCGGGAAGACGATCACCGGGTGGCCGGCGCGCAGCACCTCGGCCACCGCGGTGACGGTCTGCGGCAGCGTCCGCAGCCGGTCGCGGTCCAGGAACACCGTGCCGCCCCAGGCGACCAGCGGGCCGAGCACCGGCCACCGCCGGACCTCGGTCTTGGCCAGCGACCGGCCGGGCCGTCCGGCGGCCAGCAGCGGGATGTCCAGCCAGGACACGTGGTTGGCCACCACGAGCACCCCGCCCCCGCCACCGGGCGCGGCGCTCCCGCCCCCGCCACCGGGCGCGGCGCTCCCGGACCACCCGGACCCGGAAGCGGACCCGGTGCCGGGCCCGGCGAGGTGGACGGTCACCCCGAGCGTGCGCAGCACGACGCGGGCCCAGAGCCGGATCAGCCGCTCCCGCCCGCCGTGGGGGATGAGGCGGACCGGCAGGCTGAGCGCCACCCCCGCCACGACCACCGCCAGACAGGCCGTCAGTCGCAGCACCCGCCGGGCGTGGGAGACCTCCGGCGAGGGGTCGGCCAGGCAGGTCTCCGGCCGGCAGGTCGCCGTGGGAAGCCAGACGCTCATGACGCGGTGCCCGTGCCGGGCATTCCGGCGAGGAAGTGCCGCAGGTAGCGCGGGTCGGTGCGCTCCAGCGAGAGCAGCACGTACAGGTCGGCGCAGTCGAAGTCCGGGTCGTACGCGGGCTCCCCGCAGACCCAGGCGCCGAGCCGCAGGTAGCCGCGGAGCAGGGCCGGCAGGGCTCCCCGCTCGGCGCGCGGCACACCGGTGGAGTCCCAGCGGCGGTGCGGGGCGACCCGGTACTCGGCGGGGGCCAGGTGCTTGGCGCTGACGGTGTCCCAGACCCGGGCCGCGGTGGCGCCGCCGTCGTCGAGGCCGATCGAGCAGCAGCCGCCGACCCAGGTGTTGCCGGTGTCGGCGAGGTAGCGGGCGATGCCGCCCCACATCAGGTTGATGACGGCGCCGTTGCCCCGGTGGTCCGGGTGGATGCAGGAGCGCCCGAGCTCGACCAGGCCGGGGCGGACCGGCGCCAGGGCGGACAGGTCGAACTCGCCCTCGGAGTACAGCCCGCCGGCCCGCCGGGCCGCCTCGGGGCGCAGCAGCCGGTAGGTGCCGACGACGGTGCCCTGCTCGCCCTCGCGGACCAGGAGGTGGTCGCAGTACTCGTCGAACGGGTCGACGTCCAGGCCCGCGACCGGGCTGTGCAGGACGGCGCCCAGCTCGGCGCCGAACACCTGGTGGCGCAGCCGCTGGGCGGCGCGCACGTCGTCCTCGTCGCGGGCGAGGGAAACCGTGTAGGCGGGAGCGGCGGTGGCGGTGGCGGTGGCGGGGGCCACGGCCAGGGCGGGCCGGCGGCGGGGGGCCGGGACCGTCGGGGCGTCGTGGGTGGGGGCTACTGCGGACGGAGCGTACGTGGGGACGGTGGTCATGGCGGACCCTCCAGGGCAGCACGATCGGCGGTGCCGAGGATCACCAGGGCACCGTCCCGGTCCGCAGGTGGTTGGGCATGGACGCGAACCGGTCTCGGTATGTTTTTCCGAGTCGGTTGGCATTCACGTTGCGGCCCGGCGGAGCGCAGATGTGCACCTGTTGAATGGGACCACCCGTGGCCCGCCGGTCACCTGCTCGGCACCGGGCGCTCGCCCGCAGGGGGTGGACAACGGGGGCGTACGGCTGCCTTCCCCGTACGCCCCCGCGAACCCGGTCACCCCGGTCGCCCCGGTCGCCCCGGTCGCCCCCCGTCGTCACCCCGCTCACCCCGGGGACCAGGGCCGGCCCACCCTGCTCACCGGTGCCGCAGGGCATCCTGGTTCACCCGGAGCCGCAGGGCATCCTGCTCACCCGGTGCCCGCAGGCATCCCGCTCACATCGCCTGCCAGCCCTCCGGCTCGACGCCGCCCGGGACGGCGTCGGCCGGGCCGTACGGCTCGCGGGTGTAGACGAAGGAGCCGACGTCGAGGTGGCTGACCGTGCCGTCGGAGCGCCGGACCACCCGCAGGGTCTCGCCCGCGTAGTAGTTGTCCAGGCCGGTCCAGGTGCCGTCCGGCTCGGGCCGGAAGCGCGAGCCCCGGGTGCCGCCCGCGAGCTGGGTGAGCTCCAGGACGCCGCCCGGCCGCAGCCGCAGGACGTTCGGGGCGGCGCCCCAGTACCAGGGGCCGGTGAGCGCCAGCAGCTCCTGGTCGACCTCGGGCAGCGGCCGCCAGGGTTCGGGCAGCCGGGGCTCGTGCTCGGCGGTGAGTGCGATCAACTGGGCGGCCAGCAAAGGGGTGCTGGGGCCGCTGGTGGCGTTGGCGAGGGCGTACGCGGCCAGTCCGTCGGCCGCGCTGACCCAGAGGCCCGCCGTGAACCCGGGCATCGAGCCGGAGTGTCCGTACAGCAACCGGCCCTCGTGGCGGTGCAGTTGCAGGCCGAGGCCGAAGGCGGTGGTCCACCCGTCGTCGAGCGGGGCGACGACGGGGCGGCGCATCTCGGCGAGCGTCCCGGTGGCGAGCACCTTGTCGTCGCCCGAGGCGAGGAAGGCCGCCCAGCGGGCCAGGTCGGCGCCGGTGGACCAGAGTTGGCCGGCCGGGCCCATCAGGCCGGTGTCGGTGAGCGGTTCGGGTCGCATGACGTCGGCCCACGGGTGGACGGCGAAGCCCCCGGCGTGCGGGTGCTCGGGCAGCAGCGTGGTGCGGTCCATGCCGAGCGGGGCCAGCACCTCGCGGCGCAGCACCTCGCCCCAGGGTTCGCCGCGCAGTTTCTCCACCAGCGCGCCGAGCAGCGCGTAGCCGGGGTTGGAGTAGTGGAGGAGGCGGCCGGCCGGGTGCTTGAGCGGGCGTTCGGCCTCCAGCAGGTCGGCCAGGCCGGGGCGCAGCGAGCCCTCGGTCCGCTCCCACCACGGGCCGGGGGTCTCGGCGGCGAGGCCCGAGGAGTGCGAGAGCAGCTGGGCGACGGTCGCGTCGTCGGCCGCGGTGCCGGGCAGGTGGCGGGCGAGCGGGTCGGCGAGGTCGAGCAGGCCCTCGTCGCGCAGCCGCAGCACCAGCACGGCGACGAAGGTCTTGGTGAGCGAGCCGATCCGGAACTGGACGTCGGGGGTGGGCGCGTGCCCGTCGATCATGCTGCGGGCGCCGCTCCACACCGGCTGCCCGTCCCGCACCACCCCGGCGACCACGGCGGGCGCGCGCCCCTCGGCCTGGGCGACGGCGACCCGGTGCAGCAGGGCGCGGCGGGTGACCGGCAGCAGCTCGGCGGGCAGGTCGGTCATGTGGTCTTCGAATGTCGTCGACATTGGACGGACAGTAGCCCAGTCCGGCCGCGCCTCCGACCGGATATACCGCGCCCCGACCGGACCCGCCACGCCCCGACCGGACGACCCGCGCCCCCGACCGGACCAGCCACGCCCCCGACCGGACGAGTCGCACGTCCGGCCGGGTGACCGCCCCGCCCCGACGCGGGCTCAGCCCGGCAGCGGCGGCAGCTCCGGCCGTTCCAGCCAGGCCTCGAAGAGCGGGCCGAGCGGGGTGGTGGTGTACCGGGAGGCGTGCGCCCGCAGGTCGGCGGTGTTCACCACGCCGTGCCGGTTGAGGCTCGTCCAGTCCCGCAGCATCGCGAAGAACGCGTCGTCGCCCAGCGTGCGCCGCAGCGCGTGCACGACGAGACCGCCGCGCTGGTACAGCCGGTCGTCGAACATCAGCTTCCGGGTCGGGTCGCCGAGGATCAGGTCCTGCGGCTGCCCGCCGAGCAGCGTGTGCGCGACGGCCGCGCGGGTGGCCGCGGCGGGGCCGCCGGCGTGCTCGGACCAGAGCCACTCCGCGTACTTGGCGAAGCCCTCGTTGAGCCAGATGTGCCGCCAGTCGGCGATCGTGACGCTGTTGCCGAACCACTGGTGGGCCAGCTCGTGCGCGATCAGCCGCTCGCGCTCCCAGCCGCCGCCGAGGTGGTTGGTGCCGAAGGTGGCGACGCCCTGCGCCTCCACCGGGACGTCCAGTTCCTCGTCGGCGAGGACGACCGCGTACTCGCCGAACGGGTACGGCCCGAAGACCTCGCCGAAGTAGCTCAGCATCTCGGGCTGCCGGGCGAAGTCCCGGGCGAACCCGTCGGCCAGCCGCTCCGGCACGTGCCCGGTCTGCGGCACGGCGGGCCGGGCGGCCAGCGGCACTGCCCGGTAGTGGCCGATCGACACCGTCACCAGGTACGTCGAGGTCGGCGCGCTCTGCTCGTACACCCAGGTCGTGCTGGACGCCCGGGTGGTGCGGGTCAGCAGCCGGCCGCTCGCCACCACGGTGAACGGGGACGGCGTGGTCACCGCGATCTGGTAGGTCGCCTTGTCGGCCGGCCGGTCGTTGCACGGGAACCAGGACGGCGCGCCGACCGGCTGGCTGGCCACCAGCGCGCCCTCGGTCAGCTCCTCCCAGCCCAGGCCGCCCCACGGGCTGCGCACCGGGCGAGGGTTGCCGGTGTAGTGCACCTCGACGGTGAACGCGGCGCCCGCCGCGAGCGGCTTCGCCGGGCGGATGCGGAGCTTGCCGGCGCGGTGGGTGTAGCGGGCGGCCCGGCCGTCGACGAGCACCCGCCCGATCCGGAAGTCGGCCAGGTCGAGCGCGAACTCCGCCAGGGCGGTGTCCGCGACCGCGCTCAGCCGGGCCGAGCCGGCCAGCCGGTTGGGGCCGGGCCGGTAGTCCAGCGTCAGCTCGTAGCGGTGCACCCGGTAGCGGTGGTCGCCGCTGTTCGGGAAGTACGGGTCCGGGGCGCCGGCGGCCGCGGGGGCGTGCTTGGACTTCACGGGGACGTGCGCTTCCTGCGGGCCGGGACGGGTGGTCGTCGAGGCGGTCATGACGTGGTCTGCCACACCTCGATGGGGTTGCCCAGCCACCGCGTGTCGGCGGGGACGGACTCGGCGCGCATCACCAGCGAGGCCGGGCCCAGCGTGCTGCGCGCGCCCACCGTGCTGCCGGGCAGCACGATTCCGCCCGGGCCCAGGGTGGCGCCCTCGCGGAGGACCACAGTATCCATCCGCATGATCCGGTCGTGGAAGAGGTGGGTCTGGACGACGCAGCCCCGGTTGATGCTGACGCCGTCGCCGAGGGTGACCAGGTCCGCCTCCGGCAGCCAGTAGCTCTCGCACCAGACACCGCGCCCGACCTTCGCGCCGAGCCCGCGCAGCCACAGGTTCAGCACCGGCGTGCCCGGCACCGCGCCGACCAGCCAGGGCACCGCCAGCATCTCCACGAAGGTGTCCGCCAGCTCGTTGCGCCACACGAAGCCGCTCCACAGCGGGTGCTCCACCGCTCGGAACCGCCCGACCAGCAGCCACTTCGCGACCACCGCGACCACACAGGCCACCGCGCCGGCGCCCAGCAGCACCAGGCCCGACAGCAGCGCCGCGGTCAGCGGCGAGCCCGCCGCCAGCCAGGACAGCGCCGCCACCGTCAGCAGGCCCAGCGCCCCCGAGGCCAGCACCGGCACGACCCGGGCCACCTCGACCAGCCCGCGCGCCCACAGCAGCCGGGCCGGCGGCTCGTACGTCAGGCTCTGGTCGGCCTGGTCCGCCGAGCGGGGCAGCCGCATCGGGGGCATGCCCAGGTACGAGCCGCCCTTCTTCGCCTTCGCCGGGGTCGCCGACAGCACGCCCACCAGGCCGCGCTTGGGCACCGAACGGCCCGGCGCGGTCATCCCCGAGTTGCCGAGGAAGGCCCGCTCGCCGACCTTCGCCTCGCCGAGCCGCACCCAGCCGCCGCCCAGCTCGTACGGGGCGATCAGGGTGTCGTCGGCCAGGAACGCGCCGTCGCCGACCGTGGTCAGGCTGGGCAGCGCCAGCACCGTCGAGACCTCGGCGTGCCGGCCGATCCGCATCCCGAGCGCCCGCAGCCACAGCGGCGTGACCAGCCCGGCGTACAGCGGGAAGAGCACCTCACGGGCCCGGTCCATCAGCTGGGTGACCGTCCAGGCCTGCCAGCCGACCCGCCCGTGCAGCGGGTGCGTGCCGGGCACCAGACCGATGCTGAGCAGCCGGACCAGCGCCAGCAGCTGCCCCGCGTACACCGCGCCGTACGCGAGGGTCGCGGGAAGCAGGCCGAGCAGCGCGCCGCCGAGCGCCGGGCCGAGCGCGTCGCCCTCGTGGACGAAGCGGGAGAGCACGGCGAGGCCGGCCAGGGCGGGCAGTGCCGGGAGCAGGCCGAGCACGGCACCGCTGGCGCCGTACAGCGCGGCCCAGCGGGCCCGGCGGTGCGGGCGCTCCTTGGGCCAGGTGCGCTCGGCGCGGCCCAGCTTGGCGGCGGGCGCGCCGCCCCAGCGCTGGCCGGTCGGCACCTGGCCGGTGACGCTGGAGCCGGCCACCACCTGGGCGCGCTTGCCGATCCGGGCACCGGGCAGCAGTGTCGAACGGGTGCCGACCACGGCTCCGGAGCCGACCTTGACCTGGCCGATCAGCAGCCGGTCGCCGTCCAGCCAGTAGCCGCACAGGTCCACCTCGGCCTCGACCGCGCAGCCGCGGCCCAGCTTGAGCATCCCGGTGACGGGCGGCAGCGAGTGCAGGTCGACGTCGGACGCGACCTTGCAGCCCAGCGCGCGGGCGTAGCGCACCAGCCAGGCGCCGGACAGCGAGGTGGCGCCGCTCAGCTCGGCGAGCCGCTCGGCGGCCCAGAGCCGCAGGTGGACGGCGCCGCCGCGCGGGTGGCTGCCGGGGCGCAGGCCGCGCAGCAGCAGCCGGGCGCCGCCCGCCGAGACCGCGAGCCGCCCCGCCGGGGTGTACAGGGCCAGCGCGCCCGCGCCGACCCACCACCAGGAGGCGGTGGGCGCCCACGGGTAGTCCCCGAGGTGCGTGAGCAGGTTCCCGGCCGCCAGCAGGGCGACCGTCCAGCGCAGGCCGACCACCGTGAACAGCGGGATCAGCAGGAGCAGCTGCAGCAGCTTGGCCCGGGTCGGCACCAGGGTGACGGTGCGGGCCTCGGCGCTGTCGGCGGCGGTGCGCTCCAGGTGCCGGGCGAGCTTGCGCAGCGTCGGGTTCTGGTAGATGTCGAGGACGGCCGCGCTCGGGTAGCGGGTGCGCAGCAGGGTGGTCAGCCGGGCGGCGGCCAGGCTGCCGCCGCCGATCGCGAAGAAGTCGTCGCGCGCGCCGCCGACCTTGATGCCGAGGATCTCGGACCACTGCTCGGCCAGCCACGCCTCGGTGCCGTACAGCTGCTCGCCGGGGCCGGCGGTCTCCAGGTCGGGCAGCGGCCAGGGCAGGGCGGCCCGGTCCACCTTGCCGGAGGTCCGGGTGGGCAGGGTCTCGACGGTGGCGAGCAGCGGGACGAGGGCGGCCGGCAGCTCGGCGCGCAGCCGCTCGACGGCCTGCTCGCGGTCGAAGCCGTCCTGGACCACCAGGTAGCCGACCAGCAGTTGGTTGCCGCCGCGCGCGGTCCGTACGGCGGCGGCCGCGCCCGCCACGCCGGGCAGGGCCTGCAGGGCCGCGTCGACCTCGCCGAGCTCGATCCGGCGCCCGCCCAGCTTGATCTGCTCGTCGGTGCGGCCGAGGAACAGCAGGCCGGCCGGGTCGGCCTGGACCAGGTCGCCGCTGCGGTAGGCGCGCTCCCAGCCCAGCGAGGCCAGCGGGGCGTACTTCTCGGCGTCCTTCTCCGGGTCGAGGTAGCGGGCCAGGCCGACCCCGCCGATCACCAGCTGCCCGGTGCCGCCGGGGGCGACCGGCTCGCCGGCCTCGTCCACCACGGCGAGGTCCCAGCCGTCCAGCGGCAGGCCGATGCGCACCGGGCCCTCACCGGTGAGCAGCGCGGCGCAGGCGACTACGGTGGCCTCGGTGGGGCCGTAGGTGTTCCACACCTCGCGGCCCTCGGTGACCAGGCGCTGCACCAGCTCGGGCGGGCAGGCCTCGCCGCCGAAGATCAGCAGCCGCACCTCGTTCAGTGCCTCGGCCGGCCACAGCGCGGCCAGGGTCGGGACGGTGGAGACCACGGTGATCTCCTGCTCGGCCAGCCAGGGGCCGAGGTCGGCGCCGCTGCGCACCTGCGAGCGGGGTACGGGCACCAGGCAGGCGCCGTGCCGCCAGGCCAGCCACATCTCCTCGCAGGAGGCGTCGAAGGCCACCGACAGGCCGGCCATCACCCGGTCGCCGGGGCCGATCGGCTCGTCCTGGAGGAAGAGCGCGGCTTCGGCGTCGACGAAGGCGGCGGCGTTGCGGTGGCTGACGGCGACGCCCTTGGGCTTGCCGGTGGAGCCGGAGGTGAAGATGATCCAGGCGTCGTCGGCGGGGGTGGGGCGGCGTCCGACGGCGGGCGCGCGCTCGGCCGTGGTGGCGAGGGCACGGTCGGCGCCCAGCACGGCGGCGACACCGGCCTCGCCGAAGACCAGCTCGGCGCGCTCGTCCGGGTCCTCCGCGTCGACCGGCACGTAGGCGGCCCCGGCGGCGAGCACCGCGAGGATCGAGACGTACAGGTCGTTGGTGCCGGAGGGCACCCGCACGCCGACCCGGTCGCCGGGGGCGATCCCGGCGGCGGCCAGGCGGCGGCGCAGCTGCTCGACCTCGGCGGCCAGCGCGCGGTAGCTGAGCACGGCACGGCCGTCGTCCAGGGCCGGCTCGTCCGGGTGGGCGCGCACGGTGGCGTCCAGGACGTCCACCAGGGTGCGCGGCGCGGCGGCCGGGCGGCCCGGGAACAGGGCGCGCGGCGGCCGTGCGGTCTGCAGCGGTCGGCCGGGTTCGTTCGACTGGCTCGGTTCAGCTGTCATGGCAGCCCGTGCGCTCCTCGTCCTCGCCCCGTTCCGATCGATGCCCGGCCCTTGGGGGCGGTGGGACCACTCGCCGTAACCGGGTGACCCCACTCCGGGGCCGGAGCGGACAACCTGACCGATGGTAGCTCCGTATCTTCGGCGCTGCAGGAGGACGTGTGTGGCCAACTCGGCCGGAGGAGCGTGAATATGACGTGACGTCAGATCGCAACTCGGGCTCGGTCAAACCAGTGTGACGACCGGTCAGTCGAATTGACGGTTCGTCAGATCGTATTTTCGATCGTGATCCACACCACAGCGAATGTTGCTCCCTCCGGGTGGCGGGCCCGGCGTTTCGGCCGTCCGTGGGCCCCTTTCGGCCCCGCGGCCCGGTCGGTCCGGGCGCCTTTCGGCCCTGCAGCCCGGTCGGTCCGGGCCCGCCACCGGGGGCGGGAGGGTCAGCGGAAGCGGTGCAGGTGCTCCTGGAGGAAGGCTTCCAGGGTACGCGGACTGCGCCCGGTGGCGAGGGTGTAGGAGCCGTCCGGGGTCTCCCGGCGGACCACGGCGAGCCGCTGGATCTCCACCACGTGGGCGGCGAGCCAGTCCGGCATCCCGGCCCGCGCGACCAGGTGGGCGTGCAGTTCGGCCGGGGCGAGGTCGACGTAGCGGACCGGGCGGCCGAGCAGCTCGCCGAGCAGGGCGGTGAGCTCCGGGTGGCTGTAGGCCCGCCCGCCGGTGAGCGGATAGGTGCGGCCCGCCAGGTCCGGACGGGTGAGGACGTCGGCGGCGAGGTCGCCGATGTCCCGGACGTCCACGTAGTTGCAGCGCGCCGAGCCCGTCGCGCCGTGCACCACCCCGGCGGCGGCGATGCCGGGCGCCAGGAGCAGCAGCTTCTGCATGAACGCGTACGGGCGCAGGACGGTGGTGGTGACGTCGGAGGACCGCAGGCGCTCCTCGATCAGGTGGTGGCCGCGGGAGACCGCGACCGGGGAGTCCGGCTCGGCGGCGGGCGCGGAGACCTTCACGATGTGCTCCACCCCGCAGTCGAGGGCCGCGTCGATCGCGTTCAGCTCGTGGTGGACCTGGTCCGGGCTGTTGGCCATGGTGAGGAAGAGCTGGTGGGCACCGTGGAAGGCGGTGCGCAGGGAGGCCGGGTCGGCGGCGTCGGCCGGGAACGGCTCGGTGAGGGCGAGCGTGCGCTCGTCCAGTCCGGCGGCCAGGCGGGCGGGGTCGCGGCTGAGCGCGCGGCTCGGGGCGCCGAGGGCGGTGAGGCTGCGCAGGGTGGCGCCGCCGGTGGCGCCGGCGGCGCCCATGATGACGATCATGATGTCTGCCTTTCGGGTCGGGGTGCGGTGTGTCGGGGTGCGGTGGGGAGCGGGTGCTGCGGTTCGCGGGTGCGGCGGCTCCCGCGCCAGCGCCAGGTGGTGATGATGGCGGCGATGGCGGCGGAGACCGGCAGGTCGATCGGCAGCCGTTTCGGCCACGGGCTGTCGGCGAGGGCCGGGACGTGCGGGAGCCAGCGCGCGGCGGCCAGGCCCACGGCGAGCCCCAGTACGGCGGCGGCCAAGCCGAGGGTGGCCGCCGCCACGGCGCGCGGGATCCGGGCGGGCCGGGTGCGGGGCGGGCGGCGGCGCAGCACGGCGCCGAGCGCGGCGGCCACGAGGGCCGAGGTGCCGCCGATGGTGGTGAGCGCGGCGACCACCAGTTGCCGCTGCCCGGTGACGGCTCCGCCGAGGCCGGCCGTCACGGCGGGCATGAGGTAGGCGACCAGGACCTCGCGCCACAGGACGAACGGCGGGGGAGCGCCGGGGGCCTTCTTGCTCATGGGGTGTCCTCACGTTCGGGGTGGTTGTTCCGGTGGATCTCATTAGGTGCCTAAGTATTTGTGCTTAGGTGCCTAAGCAATGGGGCTTGAGAAAGGGCGGGCCGTCGGGCGGCCCGCCTACGGGGTCGGTCGGGGGTGCGGTCGGGGGTGCGGTTCGCGCCGGTCGGGGCCGGCTCGCGAGCGGTCCGGGGTCAGTCCGCGGTCAGCGCGTCGATGCCCGTGACCACCCGGGCCAGCAGGTCCAGGAAGGTGGTGCGCTCCTCGACGGAGAGGCCGGCGACCATCGCCTGCATCCGGGCGAAGTGCTCGGGTGCCACCTCGCGCAGCCGGTCGGCGCCGCGCGCGGTGAGGATCACCACGTTGCCGCGCCCGTCCTCGGTGGACGGGCGGCGGGCCACCAGGCCCTCCCGTTCCAGGCCGTCGACCAGGCCGGTCACGGTCGCCCGGGAGACGCCGAGGCTCGCCGCGAGCCGGGAGGGCGACTTCTCGCCGCCGTGGTCCTCCAGGTCGGCCAGCAGGCGGTAGCGGCCGGTGGAGAGCCCGAAGCGGCCGAAGTGCACCTCGCCGGCCTGGCCGAGTCGGGCGCCCGCCGCCATCAGCCGGGCCGCGACCAGGACCGCCTGCGGGTCGGCCGTGAGGCCGTAGCGGGAGATCTGGCGTCGGGCCTGGTCGAGGGTGGGAGCGCCGTGGTGGGCCTCGGGATGCTGCGTCATGAGAAGTAATATGGCGCCTAATCGGATGGCCCGTCAAGTGCGGGGCCGGACCTCGCCCGGGTGGCACGGAGCGCGGGCCGGGACCTACAGGGCCCGGCCGGACGGGCCCTGGGCGGCGCGGGGCGCGATCCGGGGCGGCGTCCAGTCGGCGTGCTTCAGGACGGTGCGGACCATCACGCCGGGCGGGGTGAGCCGGATCGCGGCGTTGCGCAGGCCGACCGCCAGCGGGTTCGCGAGCTGCTGGCCCATCCGGCCGGCCCGGCGGGCGTCGCGGGCGACGGTCTGGCTGCGCGGCCGGCGGACCGCGTCGTAGCGGGCGAGCGCGTCCTCGACCGTCCGCTCACCGGCGAGGGCCGCCGCCAGGGTCACCGCGTCCTCCAGCGCCTGGCAGGCGCCCTGGCCGAGGTGGGGCGTCATGGCGTGCGCGGCGTCGCCGAGCAGGGCGATCCGGCCCGCGACGTACGAGGGCAGCGGGGTGGCCAGCTCGTGGACGTCGTGGTGCAGCACCGCCTCCGGGCGGGTGGCGGCGAGCAGCGCGGGGACCGGTTCGTGCCAGCGCCCGAAGCGGCGGCTGACCTCCGCCAGCGGGTCGCGGTAGCGGACCCCGGCCGGGGCGTTGAGGACGGCGTGCCACTCGGCCGTGCCGTCCGGGAAGGCGATGTGGCCGAACTCGGCGCCGTGGCCCCAGCTGAGCTCGAAGTCTGCGGCCAGTCCGTCGACCGGGCGCTCGGTGATCGCCCGCAGCACCGTCGAGCCGCTGTACACCGGCCCGGGATGGGCGGGGAAGAGGCGGCGCCGGATGCGGCTGTTGATCCCGTCGGCCGCCACGAGCAGGTCGGCGTCCAGGGTGGTGGCCCCGTGGGTGACCCGGACCCGGGCGGGGTGAGAGGTGTCCGGGTCGGTCACCTCGGCTCCGACCAGCAGGGACCCGGCCGGCAGGGCCTCGCGCAGGATCCGGTGCAGGGCGGCGCGCGGAATGCCCACGATCGGCGCGCCCAGCTCCCGCTCCAGCGCCCGCCCGTCCATCGCCGCGAGCCGACGGCCGTCCGGCGTGCGGGTGCCGCCGGTGTACTGGCGGCGCGAGGCCGCCTCGACCGCGGCACCGACACCCAGGGCGGCGAGCGCGCGCATCCCGTTGGCGGCCAGGGAGATGCCGGCCCCCGCGTCGTCCAGGACGGCCGCCCGCTCGACCACGGTCACGTCCCACCCCGCCAGCCGGAGCCCGATCGCGGCCGCCAGCCCGCCGATCCCGCCCCCGACCACCACTGCACTGTTGCTGCCCATGCCCGGCCCTCCCGTGCCACACGCTGCTTTCTACAGATGTAGAAGGAGCGTACTACGGGCCTACGGGAGCCTCGGCGGGGCCGGGGAGGACCGCAGCGCGGGCCGGTCCCGGGCGCGCGGGCAGGACCGGGACCGCCGTACGCCGCCCGTACGGGCCCCGGGGGTGGTGCCGGTAGAAAGGGGGGATGCGCAGAGACGAGGAGCAGGGGCGGCCGGACCGGCGGACGGTGTTGGCGGACGCGGCGATCGGGGTGCTCGCGGACCTGGGGGTGCGCGGGCTGACCCACCGGGCGGTGGACGCGGCGGCGGGGCTGCCGACCGGCACCACCTCGGCCTACCTGCGGACCCGGCAGGCGCTGCTCACCGCGCTGGTGCGCCGGCTCGTGGAGCTGGACCAGGGGGAGCTGCAGGTCATGGGCGAGCTGGTGCCCGTCCGCTCCGTGGAGGAACTGGTCGACGGCATCGCTGAGTTGATGCGGCGTCGGCTGTCCGGGGAGGGGCGGCGGCGCTCGCTGGCGCGCTACGCGTGCGCGGTGGAGAGCGTGCGCGATCCCGAACTGCGGGAGATCCTCGTGCCGCGGGAGAACGCGGGCCGCGCCGCCGTCCGGGCCTTCCTCGCCGAGCGGGGCGTGTCGGACCCGGACGGACGGACCGCCACGCTGCTCGCCTGCATCGACGGTCTGGTCTTCGACCGCCTGGTGGGCGGGGGAGAGCCCGGGGCCGACGAGATCCGGGGGCTGGTGGCGGCCGCGCTGCGCGGGGCGGCCGCGGTCTGACCCCGCCCTCGCCCCCGTACCCGGCGGCGACCGCGCGGATCGACCTCGATTGACCAATCGTCAGGTCAACCAACCGTCAAGTCGGTTCATTCACAGAATAATCTGCGGCCAACGGAATGGTGTGCGGAGAATTTGCGCTGCCCCGAGGTCTTCACACGGAGATCTCCGACTGACAGTCTGGGGCAGCCCTTTTCAGGACCGAGGAGGTTCCTTGTCCCGCATATCCACGATGGCCGGAGCGGTCGCCTGCGCTCTCGCACTTGTCACCGGTTCCGCCGTCGCCGCGTCGGCGGCGCCGGTCGACCAGGCCCCGGGCCTGGCCGAGGCGAAGGTCGACCCCGTTGCCTGGACCCCGTGCAACCCCGACCCGAGCAAGCCGGACCCGGGCATCTACGACTGCGCCGTCTACCCCGTGCCGCTGGACTACGACAATCCTTCGGGCGAGAAGATCGGCATCGCGATGATGCGGCGCCGGGCGAGCGACCCGTCGAAGCGGATCGGCTCGCTGTTCCTCAACCCGGGCGGCCCGGGCGGCAGCGGCTACCTGTGGGCGACGACCAGCCGCTTCGGCCCCGAGGTGCAGGCGAAGTTCGACCTGGTCGGCTTCGACCCCCGCGGCGTGGCCCGGAGCAACCCGCTCAAGTGCTTCAAGACCCAGGAGGACGCCGACGCGGTCAACAACCGCATGGTCGGCGTTCCGGTCACCAAGGCCGAGGTCAACGAGACGCTGGACGCGGACCAGGACTACACGGACGCCTGCAGCAAGAACGCCGGCCCGCTGATCGAGCACATGTCGACCATCAACGTGGTGCGCGACCTCGACCGGATGCGCCGCGCCGTCGGTGACTCCCAGCTCACCTTCGCCGGCTTCTCCTACGGCACCCTGATCGGTTCGACGTACGCGAACATGTACCCGAACAAGGTCCGCGCGGTCATCATCGACGGCAACGTCGACCCCAACCTGCGCCTGCACAACGGCCTGGAGTACGACCGCCAGCGCGCGGGCGGCTTCGAGCTGGCCCTGGACGAGTTCCTGAAGCGCTGCCAGGCGGCCGGCGCCCCGCGCTGCGCCTTCGGCGAGGGCGACACCCGGGCCAAGTTCGACGAGCTCCGCGACCACCTGCGGACCAGCCCGATCACGCTGGCGAACGGCACCCAGGTGACGCTGTCCAGCTTCACCAGCGAGGTCGCCGGCGCGCTGTACTCGCAGGCCAAGCTGGCCCCGCTGGCCAAGTCGCTGCAGGCGACGTACCAGGTGCTGCAGAAGCCGAACGCCGCCACCCTGCTGGCCCCGAAGGCGAACGTCGCGGAGGAGGACGCCAACCTCCTCACCGTGAACCTGCCGCGGGCGCTGCGGGAGGCCCCGGCGGACTCCGAGTACACCGCCGACGACTCCTACATGGGCGTCAACTGCCAGGACAAGCCGTACCCGTCGAACGACCGCGTGTTCGCCAACGTGGCCAAGACCTGGGAGCAGGAGTCGCCGACCTTCGGCCGCTACCAGGCCTTCGACGCGCCGGCCTGCGCCAGCTGGCCGGCCCCGGCCCGGGACGCCGAGCGCTTCTCCGGCCCGTGGAACAAGAAGACCTCCAACACCGTGATGGTCATCGGCAACCTCTACGACCCGGCGACCCAGTACAAGTTCGCGCAGCGGATGCAGCAGGAGCTGGGCAACGCGGTGCTGGTCAGCGTCGACTCGATCGAGCACTGCGCCGTCGGCCGGAGCAAGGCGCTGAACGACCTGGTCACCCGCTACCTGGTGGACGGCACCGCGCCGAAGCCGGGCCAGCTGCTGAAGCCGGACGCGGAGATCTTCCCGGCGGTCTGAAGGCCCGGACGTGTGACGGCCTGAGGGCCTGAAGGCCTGAGGGCGTGAGAATCCCGGGGCCTCACGAAACGAGGTGACGGTTGTGGTGGTCGGCGGGCGCCGGCCACCACAACCGTTTTTCTGGCCCGGAGCACTCCCGGAGCTCCCGGAGCTCCCGGAACTCCCGGAACTCCCGGAACTCCCTGGGCTTTCAGGGAAATCAGTGGAAGATCGCCGTCGAACATCCTGGGGGACGGGGTGGCGAATCGTCACACCCTCTCCCCGCAGCTCTTCCCCGGTCGAATTGCCGGGTCGGCACACGAACCAGCCGGCTGCCGATCGGATCGGATTCCCGCGATTTACGCGGCCTGCTCCGCCTCCGCCTCGACGATCCGCCCGTCCCGGAGCTCGATCACGCGGTCGGCGAGTTCCATCAGCGTCGGGTCGTGGGTGGCGACCAGCACCGTGACGCCCTCGCTGCGCACCACCGCGCGCAGCAGCTCCATGATCGAGCGGCCGGTCTCCGAGTCCAGCTGGCCGGTCGGCTCGTCGGCGATGATCAGGCCCGGCTCGTTGGCCAGCGCGCGGGCGATGGCGACGCGCTGCTGCTGGCCGCCGGAGAGTTCGCCGGGGCGCTGGTTGGCGTGGTCGGCCAGGCCGACCAGGGCCAGCAGGGTGTGCGCCCGCTCCTCGCGCTCGGCCGCCGCGACCTTGCGCAGCCGCATCGGCACGCCGACGTTCTCGGCGGCGGTGAGCATCGGGATCAGCCCGAAGGACTGGAAGACGAAGCCGATCCGTTCCCGCCGCAGGGCGAGCCGTCCGTCCTCGTTCAGCCCGCCGAGGTCGATGCCGTCGAGGGAGATGCCGCCGGCGGTGGGGGAGTCCAGGCCGCCGACCAGGTTGAGCAGGGTGGTCTTGCCGGAGCCGGAGCGGCCCTTGAGCGCGGTGAGTTCGCCGCGGCCGATCGTGAAGGAGACGCCGCGCAGGGCGTGCACGGCCCGCTCGCCGGTGCCGAAGCTGCGTCGGAGATCGGTCACGGCCACCATCGGTGCGGTGGTCGTGGCGGTGACGGTGGCGGCCTGGTCCTGCGTCATGCGTCGTCCCCCCAGTGGGCGTGGTTGCCCGGTTCCGTTCGGCTCTACGGGTGCGGCGGCTCCGCGGGTTCAGGATTCCGGGAACGGAATCCGTGCGGACGGAGTGTGTGCCGGTCGAAGGAGCGTGACGGAGCCGGAGTTGTGAAGTGTGCATGGCATTTCAATGGGTCATCCCGGCCGGGATGCTATCAATGATGGAATTTGCTCACTGCTTACTTGATTCGCGCAAGTCCCTTCCGTTCCTGGACTGTTTCTGACAGCATCGTCCGCTATCCGGTGATCGAATGCCGGTGATCAATGCGCCGGTGTGCCCTCGAAGTGTCCGCCCGTGGCCGATTTGTGCCCGGAACGGATCGATGGGCGGGGCCGGTCGACGCTACCGGGGACGTAATCCGGGGGAGGAACTCGATGCTCGGCTTCGTCGTGCGCAGACTGCGCGGACGACTGCCGCTGGCTGCTGCCGTCCTGCTGACGGTACTGATCACCACGGCGGTGCTGACCGCCCTGGTGACCTTCAACAGCGGCGTCGGTCAGGCGGGTCTGCGGCAAACGCTCCAGGGGCCGGGCCATGCCCGGACCACCGTGGTGGTGACCGCCGAACACGGCCTCGAAGAACGGCAGAAGGACGAGGAGGCGCTCGCCTCCTACCGGCAGAAGCTCTTCGGCGGGCTGCCCGTCCACACCGACAGCCTGCTGCGCAGCCGCTCCTACGGCCTCCCGGGCGGCGGCGACGCCGCCCCGGCCGCAAGCGCGACGGCCGGTCAGTCCGGCGCGGCCAAGGTCGACCTGACGGTCCTCGCCGACCTCGACCGCACCCGGGTGCGGCTCACCGCCGGCGCCTGGCCCGAGGCCGTCGGCGGGCCGGTCCAGTCCGCCGCTCCGCAGGTCGCCGTCCCGCAGGCCGTGTTGGCCCGCCTCGGCCTGACGGCCCAGGCCCTGCCCACGGACGTCCGGCTCGCCGACCGGGTGGACGGCAAGCCGCTGACCGTCCGGATCACCGGCACCTACCGGGCCGCCGACCCGTTCGCCCCGTACTGGCACATCGACCCGGTCGGCGGTCACGAGATCCAGACCGGCGGGTTCACCACCTACGGCCCGATGCTGGTCGACCCGAGTGCCTTCACCGCGGGCGGCCTGCCGCAGAGCAGCCGCGGCTGGCTGCTCGACGCCGACTTCGCGGGCGTCGACCAGGGCGCGGCCGAGGCCATCGGCGGCCGGGCCCAGCTCCTGGCCGACGATCTGCGGAAGACCTCCGGCCTCGCCGCGAGCACGGAACTCCCGGATGTGGTCCGTGAGTTGAAGGCCAGTCTGATGGTCGCCAGGTCGACCCTGCTGATCGGCGCCCTGCAACTCGCCGTGCTCGCCGCGGCGGCCCTGCTGCTGGTCGTCCGGCTGATCTCGGCTCGCCAGGAGCGGGAGAACGAACTGCTCGCCGCCCGCGGCGCCTCCGGCAGCCGGCTCGGTGGCTTCACCGCTCTGGAGTCGGTGCTGCTCGCCCTCCCCGCCGCGGTGCTCGCCCCCGTGCTCACACCGTTCCTGGTCCGCGTCCTGGCCGGCCTCGGCCGGTCCCACCAGGTCGCCCTGGACACCCAACTGCGCTGGACGCTCTGGCCGGTGGCCCTGGTCTGCGCCGTCGGCTGCGTCGTCCTGGCCACCGTGCCGAGCCTGCTGCGCGGCGCCGGCGCCGCCCTGCGCCGCCGGGCCGGCCGCCGCCAGGCGGTGGTCTCCGGCATCGCCCGCAACGGCGGTGACCTCGCGGTGCTCGCCCTGGCCGCGCTCGCCTACCAGCAACTCGACCAGTACGGCGGCGGGCTGTCCGCCGACTCCTCCGGCGACCTCGGCGTCGACCCGCTGCTGGTCGCCACCCCCACCCTGGCACTGTGCGCGGGCACCCTGATCGTGCTGCGGCTGCTGCCCGTGGTCGCCCGGCTGGGCGCCCGGGTCGCCGCCCGCGGCGACGGCCTCGGCCCGGCCATGGTCGGCTGGCAGCTGGCCCGTCAGCCCGCCCGGGCCACCGGACCCGTGCTGCTGCTGGTGATGGCCGTGGCCACCGGAGTGCTCGCGCTCGGCCAGCACGCCACCTGGACCGCCTCCCAGCGCGACCAGGCCTCCTTCGACACGGCCGGCGGCCTGCGCGTCTCCGCCGCGCGCACCTCGCTGATGGGCCAGGGCGGCCACTACGACGCACTGCCCGGCGGCGACCGGCTGATCCCGGTCGACCGCGAGGAGCAGACGCTGTCGAACGGCACCGGCCAGATCCTCGCGGTGGACTCCGCCGCGCTGGCCGACCGCGTCCCGTTCCGCGCCGACCTGCTCGGCGGGGCCGACCCGGCGAAGGTGTTCGGCACGCTCGCCCAGCCCGCGCCGACCGGCGCGCAGGCCGGCGTCCCCCTGCCCGGCCGTCCGCTGCGGATCGACGCCGACCTGGCCCTCCGGCAGGTGTTCGACACCAGCAGCGCGCGCCCGCCGCTCCCGTCCCCGCCGGAAGTGACGCTGCTGCTGCGGGACCGCTTCGGCTACGTCCACAAGGCCCCGTTCGTCGACCTCCCGGCCAGCGGCGAGCAGCGCGTCTCGGCCCCGCTGAGCGCGCTCGTCGACGCCCCGGTGGGCGCCGCCGCCGCGCCGCTGACCCTGGTCGGGGCGACCGTCTCCTTCGGCGACCGGGTCGTCGGAGAGGTGACCGTCGGCCGGCTGGCCGTCTCGGACAGCGCGGACGGGCCCGCGACCGACGTCCCGGTACCGGCCGGCCTCTCCTGGAAGGGGGGCGTGGTCGACGGACCGACCCTGCGGCCCGGAGCCGCGCCGCCCGTCACCGTACGGCCCGAACCGGCCGACGCCGCGCGGCTGATCACCGTCGGCTACGCCTCGGAGAAGGTCCCCCTGCGGGCCGTCGTCGGCATCGCGGGCGCGGAGGCGCCGAACGTCCTGAGCGGCGTCGCCACCCGGGACTACCTGAAGCTCGTCGGCGCCTCGGTCGGCGACGTCGTCCGGGTGCCGATCGCCGGCGCCGTCGTCCAGGTCAGGATCACCGGGGCGGTCCCGGCCGTGCCGGCGACCGGGCCCGACGCCCTGGTCGTCGACCTGGCCACCACCGCGCGCCTGTTGGCCGCCCAGGGCCGCACCCTGCCCAGCCGCGCCGAGTGGTGGCTGCCCGCCGCCGCGCCGGGCGACCGCGCCCCGGCCGAGCTGGCCGCCGCGCTGCGGGCCGCCCCGGGCTCCCAGGACGTCCGGCTGTACGACGAGGTCTCCGAGGGGATGCTCAGCGACCCGGTGGGCGCCGCCCCGCAGAACGCGCTGATGGCCATCGCGCTGGTCACCGCCCTGCTCGCCGCGATCGGCTTCGTCGCCGCCGTGGCCGGCTCCGCCCACGAGCGCGCCCGGGACTCCGCGCTGCTGCTCGCCCTGGGCGCGCCGCGCAAGCAGGTCACCCGCACCGTCGCCGCCGAACAGGCGCTGCTGGTCGGACTCGGCGGGGTCGTCGGACTGGCCCTCGGCGCCCTGCTCGTCCACCTGATCGTCCCGTTCGTCGTCCTGACGCCCGCCGCCCGCCGTCCGAGGCCCGAGGCGCTGATCACGCTGCCCGTCGGCCAGGCCCTGCTGTTCGCGGCGGCGATCGCCGTCGCCCCGCTGCTGTCGGCCTTCCTCATCGGACGTCGCCGTCGAGACGTGGCCAACCGGCTGCGCCACGTGGAGGAGATGTGACCACCCAGGCCGGCACCCGCGTGCCCACCACCGACACCGCCCACCGCCCCGCCGGCTGGGTCCGCACCAGGCTGCGGGCGAACCCGCTCGCCGCGCTGCTCATGGCGGCCCTCACGCTCGTCACCGTGTTCCTGGCCGCGGCCTTCCCCCGCATCGCGGACCGGGGCGCGGACGCGGCGCTCCAGGACTTCGTCCGCCAGAAGGGCCTCGTCCAGAGCAGCCTGCAGACCACCTCCAAGGTCCTCGCCGACGACGACGCGGGAAAGCTCGACCGGGTGCAGCAGACCCTGGTCGAGACGGTCGGCCGTGCACTCACGCCGGACCGGTCGGGCGAGGCCCACGGCGCCCGCGCCCTGAGCCCCCGCACCATGGGCAACCCGGGGTACGCCCGGATCGCGGAGAAGGCCCTCCCGGACCTCAGCCTGCTCTACCTGCACGAACTGCCGGGCCGGGCCACCCTCACCGACGGCACCTGGCCGACCCCCGGCGTCACCGGCAGCCCGCTGCCGATCGTGATCAGCAAGAAGGCCGCCGAGACGATCCGCATCAAGCTCGGCGACGTCATCGACAACGGCGAGGAGGGCTCGGGCGTCAAGCGGACCACCGTGGTGGTCGGCTTCTACCAGGCCAACGACCCCCTGGACCCGTTCTGGGACGACCTCGGCTGTTCGGTCCGCGCCTGCCTGCGGACCGACCCCGACAACGAGCACTGGACGACCAGCGGGTTCGTCGACGGCGGCAGCCTGCCGGCGATGGCGCACTGGGGTTCGAGCGCCGAGATCTTCTGGCGGCTGCCCGTCGACCCCGCGTCGCTGCACGCCGACCGGATCGACCGCACCCGCAGCGCCATCAGCTCCGTCCTGACCGGCCGCGACGCCACCGCCCTGGTCGGCGCGACCGGGCGCACCGACCTGCACACCAGCTCCAACCTGCCGGAAATCCTCAGCCGGGCGGACGCGCGCTACCGGGCCGCGCTGCCGCTCAGCGCGATCGGCCCGGCCGGCGTGGCGGGCGTCGCCACCGTGGTGCTGTTCCTGGCCGCCGCCCTCACCACCGACCGGCGCACCGCCGAGATCAGACTGCTCCGGGCCCGCGGCGGTTCCGCCGCCGGGGTGCTGCGACGGCTGATCGGCGAGGGCGCCGTCACCGTCCTGCCGGCCGCCGTGCTCGGAACGGCCCTCGCCCTGGTGCTGCTGCCCACCCCCCGCTGGGACCGCTCGGTGCTGACGGCCCTGGTGGCGACCCTGATCGCGCTGCTGGCCTTCCCGGCCCGGACGGCCCTGCTGTGGGCGCGCCGACGGGCGGCCGGCGGCCGGCGCCGACTGGTCGGCGAACTCGCCGTCCTGGCGGTCACCGCCGCGGCCGTGGCGGAGGTCCGGCGCCGGGGCGTCGGCACCGGCGCCGACGCCGGCGTGGATCCGCTGCTGGTCGCCGCCCCGCTCCTGCTCGCCGTCACCGGCGGGCTGCTGCTGGCCCGGATCGAACCGGTGCTGGTCGGCTGGCTGGCGGCCCTGGCCGGCCGGGGCCGCAGCCTGATCGGCTTCCTCGGGCTGGCCCGCGCCGCCCGTGACAGCTCGGGCCGCCGCAAGCCGTCCGTGCTGCCGCTTCTCGCCCTGCTGATCGCCGTCACCACGACCGGCTTCGGCGCCACCGTGCTCGACACCGTCGACCACGTGCGGACCCGCGCCGCGCGCATCGCCACGGGCGGGGACATCGGCGTCTCCCTCCCGGGCTACGCCGGCCTGACCGACGAGTTCACCAAGACCGCCGGCGCCCTGCCGGGCGTCCGGGCCTCGACCGCGGTCTGGGTCGAGCCCAAGACCCGCATCCTCGGCGCCGACCAGACCTACACCGAGGCCTACCTGGTGATGGTCGTCGATCCGGCGGCGTACGCCGAGATCGCCCGGACCCTGGGAGCCGGCGAGTTCGACCCGGCGAAGCTGGCCGGGGCGGCCGGCGGCCGGGACACCCCGGTGCCCGCCCTGGTCAGCCGCGACCTGGCCAAACGCCTGGCCGAAGGGTCCTCCCAGGTGCGCACGCCCAACGGCAACGACCTGCGCCTCACCGTCGCCGCGACGGTCGGCGCCACCCCCGCGCTGCCGGACCCCGGAAAGCCCTTCGTGGTCGTTCCGGCCGGCCCCGCCTGGGAGCGACTGCCGGACGCCAGGCGGGTGAACCAGTGGTTCGCCGTCGGCGACGTCGACCCCGAAGGGGTCAGGACGGCCCTGCGGGACAACAGCGGGGCCCGGCCGGTCGGCCTGGCCAAGCTGATCGCGGACGACGCCGCGGCCGGCGGCAAGGCCACCCACGGGCTGCCCGCCGGATACACCGTGCACAGCAGCCGGGAGACCGCCGCCGCCCTCGGGGACGACCCGCTGCAGCACGCCGCCGGGCGGCTGTTCTGGTACGCGGCCGCCGCCGGAGCCGGGTACGCCCTGCTCGCCGTCCTGCTCACGCTGTTCCGGGCCGCGCCCGACCGTACGGCCGTGCTCGCCCGGCTGCGCACCATGGGCCTGCGGCCCCGTCAGGGCCTGGCACTGATCGTCATCGAGGCGCTGCCGCAGACCCTGGCGGCCGCCATCGGCGGCGGGCTGGTCGCGGTGGCGGCGGTCGCCCTGCTGGGCGGCGGCTTCGACATCTCGACGCTGGTCGGCGCCAGGGTCGGGGAGGTCATCACCCCCGCGCTGATGCCGGTACTGCTGCCCACCGCGGGCCTGGCCCTGCTGGTCGGCCTCGGGGTGGTGCTGGAGACGCTGATCGCCGGCCGGCGCCAGATCGCCACCGAGCTGCGGGCGGGGGAACAGGCGTGACGGCGGAACCCGCGGCGCGGGCCGCGGCAGTGGAGGACGCCGGGAGTCGGCCCGGCGGGGCCGTCCTTGCCCGCCAAACCGTCCGTACCCGCGAAACCGTCCGTACCCGCGAAAGCGGCCGTGCCGGTGAAACCGTCCGAACCGGCGGAACCGTCGGTAGCAGCCAGACCGTCGAGACAGGAGACGAGCGGTGAACAGCACCCCCCAGGGGCCGACGGCCGTCGCGACCCCCAGCCTGCAGGAACTCCGGCAGCGGGCGCTCGCCGCCGCCTCGCCCAAGGCGTACGGCGAGGGCGCGGCCATCGTCTGCGACCGGCTGGTCCGGATCTTCAGCACCGAGGGCGTCGAGGTCCAGGCGCTCCAGGGCCTGGAACTGACCATCCGGCAGGGCGACCTGGTCGCCCTGGTCGGCGCCTCCGGCAGCGGCAAGTCCACCCTGCTCACCATCCTCGCCGGGCTGGACGTGCCGACCGCCGGCACCGCCACCGTGGCCGGCTGCGACCTGCTGGAGATGTCCGCCAAGGAGCGGCTGCGCTACCGGCGCGAGGTGGTCGGCTTCATCTGGCAGCAGACCGCCCGCAACCTGCTGCCGTTCCTCACCGCCGCCGAGAACATCGCCCTGCCCATGCAGCTGCGCGGCCGCCGGTCGGGCGCCGGCGGATCGAAGCAACAGGCCTCCCGGGTGGCCGAGTTGATGGAGGCGCTGGAGATCGGCGACCTCGCCCGGCGGCGCCCCTCCGAGCTCTCCGGTGGTCAGCAGCAGCGGGTGGCGATCGCGGTGGCGATGGCCAACAACCCGCCGGTGCTGCTCGCCGACGAGCCCACCGGTGAGCTGGACTCCGAGACCGCGGGAGTGATCTTCGAGGCCTTCCGCACCGTCAACCGCGAACTCGGCGCCACCGTCGTCATCGTCACCCACGACCCGATGGTGGCGGGCGAGGTGCGCCGTACGGTCGCCATCCGGGACGGGCGGACCAGCAGCGAGGTGCTGCGCCGCACCGTGACGGACGAGCACGGCGAGGAGTCGGTGAACGAGCGCGAGTACGTGATGCTGGACCGCACCGGACGGGTCCAGCTGCCGGTCAAGTTCCTGGAGGCGCTGGGCATGGAGCACCGCGTCGCGGTCGACCTCGCGGCCGACCACATCGAGGTGCGCCCGGACGACATCGCGGGGCACTGACCGCCCTCCGGCGGGTGGGTGGCGTCAGCCGTCGCCCATCCGCCGGAAGAGGCCGCTGTCCTCGGCGTCCGTCCGGAGATCGGACGGCGCCTCCGGGGCGGCGCGCTCGCCGCGGGGGGCGGCCGTGCACCGGGCGAAGACGATCAGGGCAATGGCCGCCACGGCGAGGATGCCCAGTGCGGTCAGGACGCGGAGCCAGGTCAAGGTCGTGCCTCCCGGGGACGGTGCGGGGAACGTTGCCCGGGAGGTATCGGCAGGTGGGCCCGCACGGTCGAGTGCCCACGGACGGTTTTCCCGCCGGGTGCCGCGCGAGAGGTTGCCCGTGTGGGCGCTTGGAGCACTCGCGGGGCGCGTCACGCTCCTTCGCACGCCCCTGCAGTGGCGGCGGCCCGGCCGGTGTCGTCGGTGTCCGTCAGGGCGCCGTCCGCGGTGCGGGCTTCGGCGTCCGTCAGGGCGCGCAGGAGGCCGAGGTCCGGCTTTCCGAGGCCGTTCAACGGGATGGCGGGCAGCAGCAGGACGGTGTCCGGCGCGCACCGTGTGCCCCCGTGCTCCCGGCTCCAGCACCGCAGTTGGTCCGCCGTCGTCCGGGAGCCGTCCGCCAGGGCCACCGCCGCGTGGACGCGCTCCAGCCGGTCCGGGTCGGTGGTCGTGAACATCACCGCCTCCCGGACGTCCGGGTGGGCGCGCAGCGGCTCCTCCACCTCGCTGGGGAACACATTGTGCCCCTCGACGATCGCCATCGGATCCCGCCGCCCGGCCACCGTCAGATAGCCGGCCGCGTCCAGGCTGCCCAGGTCGCCGGTGTGCAGCCAGCCCTCGCGCAGCACCCGGGCGGTCGACTCCGGATCGCGCCAGTAGCCGACCATCGCGGTCGGCGTCCGGACGCAGATCTCCCCGGTCCGGCCGGGCGGCAGCGGCGCACCGTCCTCGTCCAGGATCCGCACCCCGGTGTCCGGGTACGGCCGGCCGGCGGTGGACAGCAACCGCGGGTCCAGGTGCTCGTCCGGGCTCAGCCGGGCGACCGGCCCGCACTCCGTCAGGCTGTAGGTCTGGTGCAGGACCCGGCCCAGCCGCCGGGTCGCCTCCGCCAGCCGCCGCGGCGACGGCCGGCAGCCGGTGTAGCCGACGCGCCGCAGACTGCCGGTGTCGGTCACGGGCAGCAGCGGGTGGTCCAGCAACCGGTAGAGCAGGTGCGGCGGCAGGTACAACCGGGACACCCGGTACCGCTCCACCGCCGCCAGCACGGACCCGGCGTCGAACCCGTCCTGCAGCACCACCGTGCCGCCCGCGGCCAGCGCGAGGTCCGCCGTCGTCCCGCCGCCGTGGCAGAGCGGCGTGCAGAGCAGGAAGGTCGAGCCGGACAGCAGCGGTGGGCGCGGCGGCCGGGCGAAGCGGCGCAGCACGCCTTTCGGCCGGCCGGTGGTGCCGCCGGTGAAGCGCACCGCCATCACGTCCTCCGGCCGGTACCGGGGTTCGAGCGGGGCGGGGGAGCAGTCGGCGGCGAGGTCCAGCAGGTCCTCCCCGAGCCCCAGCGGCGCCGGGCCGAGGGCGAGGAGGCGGGCTCCGGGCACGGCGCGCGCGATCCCGTCGGCCGCGGCCCGGCAGCGCAGCGGATCGAAGACCAGCGCCGACGTCCCGGCGAACCCGGCCAGCGCCACCTGCTCCCGGACCGGCCCGTCGGGGTACGGCATGGCCACCCGGCAGCCCAGCAGGTTCGCGGACAGTCGGACCAGCAGCGCCTCCGGCCGGTTCCCCGCCAGCACCGTCACGCCGTCCCCGCGCCCCAGCCCGACCCGTGCCAGCGCCCGGGCGCCGCGGTGGACCGCGTCCAGGCAGGCCTGCGCGGTGAGCGCGGTGCCGTCCCCGGACCGGATCGCCACCCGCCCCGGATCCCGCGCCAGCCCGTCCAGTACCAGCCCGGTGTACGTCGGACCCGTCTCGACCACGGCCCTGCCCCCTTTCTGAGGGTGCGTCAGCCTAGTGGACGGGCGGCCCCGGAGATGCACGGCGGTCGACCGGAGCCCCACGAGCACCGCCGACCGGCCGGAGCCGGGTACTCGGGCGCCGGGTACTCGGGAGCCGGGCGCCGGGAGCGCGGGCGCCGTACGGGTCCGGGCCCGGCCCGGCGGCGGGTACCGCGGGGGCCGGCCGGGCGGGCCGGCCGGGATTGTTAGGGTTCCCGGTCGGACGTGAACGGGGAGACCGGTGGGCAGCGGAGTGGATGCGGTCGTGGTGCCGCGCGGGGTGGTGGACCTGCGGGGCGAGGCCGGGGCGGGCTTCGTGGTGGTTTACCCGGCCGATGCCGTGGTGGTGGTGTCGGGCCTGCCGGGCGCCGGGAAGAGCACGTTGCTGCGCCGGTGGTCCGGGGCGGCGGTGCGCGCGGTGGACCCGCGGACGGTGCACGAGGCCTGCGAGGCGGTGATGCCGGCCGGCCTGCCGTACGCGGTGTACCGGCCGTGGGCGCGGCTGGAGCACTTCCGGCTGCTGCGCGCCTCGGTGCGGCGCGGCGGTCCGCTGCTGGTGCACGACTGCGGCAGCCGCGCCTGGATGCGGCGCTGGCTCGCCCGGGAGGCGGGCCGCCGGGGACGCGAGCTGCACCTGGTGCTGCTGGACGTCGGCGCGGCGACCGCGCTGGACGGCCAGCGGGCCCGCGGCCGGCACGCCTCCGCCCGGGTGTTCGCCCGCCACCATCGGGGCCTGGAGCGGCTGTTGGCCGCCTTCCCCCGGCAGGCGCGGTGGGCCGGGCCGATGCCGACGCCCGAGGCCTCGTCCGTGCTGCTGCTGGACGCGGTCTCAAGGTCCCGGGCGGCGGCGGTGCGGTTCGGCCTGGATGACGCCGGCGCCGGCCTCGGTGGAGGCGCCGGTGCCGGCGACGGTGACGGCGGCGGGGTGCCGGGGGCGGGCTGACCTCAGCGGCGGGCGCGGCGCTCCGCCTCCGCGTGCCACCAGCCGGGCGGGGACGGTCCGTCGACGGTGGCGGAGGGCTGCTCGGGGTGGAGCCCGAGCGGGCGCAGCGCCTCGGCGGCGACCTGGACCTCGACCCGGCACTGCCGGCGGCCGTCCGGGCCGGTCCCGCAGGTCAGGCCGTAGCGCACGGCGCCCTCGGAGAACGGCATCCAGTCGATGCCCCGGTCACGCAGTCAGGCGCGGACGGCGGCCGGCAGGGTGGGACGGCCGGGCAGGCTCCGGTGGGCGGCGATGGTGATCCACTCGGTGTCGGGCTCGCTCATGGGAGCCATGATGCCACCGGTTCGGGCCGGAACGGGAGGGGATTCCCGGGGCAGGACCGGCGGTCGCGCGGGTGTTCCCAAGCCCCGGGTGCCCTCCTAGCGTGGATCCGGTGATGGTCTATCTCCTGGGGGTGGAGGACCTCGCCGTCACCCGGTGCGGGTACTCCCCGTTGCACGAGACGGTGTGCAGCCTGCGACTGCGCGGCCGACCCGGCGGGTTCCCCGAGCAGCGCGGCTGGGCGGCCTCCTGGGCGCGCGACTACGCGGGCCTGGACACCGAACTGCTGGACGCCCTGGTGACGCCGAGGGGCTTCGCGCCGGACGTGCTGACCCCGCGCCCGCGCGGCTGCCGGCCCTGCATCCAGGACGAGTTGCCGCTGCTCGCCGCCGTACCGCCCGACCGGCTGCCCGCCGGCTTCCGGACGGCCTACGCGCGCGACGGGAGCCCGCTGCCGCCGGTGCTCGACCTGCTGCTCGACGATCCGTACGCGCTGCGCGGCCGGCTGGTCTCCGCGCTCGGCGAGTACTGGACGCGCTGCCTGGAGCCCGCCTGGTGGCCGCGCGCCCGGACGGTGCTGGAGGCCGACCTCGCCTACCGGGGGCGGCGGCTCGCCGAGTGCGGCCCGGTCGGGCTCTTCGCCGACCTGGATCCGGGGGTCTCCTGGGCGGACGGCGCGCTGCGGATCCGCGGCGGCGGGCGCGGGGCGCCCGCGCCGGCCCGGCGGGAGCCGGTGGCCGGGCGCGGGCTGGTGCTGATGCCCACGCTGTTCGCCGACCGTGCGCTGTGCGAGGCCGCGTCGGGCGGCGCGCCGGTGGTGGTCTACCCGGCCCGGGGCCGCGGCACCATGGCCGAGGGGACCGAGGGGGTCGAGGGGCCGGACACCGGCGCGGCGGCGGCGTCGGCCGCGCTCGCGGACCTCATCGGCGTGCCCCGCGCCCGCGTGCTCGGCCTGCTCGACACGCCGACGACCACCACCGCCCTGGCCCAGCGGCTCGGGGTCACGCCGGGCGCGGTCAGCCGCCACCTCGGGGCGCTGGCGGCGGCCGGACTGCTGGAGCGCACCCGCAGCGGCCGGGCGGTGCTCTACCGGCGCTCCCCGCTGGGTGAGTCGCTGGCGGCCGGACCTGGCCGCTTCGGTCCGGCACCGTGACCCCGTTGTGGTGTCAACTCCCTTACTGCAAGCGACAATTGACCTGTACGGTCAAAGGATTCCGATGCTGTCGGCGCCCGCCTAGGTTGGGTGCCGCTCGTCCGCGCCACCGGGCAACCGGCCCGGTCGCGGTCCCATGCATCAGGGGGAACCATGCGTATCCGCACCACTGCCGCGGTGCTGGCCTCGGCCGCCGCGCTCGCCGTGCCGCTGCTGCCCACCGCCGCCTCGGCCGCCGCTCCCGCCGCACCGGCCGACCGCCTGACGCTCGGGCAGAGCGCCGCGCGCACGCCCGAGGCGGCGCCCGCGCTCGCCAGCGGCTACATCCGCATCCACAGCCTCTACCAGGTCACCCCGGGCCAGTGTCTGGACGCGGACGCCAACGCCGGCGGCAACGGCACCAAGGTGCAGGTCTGGGGCTGCAACGGCACCACCCAGCAGGAGTGGATCTCCTGGGACGACTACAGCATCGAGAGCGTGCGCTTCCGGGGGATGTGCCTGGACGCGGACACCAACGGCGGCGGCAACAACGGCACCCGGATGCAGCTGTGGCAGTGCAACGGCAGCAGCCAGCAGAAGTGGTTCATGCGCGCCAACGACCTGGCGATCTACAACCAGCGGTTCAACAACAACCTGAACACCGTGGTGGACCGCGACACCAACGTGCGCGGGGACGGTGCCCGGGCGCAGCTGTGGGCGAAGAACTTCCAGTCCCAGCAGTGGTGGCAGATCGCCGGCGCCTGATCCCCGGGCCCGACGGCGCCTGATCCCCGCCCGGCCCACCGGTACCTGATCGCGGGCCGGAGGAACGGGCACCGTGCCGGACGAACACCGTGCCGGACGAACGGCGTGCCGGACGAACACCGTGCCGGACGAGCGGCGGGACACCGAACGGGTGTCCCGCCGCGTCGTCGATCGGCGCCGCCACGCCCGGCACGCGTGATCACCACAACACCCGCAGCCACCCCGCGCGCTGCCAGACTGGGGCCGGCAGATTCCGTCACGGAGAGAGGCCCCACCCCGCATGCCCAGCAGCGCCGCCGTCGACAACCCGTGGTTCCGCCGGTTCAACCCGTCCGACTCCGCGCCCGCCCGCGTCGTGGTCTTCCCGCACGCCGGCGGCTCGGCCAGCTACTACCTGGGGTACGCCAACGCGCTGGCACCGTACGCCGACGTGCTCGCCGTCCAGTACCCCGGCCGGCAGAACCGCTTCATGGAGCCGCCGATCAGCACCGTGGCGGGGCTCGCCGAGGAGCTGTACCGCGAGCTGCTGGACTGGACGGACCGGCCGCTCGTCTTCTTCGGCCACAGCATGGGCGCGGCCGTCGCGTTCGAGACCGCCCGGCGGTTCGAGCGCCACGGCGTGAAGGGCCCCGAGCGGCTGTTCGTCTCGGCCGGCCGCGCGCCCTCACTGCCCCGGGACAGCGAGATGTACAAGCTGCCGGACGACGAACTGCTCGCCAGGATCGTCGAACTCGGCGGCACGGACGAACGGATCCTCGACATCCCCGCGCTGCGGGAGCTGGTCCTGCCCGCCCTGCGGGCCGACTACACCGCCATCGAGACGTACCGCTGCGCCCCGGACGCGACCGTGTCGGTGCCGATCACCGGCCTGGTGGGGGAGAGCGACCCGAACGCCACGGCGGAACAGGTCGGGCAGTGGGACCGGCACACCACCGGCGGCTTCGACCTGCGGGTCTTCCCGGGCGGGCACTTCTACCTGGCCGACCGGACCCCCGAGGTCGTCCGACTGCTCGTCGCCCACCTGCGCGGCTGAGCCCGCCGGACCGGTCCGTACGGGTGACCGAAGCCGCCCGCTCGGCTACTGTGCGAGCTTGACGAGTCGTCAACGGATCACCGGGAGGCCGAGTTGCGCCGGATCGCCGTCGTCGGAGCCGGTCAGGCCGGCCTGCAGTTCGCGCTCGGGCTGGTGGCCGACGGGTACGAGGTGACGCTGGTCGCCGAGCGCACCCCGGAGCAGGTGCGCGGCGGGCGGGTGCTGTCCACGCAGGCGATGTTCGGACCGGCGCTGCGGCTGGAGGCGGCCGCCGGGCTGGACCTCTGGGCGGACCGGACGCCGGCCGTCTCCTCCGTCGACGCGGTGCTGGCGGCGCCGCCCGCCGTACGGGCGCTGGAGTTCACCATGACGCTCGACGAGCCCGCCCGGTCGGTGGACCAGCGGCTGAAGCTGGCCGGCTGGCTGGAGCTGCTGGCCGAGCGCGGCGCCCGGGTCGAGTACCGCTCGCTGGACCGGGAGGGCCTGCACGAACTGGCCCGTCGGCACGAGCTGACCGTCGTCGCGGCCGGTCGCGGCGAGCTGGCCGGGATCTTCGGCCGCGACGCCGCCCGCTCGCCCTTCGACCGGCCGCAACGGGTGCTGTCCTGCCTCTACGCGCACGGCGTCGGCGCGCCCGACCCGGCCGCCGCTCCGACCGCGCGGATGCACGCCCTGCCCGGCCTCGGCGAGCTGTACCTGCAGCCGGCGCTCACGTTCTCCGGCCCGTGCGCGATCCTGCTCTGGGAGGCGCTGCCCGGCAGCCCGCTGGACGCGTTCGGCGACGCCCCGGCGCCCGACGTCCAACTGGCCCGGATCCGCACGCTGTTGGGCGAGTACCTGCCGTGGGAGGCGGAGCTCTGGACGGAGGCCGAGCCGACCGACGGCGGGGCCGGGCTCTTCGGCGCCGTCACCCCGACGGTCCGGCGCGCGGTGGCCGAGCTGGGCTCGGGCGTGGACGCCGTGCACGTGCTGGGCCTCGGCGACGCCGTGGTGGTGAACGACCCGATCACCGGCCAGGGCGCCAACAGCGCCGCCCGCGCGGCCCAGGCCTACCGGCGGGCCGTCGTCGAGCACGGCGACGCCCCGTTCACGGCCGACTGGATGTGCCGGACCGCCGAGCGATTCTGGCAGCAACACGCCCGCCACACCGTCGACTTCACGGCCACGATGCTGACCGTGCCGGACCACGTGCAGGGCGTGTTCGCGGCCGCCGCGGCACACGAGGAGGTCGCCCGCCGGCTCGCCAACACCTACGCCGAGCCGAGCGACCACGCCGCCTGGCTGGCCACCCCCGAGCTGACCGCCGGCTACCTCGCCTCGTTCGGAGGCCCGCGGTAGGAGCCGTCCCCGGATCGCCCGCCCGACGGCCGCCGCGCCCCCGGTCCCGGCCCCCGGCCCGCGGCCCCGGCCCGGCCCCGGGGGTGCTTCCGTCCGCCGGGGACCGCCGCACTTGCCGCCGCACTTGCCGCCGGACCGCCCGTGGGACGACGCTGGAGGGAGGACGGCAACGGGTGCGGGAGGCGTCGCTCGTGGACGGACGCGAGCCCGCCGGCCGGTCCGGGCGCGGTCACCGGAGCGTGCCGCACACGGCGGACCTGCGGGTGGAGGCCTGGGCGCCGACGGCCGAGGGCTGCATCGGCGAGCTGGTGCACGCCGTCGTGGGCAGCTTCGCCGACCTGACCGGCGCGCAGGTCGTCGGCGAGCGGGCCTGCACCGTCCTCGGGGTGAGCGACGCGGACCTGCTCGCCGGGGTCCTGGAGGAGGTCATCTACCGGATGGACGCCTACGGCGAACTGCCCGTCGCGCTGGCGATCGCGCACATCGAGGGACTGGACGGCGCCCGGACGGTGGCGGTCCGCTTCCGGATGGCCGACGCCGCCACCGCCGTGCTGGTCGGCGCCGTGCCGAAGGCCGTTTCGCTGCACGACCTGGACCTGCGCGCCGGGCCGGACGGCTGGACCTGCCTGGTCACCGTGGACGTCTGAGCGGCTGAGCATCCGAGCGGCAGGACGTCCGAGCGGCAGGGCGTCCGAGCAGCCGATGCGGGCGCGCCTGAGCACCTGAGCACCGGGGTGCCGGAGCGTCCCAGAAGCGGGAGCGGGATGAGCGAGATGCAGATCGCACTGACCGAGGCCGGCCATCACCGCTGGCGGATCGAGCCGCGCCCGCCGATGCGGGTGCCCGGGGTGGTGTTCGCCTCCGAGGCGCTGCTGCCGCAGGCCGGCGGCGACAAGGCGCTGGAGCAGGTGGCGAACGTGGCGACGCTGCCCGGGATCGTCCGCGCCTCCTACGCGATGCCCGACGTGCACTGGGGCTACGGCTTCCCGATCGGCGGGGTCGCGGCCACCGACGTCGACGAGGGCGGGGTGGTCTCGCCCGGCGGGGTCGGCTTCGACATCTCCTGCGGGGTGCGGCTGCTGGCGGCCGGCGTCACCCGGGACGAGCTCGACCACGAGCGGATCCGCCGCCTGATGGACCTGCTGGACAAGACCGTCCCGCGCGGCCTCGGCCGGGGCGGCCTCTGGCAGCTCTCCGGACCGGAGGAGCTGGACGACCTGCTGCTCGGCGGCGCCCGGTACGCCGTCGAGCACGGCCACGGCGTGCCGCGCGACCTGGAGCGCTGCGAGGACCGCGGGGTGCTGGACGGCGCGGCCCCCGGCGAGGTGAGCACCCGGGCCGTCGAGCGCGGGCTGCAGCAGGTCGGCAGCCTCGGCTCGGCCAACCACTTCCTGGAGGTGCAGGCGGTCGACCGGTTGTACGACCAGGACACCGCGGCCGCCTTCGGACTGCGGCCCGGCCAGGTCTGCGTCATGATCCACTGCGGCTCGCGCGGCCTCGGCCACCAGATCTGCACCGACCACGTGCGCGCCATGGACCGCGAACTGCACCGCTACGCGATCGACCTCCCGGACCGCCAACTCGCCTGCACCCCCGTCGACTCGCCCCGCGGCCGCGCCTACCTGGGCGCGATGACCGCCGCCGCCAACTACGGCCGGGCCAACCGGCAACTGCTGTCCGAGGCGGCCCGCCGGGCCTTCGCCACCGCGCTCGGCATCGGGCTGGAGCTGGTCTACGACGTCTCGCACAACCTCGCCAAGCTGGAGACCCACGAGGTGGACGGCGTCCCCCGGAACCTGTGCGTCCACCGCAAGGGCGCCACCCGCGCGCTGCCGCCCGGCGACCCCGACCTGCCCGCCGACCTCGCCGACGCCGGGCAGCCCGTGCTGGTGCCGGGCACCATGGGCACCGCCTCGTACGTCATGGTCGGCCTGCCGGACAACGAGGCCTTCCGTTCGGCCTGCCACGGCGCCGGGCGGGTGCTCAGCCGGCACCAGGCGCTGCGCACGGTGCGCGGCGAACGGCTCAAGAGCGACCTGGAGGCGCGCGGCATCGCGGTGCGCCCCGCCTCGTGGCGGGCCCTGGCCGAGGAGACGCCCGAGGCCTACAAGGACGTCGACGCGGTGGCCGCCGTCACCGAGGCCGCCGGGCTGGCCCGGAGGGTCGCGTGCCTGGTGCCGCTGGGCGTGTGCAAGGGATGACACGGCGCGGGCCGGCCCGGAACGGGCGTCCGACCGCAGCAGGAGCCCGTCCGGAGTCGCCGCCCGTCGGCCGGTCCGGGGCCGGTCCGGGGCCGATCCGCACCCGGTTGCCCCGGCCGGGTCTCTCGACAGGCTCCGCCGCGAGCGCTTTGATGTCCGACGCACCCGTCACTGGAGGTGGGTCATGCCGGGGAACGGAGCCGGGCCGGTCATCGAACTGCGCTCGCTCACCAAGCGTTACGGCGACACCGTCGGCATCGAGCAACTGGACGTGTCGGTCGAGGCCGGCGAGGTGTTCGGCCTGCTCGGCCCCAACGGCGCCGGGAAGACCACCACCCTGCGTTGCCTGGTCGGCCTGCTCGGCCCCAGTGACGGGCAGGTGCGCGTGCTCGGCCTGGACCCGGTGGCCGACCACCGACGGGTCGCCCCCTCGATCGGCTACCTGCCCGGCGAACTGCGGCTCTACCCCGAACTCACCGGGCAGCAGACCCTCGACCTGCTCGCCGCCCTCCAGGGCGCCCCGGTGCCGCGCCGGCACGAGCTGTGCGAGCGGCTGAAGCTCTCCCGCGCCGACCTCGCGCGCCCGGTGGGGGAGTACTCGCGCGGCATGAAGCAGAAGCTCGGCCTCGTCCAGGCGCTGCAGCACCGGCCCCCGGTGGTGGTGCTGGACGAGCCGAGCGAAGGGCTCGACCCGCTGGTCCAGGAGACCTTCTACGAACTGCTCGCCGAGGAGGCCGCGGCCGGGCGGACCGTCCTGCTCTCCAGCCACGTGCTGCCCGAGGTGCAGCGCACCTGCGGGCGGGTCGCCATCGTGCGCCACGGTCGGCTGGTGACCGTCCGCTCGGTGGCCGAACTGCGCCAGGCGCGGGCCCGCAGGGTCCGGCTGGTCTTCGCCGACGACCTGGGCGCCCGGCCGCTGGGCGCCGCCGAGCGGTGGTCCCCGCGCTGGGACGGCCGGCGGGTCGAACTGCTGGTGCCGCCGGACGAGGTGGTCCGGGCCGTGCGCACCCTGCTGGCCGAACTGCCGGTCGCCGACCTGACCGTCGAGGAGGCCGGCCTGGACGAGGCCTTCCTCGACCTCTACCGCTCGGAGGACGACCGCGGCCACGATGCGGCGGGCGACGACCGCGGCCACGGTACGGCGGGCGACGACCACCGGCCGACAGCAGCGGGCGACGGCCACCGCCCGGAAACGGAGGACAAGCCGTGAACCCGGGTACCGTCAGTCGCCGCCTCCCCCTGGTCTGGCTCGCCCTGCACCGGCGGCGCCGGATGCTGCTCTCGCTGCTGTTCGGCATGGTCGTCTTCGAGACCCTGATCGTGGTGATCGCCGGGACCATCGCGCCCGGCGACCTGTTCGGCGCCGCCCGTCGCAACCCGCCCGGCGCGTTCCGGGCCTTCAGCGGTTCCAACGGCGACGTGTCCATCGCCAGCTACCCGGGCCTGCTCGGCGCCGGGCTCACCCACCCGTTCTGGATCGCCCTCCAGCTCACCGTGATCGGCTCGCTCGGCGCCGCCGCCGTCGCGGCCGACGTCGAGTCCGGCACCATCGAGCTGCTGATGACCCGCCCGGTCTCCCGGCGCCGGCTGCTCGCCGAACGGGCCGGCGCCATGGTCGCCGCCTCGGTGCTGCTCAACGCCGCCGCCACACTGACCATCGCGCTCGGGGTCGCGTTCTCCCCGAAGCTGCGCGCCGCCGTCCCGGAGGGCGCGGTGTTCACCGCCGGACTGCTCGGCTGCGCCCTCGCCTTCAGCCTGACCGGGCCGGTGCTGGCGGTGTCCGCGCTCAGCCGGCGGCGGGCGTACGTGATCGGCGCCGCGGTCGCCTTCGGCGCGGTCGGCTTCGCGCTGAACTTCGTCGCGCTGGCCTGGTCCCCGGCCCGGCCGCTGCGCTACCTCAGCCCGTTCCACTACTACGCCCCGGGCGACGTGCTCGGCCACGGCGGCGTGCCCTGGGTGTCGCTGGGCCTGCTGATCGGCGTCGGCCTGCTCGGGCTCCTGGCGGCGTTCCGGCTGCTGGAACGGCGCGACCTGGCGATCTGAGCGCGCCGGCGGCCGGTCCGCCGGGCCGACCGCCCCTGCGTGGCATGCCCGGCCGTGCCCCGTCCGGCGCACCGAGAGCACCGACCGCACCCCGACGGACCGGCCGCCGGGCGGCTCCGGCATGCTGTACCCCCGCCGACCCGGCGGCGACGATCATCCTGCACGGACGGACCGATGGACAGCAGCGACCACAGACCGGCCCCACCCCTCGGGGGACGGCGCCCGACGGCCCGACGGACGCCCTGGAGGGCGGTGGTGACCGCACTGGCGGTCGCGGCATTGGCCGGCTGGGCTGCCACCACCGCCCCGGACTGGAACGGGCCGTGCGCCCCGGGCTTCCCCGGGGTGCAGGAGCTGCAGGACGACCTCCCGTCCTTCGCCTGCTTCAGCGTGGGCGAACGGACGGCCACGGGCTACCGGTTGGACGTCCGGTACTCGGGCCAGGAGCACGACCGGGACGAGGCGATGGCCCTCGCCCGCTCCGAGGCGGGGGTGTTCTGGCAGCGCTTCCCCTACCCGGTGTCGAGCGTGCACATCGACACCACCGCGGCGTTCGGCGAGTCGGCGGTCAAGCAGGTCACCCTCGACGCGGGCGAGTTGACGTCCCGGTTCGGCCCGCAGCCGGTCGCACCGGATGCCCGCTTCCCCGAGCGACCCGTCGGGCGCACCGAGATCGTGTTGTGGTCCGCCTGCGGCCTGCTGCTCGCCGTCGCGGCGGGGCTGCTGCTCCGCCGTCCACCGCAGGGCCGTTCGCCGTGGCGCCGTCGGCCGGGTCGCTGGTCGGGAGGCCGGACGGGTGGCCGGCCGGACGGGCAGCCGGGGGCTCAGTAGGCCCGGGCCGCGGCCAGCAGGCGTTCGCGGACCAGCGCGACGTGCGGGTTGGCCGAGCCGGCCGGGCGCCGGACCAGGTAGGCGGTGTTGATCGGCGGGTCGGCCGGCTCGTGGAGCAACACCAGTGCGCCGGAAGCGAGTTCGGTCCGGCAGAGGTAGCCGGGCAGCACGCTCCAGCCCGCGCCCGCCGTCACCGCGGCGAGCACCGCCCGCAGGTCCGGCACGGTGACCGCGGCCCGGGCGTGCAGCCGCCGGTCGAAGACGTGCCGCCAGTAGCGCCGGGCGATCGGCAGGTCCTCGGCGTAGCTGAGCAGCGGCACGTCCGCCAGGGCCTCGGGCAGCTCCCGGCCGGACAGCCGCTCGGCCCACACCGGGGCGGCGACCAGCACGAACTCCTCGTCGGCCAGCGGCTCGGCGAGCAGCGTCCGGCCGCGCGGGCGACGGGTGGCGACCACCAGGTCGTGCCGCCCGGCCCGCAGTTCCTCCAGCAGCGGGTCGGTCAGCCCGCCGGTCACCCGCAGCCGGACGCCCTCGGCGACCAGCGGCGCCAGCTCCGCCAGCAGGACGGTGCCCAGGAACTCCGCCGGCCCGGCCAGGTGGACCGGCTCCGGCACGCCGCCGCCGCGCCCGTCGGCGACACCCGCCAGCCGGTCCAGCGGCTCCGCCAGGCGGGCGGCGAGGTCGTCGGCGTACGGCAGCGGGCTGACCCCGCGAGCCCGGCGCTCGAAGAGCTCCCGGCCGAGTCGCTGCTCCAGCGCGCGGATCTGCGCGGTCACCGTGGACTGGGAGAGGCCCAGCAGGTGCGCGGCCGCGGTGAAGGAGCCCGCGCGGTGCACCGCGAGGAAGGTCCGCAGTTGGTTGAGGTCCAGCGGGCCGGAGCCCGGCAGCAGCCGATCGCTCATACCGCGAGCCTACGGGATCCCGATGGCTGGGCCGCCCGTGGGAGCCATCGGAATTCCGATGCCCCGCATCGCGTGGCCCATTGGTTCCCGTGGGCTCGCCCGGTCTAGCGTCGACGACGTGAGCGCCGCGGCGGGGTCGTCGCGGCGGGGACCGCACCACCGCAGCCACTGGAGGCACCCACCATGGCCGACATCCTGTTCGTCCTGACCGGCTCGGACGTCTGGACGCTGAACGACGGCACCAAGCACCCGACCGGCTTCTGGGCGGAGGAGGCCGTCGTCCCGTACCAGGCCTTCACCGCGGCCGGCCACCGGGTCACCGTCGCCACCCCGGGCGGCGTCGTCCCGGTCGCCGACCGGGCCAGCCTGACCGACCCGGGCATCACCGGGGCGCTGGAGGCGATCGACGAGTTCCGCCAGCCGCGCGTGCTGGCCGAGGTCGACCCGGCCGACTACGACGCCGTCTTCTACCCCGGCGGCCACGGCCCGATGGAGGACCTGGCGGTCGACGCCGACTCCGGCCGGCTGCTCACCGCCGCGCTGGCCTCCGGCCGACCGCTCGGCGTGGTCTGCCACGGCCCGGCCGCGCTGCTCGCCGCCCGCACCGAGGACGGCGGCTCGCCGTTCGCCGGGTACCGGCTGACCGGCTTCACCAACGCCGAGGAGACCCAGGCCGGCCTCGCGGAGCGCGCGCCCTGGCTGCTCCAGGACCGGCTGGTCGCGCTCGGCGCGGACTTCGAGGAGGGCGAGCCCTGGGCGCCGCACTCGGTCGTCGACCGCAACCTGGTGACCGGTCAGAACCCGGCCTCCTCGGCCCTGGTGGCCGCCGGACTGCTGGACCGGCTCTCGGCGTAGCAGCGGCGCCCCGGACCGATCCGGACGGATGAGCGGTCGGCCGTACGTGCGCGTCGTACCGTGCGTACCCACCGATCGCCCGTCCGGGTGGTGTGTCCGGGACAGGCTCCGCAGACGCCGACGGGGGCGGTGGCCGCCCGCGAGCATACGGCCATGATCACGCTACGCCGTACCACCGTCGCCGCGGCCGCCGCCTGTGCCGCGCTGATCGCACCACTGCTCCCCGCCGCCGCCCAGGCCGCGCCGCTGCCCGCCGCCAAGGTCGCGGGCGGCGGCGCCGAGCACCGGGTGGACGCCTACCTGGACAGCGTCCGCAACGACCCGGAGGCGCTGCGGCGCTTCCTCTACCAGCTGCCCAAGGGCGGCGACCTGCACAACCACCTCTCCGGAGCCGTCTCCACCGAGCTGCTGATCCGGCTCGCCACCGAGGACGGGCTCTGCATCGACACCGCGACCCTCACGGCGCAGGTGGCGCCGTGTTCGGCGACCGCCCGTCCGGCCGCCGACGCGGAGTCCGACCCGGACTTCCGGCGGCAGGTGATCAGGGCCTGGTCGATGCAGGACTTCGTGCCCGGCGCCGAGTCCGGCCACGACCACTTCTTCGCCACCTTCCTGAAGTTCGGCGAGGCCAGCTGGCGCCACCCCGGCCGGATGCTCGCCGAGGTCACCGACACCATGGCGGACCAGCAGCAGAGCTACCTGGAGACCATGCTCACGCCGGCCTCGGTGAGCGGTTCGGCGCTCGCCGCCAAGGTCGGCTTCGACCCGGACTTCGCGGCGATGCGCGAGAAGCTGCTCGCCGACGGCGGCATGGCACAGGTCGTCGCCGACGCCCGCGCCGAGGCCGACCGGATGTTCGAGGAGTACGAGGACACCCAGAACTGCGACTCCGACCGGCCGGCGAAGGGCTGCTCCGTCACCGTCCGGCTCATCTCCCAGGCCGCGCGCACCTCGACGCCCGCCCGGGTGTTCACCCAGCTGATGCTCGGCATGGAACTGGCCGGTCAGGACGACCGGTTCGTCGCGGTCAACCTCGTCCAGCCGGAGGACGCCCCGGCCTCGCTGGAGAACTACGACCTGCAGATGCGGATGCTGGACTTCCTGCACCCGCTCTACCCGAAGGCCCACATCACCCTGCACGCCGGTGAGTTGGTCCCCGGCCTGGTCAAGCCCGAGGACCTGCGCTTCCACATCCGGGAGGCGGTGCTGACCGGCCACGCCGAGCGGATCGGCCACGGCGTGGACGTCGTGGACGAGGACGACTCCGCCGAGCTGCTGAACACCCTGGCCGAGCGGCACACCCTGATCGAGGTGCCGCTGACCAGCAACGAGCAGATCCTCCAGGTCTCCGGCCCGGACCACCCGTTCCCGCTCTACCGGCGGCACGTGGTGCCGACCGCCCTGGCCACCGACGACCCCGGGGTCTCGCGCGGCGACATCACCGAGGAGTACCAGAAGGCCACCACCCGCTACGCGCTGGGCTACCGGGACCTGCGGAACCTGGCCCGCACCTCGCTGGAGTACGGCTTCCTGCCCGGCCGCAGCCTCTGGCAGGACCGGGACCGCTTCGAGCCCGTGCCGGAGTGCGCGTCCGACGTGCTCGGCGGCGACCACCCGAGCGCGGGCTGCGAGGCGCTGCTGGCGGCCAGCCCCAAGGCCGAGCAGGAGTGGCAGCAGGAGTGCGGCTTCCGGGAGTTCGAGGCGGCCGTGGTGCGGCACGACATCTGACGGCCGTGGAGTGGCCGCCCGTGAACTGCCCGTCGCCGGGTGACCTCCGTCGACTGCCCGTCGCCGGGTGACCGCCGTCCGCCGGGGCGTCGCCGGACGGCGGGCCGTGTCAGCGGAGGTCGTCGGCGGTGAGGGGGTGCCCCGCCCAGATCCGGCCGGAGGCCTGTTCGGGGTACCGGACGGTTTCCGAGCGGGCGTCCAGGACCCGGGTGAGTCGCCCGTCCGGCTCGAAGGCGGGCCAGCCCGGGTCCCCGGTGGTGGCGAAGCGGACCCAGGCCCGCTGCAGCTCCTGCGAGACCCGGACGGCCTCCGGGGAGGGCGGGTCGCCCAGGAGCCGGAGTCCTGCGGGGCTGCCCAGGGTGCCGAACGCCAGCGGGACGTCCAGGGCGTGGCAGGCGCCGAACACGCCGCCCGCTGCGGGGGCGGGGAAGGTCAGTTCGAAGAGGTACGAGGTGCCGCCGGCCGCGGCGTTGGCCTCGGCGAGCCGAAGGGACGGCATCCGGAACAGCGCGTCGGAGCTCACCGTTTCGAGGAGGTCCGGGGCGGTGGCCCCCGGATACGCGGCGCGGTACTCGTCCGGTGCGGTCGGCCACGGGGCGTACAGCTCCAGGGCGAGGCGGGCCTCCTCCTCGGTGTAGCTGCCGTGTCGGCCGCTGAGGACGCTGAACAGCCGGAACTCGTCGCGGGTGTGACCGGCCAGGAGCTCGATGCCGTCCGCCCGGCCGGAGTCGAGGGCCGACCAGGGCGTGCCGCGCAGGACCTCGCCGTCGACCACCGGGATCGTGGCGATGCCGGCCTGCGCGAGCCGCCCCCAGCGGGCGAGGTGCTGCGGGAGCGCCGTGCCGAGGTCGGTGACCGCCGCGGCCAGGCGCCAGGGGTCGACCTCGGCCAGCGCGGCGGCCGTCGGGGTGGTGCCGAGCAGCTTCGCGAGCTCGGCGGTGACCTCGGCGGCCAGCGCCGGGGTGCAGAACCTGCCCGGGACACTGTGGGTGACGGCCCGTCGGAACAGGCCGCGCGCCCCGTCCACGGTCAGCAGCGCGGCGATCGAGCCGGCGCCCGCGGACTGGCCGGCGACGGTCACCCGGTCCGGGTCGCCGCCGAACCCGGCGACGTTGCGCCGCACCCACTCCAGCGCCGCGATCTGGTCGAGGAAGCCCCGGTTGGCCGGGGCCCCCTCCAGCAGTGCGAAACCCTCCGCGCCCACCCGGTAGTTGACGCTCACCACGACCAGTCCGGCGCGGGCGAGCTCGACCGGGTCGTACATCGGGTCGTTGGCCGTCCCCGAGATGTAGCCGCCGCCCGGGAGCCAGACCAGCACCGGCAGCCCCCCGCTGTCCGGGTGCGGGGTGCAGACGTTGAGCGTGAGCCAGTCGGTGCCCGTGGACGGTTCGCCCGCGGGCAGCGGACCGGACTGCGGCGGGACGGGGCCGAACTCGAAGGCCTCGCGGACGCCGTCCCAGGGCTCGGGCGGGGCGGGGGCGGCGAAGCGGAGCGGTCCGACGGGCGGCTGGGCGTACGGGATGCCGCGGAAGACCGCGAGCCCCCGGTCCAGGAAGCCACGGACGGTCCCCTCGGTGGTGCGGACGACGGGCTGCGTGAGCATGTGGACACTCCTCCCTCGGAGCGCCGTCCGCGGGGCGTCGCGGGCGGTGCTGTTCGAGATGCTGCCACCGTTCGCCGACGCGAGGGCGGCCGATCGGAGGAGTGTCCGGGCCGAATCGGGCTCCGGGGTGCCGAGTCGCGGTTCGGGACCCCGGAGCCGGGGTCGGGCCGGGACCGGGCCGGGCCGGGAGTGGGCGGTGGCGGTGGCCGGGGGCGGGGGCACGGTGGCGGGGGATGCGGGCGGGGCGGGGAGCACGGAGCGCCGGGAGCGTGGCAGGCTGACCCGGGTAGCACCGCAGCCCGCGACCAGGAGCACCACCATGGACCGACCCGCCACCTTCCGCCTCGACGCCACCGACTTCGGACACCCGGCGGGCATCCTGGCCGCCGCCGAGCGGGCCGAACGCCGGGGCATGGACCGGCTGGTGGTCGCCGAGACCGCGTACGACCCGTTCCTCCAGCTCGCCCGCGCCGCCGACCGGACCACGTCGATCGAACTCGCCACCGGCATCGCGGTGGCCTTCGCCCGCACCCCGATGACCCTGGCCTACCAGGCCTGGGGGCTGCACGCGGCATCCGGCGGACGGGCCGTCATCGGGCTGGGCTCGCAGGTCAAGCCGCACATCGAGAAGCGCTTCGGGATGCCCTGGGACCGTCCGGCCGCCCGGATGCGCGAGTACGTGCACGCGGTGCGGGCGATCTGGCACAGCTGGCAGACCGGTGAACGGCTGCGCTTCCGGGGCGAGTTCTACACCCACACGGTGATGACGCCGGTCTTCTCGCCGGACCCGGTCCCGGCCGGCGTGCCGCGGATCCTGCTGGCGGGCGTCGGACCGCTGATGACCCGCACCGCCGGGGCGGTGGCGGACGGCTTCCTGAGCCACCCGTTCTCCTCCACCGCGTACCTGGCCGAGCAGGTGCTGCCCGGGCTGACCGAGGAGCGGGCGCGGGCCGAGGCGGAGGGCGCGGTGTGGACGCAGCGCCCGTTCGAGGTCGTCGGCAACGTGCTCACCGCGACCGGCCGCACCGAGGAGGAGCTGGCGGCCAACCGGGCCGCGACCCGCGAGCGGCTCGCCTTCTACGCCTCCACGCCCGCCTACCGTCCGGTGCTGGCGCAGCACGGCTGGGAGGGCCTGCAGGAGGAACTGCACGCCCACTCGGTGCGCGGGCGCTGGGCGGAGATGGCCGCGCTGGTCGACGACGAGGTGTTCGACACCTTCGCGGTGTCCGGGCCGGTCGAGGAGGTCGCCCGGGAGATCCGCCGCCGGTACGCGGGCCTGGTCACCCGGCTCTCGGTCAGCCAGCCCGAGAGCGCCGACCCGGAGCTGGGCCTGGACGTCCTGGCGGCGGTGCGCGCCCTGGACTGACGCGCGTGGTGGGGCCGCCCGTCGCCGTCTCGCCGTCCTGCGGTTCCTTGCCGTCTCGCCGTCTCGCCGTCCCTTGCCGCCTCGCGGTCCGTCCCTTTGCCGGCCCGGCTGGTCCCCGGCGGACTCCGCCCGCGGCCGAACGGAAACAGGTGCACCGCGAACGCAATCGGCCGTCGATTGGGCAGTAGGCGATCAAGTCCGGGCAGAATCGTGCAGCGGGTTTCCGGTGGTGAGGGCGGGAGGCAGGATCGCGATGGCAGGCCGGACCGTGCGATGGGGCGTGGAGTTCCCGGCCTGTCATGTCTTGGCCATCCGTTCCCCGGCCAGCCGCTGCCGATCGTGGGGGTGCCCGCGTGTCCTTGTCCGACGACCGCCCGGCCGACTACGACCTGGCGGACTGCTGGGACCCCGTCGAGGCCGACGAGGCCGACGAGTTGGCCGACCCGGACGAGTTCCTGCGCGTCTGCGCCGAGCTGACCGGCTTCGACGTGCCCGAGCTGCGCGCCACCGGCATGGTGGACGAGCACCACCGCACCGTGCTGGCCCACCGGGTCCGCGACGAGCACGCCCTCGTCCACCTCTGGTACGTCGGCGCCTGGCCCGGCGAGGCGCCCAGCTCCACCCGCGCCCACGACCAGGGCCTGGTCTGGCGGACCTTCCGGGCCACCCCGCCCGGCGCCGCCGCGCCCGGGCACGGCAGCTGGGCCGAGGCACCCCCGGGCGGGACACCCGCGATCGAGCCCTCCCCGGCCGGGACACCCCGGGCCGGGACACCCCGCCCTGAGGCGCCCCGAGGCGGCGACGGCCGATGAGCGTGCGCTGGGACGCCGTCGTGGTCGGCGCGGGCTTCGCCGGCTCACTGGTCGCCCACCGGCTCGGCGCGCAGGGCCGGCGGGTGCTCGTCCTGGAGGCCGGCCGGGCCGCGCCCACCGGCGCCGAGGCCTCCGCCGCCCACCGCGCGGCCGGGGGCGGGCCGCCCACCTCGCCCTACCCGCACAGCCCCGAGGCGCCGTCACCGGATGTCACCGACCTCACCGGACTGCCGGGCGGCGGCTTCACCGCCACCGGCCACCTCCGCCAGTACGGGCCGCTGCCCTACGCCAGCGGCTACCTGCGCGCCAACGGCGGCACCGGCCTGCTCTGGACCGGACTCACCCCGCGCATGCACCCCGAGGACTTCCGCACCGGCGACCTCGGGCACGGCCGCAACTGGCCGATCGGCTACCACGACCTGGAGCCGCACTACCGCGACGCCGAGCGCGAACTCGGCGTCGCCGCCGACGCCGAGGAGCAGCGCAGGGCCGTCGGACTGCCCATCCCGGACGACTACGCCTTCCCGATGCGCGCCATCCCCGCCAGCTTCCTCGACCGGCAGCTGGCCGACGCCCTCGACGGCCGCACCGTCCGCGACCCGGCCGTGCCCGGCCCCGCCCGACTCGCCGTCACCGCGACCCCGCACGCCCGCAACGGGACGCCGACCCGCCCCGGCACCGCGCAGGGACCGCTCTGCGCGGGCAGCGCCGGCTGCGTCCCGGCCTGCCCGACCGGTGCCAAGTACACCCCGCTGCGCACCCAGGCCCGCTGGGCTGCCGGGGTCGAGCTGCGCACCGGGGCCGTCGTCAGCCGGGTGCTCGCCGACCCGCGGACCGGCCGGGCCACGGCCGTCGAGTACCGCTCCGGCGGCGCCACCCACCGGGTGGAGGCGCACCTGGTGGTGCTCGCCGCGCACGCGATCGAGAACGCCCGGCTGCTGCTCCTCTCCGGTCTGGCCAACGGCAGCGACCAGGTCGGGCGCAACCTCATGGACCACCCGGCCCTGCTGACCTGGGGCCTGATGCCCCGCCCGGTCGGCCCCTTCCGGGGGCCGGGTTCCACCAGCGGCCTGGAGGCCTTCCGCTTCGGCCCGGGCCGCGGCCACCGGGCTCCGTTCCGGATCGAGATCGGCAACTGGGGCTGGTCCTGGGCCGGCCGGGCGCCGGAGGCGGAGGCCGCCGCGCTGCTCGCCACCGGACTGCGCGGCAAGGAGCTGCGCGAGCGCCTCGGTGACCGCCTGGGCCGTCAGTTCTCGCTCCAGTTCGAGCTGGAGCAGCCCGCCGACCCGGCCAACCGGGTCACCCTCGACCCGGAGCGGCGCGACCCGCTCGGTCTCCCCGCCCCGGCGATCCGCTACGACCTCTCCGACTACGTCCGCGAGGGCATGGCCTCCGCCCGGGCCGTCTCGGACCAGCTCTTCGCCCTGCTGGGCGCCGAGGACCACACCGCCTATCCGGCGGACTCCTGGCCCGGCCGGCTAGAACACCGGGGAGCCGTCCACGGCTACCGCGGCGCGGGCCACGCCGGCGGCACCCACGTCATGGGCGACTCGCCCGCCACCTCCGTGGTCGACCACTGGCAGCGCTGCTGGGAGCACCCCAACCTGTACGCCGTCGGCTGCGGCTCGATGCCCTCCCTCGGCACCTCCAACCCCTCGCTCACCATGGCCGCGCTCGCACTGCGCAGCGCCGAGCGGATGCACCGGGACCTCCTGGAACTGCACCGACCCGCCCAGGTGACGTCCCCGGCCCCCTCCTCCCGTACTCCCGAACCTCCTTCGTCCTCGGAGTCCACATGACCGGCCTGCCGCTGCCGCCCGTCCCGGAGCCCTACCACCTGCCGTTCCACTACGGTGCGCTGCACAACATCGGCGTCGACTACCTGGTCGATCGCGAGCGGGCGCGCGAACTGCTCGGCAAGCGCCACCCCGGGCTGAACGCCGCCTCCTTCGACGGCGGGGCCTGCGTGTCGCTCAACTACCAGCTCTACTTCGCCCAGTACCCGAACGGCGGCGGCATCACCCAGGAGCTGGAGATCAACCTGATCGCCCACCCGGTGTTCGCCGAGGACCGGATCCCGGTGGTCGACTACGGCCAGTACGCCCGGGGTCACGACCAGACCAAACTGCTCGGCATCGCCCGGCTGCACGTGCTCTGCGACAACCCGCTCGCCATCGACGCCGGACGCCGGCTCTACGCCGAGCCCAAGTACCCGGGCTGGTTCGAGACCACGCTGCCCTCCCTCAACGCGCCCGCCGTGCGCGAACGCTGGTCCGTCACCTGCCGCCGCGCCACCCTCGGTCCGGACGGTCTGGACCGCCACGACGAGGAACTCCTCACCCTGGACGTGAACCTGGTCGGCCTCACCCCCGAGGCGGTCAACAACACCCCGATCACCGGCTACGGCACGGACGACGAGGGCAAGCTGCTCGCCGGTCCGCTCAACGTGTACCAGCCGTACCGCTACTACGCCCTGGACGACCGCACCGCCGAGCGCGTCCGGCTCGACCTCGGGAACCCCGCCGAGGAGTCCGCCCGCGACCTCGCCCACCTGATCGCCGACGCCCCGGCCGCCGGGGTCTGGACCTACCAGTCCCCGCCGGTGGCCGCCCACAACCGGGCCTACTACGTCCGATGACGGCCGGCCGCATCACCGCCGGCCGTCTCACCGCCGGCAGCACCGCCGTCCGCCGGGACATCGCCCACGGCCGGGTCTGGACGGCCATGCCGTACACCGTCCTCGCGGACGACGGGGCCACCCTGACCCTGACCGCCCGCCCCGGCACCGCGATGCTGGCCCCCCGGAGCTGGACCGCCTCGCTGCGCGCCGGCGACGACGCGGCCCGCAAGCTCGGCATCGAGGACCTCGCCGCCGGCCACTGGGAACTCGACCACTGGGTCTGGCGCGACACCGTGGTCCTCAGCCGTTTCACGGCCGGGGACCACTACAGCGTGCACCGCTTCCTGACCCCCGAGGGCCGACCGCTGCACTGGTACGTCAACTTCGAGCGCCCGTACCGGCGGACGGCCATCGGGATCGACACCCTCGACCTCTTCCTCGACCTGGTGATCACCCCCGATCTGTCGACGTACGCCTGGAAGGACGAGGACGAGTACGCCCAGGCCCGACGCCTCGGCCTGATCGACACGGTCACCCACCGGGAGCTGGAACGCGCCCGTGAGCTGGCCCTCGCTCAAGCCCTGGAGCACAGCGGGCCGTTCGCCCCCGACTCGGACACCTGGACGCTGCCGCCCCCGGGCCCGCTGCCCGTCCTGCCGACCGCCGCGCTCAGCACCCCCACCGGGTGAGCCCGGGGCCGGCCGGCCTGCTAGGGTCACGCCTCGACATGGACGACACTGACCGGATGGACGACGTCGAGGCGCTGCGCCACCTGCACGACGGCGGGGACTACCGCCGGCTGGCGGAACGGACCTCGAACCCGGAGGTGCTGCGCGAACTGGCCGTCCGAGCCGAGTTGCCGTTCGTCTGGCACGCGATAGCGCGGAACGCCGCCACGCCCGCCGAGGTGCTGGTCGCGCTCTCCACCCGGCGCCACACGACCAGCAACGACAACTGCCTGCTCCAGCTGGTCGCCGCCCACCCCGCCCTCACCGGCCCGGACCTGGACGGCCTGGTGGACGTGCTGGCCGTCCGGCTGAGGGAGGGCGACCGCCCGTACGCGGCGGTGCTGGAACTGGCCCGGCGGCCGGAGCCGGCAGTCGAGCGGCTCAACTGGCTGGGACATCTGCCGGGGGCCTCGACCTCGCTGCGCCGGGGCATCACCCGGGCGCTGGCGACGCGCCCCGACCGGTGAGCGCGGCCGGATCGGTCGGCGTCGCCGGTTCGTGCCCGCCGAGCCGGTCCGGGCCTGCTTCAGTTGCCTCCGGGTCGGCCGTCGGCTTGGCCGCAGGGGGGTCTGCCGCCGTGGCAGTCGCCCTGGACCACCGTCCGGCCAGCACCGTGCCGACGACCAGCTGGAGCTGGTGGTAGAGCATCAGCGGCAGCACCAGCAGCCCCGCCTCCGGCCCGAACAGGACGGTGGCCATCGGCAGGCCGTTGGCCAGGCTCTTCTGCGATCCGCACAGCACCGCCGCGATCCGGGCCGGTCCGTCGAGCCCCAGCAGTCGCGCCCCGGCCCCGGTGGCGGCCAGGGCAGCGGCGAGCAGGGCGAGGAGCACCGCGAGCAGCCCGAGCAGGGCGGTCGGCGTGGCCAGGCCCCACATGCCCTGGGCCACCGCCGCGCTGAACGCCGTGTAGACCACCAGCAGGATCGAACCGCGATCCACCGGCGTCAGCACCCGTTTGTGACGGGCCAGGAGACCGCCGATCCACGGCCGCAGCAGCTGCCCCAGCAGGAACGGCGCGAGGAGTTGCAGCCCGATCCGCAGCAGCCCTTCGGCGGACAGCTCGGTGTGCGAGCCCAACAGCCAGGCCGCCAGCAGCGGGGTGAGGACCAGCCCCGCCATGCTGGAGTAGGTGCCCGCGCAGATCGCCGCCGGGACGTTGCCCCCGGCGGCGCCGGTGAGCGCCACTGAGGACTGCACCGTGGAGGGGACCAGACAGAGGAACAGCACCCCGGTCTGCAACGGCCCGGTCAGCGGAGCCGGCGTGAGCAGCGCGGTGGCCGCCCCGAGCAGCGGGAAGAGGCCGAAGGTCGTGGCGAGCACCAGTCCGTGCAGCCGCAGGTGCCGCAGCCCGGCCAGCGTCTCGCGGGTGGACAGTCGGGCGCCGTAGAGGAAGAACAGCAGCGCCACCGCGAGGTCGCAGGCGGCCTCGGCGACCCGGGCCGCTCCGCCCGAGGCCGGGACCAGTGCGGCCAGGCCGACCGTCCCGGCCAACGCGACCACGTACGGATCGAGCCACCGCGGCCGCAGCCCGTGCAGGCGGTGCAGCAGGGCCCGGTGCGGTGGCCGTGGCGGGCGCGCGCGAAGCTCGTCCGCGCGCGCCTCGGGCGGCTGCTCCGGGAGAGCCGAGCCGTCGGTCACGGGCCGCCTCCTGGGACCGGGCGCAGTGCCCGCCCGGCGGCGGACCCCGGGCCCAGCAGACCGCCCACCAGCGAGCCCGCGCCGTCGTGGTCGCTCCCCGCCGAACCGCTGCCGTTCTGGAGGTTGGCCGTGCGGTCGACCTCCAGCCACGAGTCGGCGTGGGAGTTGTCCACGACCGTGATCAGGCTGTCGGCGGCCGCGGGTACGGCGCCGCCCGCGAACAGCGCGCCGACCCCCGTCAGCCCCAGCACGCCGACCCGCAGCACGCCGGTCCGCAGGGCACCGACCCGCAGGACGGCTGCGCTCGGGGGCGGGGCGGGCCCGCGCTGCCCGGCCCTCATACCGTCACCGCCGTCAGCCCCCGGGAGCGGGAGATGTTCCGCTCCAGCAGTTCGGTGGACTCCCGCACGCCGACCTGCCGGTCCTCCTCGGCCGACGCGGGCAGCCGTCCGTCGGCGACCTTCAGCCCGGCCAGCGCCTCCTCCATGGCCCGGTGCGCGGCGAACAGGCACGGCGTGCTGTAGATGGCCACGTCCACCCCCAGCTCCGTCAGCTCCGAGAGCGACAGTCGGGGGGACTTGCCGCCGGCGATCTGGTTGAACAGCAGCGGTTTGTCGCCGACCACGGCGCGGATCCGGCGGATCCACTCCTCGCTGCGCACGCCGTCGACCAGCACCACGTCGGCGTCCGTGGCGGCCAGCGCCCGGGCGCGGCGCAGGATGTCGTCCTCCTCGGTGGCGTCCGTCCGGGCGACGACCACGAGGTCCGTCCGGTTGGCGAGGACGAGCTCCAGCTTCTCCAGGTACTCCTCCAGCGGGAGGACCTGCTTGCCGTCCGCGTGCCCGCACCGGCGCGGCCGTTTCTGGTCCTCCAGGATCACGCCCGAGGCGCCGATGCGTTCGAGCCGGCGCACCACGTGGCAGGCCACCTCGGGATCGACGTAGCCGTCGTCGATGTCGACCAGGAGGTGGTGCCGGGGGAACGCGCCGCGCAGCCGCTCGACGAATCCGACCATGTCCGGCCAGGCGATGAAGCCGATGTCGGGCAGCCCGTAGTAGGAGGCCGCGAAGCCGAAGCCGGAGACGAACATGCCGTTGTAGTGCTCGGCCGCGATCGAGGCCGAGTACATGTCGTAGACGCCGATCAGGGGCGTGGTGCCGGGGCCCGCGATCTCCGCCCGGAGCCGCTGCCCGGGGGCGCCCTCCGTCGTGGTTCCGTGGAACAAGGCCTTCTCCTCACCTGGGATGACTTTGCCTGAACTTGGTGTCCGCTAGACCAAACTGAGGTGTCATCACTATGCTCCCTTTAATGTTCCGTGGGCAAATCTTTAAAAGAGATTCCCCCGTTGGAGTGAAGGTGTGGCGAAAATAGGAACATCGCAAAAAGCGGCCACGTGGCGAATCCCATGTGTCGACGGGTGTGAAAGGGGCGACTCACCGAGGCCTGCGGTCGGGCGGAAGCAGCGCGCCCGCGCGCTTCACGGTGCGGATGACGGGTGCGGTCTCGATCGCCCGGATCCCGTCCGGCGCGGCGATCCGGGTGGTCAGGTAGCGCCCGAGGTGCAGCGTGTCCCGGCAGTTGACGGCTGCGAGCAGGTTGGTGGGCCCGGTCGTGTGCGCCGCCAACGACACTTCCGGGCGCTCCGCCATCGCGGCGTCCGTGGCGGCGAGCCGCGAGGGTCGTACGGACATCCACGGCCGGGCCTCGGCGCGGAAGCCGAGCACCGCGGGCGGAACCGGTGCCACCGGCGCAACCGGGGGTGCCGCCGGTGCCGACGCCCGCCCGTCCGCGCTGAGGTACGGACGGGAGCCGGCCGGGCCGGGGAAGGGGCCGGGAAGGGGCGGGGCCGGCGTGGCGGCCCCGCCGGGGCTCAGGTGCTCGGCACCGGCGGTGCGGCACGCCGCTCGCGCAGCGTCCGGAGCATCCGGCGGGTCGCCTTGGTGGCGACCGGCGGCAGCAGCTCCAGCGCCAGCCGGCGCGAGGCGGAGCGGTGGACGGGTGCCTTGACCTGGTAGTTGAGGCGCAGCACGGGCGTTCCGGCGATGGTGTCCTCGTCGACCGTGTAGCCCTCGGCCCGCCAGTCCCGTTCCAGCAGGACCTGCCGGGCCGCCGCGGCGTCGCCCCAGGTGCCGTAGAACTTCATCGGGGTGAGCAGCACGGGCTGCAGTCCGCCGGTGAAGACCGCCTCCCAGACCGCCGCCGAGACGCCCGGGGTGTGCTCGGAGCGGTAGTCGTCCAGGGCGACCAGGCCGTTCTCGGCGAGTGCGGCCCGGGCGACGGCGATGTCTCCGGCCACGTGCTCGTACAGGTGGGAGGCGTCGACGTGGACGAACCGGCAGCTGCCCGCCGGTATCCGGCCGTCGGCCAGCACGGAGGTGGGGGCCTGGACGATCTCGGGCAGTTCGCGGTGGAAGGCCAGGTAGTTGGACTCGAAGGCGCTGCGGGTCAGCGTCTTGCGGTAGGACATGGCCATCTCGGCGGCGTTGTCGTCGTCGTCCGCCTCGGAGTCGAACAGGTCGCAGACGGTCAGCCGCTCGCCCGCCCGCAGGTGGTCGCCGAGCAGGACGGCGCTGCGGCCCAGGTAGCTGCCGAGTTCCAGGATGTCGCCGGTGACCCCGGCGGAGCTCTGGCTGGACAGCAGGTGGCCGAAGGCGGCCCGATCGAGACTGAAGAACCATCCGGGGATGTCGTCCCGCTTCAGCGGCGCGGGGCGGGCGGCTGCGGTCTCGGCAGTGGGCACGGCGGCCTCCAGGGGGACGGCGGGGCGCGGTGGCGGATCACGCCGCGGAGGGGACGCCGAGGACGTGAGGCGGATCATCATAGCCACGCCGGGGCCCGGTGGAGCCAGGTGTGGAACGACCCTCTTCCTGTTGTCCGCTGGGCCGTCCGGGCGACCGGGGCCACTGGGGGCACTGGGCCAGGGGAGTTGTCGAGATCGCCGGGGCTAACTGGGCCGTCCGGACTGTTCCAGCTCCGCGATGGTCTCCTCCAGCCAGGCCCGCTCGGCCGCCGTGGACGCCCGGGCGACGAGCAGCATCCCGCGCCGGAACGGGTTGGGCTCGCGTTCGGCGCTGACCGGCCGGCCGTCGCCGTCGTGGAAGAAGCTGCTCGGCTCGGTCAGGAAGGCCAGGCGGCGGCGGAGGACGGTGGCCTGCCGGGGCGGGTCGGCGAGGTGGTGCAGGAACGTGACGAGCGTGAAGAAGCGCATCTGGTCGGTGATCTCGGCCTGCTCCGGGTCCGCCAGCCGTCGCAGCAGCTCGGTCCGGCCGGCCTCGGTCGGCTCCAGGGTCTGGCGCGGTGCGGCGCCGGTGCCCGGTTCGGTGCGGCGGGACAGCAGGCCGGCCTTCTCCAGCCGCGCGATGGCGGGGTAGAGCGCACCGTCGCTGACCGGGCGGACGTGGCCGGTCAGGCCGGTGATCCGGGACTTGAGCTCGTAGCCGTGCAGCGGCTGGTCGTACAGGAAGCCGAGGATCGCGAGGGTCAGCACGGCGAAGCCCTTCCGTCGGAGTGCGCCCGGTGGAGCGTCATATTACCTCTTGCCGATGTACCTCGAAACGATGTATCTCTCATCGAGGTCGCCGTTCAGGCCTCCGGCCGGGCGGTCCGGGTCGAGGTGGCGGCGGACCAGGGGAGGAACCAATGCGCGGGCACACGTCCCGACTCGCGGCGCTCGCCGTACCCGTCTACGCGGAACTGCTGTCCGGAGTGATCGCCTCGGTGATCGGCACGCTCTGGGTGGCCGGCCTCGGCGGGGCCGCGGTCGCCGCCGTGACACTGGCCGGAACCGTCGAGAACCTGCTGCTCGGGCTCGTCTTGGTGGTCAGCTCCGGAACCGGCGTCCGGCTCTCCCACGCCCTCGGCGCGGGCGACCACGCCGAGGCCGCCCGGACCACCCGCGCCGCCTGGCAGCTCTGCGCCGTCGGCAGCCTCGCGCTCGCCGTCCCCGGCTTCCTGCTGCGCGACCGGCTGGCAGGCGTCTTCCTGGACGGCGAGGCCGCCGTCCGCGCCGCCGAGTACCTCACCGTCGCGTTCCCGGCGTTCGTGCTGTTCTTCGCCCAGCGCGTCGCCGACGAACTGTTCAAGGGCGCGGGCGACACCCGCACCCCGATGCGGCTCGCTCTGCTCTCCAACGCGCTGCTGCTCGCCCTCGACCCCCTGCTGATCCTCGGTGGCGGTCCGCTGCCGGCCCTGGGCGTACCGGGCGCGGCGCTGGCCCTGGCCGCCTCACGGGCGATCGCCTTCGCCGTCACGCTACGACTGCGGGGACGGCGGCCGGAGCGGCGGTCGGAGTGGCGGTCGCGACGGCGGTCGGGACGGCCGGAGCCGCGGCCCGGTGCGGCCAGGGCCACCGGAGCCGCCGGGGGAACGCGGGCGGCGGCGGTGCGGATCGTGCGTGCGGGAGCACCGTTCGGCCTGGACTTCACCGCCCGGATGGCCGTCGGCACCGCCCAGCTCGGGCTGGTCGCGGGCTTCGGCGTCGCGGCGGTGGCCGGGTACGGGGTCGGCTACCGCGTCCTGCTCGTCGTCACCATGGCCTTCTACGCGCTGCGCCAAGCCGCCGCGATCGAGGCCGCCCGCCTCACCGGCGCGGGGGAGGACGGCGCGCTGCGCTCGCTGCGCCGCGACACCGGACGCCTCGCCGCACTCGTCGGCGCCGTGGCGGCCCTGCTCTCCGCGACGCTCGCCACCCCGCTGACCACCCTCTTCACCGACGACCGGGCGGTGGCGGCGCAGTCCGTCGGGTTCCTGCGGATGGCGGCGCTCTACCTGCTCCCGTACGCCCTGGTGGTGGCGCTCGGCGGTGCGTACCAGGCGGCCGGCGCCGGCCGCCCGGTCGTGCTCGCCGTCCTGCTCGGCCTCGGTGCCCAACTCGCCACCTCGGCAGCCCTGTCGGGGCCGTGGGGAGTGTCGGGCGTGTGGCTCGGGCCGGCGGTGGGTGCGGCTCTGCAGCTCGCCCTGCTGGCGGCCCTCACCCGCGACCGGGCGCAGCCGGATTCGACGCCGACGCCGAACCCGAGGACCGCAGCAACGCTGGACCCGAAGCCGAAGCCGAAGCCGGACCCGAAGCCGCAAGCAGCACCGCTCCCGTCGGCGGCCCACGCACCACAGTCGCTCCAGCCGCTCGAATGACGCGCGACGGCGCGGCCGTTCAGCGACGACCGGTCGCGCGCCCGGGCCGACGCCTGGCGCGCCGCACGGCCGTGCCGCCGTCGACGACGACCCTGCTGCGCCCGGTCCAGCACCTCGCCGGGGTCGAACGCACCTGGCACCAGCGGGCGTTCTTCGGCCGAGAGGCACCACCGGGCCACGGCGCGGACGACAGGCGGAGGTCGCGTACGGGCGCGAGCCGACCGCCGGAGCCTCCCCGGACGCCGACGGAGGTTCCCGCCCGCCACCACGGCCACGCCGACCGGCGGCCCCGTGAGCGCCCCGACGGGGTCACGGGCGGGTGGCGAACTCCCTTTGCGGGTCGGCCGTTCGACCCGGCAGCCGGGCCGCGAGCAGGATGCCGACAGCCGCCACCGCGGCCATCGCCAGCGCGGAGGGCGTCAGCGCCGCGCCGGGCTGCGCACGGCCGGCCGCGGTGGTGGCGAGTGCGATGCCCAGGGCGGGGCCGATGTTCAGCGCGGTCTGCTGCAGCCCGCCCGCGACACCGGCCTCGGCGGCGGCCGCGCCCCGGACCACCAGGGCGGTGGCGGTGGCCATCACGGCGCCGAAGCCCGCGCCCAGCAGCAGGAAGCAGCCGGCGATCGCGACGGTCCCGGAACCGGGCCCGAGCCGGGCGGTCAGCAGCGCGCCCGAGGTGACCAGGGCCGTTCCCGTCAGCACCACGGCCCGTTCACCGTGACGCCGCGTCACCCGGGCCGAGGTCGCCGCCGTCACGATCATCGCCACCGCGAGCGGCGCCGCCCGCAGGGCGCTCTGCAGGGGGTCGAGCCCCAGCACGTCCTGCAGGTAGTACGTCGCCGGGAAGAGCACGCCCTGGAGCGCCGCCGAGGCTGTGAGCAGGACGCCGAGCGGCAGTGCGACCACCGGCGAGCGGAGCAGGTCGGGCGGCAGCAGCGGACGGGGGGTGCGCCGCTCGTGCCGGGCCAGGGCCAGGGCGAGGGCGGCGGCGGCCGCGAGACCGAGCGCCGTGCCGGCCGACCAGCCGGAGTCCGGGAGGGCGACCAGGGTCTGCACCAGGCAGGCCAGGGCCAGCGCGAGCAGGGCCGCGCCCGGCAGGTCGAGCCCGCCGCCCCGGACGGCAGCCTCGGGGCGCGCCGCGGCCGGCACGGCGAGGGCCGCCAGCAGCGCGGCGCCGGCCGGCAGCAGGCCGAACAGGAAGACCGACCGCCAGCCGAAGTGCGCGGTGAGCGCCCCGCCGACCAGCGGCCCGGCCGCGGCCGCGAGCCCGATCGCCGCCGTGCGTGCCGCGATCGCGCCGGCCAGCCGGTCGGCGGGCCAGGCGGCGCGCAGCATGCCGAGGGTGGCCGGCTGCAGCAGGGCGCCCGCGACGCCCTGCACCACCCGCAGGGCGATCACCCAGCCGATGCCGGGTGCGAGGGCGATCCCGGCCGAGGCCGCGGCGAAGCCCGTCACGCCGACGGCGAAGACCCGCCGGTGCCCGTAGCGGTCGCCGAGCCGGCCCGCGAACACCAGCAGGGCGGCGACGGTGACGAGATAGCCCGTCCCGGCCCACTGCACGGCGGCGACGGACGCGTGCAGGTCGTGCTGGAGGACGGGCCGGACGACGGTCAGCGCGGTGCCGTCGAGGGCGACCAGGACGGCACCGGTGATGCTCGCGGCCAGGGTGAGCCGTCGGTGCAGCCGCGGCGTCACCGGGCGGCCGGACCGAGATGGGCGTCCAGCGCGGCGCGCAGCAGCGGTTCGACGTCCTCGCTGCCGGTGATGAGCCGCAGGCTGCCCCAGGTGCGCAGTTGGGCGAGACCGTGCAGGTTGGCCCAGAGGGCGGCGGTGGCGACGGCCGGATCGCCGGAGCCCGGGTGCAGCTCGGCGACCAAGTCGACGAAGGTGAGAAACAGCGGCACGGTGGTGCGGCGCAGCTCCGCACCGCTGCCCTCCAGCAGGTCGTGACGGAACATCAGCTCGAACATGCCCGGGTTGGCGGCCGCGAAGCCGAGGTAGGCGCGGGCGAGCGCGTCGAGGCGGCCGCGGGCGTCGGCGCCGCTGCCGACCGCGAGGGCGTCCGCGCCGGCCATGGCGTCGGTGAGCCTGCCGAAGCCGTTCCGGGCGATGGCGGCGAGCAGCTCGCGGTGGGTGGGGAAGTAGCGGCGGGGCGCCCCGTGCGAGACCCCGGCGTGGCGGGCGATCTCGCGCAGGCCGAGCGCCTGGACGCCCCCGGTGGCCACCAGTTCGACGCCGGCGGCCACCAGTCGGGCGCGGAGGTCACTGTCCTGATCGGTCATGGACACTGTCTACCAGGCGCTCGTAGACAGTGTCTACTCGCCGCGGCGGGCAGCCCGGGGGCAGAATCGGCGGCATGGACGAAGGCGGCGAGTCGGCCTGCTGGCTGGAGCGGGTGTGCCCGGAGTGCGGACGGCTGCGCGAGCGGCCCGGACCGGCACCGTGCGAGCACTGCGGCGCGGCCGAGGACGACGCCCCGCGCCCGGACGACACCCCGCACACGGACGGCGCCCCGTGCAGGGACGACGCGCCGCCGCCGCGTTCGACCTGACGCCCGGGCGCTCCGACGCCGCCGCCCCCCGAGAAGCCCGAACCCCGGCCCGGCCGAGGGCCGGACCGGGGCGGCGGACACGGAGCGCCACGGCCCGGTCCGTGCGTCCGCTACGGCCTGCCTACTGCGGCGGCTCGTCGCGGAACTGGTTCTTCATCTGCTCCTGGCCGGCGTCCACCTGGCCGCTGTACTTGCCCTGCGTGCGTTCGTCGACGGCGTCACCCGCCTTGTCGACGGCCTTGTCGGCCTGTTCCTCGTGGCCCTTCAGCAGGTTCTTGAGCTTATCCATCATGGACATGTGGTCACACTCCCGGATGAGACGGCCCCACTCCTCCAATATCACCGCGCATCCCCCCGCGCGCATCCCGCCGGGTGCGCGGCGGGCTTGGCAAGGCGATTCCGGTCCTGTCAAATCGTGAGTTCACGGCCCGTCGGAAGGAGTCGCCTTGAAGCTGCGCACCCGTCGCTCGACCGCCCCGCTCGACCGTTCGCCCCGGTACGACCACGCCACCCGGCCCGACACCGCCACCCCGTTACGGCGCCCCCGCACCGCCGTCACCGGGCGTCGCGCGGGCGCCGCACTGACCGTCGCCGCCCTGGTCACCCCGCTGCTGCTGGCCGGTGCCGGGAGCGCGGCGGCCGACCCGGACCCGGCGCGCAAGGGCGCCAAGCTGGCCGCCCGGCTGGTCGACGCCGCCGATGCCGAGTCCGCCCACGACACCCTGGCCGCGCTGCAGCGGTTCGCCGACCGCAACGGCGGTACCCGGGTGGCCGGTTCGAAGGGCCACGAGCAGTCCGCGCAGTACGTCTACGAGCGGGCACGGCGCGCCGGTCTCAAGGTGTCCAGGCAGGAGTTCGAGTACACCTTCTTCGAGGCCCGCACGCAGCGGCTCGACGTGCTGTCCCCGACGGCGGAGTCCGTGCCGGTGATCGCCATGACGTACTCGGTGGGCGGACCGGAGGCGGGCCTGACCGCCGAGTTGGCGGTCGCCCCGGTCAGCGCCACGACCGGTTGCGCGTCCACCGACTACCCGGCCGGCGGGTTCACCGGCAGGATCGCCCTGATCCGGCGCGGCGGCTGCAGCTTCGCCCAGAAGCAGGCCGCCGCGGCGGCGGCGGGCGCGATCGGGGCGCTCGTCTACAACAACGCCGAGGGCGACCTCAACGGGACCCTCGGGGACCCGACGGCCGGGAAGGTCCCGACCGGCGGGATCACCAGCGCGGCGGGTGAGGCCCTGGCCGCCGCGGCGGCCGCCGGGCCCGTCCGGGTGACCCTCGACATCCGCACCGTCATGGAACCGCGCAAGACCTGGAACGTCATCGCCGAGACCCGAGGCGGGGACCCGGAGAACACCGTGATGGTCGGGGCGCACCTCGACTCCGTCCCGGCCGGGCCGGGCATCAACGACAACGGCTCCGGCTCGGCGGGCATCCTGGAGGTCGCGGAGAACCTCAACGTCCACCCGGTGAAGAACAAGGTCAGATTCGCCTGGTGGTCCGCCGAGGAGTTCGGCCTCAAGGGCTCCGAGGCGTACGTGAAGTCACTCTCCGAGGCGGATCGCAAGAAGATCCGGCTCTACCTCAACTTCGACATGATCGCATCCCCCAACCACGCGCAGTTCGTCTACAACGGCTCCGGCAGCGCCGGCGGCGGCGCCGGCCCCGAGGGCTCGGCGCAGATCGAACGGGACATCACCGGCTACCTGGACGGCCTCGGCCGGCCACACGACCCGACCGCCTTCGACGGCCGCTCCGACTACGGTCCGTTCATCGACGCCGGCATCCCGGCCGGCGGCACCGACACCGGCGCCGAGAAGATCAAGTCCCCGGAGCAGGCGGAGCGTTACGGCGGCACGGCGGGCGCCGCGTACGACTCCTGCTACCACAAGGCCTGCGACAACCTGGGCAACATCGACATGGAGGCCTTCGACGTCAACATCGACGTGATCGCCCACGCCGTCGGCACCTACGCCTGGGACCTCTCCTCGCTGCAACGGCCCGTACCGGCGCAGTCCCCGGCCGACAAGGCCGCGGCCGCAGCAGCCGACGCGAGCGCCGCAGGCACCGGCGGCGTGAGCGGCTGCGCCGACGAAGTGACGGCCTGACGCCCGGGTGGGCCCGCTGCCGTCCTCGGGCGGCGGGCCCACCCGCCCGCCGTAGGCGCCGCTCGCGCGGCGAACACCCTGCGTGACCTCGGCATCCGCTCCCTCCCCTCCGTCATCGCCCCTGGTGGGCGCCGGTGCGGTCACCGTAGCGGAGACCACTGACAATTCGGCCCCCGGGCCTGTACGGTGCCGCGCGGAGCGCATCCGTCGAGACCCGATGGGTGCGCCGAGCCCGGTCCTGCCACCATGGGACCGAGATCACGACACCGTGACACCCTCGGAGGAGTCAGCAACATGAGCACGCACTACGACGTCGTCGTCCTCGGCGCGGGCCCCGGCGGCTACACCGCCGCCGTCCGCTCGGCCCAGCTGGGCCTGAAGGTCGCGGTCATCGAGGCCAAGTACTGGGGCGGCGTCTGCCTCAACGTCGGCTGCATCCCCTCCAAGGCCCTGCTGCGCAACGCCGAGCTCGCCCACATCTTCACCAAGGAGGCCAAGACCTTCGGCATCAAGGTCGAGGGCCAGGTGACCTTCGACTTCGGCGAGGCGTTCCGCCGCAGCCGCTCGGTGGCCGACGGCCGGGTCAAGGGCGTCCACTACCTGATGAAGAAGAACGGCATCACCGAGTACGACGGCTGGGGCACCTTCGTCGACGACCGCACCATCCAGGTCGCGCTCAGCGGCGGCGGCTTCGACGTCGTCACCTTCGACCACTGCATCATCGCGGCCGGCGCCACCACCCGCCTGCTGCCCGGCACCAGCCTGAGCGACCGCGTGGTCACCTACGAGGAGCAGATCCTCACCGAGCAGCTGCCGGAGAGCATCATCATCGCGGGCGCCGGCGCGATCGGCGTCGAGTTCGCGTACGTGCTGCACAACTACGGCGTGAAGGTCACCATCGTCGAGTTCCTCGACCGCGTGGTGCCGCTGGAGGACGTCGAGGTCTCCACGGAACTCGCCAAGCAGTACCGCAAGCTGGGCATCGAGGTGCTGACCTCCACCCGCGTCGAATCGATCGACGACAGCGACGCCAACGCCAAGGTCCGCGTCACCGTCACCAAGGACGGCGAGCAGAAGGTGCTGGAGGCCGACAAGGTGCTCCAGGCGATCGGCTTCGCGCCGCGCGTCAACGGCTACGGCCTGGAGAACACCGGCGTCAAGCTCACCGACCGCAACGCCATCGCCGTGGACGGCCGCGGCCGCACCAGCGTCGAGCACATCTTCGCCATCGGCGACGTCACCGCCAAGCTGATGCTCGCGCACGCCGCCGAGACGATGGCCGTGATCGCCGCCGAGACCATCGGCGGGGCGGAGACGATGGAGGTCGACTTCGTCATGATCCCGCGCGCCACCTACTGCCAGCCGCAGATCGCCTCCTTCGGCTACACCGAGGCGCAGGCCCGCGAGCTGGGCTACGACGTCAAGGTCGCCAAGTTCCCGTTCACCGCCAACGGCAAGGCGCACGGCCTCGGCCACCCGATCGGCTTCGTCAAGGTCATCAGCGACAACACGCACGGCGAGCTGCTCGGTGCCCACCTGATCGGCCCCGAGGTCACCGAGCTGCTGCCCGAACTGACGCTGGCCCAGCAGTGGGACCTGACCGTCCACGAGGTCGCCCGCAACGTGCACGCCCACCCGACCCTGGGCGAGGCGGTCAAGGAGGCCATCCACGGCCTCGCCGGCCACATGATCAACATGTGACGCAGCCGTCCTGACGGCCGTCGTGCCCGTCGTGCCCCGTCGAGCTGCTGTTCGACGGGGCACGACGCGTCGGGGCGTGCGGTCCTCAGGCCCGGCCCGCGATCAGGCCCGGCCCGCGATCAGGCCGAGCCGGCCGTCGAAGCGCCGGTAGAGCACGCGGCCGCGCCCGTCGGCGGGCTGCGCGAAGAACAGGAACGGCAGCTCGGCGCCCTCCAGCCGCTCGACGGCCTGCGCCTCGGTCAGCCGGGGTGCGCCGTGCGGACTCAGGGTGATCGGCACGGTGCGGCGGCCGGGCGGCCCGGCGGCGACGGTCCGGGCGAGGCGGTAGCCGGTCGGCCCGACGCGGTAGACGACGGCATCGGTCTCGGTCGCCGGATCGGTGAAGAGGTGGATGTCGTAGTCCATCGCGTCCATCGTCCGGGCGGCCGCCTCCGGCGAGCACCACACCAGCGCGGGCTCCTTGCGCCGGACGATCCGGGAGCCCGCGCTTGTGCCCGCGCCGGCAGCCTCGACAACCTCGGCGGTATCGGAGGGCGCGAAGACCGGGACGGCCGGGAGGACCGGGACGGCGAGCGCGGCCGTCCGGGGGCCGGGCCACGGACGCGGCGCCCACGCGCCGGTGACCGCCCGGATCCTGCCGCGCAGCGCGTCGGCGACCCGGTCGAGCGAGTCGCCCAGCCCGGCCGCGACCTCCTGCACGCGGATCCGCCGCCCGTCCACCTCCGCGTTCACCTGCGCCAGCACACCGTCGGCCACGGACGCCAGCCTGATCCGCAGCGCCTCCACCAGCGTCCCCACCCCGGGAGCCACCGCCGCGGCGGCGACCCGGGCCCGCGCCTCGGCCAGGACCTCGCCCGTCAGCCCCTCGAACGCCCTCACCGCCACCAACTCGCCCATCACCCAGGCCCTTCCACTCCCGTCCGGCGCATCCGTCGATCAGAATCCCGACCCCAGAGCCTCCCCGGCCAGGGCCCAACGACCCCACCTCATGGGCCCGCCGGGCATTGACCTGCACCGCAGGCCCGGCCACGCCGGGAAGGCCGGGGTCGCCCGGGCCGTTCCGCCCTCCTGTGGTCGGTCCGTCCCCTCCCGCTCGGCGCCTCCCCGACCGCACCGGAGGTTGGGCCGGGCCGCGATGGGCAGCCGCCCGACCGGGGGACCGGAGGTGGAGGCGATGGACGGCCCGGCACTCTCGCGTCGGGAGCTGCGGATCCTGGCCGAGATCGAGTTCGACCTGCGTGCGGACGGCCGACTGGACCGCGCCCTGCGCACCATGCGGCGCGGTCCCCGCTGGGTGCCGGGCGGAGCGTCGAGGGCCGCCGCCCGGGTGCCGCCGTCCGTGCTGTCGGTCCTGCTCGCCCTGTCGGCGGGTCTGCTGCTGGTCAGCGCCGATGCGCACTCAGCGGCCGTCCTTGCCGCCTTCGGCCCGGTCCGGGCGGCGACGCTCGTCCTTTCGGCCGTGCGACTGGTCGCCCGCCGCCGGGGGAGCGGGCCCTGACCGTGAGCGCCCGCCCGGGGCACGTTCGGCCCGGATGTCGCGGAGCTCGCCGATCACCGCCCAGGCGACCGACACCACCGGTACCGCCACCACCGCGCCCAGGACACCCGCCAGGACGGCGCCGCCGGTCACCGACAGGGCGATGACCACCGGGTGGATCCGGACCGACCAGCCGAGCACCAGCGGGTGCAGCAGGTGGCCCTCGATCTGGCCGATGACCACGATCAGGGCGAGCACCAGCAGCGCGATCACTGGGCCGCGGGCCGCCAGGGCGACCACGGAGGCGACGGCCAGGGCGATCGGGGAGCCGATCAGCGGGATGAGCGCCGCGACGAACTCCAGCACGGTCAGCGGCAGGACCAGCGGCACCCCGAGGATCGACAGGGCGATGCCGACCAGCACCGCGTTGGTCGCCGCGACGATCAGCACGCCGCGGGTGTAGCCGGCGAAGGTGCGCCAGGCCGCCCGCCCGGCCCGGTCCCAGACCGTACGGCTGCCGGTGGGCAGCTGCTGCTGGGCCCAGGACCACATCCGGTCGCCGGAGTGCAGGAAGAACACCGAGCAGAACACCGCGAGCGCGGCGCCGGTGAGCAGTTCGACGGCCCGACCGGCGCCGCTGAGCGCCGTGCTGACCAGCGTCGAGCGGTGGGCGGCGATGAATTCGCCGATCTTGGCCCGCAGGTCGGTGACGGTGCCGGGTCGCAGGTGGAAGGGGGAGCCGGTCAGAAAGCGGTCGATCCGGCCGAGGCCGCCGCGCAGCTCGTTGCCCAGTCGGTTCCACTCGTCGGCGACGGTGGTGCCCACCAGCGTCAGGACCCCGCCGATCACCACGATGGTGCAGAGGAAGGCGAGCAGGACGGCCAGCGAGCGGGGCGTCACCCTCGCCAGCAGGTCGACCAGCGGGCGCAGCACCGAGGTGACGACCAGGGCCAGGAACAGCGCGATCAGCGGCAGTTCGAGCCGGGTCAGGACGTCCACCACCAGGTAGGCGCCGACGCCGAGCAGCCCCAGCCGCCAGGCGTACCCGGCGGCGGTCCGCAGTCCGGCGGGCACCCGTTCGGCGGAGGGCGCCCGGCCCCCGGGCGGTGCCGTCGAGCCTTCGCGGCGCGGCGTCACCCGGGGGCGGCGGCTGCCGAGCGGCACGGCCCGGCGGCCCGGTCCGGTGGAACCGGGCGGCTCGTGCCCCGGGCGGGGGCTCACCGGCGCCTCATGCCGAGGACCCGGTCATGCGGCCCGCTCGCGGCCCGCGGTGGTGACTCTGCTGTCCATGGAAGCCTCCCGGATGGAAGTCCTGCACCCAGTCTCTCCGGCGGGGCCGTCTCGCACCTGCCGTGTGCGGGGCGCACGCGGCGTCGGTCGCCCGTGTCACGGCGGCGAGCCGGGCGCGGGCGGGGCGGCCCTCGCCGCGTCGGCCGTCGGCGGGTCGGCCGTCGGCGGGTCCGACGCCCGCGGGTCGGAAACCGGCGGGTCGCGAGCGGGCGGCCCGGCTCCGGCGGGCGGTGAGGAGAGCCGCCCGTCGTGCCGGTGCAGGTGCAGGACCGGGAGGAGCAGCCAGGTGCACAGGAACCAGAGCATGACGGCTCCGGCGATCCAGCTGGAGGAGGCCGAGTCGTCGGTCGCGACCCGGAGCAGGAGCAGCAGCGCGGAGCTGATGGTCAGCGCCAGCAGCACCAGCCCGGTCGTCACCAACCGGGCCGCCGCGGTCACCAGTTGGGGCTTGAGGCGGTGGCCGGCGAAGATCCGGTGGTAGGCGACCGGGGCGGCGAGCGAGCCGGTGGCGAGTGCGCCGAGGACGACGGTGGCCACGTACAGTCCCTGGTCGAAGTCGCCGAGCCCGGGGAAGCGGGCCATGAAGACCACGCTCAGCAGGAAGCCGAAGAGCACCTGGGAGCCGGTCTGGGCGACGCGCACCTCCTGGAGCAGGTCGCTCCAGCGCCGGTCCGCCCGTTCCTCGGGTGACTCCCGGCGTCCGGTCCGGCGTGCGGTCCGGTGCTCGGCGGGGCCGGTCCGGCCGGTGTCCGGCGTCGTGGTCATGGGATCGCCTCCGAGTCCTGCTCCACCGGTGCGTGTAGCCGGGCCCGGAGCGGGCAAACGCCGAGCCGGACTCCCTTGCAGCGGCCGGTCACCGCGGGCTGCCGGAACAGGCGGGCGGTCCGTGTACAACCGGCCTGGTGCGGGAGGAGAATCGATGGCACAGGGTGGGGGGAGAAGGAGGCCGTCATGGGAAGCCTCACGCACCGCTACGCGGTGACGCTCCCCGGCCCGATCGGCGGGCACGCTCCACCGGCCGTCGTCGTCGTTCACGAGACGCAGACCGTCGGGCCCGACGGAGGCCTCGTCTGGGAGAGTACGGACGGTGGGCTCCGGGTGGAGATCAGCGGCGAGGTGGCCACGGTCCTCGCCGCCCAGGGAACCGGCAGCCGACACCCCTGTCTGCTGGCCGTGCCACTGCCGTGACGAACGAGGGCCGCGACCACGGGGCGCCGCGGCCGACGGAGGACGGAGGACGGACGCCGCGGTCGAGGCCGCGGCGTCCGCCGTGACGCGTGCCGGAAGGAGGGCCGGCCCGGGCGCCGTCACGGGCGCTGACACGGGAGCCGTTGCGGGAACGGGACGGGAGCCGGGACGGGCGTCGGCTGTGACGGCCGTCGTGACGGGGCTGACGGGACCGCTACCGGGCGCTGGCCGCCAGGGCCTCACGCACGGTGACCAGGCAGGGATCGCAGTACCGGTCCGGCCCGGCCGAGTCGGTGCCGTCCCCCGCCGGGACGACGCGCTGGGACGGTTCGAGGAACCGTCCGCACAGCGAGGACGACGCGTCGTCCTTCGCCACCACGTGCCACACCACGGCGGGCGGGGACACCGCCGGGTCGTGCTCGGCCCACATCTCGTACACGGCGCTACCTCCGGATCGCTGGGGCTCGGTCAGTCCATGCTCTCCGGGGGTGTTCCGAACGGCCACCGGGCCAGACCCGGTGGGATGGTTGTGAAGGACATCCCGTGAAGGACCGCCGCTGAACGACACCCTGGCCGAGTACCGCCGCCGCCGGGAGGCGTAGCTGCCCTGGTTCGGGGCCGGGCCGGGGGAGGCCAGGGCGGCGAGGACGGCGAAGGCCGCTGCCCCGACGGCGAACAGCACCAGGAAGACCCGGGACAGCAGGTGGCGCAGCTCAAGGTCCGAACGCTCGGTCACGGGTTCGCTGCCCCAGCGCACCGTGTCCTGCGGGCGGAGCTGGGGCGTGGTCCGGCCGGGGCCCTGCGGGGCGTGCGGGAAGTCGTGGCGCTCGCCCGCCCGGCGTCGGGTCCCGCGAAGGAAGCCCGGTCGGCGTTGTACGGCCATGGTGGCCCCCGAACGGAGTGGTCGGTCTGGGGGACCGGTCTGCTGCCGTCCGCGTCTACCCCGGCACGGCGGTGGCACACGCGCGGCCACACCCGACGTCCGCCCCCAGCACGCCCGCTACCCGTGCGGTCGCCCGAGGCGCAGCCGTACGGCCAGCTGGGGGCCCTGCTCCTCGCGCGACTCCTCCTCCGTCGCGCAGAGCCCGGCGAGCACGCCCAGCACCCGTCGGACGTCATCGGGCGAGCCGAGCAGGTCCGCGCCGACTCCGCCTGTCAGGGCGATCGGGTGCGCAGGCCCGTCCGGGCTCCCGGTTCCGGGCGACTCCCGGGCTTCCGGCGGATCACGCGGATCGCGCGCGTCGAAGGACTGGGAGAGGCGCACCGAGACGCCGTCGGGCTGGGCTCCGGCCACCACCCGGGTGCCCTCCGAGGTCACGGTGGCAGGGTCCTCCCACGCGTTGCCGATCCTGGTCCGCCCGCGCCCGGTGTGGGTGGGGAAGGCGGCCTCCAGCGCGTCGAGCACCGCCTCCGCCGCCTGCTGCGGGCCGTCGCCGAGCCGGACGAGCACGTGTCCGGCCGCCAGGGGCAGGCCCATGGCCGCGCCTCCTCCCGGTCGGGTTCGTTCCCTTCCGTTCTACGACCGGTGGTGCGCCTCGCGCACCCCGGCCTGCCGCGACCTCAGCCCGCGCGCAGCCGGGCCAGCAGCTCCGGCAGGTCCGCCACCGAGTCGAGCACGTGGTCGGGCTCGCCGTCCGCGCGTTCCGGCGCGCCCGGGGCCGCCTTGCCGGTGCGGACCAGCACGCCGCCGATCCCGTGGTGCTGCGCCCCGAGCACGTCCGACTCGATGTCGTCCCCGACCATCACCGCCTCGGCCGCCGAGACCCCCAGGTGGGCCAGGGCCGCGGCGAAGAAGGCCCCGGCCGGTTTGCCGACCACCTCGGCCCGGACGCCGGTCGCGTACTCCAGCCCCGCGACGAAGGCGCCGCTGTCCAGCCGCAGGCCCTCCGGGGTCCGCCAGTAGGCGTTGCGGTGCATGGCGACCAGGCGTGCCCCGTCGCGGAGGGCGGCGAAGGCCCGGTCCAGCGCCCGGTACCCGAACTCGGGCCCGGCGCCGCCGACCAGCACCACCTCGGCGTCCGCCGGGTCGTCCACCAGCCGCAGCGGGGCCAGGTCGTCCTCGATGTCGCCGCTGTTGAGCAGCAGGCATCGGGTGCCGGCGAGGCGTTCGGCGGTGGCGGCGGGCGCGGTGAGCACCTGCTCGATGCCGACCGGGAAGCCGTGCGCGGCGAGCGTGTCGGCGATCGAACGCCGGGTGCGGGAGGTGGTGTTGGTCAGCAGCACGTACCGGACGCCGTCGCCGTCGAGCCGCCGGAGGGCTTCCACGGCGCCCGGGAGCGGCTTCCAGCCGATCGTGAGCACGCCGTCGATGTCGAGCAGTGCCGCCTGGCCTCGTCCCATGCCCCCGACCCTAACGAGCGACACCGGCTGCGGCGCGCTGCCGAGCCGGTGCGCAGGCCCCGGTGCGCAGGACCCGGTGGGCGGGTTCACGGCCCCTGCCCGCCCCCGGCGGTGTCGGGTCACCGCGCGTCACACGCATCGCCGCAGGTCACCGCGCGTCACACACATCGCCGCGCGTCGCCGGCGCCACCGGAGACGGCGCGCGCCGGACGGGTCGTCAGGCGCGGCGGCCGCGCCGGCGGCGGGTGACGTACACCGCGCCGCCGCCGAGCGCCAGCAGCGCCACGGCCGTGGCCGCGATCGGCAGGGTGTTGGAGTCCGCGCCGGTCGTGGCCAGCGCGGGGCCGGACGCGCCGCTGGTGGGCGCCGCGACGGCGGTGCCGCTGCCGGAGCCGTCCGTCGGGCCGGCCGGGGCGGAGGTCGAAGCACCGCCGGTGGGCCCGCCGGTCGGGGTGGCGGTGCCGGCCGGCTGGCCGGTGGCGGGGTCGAGCAGGAGGGTCGCCGGCTGCGGGTTCTTGAAGTCGAACATGCCCTCGATGGAGGCGGCGTGCTCGTCGAAGGAGAAGTCGCCGATCCGGCCGGTCTTCCAGTTGTCCTCGACGAAGCGCAGGATCGAGGTCTGGTCGGTCTGCGTGTGGTCGACGAAGTTGGCCTTGGCGAACGGGGAGGCCACCAGCAGCGGCAGGCGCGGGCCGAAGCCGCAGCGGTCGGCGTAGCCGCCCCACCCGGCGTCCTTGCCGCACTGGCCGGGGCCGTTGAGGCCGTCGTTGGCGGCGTCCCGCGAGCCGTTGACGGGCTCGGCGAACTTGTGGTCGTACCAGCCGTCCGAGTCGTCGTAGGCGATGACGACGGCGGTGGAGGCCCAGTCCTTGGACTTCTGCAGCTTGTTCAGGGTGTCCACGACGAAGTGCTGCTCGTCCAGCGGGTCGGAGTAACCCGCGTGGCCGTCCTGGTAGTTGGCGGCCTTGAGGTAGCTGACGGCGGGCAGGTTGCCGTGCTGCAGGGCGGCGTCGAAGTCGGTCAGGTCGTACTGGTGGTTGGCCTGGCCGTTGTGGCCGATCTCGTCCACGTCCTTGGGCGCCTGGTGCTTCGGGTTCGCCGTGGACTTGTAGTACTGGAACGGCTCGTGGTGCGGGTTGTAGTCGGTCTGGGAGGCGCCCACGATGTTGTCGTGCGCGGCCCCGCAGACGGCCTTGCCGTCCTTGTCGCCGGTCGGCTTGAAGCCGCCCTGGAACCAGCCCCAGCTGACGCCCTTGTCGTTGAGCAGGTCGCCTATGTTCTTGCCGGTCATGACCAGCTGGTTGTGCTGGGGGTTGGAGCACTCGTCGTAGCCCGGGTCCGGGTCGTTGATGACGGTGCCGACGCCGTTGGCGTCCGGGGAGGCGACCACGTAGGCGTCGGTGGTCTTCTGGCCGGTCTTCGGGTCCACCGGGTAACCGCCGTGCAACTGCCCGGAGATCAGGTTGAGCGCGCCGGGGGTGGACGGGCCGTAGTTGGTGCCGAAGGAGTTGTCGCTCATCGCGAAGCGCTGGGCGTAGTTCCACATGCCCGTGACGGTGTTGCCGTCGTAGTAGTCCATCACCAGGCCGGGCTGGGTGAACATCGGGGCCTTGCAGCTCTCGACGTCGGTGTGCTCGACGAACTTGTCCATCTTGCCGCCGTCGAAGGCGAGTTGCTCGTCCTTGTAGGTGTGGTCCTGGTCGCAGGTGACGGCCTGGGCCGGGCTCAGCCGCTTCGGGTTGGTCCCGTTCGGGTTGTGGTGGAGCAGGTCGTCGGAGAGGCCGTCGACCTTCGGGGTGCCGGGCTTGGCGGTGAACTTCACCTTGTCGTCGGCGGTGTTGGCCGCGTTCGGGTAGGTGCCGAAGTAGTGGTCGAAGGAGACGTTCTCCTGGAAGATCACCACCAGGTGCTTGACCGGGGTGGAGGTCTGTGGGGCGTCGGCCGCGAAGGCTGCGGGCGCGCCGCCGAAGGTCGCCAGCGAGAGCGCGCCGACCAGGCCGGCGCCGTGCCGGAGCCACCGTGAGCGGGTGGGAACTGCGTGCATGGTTGGTACCTCGAACGTCATGTCATTTTCGGAGTCGGGCCCCGCCACGTGGATCTTCGGGTGGATCTTCGGGTGGATCTTGGAGCGGCGGGGCGCCATGAAGGTAGACGGGCGAGGTGAACGCAATTTACATGTGCATGTGAACCCGGAATGAACCGGGGTGGTCCGAGGGGGAGCCTTCGGGCTTCGAATCGGTTCGGGTGCGGTCGGACGGCCGATGGTTCGTCAACCGCCTTTCGGGGCCCGGCGGTCGACCGGCCGTCAGTCGACGAGCAGGGACTCGGCCCCGACCAGCACCAGGGCCAGTCCCTGTTCGAAGCCCTCGTCGAAGTCCACGAACATCGCCCGGCCCGCCTCGGCGGCGAGTGGGTGGGCGGACAGCCGGTCGGCGCGGGCCTCGACGTCGTAGCCCTCGTCGCCGTCGAACGGATTGGGCGCCATGGCCTGCTCCTCGATGACGTAGCCGATGGTGTAGCTGTACGCCGTGTACCAGGCCCGGGTGGCGGTGGTCAGGGTGAAGCCGGCGTCGATCAGCAGGCGCAGCGAGGCGTCCAGGCCGGCCGCGTACGAGGTGTCGGTGAACCGGGCGCCGCTGTACACCTTGGCGCCGTCGCGGTAGCGCAGCAGCTCGGCGCGCAGGGTGCGCATCGTCGTGAGGTAGGCGTCCCGCCAGTCGCCGGCGCGCCATCCGTCGCCCGCCTCGGCGGTCCGGGCCGTCATGCGGCGCATGATCTCGGTCGCCATCTCGTCCAGCAGTGCCTGCTTGTCCTTGAAGTGCCAGTACAGCGCGGGTGCCTTGACGTCGAGCTCGGCGGCGATGGCGCGCAGGGTGAGGCCGTCGAGGCCGACCTCGTTGAGCAGCTTCAGTGCGGCGTCGACGACCTGCTTGCGGTCGAGCTTGGGGGTCTTCTGCGGGGTCACGCTTGACAGTTTAACGCCGTTAAGTGCACGCTTCCGGCATCGGCTACTTAACAACGTTAAGGGGGTTGCCGTGACTGCTCGCGGCATGCACACGGACGTCCTGATCATCGGCGCCGGGCCCACCGGCCTCGCCCTCGCACTCGACCTCGCCCGGCACGGCGTCACCGCGCTGCCGGTCGAGCGCGGCGCGGAACTCTTCCCCGGCTCGCGCGGCAAGGGCCTGCAGCCGCGCACGCTGGAGGTCCTCGACGACTTCGGCGTGCTCGACCGGGTCCGCGCGGTCGCGGGCCACTACCCGCCCACCCTGTTCTGGAAGGACGGTGAGCCGCAGGACGGGCAGAGCATGTACGACCCGACCGAGCCGTCCGAGACCGAGCCGTACACCGAGACGCTGATGCTGCCCCAGTGGCGCACCCAGCAGGTCCTCCACGAGCGGCTGCGCGAACTGGGCGGCGAGGTCGCGTTCGGCCGCGAGCTGGTCGCCCTCACCCAGGACGAGGAGGGCGTGACCGCCGAGTTCGCCACCGGCGCGCCGGTCCGGGCCCGCTACCTCGTCGCGGCCGACGGCGGACGCTCGACCGTCCGGCGGCTGCTCGGCATCGGGATGACCGGGGAGACGGTCGACCCGGCCCCGATGCTGGTCGCCGACGTCCGGGTGACCGGGCTGGACCGCGAACACTGGCACGTGTTCCGGTCCGACGACGGCCTGCTGGCGATCTGCCCGCTCGGCGGCACCGAGGACTACCAGCTGGTCGCCCAGTTCCCCGAGGGGGCGGCCGTGGAGCACACCCTCGACGGTCTGCGCGCGGTGGTCGCCGCCCGCTCCCACCTGACCGCCGACCAGGTCACCGAGCTGCGTTGGGCCTCCGAGTTCCGCCCGCGCGCGGCCCTCGCTGACCGCTTCCGCGCCGGCCGGGTCTTCCTTGCCGGCGACGCCGCGCACGTCCACTCGCCGGCCGGCGGGCAGGGCCTCAACACCAGCGTCCAGGACGCGTACAACCTGGCCTGGAAGCTCGCCGCCGTCCTGGCCGGCCGTGCGGACGCGTCGCTGCTGGACACCTACGAGGAGGAGCGCCGGGCCAACGCGGCGGCGATGCTCGCCCTGTCGACCCGCGTCCACCGGGGCGAGGAGCGCCGCGGTCGGGCCACCCAGCAACTCGGCCTGGGCTACCGGGAGTCCTCGCTCGCCGTGGACACCCGCCCGGACCTCCCGGAGGACGCGCTGCGGGCCGGTGACCGCGCCCCCGACGGCCGCCGGGGCGGCACCCGCCTGTTCGACGCCTTCCGCGGGCCGCACTGGACCCTGCTCGCCGTCGGCACCGACGACCCGCTGCCCGCCGTCGCCGCTCCGGTCGTCCGCATCCCCGCCTACGAGGCGTACGGGACCGGCGTGTTCCTGGTCCGGCCCGACGGCTACCTCGGCTGGGCCGGAAGCACCCCCGACGGCCTCGCGGATTACGCGGCCCGCCACGGCCTGCTCGCCGGCTGACCGGCGCGCGAAGCCTCCGGTCCGGGTCGTGGGCCGGACCGGAGGCGGCGCGGGCCGCAGCGGGCGGGAACCGTCCGATGACGGTCCCCGCCCCGCCGGGTCAGTGCTTCCCCGCGTCCTTGATCTTCTCGCCGGCCTGCTTCAGGTCGCTCGTCATCTGTTCGCCCTTGCCCTTGAGCTCGGTCGAACGGTCGCCGGTGACCTTGCCGACGGCTTCCTTGGCCTTGCCGCCGGCCTTCTCCGCCATGTTGCGCATCTTGTCGTCGGTGCCCATGGCAGGCGCTCCTCTCGTCGACGGGGCGAAGTCCGCCCCGGGCCGCGTCTGCCCCGGGGGCCGGGTTCCATGCGCCGTGGCGCGCGGTCAGTTCGTCCGCGCGTCGGCCTCGGCGGCGGCCTTCAGATCGTGCAGCCAGCCCTCCAGGCCCTGGCGCAGGAGCGCGGTGGCGGCGGGGGCGTTCGCGTCGACCTGGGGGCCGGTGTGGGTCTCCTCGGTGCGGACCAGGACGCCGCCGTCGACCTCGGTGAAGTTCCACACGTGGACGCCGTCGATGTGCAGCCCCGCGGCGTCGGCCGGGCCGGTCCAGCGGATGCAGGAGCCGGGCCGCAGCTGCCGCACGGTCGAGGTGATGTCGAGGCTGGTGGCCGTGGTGGCGGGGTTCGGGGGCAGCGGGGTGGTCCACCGGAACGCGGAGCTCGGGCGCAGCGGTCCGTGGTCGAGGCGCTCGGCGGTCGCCACGGTGGCCTGCCAGGCGGGCCAGCGCGCGACGTCGGTCTGCAGCTTCCAGACGGTGCGCAGCGGCGCGTGGACGACCGTCTCGGTCCGGTACCGGACCTGCGCGTCGGGGTCGACGCCGGCCCCGCGGCAGGTGAGGGGGGTGTCGCGGCGGGAGGCGGTGGCCCCGGCGGGCGCGGCGGCGGTGCCGAGCAGGCCGAGGACGAGCGGGACGGTGACGAGGGCGGCGCGGCGGATCGCGGACATGGGGGTCCCCTTCGCTGACGGGCCGTCGGGACGGACGGCGCGGTTCGCGATGAGCTACATGCTCATGCGTTCGTTAGAAGTTCTAACTCCCCGGCGCCCGGGGCGTCAAGGGCTTCCGTGATAACCTCTAACGAAAGCGTGAGCATGTAGTCGGACCACCGGGAGCGGGCGGACCATGGCGAAGACGGGCGCGGACACCCCGCGCGAGCGCTACCGCGCGCAGCTGCGCGAGGAGGTCAAGCAGCACGCCTGGCAGCAGATCGCCACGGCGGGCGCCTCCGCGCTCTCGCTCAACGCGATCGCCAAGCAGATGGGCCTCAGCGGCCCCGCGCTCTACCGCTACTTCGCCGGCCGCGACGAGCTGATCACCGAGCTGGTCCGGGACGCCTACCGCAGCCTCGCCGACACGCTGGCCGCGACCGCGGCCGCCGACGGGGCCGACCTGGCCGGGCTCGCCCGCGCCCTGCGTGGCTGGGCCCTGGCCGACCCCCAGCGGTACTTCCTGCTCTACGGCACCCCGGTCCCCGGCTACCACGCGCCCGAGGACACCACCGCCATCGCCGACGAGATCATGCGCACCCTGCTCGACGCCTGCGCCGCGCTCGCCCCCGCTCCCGCCGACACGCCCGGAACCCCGTTCGCCGATCACCTGGCGGCGCACCGGGACTGGGTCGGCGACCACCCCGCCACGCCCGCGGCCCTGCACCGCTTCCTGGTCCTCTGGACCCGCCTGCACGGAGTCCTGTCCCTGGAACTCGCCGGGCACTTCACCGGCATGGGCTTCCGGCCCGAGCTGCTCTTCGAGGCCGAACTGGACGGCCTGACGGCACCCCTGGCCTGACGGCGTCGCCGTTCCGACGGCACCCGGCGGCTCAGGCCTGTCCGGGGTGCGGCTCCGGCGGCGGCGCCGGATCCGGGTCCGGGAACGGCGGGACCGGCGGCGGTACCGGGTCGGGCGGCTCGCCCGGCCGGGGCGCGGGGTACGGGTGCGGGATCGGCCCGGTGTCCGGGTCCGGGGGTGTCGGGATGGTCATCGCGCACCTCCTGGTCGGGTGGTTGCGCCGCCGCGCCTACCCGGCGCGCCCCCCGCGAATCCCCGGCGGTGCTACGAGGCCTCGCCCGGATCCGGGAAGGAGTGGTGCTCGTGCGCGACCAGCCACCGCCCGTCCTCCTTGCGCAGGCCGACGGTCAGCCGCAACCGCTGCGCCGGGCGGTCGGCGAAGTCCTGCGGGGTGCCGCAGCGCAGCAGGGCGTGCGCGAAGGCGACGTCCGCACCGGCGGTCACCTCCAGCGATTCGATCTCGAACGCGGCGCCCTGCGCCTGCCACTCGAAGAACGGTGGCCAGGTCTCCCGGTACGCGTCGAGCCCGCGCACGCCTTCGTACGGCGGCGGCACGTCGAACATCACGATGTCCGCCGCGTGGTCGGCGACGACCCCTCGGAGGTCGCCCGCATGGACCGCGGCGGCCCAGCTCCGGACCAGGTCGGCGACCTGCTCCTCGTCACTGTCGGCCATGGTCAGGATGCTACGGCCGCACCTCGGGCCCGCGCCTGCGCACCGGGCCGTTTGCCGCGGCCCCGCCACCCGGAACCGGCCCGGCTCCGCCACCGGGCGACGGCACGCCGGGCCGATGGGGCGTGTACGGCCCGTCGCGCTCCGTCGGGGAGCGCGCGCCGAGCGCCGGAGTGTTCACGAAACCATCACTCCGGGTAGTTGATCAGGTGCAAAGAGTGCCAGGGGGGTGGTTCAGGGAGTCACGATGTCGGAACACGATCCGCTCGGCACGCGTGCCGGTTCGGAAGGGCCCCCGGTGCAGTCCGGCAGGGTGCCGCCGCAGCTGCCACCGACCGCGAGCGACGCCGGGCACGCCCCGGCAGTCCCGGGCGGCCCGGGCGGCCACGACTCCGCAGGCCCCGAGGAGGACGCGGACCCCGCGGACCCCTGGCCCGACCGGATGCTGCCGCTGCTGCGCACCCCGGCGGCCGAGCGCAGGCTGGTGGCGGAGGCCCCCGGGGCGGGGCGGCCGGGCGCGGCCGAACCGGCCCGGGTCCTGGACCTCGCCCTGCTGGTGGGGGAGCTGCTGCTGGCCAGCGGTGAGGCGGCGGAGGACGTCGAAGCGGCCATGCTCGCCGTCGCCCGGGCCTACCGCGTCCATCCGTGCGACCCGCAGGTCACCTTCACCCGGGTGGCGATCTCCTACCAGCCGGGCGCGCCCGAGCCGTCGCTGACGGCGGAGTGCTCCGTGCGCAGCCCGGCCGGGGACTACGCGCGGCTGGCCGCCGTCTTCCGGCAGGTCACCGCGATCACGGCCGGCGGCGTCCCGGTCCACGAGGCGTACGAGCGGCTGGTGGCCGTGCACCGGCGCGGTCGCCGCTACCCCGGCTGGCTGCTCCTGCTGTGCTGCGGCCTGCTGGCCGGAGCCGCGACGCTGCTGGTCGGCGGCCGCACCGACGCCCGGGCCTGGCTGGTGTTCGCCAGCGCCGTCGTCGCGGCGCTGGCGGGCGACCGGCTCTCGGCCCTGGTGACGCGCCACGACCTCCCGGCCTTCTACCGGTTCGTGGTGGCCGCGGCCCCGGCGGCCGTGATCGGCATCCTGCTGTCGTTCAACGGGCTGCACCTGCGCGGATCGGTGGTGATCACCGGCGGACTGTTCGCGCTGCTGCCGGGCTGGCCGATGGTGGCGGCGGCCCAGGACGGCCTGGCGGGCTTCTACCTGACCGCCGCCGCCCGCCTGCTGGAGGCGCTGTACCTGATGGCCGGCGTGGTGATCGGCGTGATGACGGTGCTCTACGTCGGCGTCAACAACGGCGCGGACCTCGCCTCCCAGGACGTCCCGGCCGGGGCCGTGAACCCGCCGCTGCAGCTCGCCGCGGCGGTGCTGCTGACCCTGACCTTCGCGGTGCTGCTGAACACCGAGCCGGGCGCGCTGCCCGCGGTCATGCTCAACAGTGCGGCCGGCTGGACCACGTACGGGGTGCTGGCCAACGCCGGTGCGGAGCCGATGCTGGCCACCGGACTCGCCGCGGGGCTGGTGGGCCTGTCCGGCCAGCTGATGGCGCGCTACCGGGGCGGCCCGGTGCTGCCGCACGTCACGGCGGCGCTGGGGCCGCTGCTGCCCGGGTCGGTGCTGTACTTCGGGATGCTCGCCTTCGTCCGGGGCCGGCCGGAGGTCGGGCTGAGCGGCATCGGACGCGCCGTCGCGATGTCGATGGCCCTCGCGATCGGCGTGAACCTGGGCCGCGAACTGGCCCGGCTCTTCCTGCCCGCCCCGCGCGCCGCCCCGCCCGCCCGCCGCAGCGGCGGCCGCCACCGCAGGTGACGGTGGGGGCGTGCCGGTGGCGTCCGACCGGTTCGGCGTGCGAACGGTTGGGCGTACGACCGTTTGGCGTGCGGCCGGCGCGGTAGACGCGCAGCTGTGAACCGGGCCGAGGACGGGCGGCGTCGAGAGGCCGCCCGTTCGACGCCCCCCTCGTCAACCCCGGGAGGCTCCCGTGATCGTGCTCGGCGTCATCCTGCTCATCATCGGTTTCGTCACCGGCATCTCGATCCTGTGGACCATCGGCCTCGTGCTGCTCCTGGTCGGCCTCGTCCTGTGGGTCGCCGGGGCGCTCGGCCACGCCGTCGGCGGACGCCGCCACTACTACTGACGAGGCCGGTGATGTGACCCCCGTTCAATGCCGTGCCGGCCGGTGCGGGCGCTCGGCGCCCCGCCGGCCGGCGTCAGCGCAGCAGTGCGGCGAGCAGCTCGGCGATGGTCGGACCGGCGTCGGCCGGGTGCCGCAGCTGCTTGCCGGTCATCACGCTGTAGTGGTTGGCGCGGCCGCGCCGCTCGTGCGCGAGGTAGCCCGCCTCCTCCAGGTCGGCGATGATCCGCTGGACGGCGCGCTCGGTGAGCAGGCACCGGGCCGCGATGTCGCGCACCCGGATGCCGGGGTCGCGAGCGATCTGCACGAGGACGCGGGCGTGGTTCGTCAGGAAGGTCCACTGCCGCGCCGTGGCCGGGCCGGTTTCCACGGCCCAAGGATATGGCCGCCGGGCCCGCCCCGAAAACCGGCCGCACCCCTCAGGGGCACTCCTCGTGCAGCCCGCACAGCCAGGCCAGCGCCTGGTGGGCGCCGAGGACGTACGCGTGGTCGGTGCCCTGCACGAGGGCCCGGCGCAGGCGCACGGCGGCGGCCTGGCACTCCGCCAGCAGCTGCGCCCGGCACGGCTCGGCCGTGCCGACCGCGGCGGTGGCGGTGACCGGTGCCGCGACCTGGGCCCCGGCGGCCCACCGGTACGCCCCCAGCACGCCGTGTTCGAAGCCGGTCCACGGCCGCGGGCGCCGGTTGGCCGTGTCGATCGCGGCGAACACCTCGTCCAGCGGGCGCACCCCCACGGCCGGGATCGTCTCGTCACTGGTCATGCCCGCAACCTACGTCCGCCCGGCGCCGCCGCCCCCTCCGGCGGCCCGGCGGCCGCGTGATCCACCCGAGCGGCGCACGGCCCGGTGGCCCGGCGTCCCGGCGGTGCGGGTCGGCAGGAGCCCGCCCGGTAGTCTGACCGGGTCGTGCCCGGCCGGCGAGGTGGCCGGGCCGGATGGACGGTGCGGGCCGCGGCCCGCCGTGGAGAACCTTGATGACTCGTCGTTTTGACTGCTCGGACGCGTCCGAGCGCGCAGCCGGGCTGCGCGAGGCCGTGGCCGCGGTGCGCCGCGGTGAACTCGTCGTGCTGCCCACGGACACGGTGTACGGGGTGGGGGCGGACGCCTTCGCGCCGGAGGCGGTCGCCCGCCTGCTGGCGGCCAAGGGCCGCGGCCGCAACATGCCCTCGCCGGTGCTGGTCGGCTCCCCGGAGGGCCTGGACGGCCTGGTCGAGGTGACGGACCGCGCGCGGGCCCTGGTGGCGGCGTTCTGGCCGGGCGGGCTGACGGTGGTCGCCCGTCACCTGAAGTCGGTCGAGCTGGACCTCGGCGAGACCGGCGGAACGGTCGCGGTCCGGATGCCCGCGCACCCGGTCGCCATCGAACTCCTCAACGCCACCGGCCCGTTGGCGGTCTCCAGCGCCAACCTGACCGGGCAGGACTCCCCGCAGGACTGCGACGCCGCCCAGGGCATGCTGGGCGACTCGGTGGCCGTCTACCTCGACGGGGGCCGGACCGCGGCCGCGGTGGGGTCCTCGATCGTGGACGTCACCGGCGAGGTGCCCGTGCTGCTGCGCGCGGGCGCGATCGGCGCCGAGCGGCTGCGCGAGGTCGTCCCGGACCTGCTGGAGCGCTGAGCCGCCCGGCCCTGCGCGCGCAGGGCCCACCAAGGCCGCGAGCGCAGGGCCGCCCGGCCCCGGACGCCGCCCGGTCGGGGCGCCGCACCGCGTGGCGCCCCGGCGGGCCGGACGGCCGCCGCTAGGGTCGGCGATGGCGCGCGGGAGTGGGCCCTCCCGCCGAGCGGGGGGAGGGGGCGGCGCCGCCGCGAGGGGGGCTCGTCGGCTCCGCTGCGGAGGTTCCATGAGCGCCACGTCCACCGCGTCGCGTCGCACCCAGGCCCGTCTCCACCAGGGCAGCACGCTGCTGCGCTGGCTGTTCACCACGGACCACAAGGTCATCGGGAACCTCTACCTGGCGACCGCGTTCGGGTTCTTCCTGGTCGGCGGTGTGCTGGCGCTGCTGATGCGCGCCCAGCTGATGGGCCCCGACACCGGGTTCCTGTCGAACGAGCGCTACAACCAGATGTTCACCATGCACGGCACGGTCATGCTGCTGCTGTTCGCCACCCCGACCTTCGCCGGGTTCGCCAACGCGATCATGCCGCTGCAGATCGGGTCGCCGGACGTCGCGTTCCCCCGGCTGAACGCCTTCACCTACTGGGCGTTCCTGCTCGGCGGGCTGATGGTGCTGAGCGGCTTCCTCACCTCCACGGGGGCGCCCGCCTTCGGCTGGTTCGCCTACGCGCCGCTGAACGGGCCGGTGTACTCCCCGGGGCAGGGCGGGGACCTCTGGGCCTTCGGCCTGGTGGTGGCCGGCCTCGGGACGATCCTCGGCTCGGTCAACTTCATCACCACCATCACCTGCCTCCGGGCGCCCGGCATGACGCTCTTCCGGATGCCGATCTTCACCTGGAACGTGCTGTTCACCTCGATCATGGTGCTGCTGGCCTTCCCGGTGCTGACGGCGGCGCTGCTCTGCCTGGAGGCGGACCGGAAGTTCGGCGCGCACGCCTTCGACCCGGCGAACGGCGGGGCGATCCTGTGGCAGCACCTCTTCTGGTTCTTCGGTCACCCGGAGGTCTACATCGTCGCGGTGCCGTTCTTCGGCATCATCAGCGAGATCATCCCGGTGTTCAGCCGCAAGCCGCTGTTCGGCTACTACGGCATGATCGGTGCGACCATCGCCATCACCGCCCTGTCCATGACGGTGTGGGCGCACCACATGTTCGTCACCGGCCAGGTGCTGCTGCCGTTCTTCTCGATGATGTCCTTCCTCATCGCGGTGCCCACCGGGGTGAAGTTCTTCAACTGGATCGGCACGATGTGGAACGGCTCGCTGTCCTTCGAGACCCCGATGCTGTGGTCGCTCGGCTTCCTGGTGACCTTCCTGTTCGGCGGGCTGAGCGGGGTGCTGCTGGCCGCGCCGCCGATCGACTTCCACGTCTCCGACAGCTACTTCGTGGTGGCCCACCTGCACTACGTGGTGTTCGGCACGGTGGTGTTCGCCACCTTCGGCGGCTTCTACTTCTGGTGGCCCAAGCTGACCGGGAAGCTGCTCGACGAGCGGCTGGGGAAGGTGCACTTCTGGGTCCTGTTCGTCGGGTTCCAGACCACCTTCCTGGTGATGCACTGGCTGGGGGCCCAGGGCATGCCGCGCCGCTACGCGACCTACCTGGCGGTGGACGACTTCACCGCCCTCAACGTGTGCGCCTCGATCGGCTCGTTCCTGCTCGGCGTCTCCAACCTGCCGTTCTTCTACAACGTCTGGACCACCACCCGGCACGGCACCCGGGTCACCGAGGACGACCCGTGGGGCTGGGGCCGCTCGCTGGAGTGGGCCACCTCCTGCCCGCCGCCGCACCACAACTTCGAGGCGCTGCCGCGGATCCGCTCCGAGTCGCCGGCCTTCGACCTGCACCACCCGGAGGTGCCGACGGAGGAGCCGGTGGGCGGGGCGGCCGACCGTACGGGCGGGCGGGGGAGCGGGCGATGAAGGGGGAGGGCCGGCTGTTCGCCGTCATGACGGTGTTCTTCGCGGTGACCGGGCTGATCTACGGGTTCTGGGCGCAGGAGCCGGCCGGCACGGCGATCCTGGCGGTGGCGTTCCTGATGTCGGGGCTGATCGCGCTGTTCTGGTTCGTCCAGTACCGGCGGAGTGGCGGCGGCCGGCCGCAGGACCGCGGGGACGCCGAGATCGCGGAGGCCGTCGGCCCGGTGGGGTTCTTCCCGGCCCGCAGCGGCTACCCGGTGCTGACGGCGGCCGGCCTGACGCTCCTCGCCCTCGGCCTGGTCTTCGCCCGCTGGCTGGTCGTGGTGGGTGCCGTCGTGCTGGCCCTCGCCGTGTCCGGGTTCATCTTCCAGTACGGCGACGACGACGGGTGAGCCGGCGGAGCAGCCGGCGGACCGGGCCGGCCCCGGTCGGCCCGGTGGGCGGTCCGGCGGGTGCCTCGGGGTGGGCGGGGCTGGTGAGGACACCCGCGATGAACTCCGACTCCCCTTCGGTGGCGGGGAGTTCGACCCGGTCCCGGTAGAACCAGGCGCCCGCCGCGGCCCGGGCCCGCTCGCGCCGCGGCGCGAGGTCCGGGGCCGGGAGCGGGTCCGGCACGGCCCGCGCGAGCAGGACGAACCGCTCGTCGGCGGGCAGCGGGCGGCGGTGGCCGGTGAAGCCGCCGTCGTGGCCCTGGTCGATCCGGCCGGTCTCGTCGCCCTTCAGCAGCCGGTCGCGGTCCCTGGCCTGCAGGGCCAGGCAGAGCCGCCGGGTGAGCAGGAAGGCCGCGGGCGGCAGCAGGATCAGCGCCGCCCGCAGCACGACGGTGATCGCGTTGACCGAGAGGCCGAAGACGAAGGCGATCACGTCGTTGCCGCCGGCGATCAGCAGCACGGCGTAGACGGTGATCCCCGCGACCCCCAGTCCGGTGCGGGTGGGCTTGTTGCGCGGGCGGTCGCACAGGTGCTGTTCGCCGCGCTCGGGGTCGAGCCAGCGCTCGGCGAAGGGGTAGGCGTACAGCACCGCGAAGAGCAGGCCGGGCAGCACCAGGGCCGGGAGGAGGACGTTCCACGACACCGTGTGCCCGAACAGGGAGGTCTCCGCGGCGGGCATCAGCCGCAGCGCGCCCTCGATGAAGCCGATGTACCAGTCCGGCTGGGCGCCGGCCGCGGCCACGTCGGGCCGGTAGGAGGCGTAGCGCCAGATCGGGTTGACCTCGGCGAGGAAAGCGGACAGCGCCATGATGCCGGCCACCGCGAAGGTCAGACCGACCGTACGGGTCAGGAACTGCGGGAAGAAGGGCATCCCGACGACGTTGCGGTTGGTGCGGCCGGGGGCGGCCCAGTGGGTGTGCTTCAGCACCACGATGAGCGTCAGATGGGCCCCGACCAGGGCCAGCAGCAGGCCGGGCACCAGGAGGATGTGCACGGTGAACAGCCGGGGGATGACGTCGTGGCCGGGGAACTGGCCGCCGAAGGCGAAGAAGGTCAGGTAGGTGCCGACCAGCGGCACCGAGAGCAGTACGCCCTCGGCGATCCGCAGCCCGGTGCCGGAGAGGGAGTCGTCCGGCAGCGAGTAGCCGGAGAACCCTTCGAGCAGGGCCAGGTTGAACAGCGTCACCCCGATGACCCAGTTGAGCTCGCGCGGGCGGCGGAAGGCCCCGGTGAAGAACACCCGCAGCAGGTGCACGCCGATCGCCGAGAGGAACAACAGCGCCGACCAGTGGTGAATCTGACGGATCATCAGGCCGCCGCGCACCTCGAAGCTGATGTCCAGCGTCGAGGCGTAGGCCTCGGAGACCAGTACCCCGCGCAGCGGAAGGTAGGCGCCGTCGTAGACGACCTCGTTCATGTTCGGGACGAAGAAGAACGTCAGGAACACGCCGGTCAGCAGCAGCACGACGAAGCTGTACAGCGCGAGCTCGCCCAGCAGGAACGACCAGTGGTCCGGGAACACCTTGCGCAGCAGCTCCCGGCCGGCCTCCATGACCGGCAACCGCCCGTCCAGCCGGGTCGTGACGCGTTCACCGGCGGACGGCTCACGCCCGTTCGTAGCCTTGGTTGCCTCCACGCAGGCAACCTAGTGCGCGGCGCTCCGCGCGGGTCGGCCGAGCGGGGCGGGTCCCGTGGCGGCCGTCGGCAGAACACCCGGATGGCGGCACCCGGGAGCTCCTCCGGGCTGCGCCCGCGGCTCCGGGCGGCCCGCGGTCAGTCGTCGGACAGCAGCCGGGCGAGCGTGGCGTCCACGTCGAGGTGCTCGGACTCCGATCCTTCGGGCACCAGGCTGAAGCAGTCCGAGAGGAAGGCCGTGACGCCCTCCTCCGGTGCGCTGAGGACGGCGTTGCCGGCGGGCCCGCACAGGGTGATCAGCACCTCGCCCGCGGGCCCCGGGCCCACCCGGACGTCACCGCTGCCGGTGGGGGCGTGCCGGCCCTCGTTCAACAGCTCGCGACTGAAGTACCAGCACACGCGGGCGTCCGCGGTCACGCACTCGCACGGGGCGATCGGGAACGCCAGACAGGCCGCGTACGGCAGGTCCGGGTCGAACCGCAGTTCCGCGACCACCGGGACGTCGGGCAGCGGACTGTCGGGGAAGGTGACGGGCATCGAGTGGACGGGCATGGGCATCGCACGACCCTCCTACGGTCGCGAGCGTCGTCCCCGGGCGGGCCGACGCTCCTGTCCGGTGCCTACCCGGTGCCGGTCCGTGCAGTCGGCCTCCGCCGAACCTCCACAACGTCCTTGCCTGCGGGGGCGCCGTCGACCGCGGTCGTGCCCGGGGCGGTCAGGATCCGCACAGCCGCCCGAGCTGGGCGCTGTCCGCGTTGATGTCCGTGATCACCTGGTTGGGATCGGCCAGCACCATGCCGTTCAGGCGGAAGCGCAACTCCGAGAACTCGGCGGCCAGTCGGCGGATCGTCGAACCGACCGCGCCCTGTGCGTCCAGGCCGGCGCCCATCAGGTCCTGGTAGGCCTGGCCGGCCGCGTCGGCCCGGCTGCCGCGGGTGTCGCCGGCGTTCCGGCGGTACGCGGCCAGCGCCGCCTCGGCCTCGTCGCAGCCGCCGGGCCGGACCGCCGGGAGCGGCGGTTCCGGCGTCGGGGCGGCGGTCCGGGTCCGGATCGGCGACGGGCTCGGCTCCGGGGACGGCGGATCGGGCTCGGGGGTCGGCGTGGGTGTGGGCGCCGGCGTGGGCGTCGGTACGGGCGACGGAACCGGCTTCGGCGTGGGAGCGGGGAGCGGCTCCGGCGGCTGCGGGGCCGCGGTGGTGACCACCGGGGCGGCCGCGGGCTGCGGCGCGTCCGGTGGCACCAGGTAGGCGACCAGGGCGATCAGCGTGGCCACCGCGCCCGCGATCGCGCCGACCGCGCCCCAGTCCGGGCGCCGCGCCGGCCCGGCACCCGATGCGGGCGGCTGCGCCGATTCGTCGTCCGTCATGCACCCATCGTGGGGCGCCGCGTCGGGCCCGTCCAGAACACCGGGTGCTGACCTTCCTGAACCCGAACCCGTGCCCGGTCGGGCCGAGTTGGAGGCGCGCCGGGGCCGGCTGCGGCTCCTGCCCGCCCGCCGTCGGGTCAGGCGCCGGCGATCGCGGGGCGGGCCAGCCACTCCGCCCAGGAGACCTCGTGGCCGATCAGACAGGGCCGACCGAACGGCCATGCCTCGGCGATCCAGCGCGGCACCAGGGCGTCCAGCTCCCGCTCCAGCTCGGAGCCGACCTGGTCGTCCACCACCCACCAGGAGATCTCCGCGTCGGAGCCGGCCTTCTGCGGCGGGTCGATGTAGACGCAGCCGAGCAGGGCCGACTCCGCCTCGTCGAACAGCGCGTAGTTGAACGACTCGTGGGCGGCGATCTCCCGCTCGTGCCGGATCAGGTCGTCGAGGTCCGCCTGGTAGGTCATGGTGGCCGCGGGCCAGCCCCAGGCCTCGCCGTAGATGGACCACAGGCGCTCCCGGGAGCCCATCACGGCGGGGTAGTCGAGCTCGGTGTCCGTCCCGGCGATGGGGCGCAGGTGGTAACCGCCACCGGGGAGCGGCACGTGGACGGGGTGGACGAAATCGGCGGGCAACCAGGTCATGGGCCTGGAGGCTAGCCGAGAACCGGCCCGCGCCGCGCGGATTATCAGTCCGGGTCCCGGGCCCCGGGACCCGAGCGGCCGGGATGACGCCGGCCCCGCCGCCGGGGCATCATCACCGGATGACGATGATCAGGACCAGGTGGGGGCGCCTCCGGACACCGGTGGTGGCGGCCCTGGCCGTACTGGCGGCGGGGTGCGGGACGGAGCACGTGGGCGCGGCCGGTGGCGCGGGGGCGCCCGCGGCGGCCGTGACGGCGGTGCCGACCACCGAGGCGGACTACCCCTGCCCCGGCGAGACGCCGACCAGGACCCCGACCCCGACCGCGAGCAGCGCGGCCCCGACCGGGCCGCCCGTCGACCACTACGCCGAGAACCACGGCTTCCGGGTGCCGATCCCGCTCCACGGCCGGCGCCGCTGCGACGGCCTGGACGCCGTGAAGCGCATCAAGGGCGCCCTCGAACCCCTGCGCACCCGGGGCGACTTCGCCCCCGACAGCACCCGCGGACAGCTCACCGGGCTGGGTTACCAGGCCGCCAAGGTGAAGGTCACCCAGAACGGCCCGACCGGCATCGCCTTCCTGGTCGACGCCACCGGGTTGTGCCTGGAGGGCACGATGAACAGCGCCGTCACCACCGCGGAGGCGTTCGCGGGCTACCCGGACGGCACCGACTGCGAGGAGCCGCGCGGCGGCCACTGACCGCGTCCGTCCGCGCGGCTGCTCAACTCGGCTGCACCGCGCCGCTGTTGTCGCCCGCACCCTTGTCGAGCGACAACGGCGGCTGCGCCGCCCCGGCCTCTGCCCGGACGGCCCCGGCCTCTGCCTGCACGGCCCCGGTCGGTGCGTCCCCGGCGGGTGCCGCCCCGGGGTCGCTCCGCTCGATGCGGTCCAGCAGCCGGGCGACGGAGTCGGTGCGCTCGCGCAGCACCGCGACCCGGGCGGCGTCGGTCGGCTCGGCGAGCTCGTCGACGGGCAGGACCGGGATGCCGCGCTTGCGGGCGGTGGCGATCAGGCTCTCGCCGGCCCGGTCGGCCAGGACGAGCGTCGCGGCGGCGAACGCGCCCGCGTCCAGGGTGCGTCGGCGGCCGAGCAGCCCGCGGCACACGATGCGGGCCGGGACGGTCAGCTCGTCCAGGCGCTGGTCGTCCGAGCCGCGTTCGAGGGCGGCGAGGACGACGGTGGCCAGCGCCTCGCCCGCCTTGGTGACGACCCACTTGCGGCCGGGAACCGGCGGCAGGAACTCCCGGATCCGGTCCACCTCCTGCTCCAGTGCGGTGGTGGTCAGCACCTCGAAGGCGTTGCGGGTGCGGATCTCGACGACCTTGTCCCACTCGACCTCCTCGCCGTCGAAGCCGACCTTCGACGGCCCCAGGTGAACGGCGCCGAGACCGTCGAGCAGCCCGAGCAGCTTGTGCACCACGGCCGGCGTCAGCGGGTGGCGGCCGATCAGGGTGCCCACCGACAGCTTCCACGGCTCGGTGGCCGGTACCTCCGGCGGCATGACGGAGGTCAGGGCCGTGTACGCCCACCGCCCGCCCGCCGCCGCGCCGCGTCCGCCCCGCCGTACGGCCTGCCGCCCGGCCTCGCCCAACCCGGCCGCGGCCCCCGCCGCCGCCCCGACCAGCCGTCCCAGTCCGCCCACCAGCTCGCCCCCGCGCACGTCCCGTTCCTCTCCTCACACCGCTCGTTCCGGAAGCCGCCATGCTACGGGCAGCCTCCGCCGGGCCCGCCGCGGCCGTCCCCACCGTGCCGCCGTCCGGTGCGGTGCGGCCGAACTCCCGGACGCCGTCGGGCAGTACGAGCAGCCGACGCCCGACCACGGCTCCGCCGCCATCGCCGCCGCCGTCGCCGGGAGCCCGGAGCGCCTGCCGGCCGTCGCCCCCGCACGCCGCCGCCCCGGCACGCCTCCGCACGCTGACCCGCCCGTGGGCCCGCCACCCGGGTGAACGGGCGGCGCGGCACGCCGCACCGGCCGGGGCGCCGCCGGACCGGGGGTGATGATCGCCGGGTTCCCGGCCGCCCGCACCCCGGAGGCAGACATGCGGATCCTGCTCCTCGCCAGCGCCTTCAACAGCCTCAGCCAGCGCCTCCACGCCGAACTGCGGGACCGGCGGCACACCGTGGACGTCCGACTCGCCGGGGACGACGAGGAGCTGCGGGCGTCGGTCCGCCGGTTGTCGCCGGACCTCCTGCTGGCGCCCATGCTGCGCACCGCGATCCCCGCGGACGTCTGGTCGGCGCTCACCTGCCTGGTCGTCCACCCCGGCCCGCCCGGTGACCGGGGCCCCTCGTCCCTGGACCGGGCGGTCCAGGAGGGCGTCGCCGACTGGGGCGTGACGGTGCTCCAGGCCGAGGCGGAGATGGACGCCGGACCGGTCTGGGCCTGGGAGCCCTGCCGGCTGCCGGCGCTCGGGAAGAGCGACCTGTACCGCAACGAGGTCGCCGACGCCGCCGTCCTGGCCGCGCTGCGGGCCGTCGAGCGCTTCGCCTCCGGCTCGTACGCGCCGCAGCCGCAGCACGGCCCCTCCTGGCGGGAGCCGGTGCGCGTCCGCCCCTTCCTGCGCCAGGCGGAGCGCCGGATCGACTGGGCGGCCGACTCCACCGGGACGGTCCTGCGCAGGCTCCGGGCGGCCGACTCGCAGCCCGGGGTGCTCGACACGCTGGGGGCCGACGAGTGGTACCTGCACGGCGGGCACCCGGAGCCGCAGCTGCGCGGGCGCCCGGGCGAGCTGATCGCCACCCGCGCCGGTGCGGTGTGCCGGGCCACCGTGGACGGCGCGGTGTGGATCCCCGAACTCCGGCGCCGGCGCGCACCCGGCGGGCCCGCGACCTTCAAGCTCCCGGCGGTCACGGCGCTCGGCGCCCTGCTGCCCCCGCTGCCGGAGGTCCCGGCGCCGCTGACGGCGGAACGGGACGGGGAGCCCGCCTGGACGGACGTCGAGTACCGCGAGGAGGGCCCGGTCGGCCTCCTGCGCTTCTCCTTCCCCGGCGGCGCGATGTCCACCGACCACTGCCGCCGCCTGCTGGCGGCGTACCGCTACGCACTCGGCCGGCCGACCTCGGTGCTGGTGCTCGGCGGGAGCCGGGACTTCTTCTCCAACGGCATCCACCTCAACGTCATCGAGGCCGCGCCGGACCCGGCCGCGGAGTCCTGGGCCAACATCACCGCGATGGACGACCTGGTCGCCGAGGTGCTGACCACCACCGACCGCCTGGTGGTCGCCGCGGTGGCCGGGAACGCGGCGGCCGGCGGGGTGATGCTGGCCCTGGCGGCGGACGAGGTGTGGTGCCGGCGGGGCTCCGTGCTCAACCCGCACTACCGGCTGATGGGGCTGTACGGCTCGGAGTACTGGACGTACACCCTGCCGCGCCGGGTGGGCCCGGCGCAGGCCGAGCGGCTGACCCGGCAGGCCGTGCCGGTGTCCGCCGCGTCGGCGGAGCGGATCGGCCTGGTCGACCGCGTCCTGGACTGCGGGCCGCAGGAGTTCGGGCCGGCCGCGGCCCACCTGGCCGGGCTGCTCGCCGCCTCGCCGCTCGCCCGGCGGCGGATCGCGGCGAAGAAGGCCGCGCGCGAGGCCGACGAGCAGGCCAAGCCGCTCGCCGCCTACCGCGAGGAGGAGCTGGCGGTGATGCACCGGCAGTTCTTCATCCCCGAATCGCCGTACCACGCGCTGCGGTCCGCGTTCGTCGGCAAGCGCCCCGCGCCCGCCGGGCTCCTCGCCGGGACGTGACCCGAACGGCCCCGCCGGCTTGCGCCCCCCGCGCCGCTCCGACGCCCGCCCCGACCGGCGTCGGAACCGGACTGTTGCTATGACTGTGTTTGAGCCATTACGTCCGGCTCCCATCCCCGAGGAGGCATCCTCATGGGTGCTGCAACAACCGACACCGACGTGGTGCACATTCTCTGGATCAACGCCGGCCTCAGCTGTGACGGCGACTCCGTCTCGCTGACCGCCGCGATGCAGCCCAGCATCGAGGAGATCGTCACCGGCGCACTGCCCGGCCTGCCCAAGGTCGCCGTGCACTGGCCGCTGATCGACTTCGAGTGCGGCCCGGTCCAGGGCGCGGACAACTTCGTCGAGTGGTTCTTCAAGGCCGACCGCGGCGAGATCGAACCGTTCGTCCTGGTCGTCGAGGGGTCCATCCCCAACGAGAAGATCAAGAAGGAGGGCTACTGGTGCGGCTTCGGCGACGACCCGGCCACCGGCCAGCCCATCACCACCAGTGAGTGGCTGGACCGGCTCGCCCCCAAGGCGACCGCCGTGGTCGCGATCGGCACCTGCGCCACGTACGGCGGCATCCACGCGATGGCCGGCAATCCGACCGGTGCGATGGGCGTGCCGGACTACCTGGGCTGGGACTGGAAGTCCAAGGCCGGGCTGCCGATCGTCTGCGTGCCGGGCTGTCCGATCCAGCCCGACAACTTCGCCGAGACGCTCACCTACCTGCTGTACCAGCTGGCCGGCTCCGCGCCGATGATCCCGCTGGACGACAAGCTGCGGCCGGCCTGGCTGTTCGGCGCCACCGTCCACGAGGGCTGTGACCGCGGCGGCTACTACGAGCAGGGCCAGTTCGCCACCGACTACGGCACCCCCGAGTGCCTGGTGCGGCTCGGCTGCTGGGGACCGGTCGTCAAGTGCAACGTCGCCAAGCGCGGCTGGACCAACGGCATCGGCGGCTGCCCGAACGTGGGCGGCATCTGCATCGCCTGCACCATGCCGGGCTTCCCGGACAAGTTCATGCCCTTCATGGACCCGCCGCCCGGCTCCCGCGTCTCCACCGGCGCCAGCAACGCGTACGGCTCGCTGATCCGTCGGCTGCGCGCGATCACGCTGGCGACCGTCGACAAGGAACCGAAGTGGCGCCACACCGGCCGCCATCTGACCACGGGTTACCGCCCGCCCTGGTGACGCCGGAGGGCCGCACGCCCCCGCGGCGTGCGGCCCCTCGCCGCCGCCCCGCCCCCTGCCCCCGTTCAGAGAAGGACACGACAACACGATGGCGACACCGACGACGAGGGCGGCCGGCGACGGCAGCGGCCTGACCGAGATGTCCTGGGACCCGATCACCCGGATCGTGGGAAGCCTCGGCATCCACACGAAGATCGACTTCAAGCAGAAGCGCGTCGCGGAGTGCTACAGCACCTCCTCGGTCTTCCGCGGCTACAGCGTCTTCATGCGCGGCAAGGACCCGCGCGACGCGCATTTCATCACCAGCCGGATCTGCGGGATCTGCGGCGACAACCACGCCACCTGTTCGGTCTACACCCAGAACATGGCGTACGGGGTGAAGCCCCCGCACCTCGGCGAGTGGATCATCAACCTCGGCGAGGCGGCCGAGTACATGTTCGACCACAACATCTTCCAGGAGAACCTGGTCGGGGTCGACTACTGCGAGAAGATGGTCCGCGAGACCAACCCGGGCGTCCTGGAACAGGCCGAGCGCACCGAGGCGCCGCACGCCGCCGACCACGGGTACAAGACCATCGCGGACATCATGCGCTCGCTCAACCCGATCGAGGGCGAGTTCTACCGCGAGGCACTGCAGGTCAGCCGGTACACCCGGGAGATGTTCTGCCTGATGGAGGGCCGCCACGTGCACCCCTCCACCCTCTACCCGGGCGGCGTCGGCACCGTCGCCACGGTGCAGCTGTTCACCGACTACCTGACCCGGCTGATGCGCTACGTCGAGTTCATGAAGAAGGTCGTGCCGCTGCACGACGACCTCTTCGACTTCTTCTACCAGGCCCTGCCCGGCTACGAGGAGGTCGGCCGGCGGCGGGTCCTGCTCGGCTGCTGGGGCAGCCTCAACGACCCGGACCACTGCGACTTCACGTACCGCAACATGACGGACTGGGGCCGGCGGATGTTCGTCACCCCCGGCGTCGTCGTGGACGGCAAGCTCGTCACCAACGACCTCACCGAGATCAACCTGGGCATCCGGATCCTGCTCGGCAGCTCCTACTACGAGGACTGGCAGGGCAAGGAGCTGTTCGTCACCCACGACCCGCTGGGCAACCCGGTCGACCCCCGGCACCCGTGGAACCAGCACACCATCCCGCAGCCGCAGAAGCGCAACTTCGACGACAAGTACAGCTGGGTGATGTCCCCGCGCTGGTTCGACGGCAAGGAGCACCTCGCCCTGGACACCGGCGGCGGCCCGATCGCCCGGCTGTGGTCCACCGCGCTGTCCGGGCTGGTCGACATCGGCTACATCAAGGCCACCGGCCACAGCGTCCTGATCAACCTGCCCCGCTCGATGACCAAGCCCGAGGTCACCTTCGAGTGGAAGATCCCGCAGTGGAGCAACGCCCTCGAACGCAACCGCGCCCGCACCTACTTCCAGGCGTACGCGGCCGCCGCCGCCCTGCACTTCGCCGAGAAGGCGCTCGACGAGGTCCGGGCCGGGCGCAGCCAGACCTGGGAGCGCTTCGAGGTGCCGGACGAGTCGATCGGCTGCGGCTTCACCGAGGCCGTGCGCGGCGTGCTCTCGCACCACATGGTGATCCGCGACGGCAAGATCGCCAACTACCACCCGTACCCGCCCACCCCGTGGAACGCCAGCGTGCGCGACAGCTACGGCACGCCCGGCCCGTACGAGGACGCGGTGCAGAACACCCCGATCTTCGAGGAGAACTCCCCGGAGAACTTCAAGGGCATCGACATCATGCGCGCGGTGCGCAGCTTCGACCCCTGCCTGCCCTGCGGCGTGCACATGTACGTCGGCGGGCGCACCGTCCAGACCATGCACGTGCCCACCGGCCTCAGCGGGCTCACCGCATGACGGCCGAGCAGACCGGGCTGCGCATCCAGGAGGCCCTGGACGCCCTGGCCGGCAGCGGGGCCGAGAGCGCGGGCGAGCAACTGGTCCGCGACCTGATGGACTTCTACGGCGAGGGGCTGGCCAGGATCGTCCCGGCGCTGCCCCCGCCCGCCCTGGAACGGATGCTGGACGACCCGGCGGTGGCCGGGCTGCTGCTCCTGCACGACCTGCACCCGGAGGACGTCAGTGCCCGGATCGACCGGGCGCTCGCGGCCCTGCCCGAACGGGTCGAGCCGATCGGCTTCGACCCGGGCACCGGTGTCCTGCGGCTGCGCCGGACCGCCTCCGGCTGCGGCTGCGCGGAAGGGGACGTCGAGGCCGTCCTCGCCTGCCACGCGCCCGAGGTGACGGCCGTGGAGCTGGAGCGCGCCCCGAAGCTGCTGCAGATCGGCACCCGCCCGCCGCAGGCCGCGGAGGTGCGATGAACACCCGCCGGATCTCCCGCGACGGGACCGCCCTGCTGCACCGGCTGCGCGAGCCGGCGCCGCCGCGGCCCGAGCAGTGCGGCTTCTGCGGCCGGGACATCCCGGCCGGCCACCGCCACCTGGTGGACGTCGAGGAACGGGCGCTGGCCTGCACCTGCACCGCCTGCGGCCTGCTGTTCCAGCAGCCGGGCGCGGCCGGCGGCCGCTTCCGCACCGTGCCGGACCGCTACCTCGCCGACCCGGACGGCGGCTTGGACGAGCGGGCCTGGTCGGTGCTGGGCATCCCGGTCGGCACCGCGTTCCTGTTCCGCAACGCCCTGCTGGACCGGCTGCTCGCCTTCTACCCCGGCCCGGCCGGCGCCACCGAGAGCGAGGTGGACGAGGAGGCCTGGGAGCGCGCCCTCGGCGGCAGCCGGCTGGCCGCCGTCCTGGAGCCCGACGTGGAGGCCCTGCTGCTGCGCCGCCACGACCACCGCGTCGAGTGCTTCCTGGTGCCGATCGACGTCTGCTACGAGCTGGTCGGCCGGCTGCGGCGGTGCTGGCACGGCTTCGACGGCGGCGCCGAGGCGCGGGCCGAACTCGACGCGTTCTTCGAGCGGTTGACCGCCCGCGCCCGCCCGCTGCCCACGGCGGTGACGGCGTGACGGCGCTCGCCTTCGCCTGCACCGGCGTGCGGTCCGACCCGTACGCGGCGGTGCCGACCCTGGTCTTCCGGCTGCGGATCACCGGGCCGGCCGACACCCGGGTGCACGCCCTGGCGCTCCGCTGCCAGCTGCGGATCGAACCGGGCCGGCGGTCGTACGCCGAGCCGGAGGGCGAGCGGCTGGCCGACCTCTTCGGTGAACGGGAGCGCTGGGCGAACACGCTCAACCCGATCCAACTCGCCACCGTGCCGCTGCTGGTGCCCGGCTTCACCGGCGAGACCGAGACCGACCTCGTGGTGCCGTGCAGCTACGACCTGGAGGTGGCCTCCGCCCGCTACTTCCGGGCGCTCGACGGCGGCGAGGTGCCGCTGCTGCTGCTCTTCTCCGGCACCGCCTTCGCCGGCCCCGGCGGCTTCCAGGTCGCCCCGGTGCCCTGGGACAAGGAGGCCGCGGTGCGGATGCCGGTGCGGGTCTGGCGCGAGGCCATCGACCAGCACTTCCCCGGCTGCGGCTGGCTGCGCCTGCCGGACGACCTGATGGACCGGTTGCTGGCCTACCGCTCCCGGCGGGCCCTGCCCTCCTGGGAGGCGACGGTGCGTGAACTGCTCGCGGCGGCCGCGATCGAGGAGGTGGCCCGGTGAGCGCCTTCCCGCCCGGGATCGAGCGCGGCTTCGCGGCCGCCCGGCAGATCGCCGACGCGGTGCTGCTGGAGGGCTACGTGCTCTACCCGTACCGCGCCTCGGCGGCCAAGAACCGGCTGCGCTGGCAGTTCGGGGTCCTGGTGCCGCCCGAGTACACCGCGCAGGGCGGCGAGCACTCGCACCAGCGCACCGAGTGCGTCATGGAGGCCCGTGCCGGGGACCGGCTGGCGGTCGAGCTGCGCTTCCTGCGGGTGCAGCGGCGGACCGTCGAACAGGCGACCGCCGCCGGCGGGTTCGAGCCGGTGGAGCGGCTGGAGCTGGCCGACCGGGTGTTCACGGAGTGGGACGAGGGCGTCGAGGAACGCATCGAACTCCTCTTCCCGGCCGAGGAGTTGACCGGCGCCGGGGTGGAGCGGGCGTTCCGGCTGCCGGGCGTCGGCGAGACCGAGCTGCTGCGCGCGCACGGCACCGCCGTCGGACGGCTGGTGCGCCGCCGCGAACAGGTCGACGGCCTGGTACGGGTGACCGCCGAGGAACTGCCCGGCCGGTACCGGGCCCAGCGGCTGACGGTGGTGGTCGAGAACGTCTCCGCCTGGATGCCGCCCCGACGGGCGAGCCGCGAGGAGGCGCTGCCGCGCTCGCTGGTCTCCGCCCACCTGCTGCTGGGCCTGGAGCAGGGCCGCTTCGTGTCGGCCACCGACCCGCCCGAGTGGGCCCGCGCCGAGGTCGAACGGTGCCGCAGCCGGCACACCTGGCCGGTCCTGGCCGGGCCGCCGGGCGAGCGCGGGGTGGTGCTGTCCTCGCCGATCATCCTGGAGGACCACCCCAAGGTCGCGCCGGAGAGCCTCGGCACCCTGTACGACGCCACCGAGATCGACGAGATCCTGGCGCTGCGGACGGCCGCCCTGACCGAGGAGGAGAAGCGGGAGGCCCGGGGCACCGACGAGCGGGCCGCGGCCGTGATCGACCTCGCGGAGTCCATGCCGCCCGAGGTGCTGGAGCGGCTGCACGGCGCCATCCGCGGGCTGCGCGACCTCACCGGCGGCGCCGCCGACGGGGAACAGCCCTGGTGGGACCCGGGCAACGACCCGGCGGTCGACCCCGAGCGGGACCGGGTGCAGGTCGGCGGCCACGCCGTCGGCGCCGGCAGCCGGGTCGTGCTGCGGCCCGGACGACGGCGCACCGACGCCCAGGACCTCTTCCTGGACGGGCGCACCGGCGTGGTGGAGGCGGTGCTGCACGACGTCGACGGCTCGGTGCACCTGGCCGTGACGGTGGAGGACGACCCGGGCGCCGACCTGTGGCGGGCCCAGGGGCGGTTCCGCTACTTCCAGCCCGACGAGGTCACCCCGCTGGACGGCGACGACGTGCCGGAGGGGTCGTGAACAGCCGTCAGGTGCTGGTCGCCGGGGTGGGGAACATCTTCCTCGGCGACGACGGGTTCGGCGTGGAGACCGTCCGGCGGCTCGCCGGGCACCCGCTGCCGGACGGCGTCGAGGTGGTCGACGTGGGCGTGCGCGGCGTCGACCTGGCGTACCGGCTGCTCGACGGCTACCGCACCGCCGTCCTGGTGGACGCCACCTGTCGCGGCGGGGCACCCGGCACGGTCTACCTCATCGAGGCGGCCGACGAGCCGCTGGAGGCGCCGCTGCTGGACGGGCACCGGATGGGGCCGGACGCCGTGCTCGCCCTGCTGGCCACGCTCGCGGCCGGGACCGGCGGCGAGCCGCCCGGTCGGGTGCTGGTGGTCGGCTGCGAGCCGGCGTCGTTGGAGGAGGGCATCGGGCTGAGCGCGCCCGTCGCCGCCGCCGTCGAGGAGGCGGTCCGAGTGGTCCTGCGGGTCGTGGACGAGGCCACGCAGCCGGAGAGGGAGACAACACCATGCTGAGGAAACTGTTCTGCCTGGCCCTGCTGGCCGGGATCGGCGCACTGGTCTGGCAGAGCCTGCCGGACCTCAAGCGGTACCTGCAGATCTCGCGGATGTGACCCGCGCATTGCTGCGAACGGTGCAGCCCCGGGAGCGGTGGCGGCGCGGCTTCGAGCCGTCGCCGCCACCGCGCCTTGTAATGGGGCGCGCCTCGGCATCGGGGCCCGCCCGGTCGTCGGGCCCGATGCCGCCCGCCGAGGGAAAGGGACCCATGCACGAGATGTCGATCGCCGCCGCCGTGGTCGAGCAGGTCGACGCGGCCGCGCGCGACCACGGGGCCGCCGGGGTGGCGCGGGTACGGCTGCGGGTGGGCGAACTGGCCGGCGTCGTCCCGCAGGCCCTCGACTTCTGCTTCGAACTGGCCTGCGCCGGAACGCTGGTGGAGGGCGCGGTGCTGCACACCGAGCCGGTCACGGCGCGGGCCCGGTGCCGGCCCTGCGAGACCGAGTGGGCCGTCGGCATGCCGCCGGACCTCTGCTGCCCGAGCTGCTCCGGCGGCGGCGTCGAGCTGCTGTCCGGGCGCGAGCTCCAGATCCTCGACGTCGAGTGGGCCGAGCGCCCGGACGTCCCGGCCGAACAGAAAGGCTGATGCCGATGTGCCGCACGGTCGACCTCCGTCAGGCGGTCCTCGCCCGCAACGACGACAGCGCCCGCGAGCTGCGGGCGGCACTGGCCGCCCGGGGCACGGTCGCGGTGAACCTGCTGTCCAGCCCCGGCAGCGGCAAGACCGCCCTGCTGGAGGCCGAGCTGGGGCTGGCCCGGCGGCGCGGGGTACCGGTCGCCGCCCTGACCGCCGACCTCGCCACCGAGAACGACGCGCGGCGGCTGGCCCGTTCGGGCGCGCCGGTCAAGCAGGTGCTCACCGACGGGCTCTGCCACCTGGAGGCGCGGATGCTCGCCGGGCACCTGGACGGCTGGCTGCCGCAGGAGTGCCGGCTGCTCTTCGTGGAGAACGTCGGCAACCTGGTGTGTCCGGCCTCCTACGACCTCGGTGAGTCCCTGCGGGTGGTGCTGGCCTCGGTGACCGAGGGCGAGGACAAGCCGCTCAAGTACCCGACCGCCTTCGGGCTGGCCAACCTCGTCCTGGTGACGAAGGCCGACCTCGCCGCGGCGGCCGAGTTCGACGAGGCCGCGTTCACGGCGAACGTCCGCCGGGTCAATCCCGGGGTGGAGGTGGTGCACACCTCGGCGCGCACCGGGGACGGCGTCGGGGCGCTGCTGGAGCGCGCGCTGGCGGTGCTGGAGGGGGCCGAGCCGCACCGGCCGGTGATGTCGGCCGCGCCGCACGGGCACGGGCACGACCACGGGGACGGGGGAAGGCCTGAGCACGGGGACGGACACCGGCACGAACACGGACACGGGCCCGCGGTGGTCGGGGAGACCCCGTGACGGCCGGTCACCCGGAACTCGACCGCGAGCGACGCCGGGTCGCCGTCCGCGGCCTCGTCCAAGGGGTCGGCTTCCGGCCCTTCGTCTTCACCCTGGCCGGTGAACTCGGCCTGGCCGGCAGCGTCACCAACACCGGCGAGGGCGTGCTCGCCGAGGTCGAGGGCGACCGCGCTGCGGTCGAGGCGTTCTGCCGACGCGTGGCCGGCGACGCGCCGCCGCTCGCGTACGTGGCCTCCGTCGAGCACACCCCACTGGCCGTCACCGGCGCGACGGGCTTCGCCATCACCCCGTCCCGCACCGACGGGCCCCGGGCCACGCTGATCCCGCCCGACGTCGCCGTCTGCGCCGACTGCCTCGCCGAACTCGCCGACCCGGCCGACCGCCGCCACCGGCACCCGTTCATCAGCTGCACCAACTGCGGCCCCCGGCACACCATCGTCACCGGCCTGCCGTACGACCGCGCCAACACCACCATGGCCGGCTTCCCGATGTGCGCGGACTGCGCCCGGGAGTACGCCGACCCGGCCGACCGCCGCTTCCACGCCCAGCCGGTCGCCTGCCACGCCTGCGGGCCGAGACTCGCGCTGACCGTGACCGGCCACGCCGACCTCGCCGACGAGGACGCCCTCACCGAGGCCCGCCGGCTGCTCGCCGCCGGGGCGGTCCTCGCCGTCAAGGGCATCGGCGGCTACCACCTGGCCTGCGACGCGCGCGACCCCGCGGCGGTCGCCCTGCTACGGCGGCGCAAGCGGCGCGGCGACAAGCCCTTCGCGCTGATGGCCCGTGACCTCGCCACCGTCGAGGGCCTGCTGCCGCTCGGCCCCGTCGAGCGGGAACTGCTCACCGGCGCGGTCCGGCCGATCGTCCTGCTGCGCCGCACCGGCACGGTGACACCCGGGTTCGAGGCGGTGGCCCCGCGCAGCCCCGACCTCGGGGTGATGCTCCCGTACACGCCGCTGCACCACCTGCTGCTCGCCGCGCCCGGCCCGGACCTGCTGGTGATGACCAGCGCCAACCTCTCCGGCGAGCCGATCGTCACCGACGACCGGGAGGCGCTGGAGAAGCTCGCCCCGCTCGTCGACGGCTGGCTCACCCACGACCGGCCGATCCACGTGCCCTGCGAGGACTCGGTGGTGCGGGTGGTGGACGGCGAGCAGCTGCCGCTGCGCCGCTCGCGCGGGTACGCCCCGCTGCCGCTGCCCCTGCCGGTGCCCGTCCGCCCGGTGCTGGCGGTCGGCGGCGACCTGAAGAACACCTTCGCACTGGCCCGCGACGGCTACGCCTGGCTGTCCGGCCACATCGGGGACATGGACGACCTGGCCACGCTGCGCGCCTTCGACAACGCCGTCGAGCAGCTCGGCACGGTCAGCGGAGTGCGGCCCGAACTGCTGGTCGCCGACCGGCACCCCGGCTACCGTTCGGTCCGGCACGCCGAGCGGACCGCCGCCGGACGGCCGGTGCACCGGGTGCAGCACCACCACGCGCACATCGCCGCCGTGATGGCCGAGCACGGGCTGGACGGCAGCCGGCCGGTGCTCGGCCTGGCCTTCGACGGCACCGGCTACGGCGAGGACGGCGCGGTCTGGGGCAGCGAGGTGCTGCTGGCCGACTACGACGGCTTCCGCCGGCTCGCCCACCTCGCCTACGTGCCGCTGCCCGGCGGGGACGCGGCGGTCGAGCGCCCGTACCGGACGGCGCTGGCGCACCTGCGGGCCGCCGGGCTGCCCTGGACCGCCGGACTGCCGCCGGTCCTGGCCTGCCTGCCGGAGGAACTCCGATTGCTGGAACGGCAGTTGGAACGCGGGCTGAACACCGCGCCGAGCTCCGGCATGGGCCGGCTCTTCGACGCGGTCTCCTCGCTCGCCGGGATCTGCCAGCGGGCCGGGTACGAGGCCCAGGCGGCGATCGAACTGGAGGCCGCGGCCGCGGAGTTCGGACCTGCTCCGGGCTACCGGTTCGGGCTGCTCGCCGGGGCGGACGGCTGGACCGCCGACCCCGGGCCGGTGCTGGCCGCGGTGGTGGCGGACGTGGTCGCCGGCCGGCCCGCCGGACTGGTCGCCGCGCGCTTCCACACCGCGGTGGCCGAGCTGTGCCGGCGGATCTGCGCGGCCGCCCGGGAGCGGTACGGCACGACCACGGTGGCGCTCAGCGGCGGCGTCTTCGCCAACGCCGTGCTCTCCTCGGCCTGCGCGCGCGGCCTCGGCGAGGACGGCTTCACCGTGCTGCGGCACCGCCGGGTGCCGCCCAACGACGGAGGACTGGCGCTCGGCCAGCTGATGGTGGCCGCCCGCGCGGCGGCCGCCAGGGAGGAGTGAGAGCGGATGTGCCTGGCAGTGCCCGGCAGGGTGACGGAGATCGGCGAACGCGACGGGACCCGGATGGCGGTCATGGACTTCGGCGGGGTGGTCAAGGACGTGTGCCTGGAGTACCTGCCCGACCTGGCGGTGGGCGACTACGCGATCGTCCACGTGGGCTTCGCGCTGCAGCGGCTGGACGAGGAGTCCGCCCGGCGCACCCTCGCGCTGTTCGAGGAACTCGGGCTGCTGCAGGAGGAGTTCGGCGACCCGTGGGAGGCGGCGGGGCAGTGGCAGGCGCCCGGGGAGCGGCCGGCGGCGGGCGGGCCCGACGCGGCACGAGCGGCTGAGGAGGCCGGACGGTGAAGTACCTGGAGGAGTTCCGGAACCCGGAGCTGGCTGAGGGCCTGCTCGCGGACATCAGGGCCACGGTCACCCGGCCGTGGGCGCTGATGGAGGTGTGCGGCGGCCAGACGCACAGCATCATCCGGCATGCCATCGACCAACTCCTGCCCGAAGAAGTGGAGTTGATCCACGGGCCGGGGTGCCCGGTGTGCGTCACCCCGCTGGAGGTGATCGACCGCGCACTGGCGATCGCCGCCCGGCCCGAGGTCGTCTTCTGCTCCTTCGGGGACATGCTGCGGGTGCCCGGCACCGACCGCGACCTGTTCCGGGTCCGCGGCGAGGGCGGCGACGTCCGGGTGGTGTACTCGCCGCTGGACGCACTGCGGATCGCACGGGAGAACCCGGACCGGGAGGTCGTCTTCTTCGGCATCGGCTTCGAGACGACCGCACCGCCGAACGCCATGGCCGTCCACCTCGCCCGCAAGCAGGGCCTGCGGAACTTCAGCATGCTGGTCTCGCACGTCCGGGTGCCCCCGGCGATCGACGCCATCATGGAATCGCCGGACTGCCGGGTCCAGGGCTTCCTCGCCGCCGGGCACGTGTGCAGCGTCATGGGAACCGACGAGTACCCGGCGCTCGCCGAACGGCACCGGGTGCCGATCGTGGTCACCGGCTTCGAACCGCTGGACATCCTGGAGGGGATCCGGCGCACCGTACGGCAGTTGGAGCGCGGCGAGCACAGCGTCGACAACGCCTACCAGCGGGCCGTCCGGCCGGAGGGCAACCCGGCGGCGCGCGCCATGCTGGAGGACGTCTTCGAGGTGACCGACCGCGCCTGGCGGGGCATCGGCGTGATCCCGCTCAGCGGCTGGCGGCTCTCGCCGCGCTACCGCGACCACGACGCCGAACACCGCTTCGACGTCGCGGGGATCAGCACCCGCGAACCCGCCGCGTGCCGCAGCGGCGAGGTGCTGCAGGGCCTGCTGAAGCCGCACCAGTGCGAGGCCTTCGGCACGCTGTGCACCCCGCGCACCCCGCTCGGCGCCACCATGGTCTCCAGCGAAGGGGCCTGCGCGGCGTACTACCTCTACCGGCGGCTGAGCACGCCGGTCGCCGCGGAGGCGGTGAGCACCGTTGGCTGACACCGAGACCCTCACCGGCGCGGCCCCCGAGGCCTCGCCCGCGCCCGACTTCTCCGGCTGGAGCTGCCCGCTGCCGCTGCGCGACCACCCCCGGGTGGTGATGGGACACGGCGGCGGCGGGGCGATGTCCGCCGAACTGGTGGAGCACCTCTTCGCCCCGGCCTTCGGCGGGCCGGCCCTCGCCGGGCTCGCCGACTCCGCCGTCCTGGAACTCGGCGGCGCCCGGCTCGCCTTCTCCACCGACTCCTACGTCGTGCGGCCGCTGTTCTTCCCGGGCGGCAGCATCGGCGACCTCGCCGTCAACGGGACGGTCAACGACCTGGCGATGAGCGGCGCCCGGCCGGCCTACCTCTCCTGCGGGTTCATCCTGGAGGAGGGCGTGGAGATGCCCGTGGTCGACCGGGTGGCCCGGGCGCTCGGCGCCGCGGCCCGGACGGCCGGGGTCGAGGTGGTCACCGGGGACACCAAGGTGGTCGAGGCCGGGCGCGGCGACGGCGTCTACCTGAACACCGCCGGGATCGGCCTGGTGCCCGCCGGGGTCGACATCCGGCCGCAGCGGGCCGTCCCCGGCGACGTGGTGATCGTCAGCGGGCCGATCGGACTGCACGGCGTCGCGATCATGAGTGTCCGCGAGGGCCTGGAGTTCGGCGTCGAGGTGCGCAGCGACTGCGCCGCGCTCGGCGGCCTGGTCGAGGCGATGCTCGCCGTCACCCCCGACCTGCACGTGCTGCGCGACCCCACCCGGGGCGGGCTGGCCGCGGCGCTCAACGAGATCGCGGCCGCCGCCGGGGTGGGGGTGACGCTCAGCGAGCGGGCCGTCCCCGTCCCGGACGCGGTGGCCAACGCCTGCGCCCTGCTCGGCCTGGACCCGATGTACGTCGCCAACGAGGGCAAGCTCGTCGCCTTCGTGCCGCGCCGGGAGGCGGACGCCGTCCTCGCCGCGATGCGGGCCCACCCGCTCGGCGCAGAGGCGGTGGTGATCGGCGAGTGCGTCGAGGACCACCCCGGCATGGTCGTCGCCCGGACGGGCTTCGGCGGCACCCGGGTGGTGGACCTGCCGATGGGCGAACAGCTGCCGCGGATCTGCTGACGGCGCGTGCGCACCGCCGCCCCGGGGGACCGCCTCCGGGGCGGCGGTCGTGCGGGGCGGCGGTCGCGCGGAGGGCTCGCCCGGCTCCGTCCGCCGAACCCGGATACGCTGAGCACGGAGGCCCCTCGCCCCCGGTGAGGGCGGGCGGCACGGAGCGGTTCGGCCTGGTGCGGAGGTGCGTGGTGCCGGAGGAGAGCAGACCGCGGCGGTGCGGGGGCCGGTGGTCCGGAACCCACTCCCGGCCCGGTGCGCCGCCCGCGCACGGCGCCTGACGGGACACCACGACCGTGCGCACCGCGGACCCCGAGGTCGAGGTGGTCATCACCGTGCCCAACCACGGCATCGGCCTGTGGATGGTCGGCGCGTTCGTCGTCACCTTCGTGGGCACCCGCGTGATCACCCGGCTGATCCGGGCGGGCCGCGGCCCCTTCCGCAACGTCGAGGTCGGCGGCACCCACGTGCACCACCAGGTGTACGGGATCATCGCGATGCTGGTGGCCGGCGCGATGGAGTTCGCCTACCGCCCGGACACCCCCGGGGCGCAGATCCTGGCCGTGCTGTTCGGTGCCGGCGCCGCACTCACCCTCGACGAGTACGCCCTGTGGCTGCACCTGGAGGACGTCTACTGGAGCCGCGAGGGCCGCAAGTCCGTCGACGCGGCGTTCCTCGCGGTGGCGGTCGGACTGCTGCTGGTGGCCGGGTTCAACCCGTTCTCCGACACCGGCCGGGGCACCGCCGCCAACGTGGCCTTCGCCGCGCTGCTGCTGGTCGACCTGATGTTCTCCGTCGGGGCGATCCTCAAGGGCAAGACGGCCACCGGGGTGATCGGGCTGCTGGTGCCCCTGGTGTCGCTGGTCGCCTGCCTGCGCCTGGCCAAACCCGAGTCGCCGTGGGCCCGCTGGCGCTACCGGCCGGGCTCGCGCCGGGCCGAGCGCGCCCTGCGCCGCTACCCGCCCGGCCGGCGGACCCGGATGGACGCGCTGAAGGACTTCGTCGGGGGCGTCCCCAAGCAGTGAGGCCCGAGCAGTGGGGCCCCGGGCGGGTGGCGCAGCGCCGGTCGGCCGGTCGGACAGCCGGTCAGCCGGCCGGGTGGCCGAGGAAGCGGTGCAGCGAGTCCGCCATCGCCCGGACGAAGCGCTCCCGGGTCTCCTCGGGCACCAGGTCGAGCGACAGGTAGGGGTTGAGGTCCTCCAGCTCGACCAGCAGCAGGCGCCCGTCCGGCGCCCGGCAGGCGTCCACCCGCTGGATCCCGTGGTCGAGGGTGTTCCAGTCCACGAAGCGCCGGGCGAAGTCGAGGTCGGCCGCGCTCGGCTCGTACGGCTCCAGCACCCAGCGGCGGTCCGGGTCGGGCGCGTGGAGGGCGTACTGGAAGGCGTCGTCCACGAAGTAGAAGGAGACCTCGTAGCGGAAGTCGATCCGCGGCTGGACCAGCAGCCCGCCCCATGCGAGGCCGTCCAGCTCCTCGCGGCCGAGGAAGCGCAGACCTATGCTGTCGGCGCCCTCCTCGGGCTTCACCGCGTAGCGGTCGGCGACGGGCAGCCGGTCGAGGTCCTGCGGCCGGTCGACGGTGGGGATGACCGGGAGGCCGGCCTCGGTGAGGTCGAGCAGATAGCGCTTGCCGGCCATGTCGCCGCGGCCGGTCAGCGGGTTGTACACCCGGACGCCGGCGGCCACGGCCTCGGCGCGGAAGCGGGCGTACTCCTCGCGGTAGTGCAGCACCGGCCCGCTGTTGCGCACGACGACCGCGTCGAAGCGCCCCATCAGGGCCCGGGCGTCGAGCGGGTGGCACAGGGCGAGGTCGAACCACTCCCGCAGCCGGGAGGTGAGCAGGACGTCCTCGTCGCCGTAGCGGCGGCCCCGGGCCGGGTAGGCCAGATCGGTCACGTACAGCAGGCTGGGACGGTCGGGCACGGGCGCTCCCTCGGTCGGTGGCGGGGGAGCGAATCTACCGGCCGGGCGGGCGGCCGCCCGGCCGGGGGCCTCCGGCGGGTGCGCGGGGCGGGGGGCTCAGTCCTGGAAGGTCCGCTCGTTCAGCACGTCGAGGTTGCGGAAGGTCGGCGGGCCGTCGCACAGCGCCGCGACCCGGGTCGCGAACGCGGCGGTCTCCGGGCGGGCGGAGTTCTCCATCGCCACCTCGTGGGAGGGGAACTCCACGATGTCCAGGTACACGTCCTGGCCGTCGCGGTCACGGGTCTGCACGGCCCGGGCCGCCAGACGGTGGCCGGCATTCTCCTCGACCCAGCTGTCGAGCAGGGCGGTGAACTCGTCGATGCGACTCGTCCGGTACTCGATGATCTGGATGAACTTCACGGGGCGGCCTCCTCGGCTCGGTGCAGGGGCAGTCGACTGCCTCCTCCAGGGTCGCCCCGGCGGTCGCGCCCGGCCACCGCTCCCGGCGGCGCACGCGGCGTCAGAGGGTCGCGGCGTCAGAGGGTCGCGGTGTCGATGACGAAGCGGTAGCGGACGTCGCTGCGCAGGACCCGTTCGTAGGCCTCGTCGGCCTGGTCCGCGCGGATCGTCTCGATCTCGGCCGCCACGCCGTGCTCGGCGCAGAAGTCCAGCATCTCCTGGGTCTCGGCGATGCCGCCGAGGCCCGAGCTGCTCAGACTGCGGCGGTTGCCGTTCAGGGACTGGAGTTCGAGGTGCACCGGGTCCTCGGGCAGGCCGAGGTTGACCAGCGCGCCGTCGGTGCGCAGCAGGGCGAAGTAGGCGCCGAAGTCGAGCGGCGCGGAGACCGTGTTGAGGACGAGGTCGAAGGCGCCCGCGAGCTCCTCGAAGGTCGCCGGGTCGGCGGTGGCGTGGTAGTGGTCGGCGCCCAGCCGCAGGCCGTCGTCCTTCTTGCGCAGGGACTGGGACAGCACGGTGACCCGGGCGCCGAGCGCGTGCGCGAGCTGCACGCCCAGGTGGCCGAGGCCGCCGAGGCCGACGACGGCGACCGTCCGGCCCGGGCCGGCGTGCCAGTGCCGCAGCGGGGAGTAGGTGGTGATGCCGGCGCACAGCAGCGGGGCGGCCACGTCCAGCGGCAGGGCGTCCGGGATGCGCACGACGTAGTTCTCGTCGACGACGATCTTCTGCGAGTAGCCCCCGTAGGTGGGCTGCCCGTCGCGGCCGACGGCGTTGTACGTCCACACCGGGCCGTCGGAGCAGTACTGCTCCAGGCCGGCCCGGCAGTTCGGGCACACCCGGCAGGAGTCGACCATGCAGCCGACGCCGACCCGGTCGCCGACGGCGAACGCCGCCACGCCGGGGCCCCGGGCGGCGACGACGCCGGCGATCTCGTGGCCGGGCACCATCGGGAAGATCGCGGTGCCCCAGCCCTCGCGGACCTGGTGGATGTCGGAGTGGCAGATGCCGACGAAGGCGATGTCGATCAGGACGTCGTGCTCACCGACCGCGCGGCGGGTGACGGTCGTGCGCGCCAGCCGGGCCCTGGCGGCGGGTGCGGCGTAAGCGGCGACGGTGGTGGTCATGGCGGCTCACACCCTTCGGTGGGGATGGCCCGGGGCCGGGCCGTTCGACGGATCCGGCCCCCGCCGGCTACGGACCCCTACCGCCATTGTCGGCGCCCCGGCACCGGGCGGCTCCCGGACCTCGCGGGGCGGGCCCGGGCGGGCGGCCCGTTCCGGCGCGGATGCGCGTTGGGCCGTCGGAGTGCAGGGTGGACGGGTAGATCCGGCCACCGGCGGACGTCCGGGGGAGCCGAGAACGATCGAAGGAGGCCGCCATGCCGACCAGGAAGCTCCTCGGCCGGGCCCTGGCCCTGACCGCCCTCGCCGCCCTGCCGGCCGCCGGGTTCGCGCTGCCCTCGCCGGCGGTCGCCGCCGCGGCCCCGGCCGCCGCTGCCCCCGCAGCCTCCGCAGTCTCCGCCGCCTCCGCCCCGCAGGCGGTGGCGGTCGCCGTGCCGACGTCCTTCGTCGACCTGCCGAGCCGCCCGCTGCCGTCCGACCACGCGCCGCACCGGATCACCGTCACCTACCGCAACCCGACGGCGGCGGACCAGACCGTCGCCCCGCAGATCCTCGTCGAGTCGCCGGACGACGGTCCCTTCCTCACCCCGGCGAACGTCAAGCTGGAGGTGCTGAGCGGCGGCCACTGGAGGACGGTGCCGCTGGGCAGCCAGACCGGCACGCTGTTCACCACCCTGACGTCGGCGAAGCTGGTCCTGCACAGCCACCACACTCTGACCCAGCACTACCGGATCACCGTGCTGAAGGCCTCGCCGGGCACCATCCAGCCCCGGGTGGCGCTGTACGGCTGACGCCCTCGGGCGCGCGGCACGGGCGGTCGGTGCGGTTCACCAGTCGCGGCGGTCGGCCGGGGTGCCGAGCCCGGCGCGCAGGTGGCGGACGAGGGCGCGGCGCAGCTCCCGGTCGTGATCGGTCTCCACGGAGAGGTCGAGCTGGACGATGTCCACGCCCGCCGAGCGGAGCAGCCCGATGCGGGCCGCGACGGTGGCCGGGGAGCCCGCGTAGGCGGCGGTGAGGGAGCGGCGGATGTAGGCGGCCACCTGCTCGTCGCCGTGGTCGGGGTCGGAGCGGCCGCGCTCGCGGTCGCGGTCGAGCTGGACGGCCTCGCGCCAGCGGCCGCCGGCGCCGCCGGAGGTGAGGCGCAGGGCGTCCCGGCGCAGTCGGCGGACGCGGTCGCGGGCCTCCTCGTCGGTCTCGGCGAGGACGACGGTGACGTGCCGCCAGATCCGCAGCGAACGGCCGTGGACGGCGGCCGCGGCGCGGGCCTCGGCGATCCGCCGCCGGGTGTCGGGCAGCGGCAGCGGGCCGACGGCGTACACCTGCGCGTACCGGGCCGCGAGGGAGAGGCCCTGCGGTGAGGAGCCGCCGAAGGAGAGCAGCTCGCCGCCCGGTCCGGGACGCAGGCCGGGACGGGCGGCCGCCACCGTGTAGAACTCGCCCTCGTGGTCGATGTCGCGGTCGGCGGCCAGGTAGCGGGTGAACAGGTCGAGGTACTCCTCGGCCCGGCGGTAGCGCCCGGCCTTGTCGAGGACGTCGCCGTCGCGGGCGGTGTCGCGGTCGCTGGAGCCGATGATGACGTGCGCCGCCGCCCGTCCGCCGGAGAGGCGGTCCAGGGTCGCCAGGGTGCGGGCGGCCACGGTGGGCGCGGTGGTGCCGACCCGGTGGGCGACGGCGACGCGCAGCCGGCTGGTGGCGGCCAGCGCCCAGGAGGCCACCAGCCAGGGGTCGGGCCACGAACTGGACTGCACCACCAGGGCGCTGTCCAGTCCGTCCTCCTCGTTCTCGCGCGCGGTGCGGGCGACGTACGCGGGGTCGGCGGTGCGGTCGCGGCCGTCGGGGGCCCAGCGCAGGGCCTGGCGCTCCTGCGGGGTGCTGCCGGGGACGGGGGCGGCGCGGACCCCGCCGCGGATCTCCAGGGGCACGGGCTCTCCTCGGGGGAACTCGGACGGGAAGGTGGACGGGAAGTCGGGCGGGACGGGGGAGGGGCGGGTCAGCGGTCAGCGGTCAGCGGGCGGCCGGGCCGAGCCGGGCCAGGGTGTCCAGCAGCTTGGCCCGGCTGACGAACACCTCGGGCGGCAGCGAGACGTACAGCTGGATGGTGGTGACGCCCGGGCGGTGGTAGGCCAGGATGCGCTCGCGGCACTCCTCCGGGGAGCCGCTGACGAAGAGCCCGTCGACGACCTCGTCCGGCAGGGCCTTCTGGGCGCCCTCAGGGTCCCCCGAGGCCCAGAGGCGGTGCGTCTCGGCGAGCAACTCGCCGTGGCCCAGCCACTCGTGGAACTTCCGGTACGGCTCGCGGTTGAGGATCCAGGCCAGGAACGGCCGGGTGGCGCGGTGGGCGTAGTCGGTGTCCTCGGTGGGGCAGACGAAGACCTTGACCACGAGTTCCTTGCCGGGCGGCTGCGGGCCGACGGTGTCCAGGATCTTCGGCACGTCGTGCGGGAACAGCAGGTTGGTGATGGCGCCGTCCCCCTCGGTGAAGCCGAGCCTGAGCATGTTCGGCCGCAGCGCGCCCAGGATCACCTTGACCGGTTCGGCCGGCGGGTGCGGCAGCCGGTAGCCGGTGATGTCGAAGGTGTCGAACCCGCCGGTGACGTACTCGCCGCGCAGTGCCCGGGTGACGAAGCGCAGCACGTCCCGGGTGCGCTTGAACGGCTCGTCGAAGGGGATGCCGTTGATGTCGGTGACGTGCGCGGGGACGGACGCTCCGATGCCCAACAGGACCCGGCCGGGCGCCAGTTGGGCGAGCGTCGCGGCGGTCTGGGCGAGCACCGCCGGGCCGCGGGTGTGCACCGGGACGATGCCGGTGGCGATCCGCAGCGAGGGGGACCACGCCGCGGTGGCGGCCAGCGGGGTGAAGGCGTCGGTGCCGCCGCCCTCGGCGCTCCACACGTCGGTGTAGCCGAGGTCGGGCAGGCGCTCGACCAGGAAGCGGTGCCGGTCGATGGTCAGGCCCGGCAGGGGCAGGGTGATGCCCCACTTGGGCGGCTCGGTCTCGGTGTGGTGGTGCGGCGGGTGCGGGCTGGTCATCGGGCGGGTTTCCGTTCTGTGGGACTCGGGGGCGGGGCTCAGCCGACCCAGACGGTGGTCAGGTCGAGGAACCAGGACTGCGGTTGGACGAGTCCGTGGACCTTCGGCGAAAGGGCCCGCGGATTGCGGTCGTTGACCACGAACAGCCAGGGCGCGTCCTGGGTGACGAGCGCGAGGGCCTTGCGGTACCCGGCCTGCCGGGCGGCCTGGTCGGCGTCGGCGGCGGAGGCGCTGAGCAGCTGGTCGACCTGCGGGTTCGCGTAGTGGCCGGTCCAGAACGGGCTCGTGGAGCCGATGAACAGCGGCAGCAGCGCCTCGGACTGGAACAGCGTGGTGGACTGGGCGACGGCATCGGAACCGAGCGCCACCTGGCCCTTGGCCTCGGCGCCGATCAGGGTGGTCCAGTCGGTGGTGCGCAGGTCGACCTTGATGCCGACGGCGGCGAGGTCCCGCTGGAGGGCCTCGGCGATCGGCACCGGCAGCAGGTTGCCGCTGCCGCCGGTGGGCACGGTGACGGAGGTGGTGAACCCGTTCGGGACGCCGGCCTCGGCCAGCAACTGCCGGGCCCTGGCCGGGTCGTGGGAGTAGGCGTCGCCGGCCGGGTCGTAGGCGGCGGTGGCGCGCGGCGCGGCCTGGTAGGCGGGGTCGGCGGTGCCGTGCAGCAGCTTCTCGGCGATGGCCCGGCGGTCGATGGCGTAGTTGGCGGCCCGGCGCACCCGCGGGTCGTTCCAGGGGGCCTTGGAGGTGTCCAGGATCCAGTACCACAGGTGGTCGTAGCTGTTGGTGGCGATGGTGACGCCGTCGGCCTTCAGGCTGTCGATGTCGTCCGGATTCGGGTACTCGATCCAGTTCGCGCCGCCGGAGCGCAGGGCCGCGGTGCGGGCGGCGGCGTCCGGCAGGGCCTTGATCACGAGCCGGTCGAGCCTGGGGGCGCCGCGCCAGTAGTCCTTGTTGGCGGCGAGCTCGATCTGCTGGCCCTCGGTCTGCGAGACGAAGGAGAACGGGCCGGTGCCGACCGGGTGCCGGGCGAAGTCCGCCGAGCCGGTCCTGCGGACGGCGGTGGGGCTGGCGATCAGGACGTGCGCGAGGTCCTCCGGGAAGTGGCCGTTGGGCTCCTTGGTGACCAGTTCCACGTGGTCGGCGTCGGTCTTGCGGTAGGAGGCGATGTCGCCCGCGTACTCCGCGGCGGCGGCGCCGAGGGCGTCGGTGTACTCGGGGCTGCCCTTGTCGAGGTAGCGCGCCAGGTTGAAGACCACGGCGTCGGCGTCGAAGGGGGTGCCGTCCTGGAACTTCACGCCCTTGCGGAGGGTGAAGGTCCAGGTCCTGCGGTCGGCCGCGACCTGCCAGTCGGTGGCGAGGGCGCCGGTGACCGCCGGCGGCTTGTCGGTGTCCTTCAGCAGCTCGTAGCGGGTGAGGCCCTCGTACAGCTGGAAGGAGACCAGCCGCTTGCCCTCGAAGCCCGCGCCGCCGATCACGGTGTCGGTGTTTGGCAGCTTGCCGGTGGCGCCGATGACCAGGGTCCCGCCGCGGCCGGTGCCGCCGCCCGCCCCGGTGGAGCCGTCGCCGGAGCCGCCGCCGGGCCCGGCGCAGCCGGCCGCCGCGGCGAGCAGGACGGCGGCGGCCGGCAGGGCGACGGCTCTGGAGCGGGTACGGGCGGTGCGCGTCATGGTGGTTCCTCGTCAGATGTGGTCGGTGGTCCGGTGGTTCGTCGTGCGGGGGAGCCCGGGTGCGGGCGGGGCGGCGCCGGTGGCGGCGTCCAGCAGGGCCCGGGTGTACGGGTGCGCGGGGGAGTCCCAGAGCCGGTCGGCGGGGCCCTCCTCGACCACCCGGCCGTGCCGCAGCACCAGCACCCGGTGGGCGAGGCGGCGCACGACGGCGAGGTCGTGGGAGATGAACAGGTAGGCCAGGCCGGTGCGTTCGCGCAGCTCGGTGAGCAGGTCGAGCAGGCGGGCCTGCGCGGCGCGGTCCAGGGCGGAGGTCGGCTCGTCGCAGACCAGCAGGTCGGGCCCGGTCGCCAGGGCGCGGGCGACGGCCACCCGCTGCAGCTGCCCGCCGGACAGCTCGCGCGGGTAGCGGGCGGCGAGCGCGGGCTCCAGGCCGACCTGCGCGAACAGCCGGGCGACGGCCGCGGCACGCTCGGCGCGCGGCGTGCCGTGAAGCCGCAGCGCGAAGCCGACCGCCTCCCCGGCCCGCAGCGCCGGGTTGAGCGAGCCGCGCGGGTGCTGCGGGACGAACTGCAGCCGCCCCCGCAGCGCGCGGTCGGCCCGGCCGCGCAGCCGGTACGGGTCGCGGCCGGCGAAGCGGACGGTGCCGGAGTCCGGGGCGAGCAGGCCGAGCGCGAGGCGGGCCAGCGTGGACTTCCCGGAACCGGACTCGCCGACCAGGCCGACGGTCTCGCCGGGGGCGACGGCGAGGCTGACGCCCTGCAGGGCCGTCCGGTCGCCGTAGCGCTTGCCGACGCCGTCCAGGGCGAGCAGGGGAGCCGAGGCGTCGTGGTTCACCGGCGGGCTCCCGGTTCGGCGGCCACCAGGGCGGCGGTGAAGGCGTGGTCGGGCCGGTGGAGCACCCGCTCGGCCGGGCCGACCTCGACGACCCGGCCGGCCCGCATCACGGCCACCGTGCCGCCGATCCGCCGGGCCACCGCCAGGTCGTGGGTGACCAGCAGCAGGGCGATGCCGCAGTCGGCGCGCAGGGCCCCGAAGAGGTCCAGGATCCGGCCGCGGACCAGGGCGTCCAGCGCCGTGGTCGGCTCGTCGGCGATCAGCAGCTCCGGGCCGCAGCAGATCGCGAGGGCGATCGCGGCGCGCTGGCGCAGGCCGCCGGACAGCTCGTGCGGGTACGCCCGGGCGACCCGCTCCGGATCCGGGACGCCGGCGGTGGCGAGCAGCCCGGGGACGGCGGCGCGGGCGGCCCGTCGACCGGTGGCGCTCCCGTGCCGGCGCAGCACCTCGGCGATCTGCGGGCCGATCCGGCGCAGCGGGTCGAGCGAGGCGCCCGGGTCCTGCGGCACGTAGCCGATCCGCCGGCCGCGGACGTCGCACAGGGCGCGCTCGTCGAGGGCCCGCAGGTCCGTCCCGGCGAGGCGGACGGCCCCGGTGACGGCGGCGCCGCGCCCGGGCAGCCCGAGCACCGTACGGGCGACGGTGGTCTTGCCGCTGCCGGACTCGCCGAGCAGCACCAGGGCGCCGCCGGCCGGCACGGCGAGGGAGACCCCGTCGACGGCCCGGACGCCTCCCGGGTACCCGACGGACAGGCCGTCGACCTCCAGCAGCGCGCTCACCGGACCACCTGCTCCGCGGCTCGTCGCGTCGCCGCCGGGACGGCCCGCGGCAGGCGGGCGGCGCCGTCGCCGACGCGGGTGCGCAGCGCCTCGCCGAGGGTGTTGAACACCACCGAGACGGCGAGGATGACGAGGGCCGGCAGCACCGCCACCCACGGGTGGGTGAGCAGCGCGGGCCGCAGCTCGTCCAGCATCGCGCCCCACTCGGCGGTCGGCGGTGCGACGCCGAGCCCGAGGAAGGACAGCCCGGCGGCGTACACGACGGCCAGCCCCACCAGCGAGGAGGCGTACACCAGCACCACCGGCGCCACCACGGGGGCGACCTGGCGCAGCACCAGCGCGCCCCGGCCCGCGCCGCTGACCCGGGCGGCCTCCAGGTACTCGGAGGTGCGGATCCGCCGGGCCTCGGTGAAGGCGACCCGGGCGACCGCGGGGGTGAGCACCACGGACAGCGCGAGCACGGTCGCGCCCAGGCCGGGGGTGAGCAGCGAGGCGACGGCGATCGCCAGCAGCACACCGGGGAAGGCGTAGAGCACGTCCAGCGCGCGCAGCAGCGCCTGCTCGGTGAGGCGGCCCCCGAGCCCGGCCGTGATGCCGAGCAGCGTGCCGGCGACGGTCGCGACGGTGACCGGCACGAGCCCGCCGGTGAGCGAGGCGCGCCCGGCCCAGATCAGCCGGCTCAGCAGGTCGCGGCCCTGCCCGTCGGTACCGAGCGGGTGGCCGGGGCTGCCGGGGTCGAGCAGCCGGTCCGCGAGCCGTCCGGCGGCCGGGTCGTACGGCGCGACCAGCGGGGCGGCGAGGGCGAGCAGGACGATCAGCACGGCGAGGGTGCCGGGCACGGCCAGGCCGAGGTTGCGTCTGAGCCACGGAGTCGACACGTCAGATCCTCACCCGGGGGTCGATCGCCGCGTGCGCCGCGTCCACCAGGACGTTGACGCCGACGAACGCGACCGCCACCACCAGCACCCCGCCTTGCACCAGCGGCAGGTCGCGGGCGGTGAGCGCGTCGTACAGCAGCCGGCCGATGCCGGGCCAGGCGAACAGGGTCTCCACGAAGACCACCCCCTCCAGCAGGTAGGCGAGTTGCAGGCCCCCGATGGTCAGCAGCGCGGGCGAGGCGTTGTGCACGCAGTGCCGCAGCACGGCGGCGGGGCGCAGGCCGCGGGCGCGCAGCGAGTCGGCCAGCTCACCGGCCAGGACGGTGCCGAGCGCTGCCCGGAACACCCGCGCGGTCAGCCCGAGCGGTACGAGCGCGGCGGCGACCGCCGGCAGGACCAGGTGCCGGGCGAGGTCGGCCGGGCCGCCGGAGCCGAACACGTCGTGGGTGCCGCCGGCCGGCAGCCAGCGCAGCCCGACCGCGAAGACGGCGATCAGCAGCAGCGCCACCGAGTACTGCGGGGCGGACACCGCGAGGGTGGACAGCGCGCCGGAGATCCGGCCGCCGGGGCCGCGCGGGCGCAGCGCACCGAGGGCGCCGAGCGCCACCCCGCCGACCAGGACCAGCAGGAACGCGGCCGCGGTCAGGACGAGCGTCTGGCCGAGCGCGGGGAGCAGGAGGTCGACGACCGGGCGTTGCCCCGAGACGGAGGTGCCGAGGTCGCCGGTGAGCGCGTGGCCGAGCCAGTCGGCGTAGCGGACGGGCAACGGCTGGTCCAGGCCCAGCCGTTCGGCGAGTTCCCGGCGGGCCTCGGGCGGCGCGCCCGGACCGAGGAAGGCGGCGACCGGATCGCCGGGGACGAGCGCGACGGTCGCGAAGACGACGGCGGTGACGCCGAGCAGCGTGGGGACGGCCGGCAGGAGCCGGCGCAGCAGGAACCCGGTCACCCGTCGGCCCTCCGGGACGGGGCGCCGGGCGGGCCGGCGGCGGGCCGGTGGGGTGGCGCGGGCATGGCGGTGCTGGTCCTTCCGGTCGGGGTGTCGGGCCGTCATCACGCCGCCGGGGCAGAGGCGTTCGGCCGTACGGGACGGGGGTCGCCGGCGTCGTCGGGGCGCCGTCGCGACGGCCGCGGCCGCTTGGAGGAGCGTTGCGGACGGACGGCCCGGACAGCCAGTCAGTTCCTGATGCTGTTACCCGTGGTCACAGGATCCGCGGTGGCGGGAGCGCCACTGCCGGGGCTGCCGGGGCCCGGTCCCGTCCTTGACCTGCACAAGGAACCGGACCTAGGGTTCCCGGCATGGCTATCCGGCGGACCGACTTCACCCTGGTGGGGATCGGCGGCTCGTGGCACCGCAGGTCCTTCGACGAGCTCTGTCGACCGCGCGCCGCGCGCTGACCGCCCCGGTCCACATCCGCCGCGGTCGGCGCCCCCTCCTCTCCCGGATCCGCGCCCGACGCCCGTCCGCGTCCCCGACGGATCCCCGCCGCAGCACACCGCGTCCATGGCGGCCGACCGGCCGCCAGCTAGGGGGACCGCATCGCCATGCCACACCACAGACGTCCAGCCTCCGCCCCCGGAGGTGCCCGATGGCAGCAGTGAGCACCTTCGCCGGGCCGACCGCCCCGACCGCCCCGACCGGCCCGCGCGGCCGGCGGCTCCCCGCCCGCCGCGGCGCCTGCGGCGGCACCGGTGCGGGGGACGCCCCCGTCACCAGCCCCGTCGCCAGCCCCGCCCCCGCCCCCGCCCCCGCCACCGTCACCGTCACCGCCCCGGACCGGCCGCAGGCCGAGACCGACAACCCGCTGGACCTGATCGCCGGGCACCAGCTGCTGGCCGAACCGGCGCCGCCCGCCGCGGGCCGGGCTGCGGCCGGCTGCGGCTGCGGCCACCCGATGTGCGTGGACGAGGACCGCGACCGCGCCGCGCTCGCCCGGGTCTTCCTGGTCGAGCGGCACTCCGTCGCCAGCGCCGGACTGCGCAGCGTGCTGGCCACCGCGCCCGGCCTGACGGTGGTCGGCTCCACCGGCGACCCACTGCGCGCGGTGGCGGCCGTGCGCCGGATCGCGCCCGACGTCGTGCTGCTCGGCCGCGGCGCCAGCCTGGAGGAGGACCTGGCGACCGTGGTGGCACTGCGCGGACCGGACGGGGCGCCCGACGCGCGGGTCCTGCTGCTGCGCCGGGCCGAGTCGACCGCCGAGGCGAGCCGGATGCTGCTGGCCGGAGCGGGCGGGTGCTTCCCGCTCGACCTGGCCGGGGAGCGGATCATCGGCGCCGTCCAACTCGCCGCGGCCGGCGGGTCGGTGTTCCTGCCGGCGCCGCCGCCCGCCCGGATCCACGCGGCGGCCCCCGTCCGGCACCTCGGCGAACTGCCGCCGCAGCGCGCCGGGTTGACCGAGCGGGAGCGGGAGGTGCTGGTCAAGTTGGGCCTCGGGCTGAGCAACGCCGAGATCGGGCGCGAACTCGCCCTGGCCGAGGCCACCGTGAAGAAGCACCTCACCCAGGCCATGCGCAAGATCGGGCAGCCCGACCGGCTGCGGGCCGCGCTCTACGCCCACCGCCACGGGCTCGCCGGGTAGTCCCGCCGCCCCCACGGGGACGTCCGGACGCCCGGACACGCAGACACCCGGACACGCAGACACCCGGACACGCAGACACGCAGACACGCAGTCACCGCCCGAGGGCGGGTCCCGCCGGTACGCGGGGCCCGCCCTTCGTCGTGCCCGGGGCCCGTGCTCGGTCGCGCCGGGGCCGGGCGGGTGGCGCGCGGTTCCCGGGAGGGGCGGGAAGGGCTCGCGCAGGGCGACCTTCGGAGCATCCGCACGGCGACGATCGGCGCCCCGACCGGCGCCGTTCGGGGCTACCGGGTCGCGCGGGCCGCTTCGTAGCGTGGCGGGAACGACGACGACACGACGGTCCGAAGGATCGTTCAGCCGAAGGGAGATGGCCCGATGGGGGGTGTGTCCGACGGGACCGGCGCTCCGACCGGCTCCGCTGCCCGGGCGGGCGGCGAAGCCGGCCCGCGTACGGCGGTCCTGGCAGCCGCGAGCCAACGGCACCCCGGCGCGGAGCAGCCGAGGTCCCCGTACCGGGGGATGCCGGACGCCGAGCGGTCCGCGCTCTGGCGGCAGCGGCTGCACGAGGCGGAGGCCGGCCTGACGCGGTACCTGGTGTCACGCGGGGACGAACTGCACCTCACGGACTGGTTCGTCCTGCAGTCCGAGCTCTTCGCCGACCTGCCCGGGCCGGACGCGCCGGCCGTCGAGTGGCAGCGGGTGTTCTTCCGCGACCAGGCGCTGATGGAACGCTTCCTCGTCCTGCGCTACGGCGAGCAGGTGCTCGGCGACTGGGCCCGGTCCAACGCCGAGGTGCACCGGGAGGTCGAGCCCGACCACGGCCGGGGCGCCGCCGACCCGATCCACCGGATCGCCCGGCAGGCCGAACTGTACGGCTCGCACTACGAGTTCGACGACGATGCGCCGCCCGGCCCCGAGCGCGCGGCGCTCACCATCACGCACTGCGCGATCTGGGACTACCGGGAGAAGGCCCGGCGCTCGGGCGTCCGGCTGACCCTCGCCTCGCCCTGCACCTACTGCACCGAGGCGCTGTCCGCGAACATCCGCGCCAAGGGCTACCGGCCGGCGCACCGGCTGACCCACGGCCCGACCGGCCACGGCTGCCGCTGGGAGTCCACGACCGCCGACGAGCCCGCGACCACGACCACGACCGCGACCGCGGCTGCCGTCGAACCCGCGACCACGACCACGACCACGACCTCGACCGAGCCCGGGCCGCCCGCCGGAACGACCCGGCCCACCGCCACCGACGAACCCGGGGAGTCCTGAGATGTGCGGCATCACCGGCTGGATCGACTGGGACACCGACCTGCTCCACCAGGCCCGGACCGTCCGGGAGATGACCGCCACCCTGGCCTGCCGGGGCCCGGACGCGGACGGCCTCTGGCTCTCCCGGCACGCCGCCCTCGGCCACCGCCGGCTGTCGGTGATCGACCCGGACGGCGGCGCCCAGCCGCTCGCCGACCGCCCCGGAGCGGACCCGTCGGCCGTCCTCTCCTACAACGGCGAGCTCTACAACCACCGCGAGCTGCGCACCGAACTGGAGGCCCTCGGGCACGTCTTCCGCACCCGCTCCGACACCGAGGTGGTCCTGCGTGCCCACCTCCAGTGGGGCAGGTCGGCGCCGACCAGGTTCAACGGCATCTACGCCTACGCCCTGTGGGACACCCGGCGCGCGGAGCTGCTGCTGGTCCGCGACCACCTCGGCATCAAGCCGCTGTACTGGCACGCCCACCGCAGCGGCGTGCTGTTCGGCTCCGAGCCGAAGGCGGTGCTCGCCAACCCGCTGTTCCGCGCCGAACTGGACGCCGAGGGCATCGCCGAGCTGTTCGCGCTGCCCGCCGCGCCGAGCGCCGGCCACGGCCTCTTCCACGGCCTGCACGAGGTCCGGCCCGGCCACCTGGTGGTCGTCACCCGTACCGCCACCCGCGAAGTCCGGTACTGGCGGCCGGAGTCCGCCGAGCACCGGGACGACGCCGCGACCACCCGGCGGACCGTCCGGGAGCTGCTCGCCGACGCCGTCGAGCGCCAGCTGATCAGCGACGTGCCGCTGTGCACCCTGCTCTCCGGCGGCGTCGACTCCAGCGCCGTCACCGCGTTGGCCGCCGCCGCCCGCGAACGGGCCGGCCAGGGCAAGATCACCAGCTTCTCCGTCGACTTCCCCGGCAGCGCCGACCGCACCCCCGACGCCTGGCGGACCACCCGCGACGCCCCCTACGTGGAGGCCGCCGCCGAGCACATCGGCACCCTGCACACCACCGTCCTGGTGCCCGACGACGACCTGCTGGACGCCCGCGACGCCGTCCTGCGCGCCCGCGACCGCCCCGGGTGGGGCGAGATGGACGCCTCCCTGCACCTGCTGTTCCGGGAGGTGCGGCGGCGCTCCACCGTCGCGCTCTCCGGCGAGGCCGCGGACGAGATCTTCGGCGGCTACCCCTACTTCCACGACACCGACGCGGTCGCCGCCCCGACCTTCCCGTGGCTGCACGGCAGGGCCACCCCGGCGGACCTGCTGCGCGCGGACGTCCGGGCCGAGGTGCGCCCCGAGGAGTACACCGCCGCCGCCTACCACCGCTCGCTCGGCGAAGTGCCGCGCCTGGACGGCGAGTCGGCCCGCGACGCGCGGATCCGCGAGGTCTTCCACCTGGCGCTCACCCGCTGGCTGCCGCCGCTGCTGGACCGGGTGGACCGGGTGTCGATGTCGGTCGGCCTGGAGGTGCGGGTGCCGTTCTGCGACCACCGGCTGGTGGAGTACCTGTGGAACGTCCCGTGGGCGCTCAAGGCACCGGACGGCCGGGCCAAGGGCCTGCTCCGGGACGCCGTCCGGGACCTCCTCCCGCCGCAGGTCGCCGACCGGCCCAAGAGCGGCTACCCCTCCACCCCCGCCGTCCGCTACACCGAGGTGCTCACGGCCCGCGCGCAGGAACTGCTGGCCGACCCGAACGCGCCGGTCTTCGAGCTGGTGGACCGCGAGCTGGTCCGCCGACTGCTCGCCGAGGGCCGGCCGCTGCCCAGTCCGCGCACCGCGCCCAACCCCGTCGGCGGCCTCGACCACCTGGTCCAGGTCGACGAGTGGCTGCGCGCCTACCGGGTGGGGCTGCGATGAGCGGAGCCCTGACCCGAACCGCCGGGAACGCCACCGAACAGGACTTCCGGGCCGCCTCCCGCGGCTGGACCACCGGGGTCGCCGTCGTCACCACCACCGCCGACGAGGAGGTCTTCGCCAAGACGGTCTCCTCGTTCAGTACCCTCTCCCTCGACCCGCTGCTGGTCACCGTCGCGGTCGGCCGGCACAGCCCGCTGGTGGCCGCCGCCGAGGCCTCCGGACGCTTCGGCCTGTCCGTCCTGACGGCCCACCAGGCCGACGTGGCCCGGCGGTTCGCCACTCCCGGGGCCGGACGCGCGAGCGGCACCTTCACCACCGTACCGATGCGGACGGCCGCCACCGGCGCGCCGCTCGTCGAGTCCGCCCTGGCCTGGTTCGACTGCCGGCTGCACTCGGCCCTCCCCGGCGGCGACCACACCATCCTGATCGGCCGGGTCGCCGCCGCGGACCGCGGCGACGGCGAACCCCTCCTCTACCACGACGGCCAGTACCGCCTCCTGGCCCCGACCCCCCTCACCACCACCGGAGTCCGCGCATGACACTGCTGGAAACCACCACCGGCCGCGGCGCGCCCGCCACCGCCCGGGGCCTGCTCACCGGCGACCGCTACCGCGCCGAACTCGACGACGGACGCGAGCTCTACCTCGACGGCCGGCGGATCTCCGACCCCGCCCGGCACCCGGCCTTCCGACCGGCCGTCGACGAGCTGGCCCGCCTGCTCGACCTCCAGCACGACCCCGACCACCGCGAACTGCTCACCTGGCAGGACCCGGACAGCGGGCTGCGCCTCGCCCGCGCCTACCAGCCGCCGCGCACCCTCGACGACCTCCGGCTCCAGCGCCGCAGCGCCGAGTTCTGGCACGCCGAAGCCCTCGGGCAGCAGGGCCGCTCACCCGCCTTCATGGCCTCCATCGCCGTCGGCGTCCACGACTTCCGGCACCGGCTCGCCGAGGCCGACCCGCGCTTCGGCGCCAACGCCGAAGCCTGGTACCGGTACTGCGCCACCAACGACCTCGTCCTCTCGCACGCCCTCGGCGACCCCCAGATCGACCGCTCCGCCGACCCGCTCGACGACCCGGACCTCGCCCTGCGCGTCATCGAGGAGAACGACCGGGGCATCGTGGTGCGCGGTGCCAAGCAGCTCACCACCCTCGCCCCGCTCGCCCACGAGGTCCTGGTCTACCTCTCCGCCTCCTTCACCGAGGGCCGCGGCGAGCAGTTCGTCAGCTGGTTCGCCCTGCCGCTCAACACCCCCGGGCTGGTCACCCTCGCCCGCGAACCGCTCGGCAGCGCCCCCTGGGGCCACGCCCACCCGCTCGGCGCACGGTACGACGAGCAGGACGCGATGCTCTTCTTCGACGACGTCCTGGTGCCCTGGGACCGCGTCTTCCTGCTGCGCGACGCCGCCCTCGCCCGGCTCGGCCTCGGCCGGATCAACGCCTGGAGCGCCTACATCGGCCACGTCCGCTACCGCGAGCGCCTGCGCACCCTGCTCGCCACCGCCACCCTCGTCGCCGAGTCGATCGGCGTGGACGGCTTCCGCAACATCCAGGAGGACCTCGGCCGCCTCGCCGGCTACGCCGAACTCACCGAGTACTTCCTGGACGCCGCCGAGGCCCGCGGCGGCCTCACCGACGGCGGCCTGTTCGCCCCCGGCGACACCGCCGCCTCCCGGGTCTGGTCGGCCGAGGTGGCCGGCAGCGCCGTCGAGATCGTCCGCCGGATCGGCGCCTCGGGCCTGCTCATCCAGCCCACCGCCGCCGACCTCGCCCACCCCCGGCTGCGCCCGCACCTGGACCGCTACATGCGCGGCCGCGGCATCGACGCCGAACGCAAGGCCCGGCTGTTCCGGATCGCCTGGGAGCTCACCGGCGACGGCTTCGGCCAGCGCCAGGACCTCTACGAGTACGTGCACCGCGGCGACCTCACGCGCAACCGGATCAACATCTTCAAGCGGTACGACCAGAGCGGGGCCCGCGCGCGCCTGCTGGACCTGGTCGACCGGCCCACCGGCACCGAGGAGAACGAGAAGTGAGCACGTCCGCCGTCGAGATCCAGGCCCGCACCCTCGCCGGGTACGCCGACGCCAGCCGGCTGCGCCAGGTCCAGGACCGCGACTGGGTGCTCGACCAGGTCACCGGCGCCCCCGAGACCCTGATCGACCTCGGCAGCGGGATCGGCCAGCTGCTCCAGGCCGCCCTGGAACGCTTCCCCACGCTGCGGCGCGCCGTCGGCCTGGAACGCTCCGAGCACCGCATCGACGAGGCCGCCGCCCGGCTCCGGCCGTACGGCGAGCGGGCCACCCTGTACCGGGCCGACCTCACCGCGCCCGAACCGCTGCCCTTCCGCGCCGACGTGATCACCCAGACCTCGGTGCTGCACTGGCTCCACCCCGACGAGGAACGGATCTTCGCCTGGGCCGCCGCCCACCTCGCCCCCGGCGGCACGTTCCTGCTCACCACCTACCACCCCGCCCGGGACGAGCACGGCCTCGGCGGCGAGGACGAGCTCGTCCGCGACGCCCTGGTCGCCCTCGGCACCCCCGAGGACGAGGTGCCCGGCGCCTTCGCCCGCGGCGGGGTGCTGCCGATCGCGACCCGTACCAGGACCGTCGACGGCCTCACGGCGGTGATCGCCCCGCACCTCGCGGTCGCCGCGCACCGGGAGCGCGACGCCGTCGTCACCGTCGACAGCGCCGCGCAGTACGAGCACTTCCACGCCGCCACCTTCGGCGACTACTACAGCCGGCTGGTGCCGGAGGAGCAGCGCGCCGCGTTCTTCCGCGCCGTCGGCGAGAGCGCGTGGCGCCGGCAGCGGGAGCGCGGACACGTCAGCCACATGGCCGTCCGGCTCTGGACGCTGACCCCCCGTTAGCCCGGATCGTTAACAGCATGTGTAGCCCGCCGCTCACCCCTGGGAGGAGCGGCGGGCTGCGCCTACGCTGAGGCTCGTCATCACCGGACCGACCTGCATGGCCGAGGAGCCCCCGTGTCAACTCCCCCCGCCGGACGGGAACTCGGCGCGTTCCTGCGCGCCCACCGCGAACTCCTCAAGCCCGCCGACGTCGGGCTCACCGCCACCACCCGCCGCCGCACCCCGGGCCTGCGCCGCGAGGAGGTCGCCTCCCTCTCCGGGGTCGGCCTGGCCTGGTACACCTGGGTCGAACAGGGCAGGGTCGCGGCCTCCCGGCAGGTGCTGGAGGCCATCGCCCGCGTGCTCAGGCTGGACGACGCCGGCCTGCGGCACGCCCTGCGCCTGGCCGGGTACCACGAGCCCGCGCAGTCCGCCGGCCCGGAGGGCAGCGGCCGGATCGCCGAGGCCATCCAGCCCGTCCTCGACTCCTGGACCGTCAGCCCGGCCGTGCTGCTCGACCGGCACTTCGACCTGCGCGGCTGGAACGCCGCGTGGGCGGCGCTCTGGGGCTCGCCCGAGTGCGTGCCCGCGGACCGGCGCAACCTGATGTGGGTGATGGCCGCCCACCGGCAGGTGCGCGCGGTGCTGCGCGACTGGGAACCGCTCGCCATGAACGTCTTCCAGCACTTCCGCGCCCAGGCCGGCCCCGCCCTCGCCGACCCCCGCACCCGGGAGGTCTACCGGCACCTGGACGAGGACGCGCCGGAGCTCCGCCACTGGTGGGGGTGCCACTCGGTGGCGGAGCTGACCGTCCGCACCGTCACCGTCGAGCCGGCCGGCCTCGGACCGGTCCGGCTGACCCTGTCCTCCTTCCACCCGGTGGACGACCCCTCGGCGACGGTGCTGCTGTTCACCCCGCGCGGCGACGCCGACCGGGCGCGGATGACCGAACTGGTCGAGCATCCGTTGCGCGCGGTCGGCGGTGCGGAGCAGGAGCGCCGGGTGGGCTGAGCCCGTCGGGGCCTCAGACCTTCTCCGTGGCCGTGGTGGCCGTGGTGGCCGTGGCCGGGGTCGTGGCCGGGGTCGTGGTGGTCGTGGTGGCGGCCGGGCCGGCCGCGCTCGCCCGGCGCAGCCCCAGGCTCACCGCCGCTGCGCCGAGCGCGGCCAGCAGGGCCAGACCGCCGCCGACCAGCAGCGTGCCGTCCGCGACGTCGCCGAACGCGCCCACCGCCCAGGCGCCGACCCCGGTGCCCGCGTACATGGTCGAGGTCAGCCACGCGCTGGAGGTCGCGCGCAGCTCGGGGGCGACGGTGCCCGCCAGCGTCTGCTGGTCCGTCACGAAGCCGCCCGACGCCAGGAACCACACCGTCACCCCGGCCAGGGCGAGCACCAGGCCCGGACCCTTGGCCGCGACCGTGATCCCCACCGCGAGCAGGACGCCCCACAGCGGCAGCAGCGGCAGGTCGGAGCGCCCGGCGCTCCTGGCCCGGTCGCCGAGGCGGCCGCCCAGCAGCGAGCCGGCGATGCTGCCGGCGCCGACCAGCACGCCCACCAGGCCGAGCGCCTGCACCGACAGGTCGAAACGCTGCACCAGCACCGCGCCGAGGAAGGTGTAGGCGCCCAGGTTGGCGGTGTTGAACACGGTGTTGACCAGCAGGGCGCGGCGCAGGGTCGGGTCGGCCCAGCCGGCCAGGATCGCCCGGACGGCACCCACCTGCGGCGCCCGGGCCTCGGCCTGCGCCTGTGGTGCACGGCCCCGCACCTGGCGCAGCAGCAGCGGCACGGCCGCTGCGGTGCCGACGGCCAGCGCCCAGAACGCCGAGCGCCAGCCGGCCAGCCCGGCCAGGAAGCCGCCGAGCGGCACGCCGATCACCTGGCCGCAGGAGAACAGCGCCATCCCGAGGCCCAGCGCCCGCCCGCGCACCGCCTCCGGCGCGGTCTCGGCGATGTGCGCCCAGATCGCCGGCCCGGCCGCGGCCGCCGCCAGCCCGGCCACCGCGCGGGAGACCACCAGCAGGGTCAGCCCGGTGGACAGCGCCGCCGCGGCGTTGGACAGGACGAACAGCAGGCAGCCCGCGACGAGGGTGCGGCGGCGGCCGAAGCGGTCGCTCAGCAGTCCGAGGAAGGGTGCGGCGACGGCGTACACCAGGACGTACGCCGTGACGCTGGAGGCGACGGCCGCCTCGCTGGTGTGGACCGAGTCCGCGATGGTCGGCAGCAGCGGCGAGACCAGGAAGGTCTCCGTGCCGAACAGGAACAGCAGGAGGAACACCCCGGCGTAGCGCCACCGGTCGAAGCCCCGCGCCGACGTGTCCGCCGGCGGGACGTCCTCGGCCCGGTCGGGCAGGGGCGGGTCGGAGATGCTGCTCACGGTGAAGTACCACCTTCTCGTACGGGCGCGGCCGGCCCTCGGACGGCGGGCGGTAGCGGCCGCGCGACGGCTGACAGGACGTCCGATGCGGCCATCCTGCGGACCGCTCGGGCCGCCAGCCAGACAGGCGGTGATCCTGTGACTCCGGCTCACAGGCTGAGCCGCGGTGGCCTTCGTGGCGGGGCGCCTCCGCCCGTGCGCGGTCGTGGGGTGCCGTGGGTTGTCGTGCGCTGTCGTGCCGGCCTCCGGGCGCGGGGCGCACAGCGGGGCCGGCCGGCCGGTCGTAGCGTCGGGGCGTGTCGAGCCGCCGGGGCGGCGGGTTCCTCGGCCCCCGCGACGACCACCGAACGAGGATCCGTACGATGACCACAGCCTCCCCCGACGACGCACCGGACGACCGGGCGGGCGCTCCCCGGGAACGCCGCTTCGAACCGGACCTCCGGTCGATGACCCGGATCAACCTGCGTCCCATCGCCTCACCCATGCCGCTGGGCTTCTTCACGGTGGCGATCGCCTCCGTGATGACCGGCTGCCTCCAGCTGGGGATCCTCGGGCCGCAGGCGCGCGGCGCCGTCGCGCTGTGCGTGCTGCCCGCCTTCGCCCTGCAACTCCTGGTCAGCGTCCTGGCGTTCGGCGCCCGCGACGTGATCGCGGCGACGCTCATGGGGGTGTTCGCGGGCAGCTGGCTGGCCTACGCGCTCGTCATGTTCACCGGCGCGGCCGACGGCCTGCGCGTGCTGGGCGTGTTCAACCTGGCGTTCCTCTGCTTCGGGGCGCTGATGACCGCCGTGACCCGGCCCAAGCGGGCGCTCTGGTTCGTGCTGGCGGCCTCGCTGCCCCGCTGGGCGGCCACCGGGCTCTCCGGCCTCACGGGCGCCGAGTGGCTGACGCGCACGTCCGGAGCGCTCGGTCTCCTGGTGGCGCTCGTCGCGACGTACGCGGCGTTCGCCCTGATGCTGGAGGACATGCGGGCCGAGGAGGTGCTGCCGATCGGCCGCAGCGGACCCGCCCGCGCCGCCGTCCACGGCGATCTGGCCGTCCAGCTCCGCAACCTGGAACGCCAGGCGGGCGTGCGCCGCACGCTCTGAACGCCCGGCGCCCGGCGCCCGGCGCCCGGCGCCCGGCGCCCGGCGCCCCGCACCGCCTGCCCGGGCGGGCGCGGGGCGCACCGGCTGCGGGGCCCGGGCGGGCGGTCGAGGCTCAGCGGTCGAGGGTCAGGCCGTTCGCCGGGCGAGGCGGCTGCGGACGGAGTCCAGGGTGGTGGCGATGAGGAGCGACTGCGCGAGCGGGACGAGGTGGGCACCGCTGTCGCCGTGGGCCGCGGCGTCCATCGACTCGACCATGAGGCGGTAGGGGTCCTGCGGCGGGTAGTGGCGGTGGTGGCCCGCGGCAGCGGGCGTTCCGCTGGTCGTGAGCGTGCTGGGGGCCGAGCCGGCGCAGAAGGCCGGCGGGGTGAGGGTGAGGGAGCCGTCCGTACCGGTGGTGGTGAAGGTCTCGGACATGCCGCCGACGAGCGAGCAGCCGATCTCGGCCGTGCCCCGGCCGGGGAAGTCGAGCAGGAAGCGGGTGGCGGAGTCGGCGGAGCCGGGGTGCCAGTGGTCCTGTTCGGCCCGGACGACCCTCGGGCTCCGCCACCCGAAGGCGGCGAGTGCGGCGGCGACGGCGTAGTAGCCGACGTCGTAGAGGGCGCCGCCACCGAGGGCCGGGTCGAGGCGGTAGTTGCCGGCGGCGGGGGCGAGGCCGTCGAACCGGGCGGTGACGGTGTGGACGGTGCCGACCGCGCCGCGGGTGATCATGGATTCGAGGTCCCGGGTGCGCGGATGCCAGCGGTTCCAGGCCGCCTCGACGAGCAGGCGTCCGGTGGCGCGGGCGGTGGCGGTCATGGCGCCCACCTCGGCGGCGGTGAGCCCGAGCGGCTTCTCGCACAGCACGTGCTTGCCCGCCCGCAGGGCGCGCTCCACCCAGGGGCGGTGGGCGCTGTTGTGGAGCGCGACGTAGACGACGTCGACGTCGGGGTCGTCCAGCAGGTCCTGGTAGCGGGTGTACACCCGGGCCGGGTCGAGGGCGCGGGCGCGCCGGGGGTCGGTTGCGGCGACGGCGTGCAGGCGGGGGCCGTCGGCCGCGTGGACGGCGGGTGCGAGGCTGGAGGCGGCGATCGAACCGGCGCCCAGGAAACCCCAGTCGGCCATGGTCAGTCCTCCTCCGGCGTGGCGGTCGGACCGCTGGCCGTCGTCGGACCGGTGGCCGTCGTCGGCTCGGCGGTCGTCGCGGCGGCCAGGTCCAGGACGAGTGAGCTCCAGCCGAAGGAGCGTGCGCCGTGCCCGGCGGCGTCCTCCGGGCCGTAGCACTCCCGGGTGCCCGAGGCCGCGACGAGCGCGCAGGTGCGCGTCGCGAGCGTGTCGGCCTCCGCGCGGTAGCCGCGTCGGCGCAGGCCCCAGTACAGGTACCAGTTGAGGTTGACCCAGCTGGAGCCGCGGAAGATGGCCCCGGTGCGGAACGAGGGGTCGTAGGACGGCTCGGTGGCGGCGACGCTGGGGACGGGGTGGCGGAGCCAGAACTCCCGCTCGTTCAGGAGGTGTTGTTCGATGACCCGGTGCGCGGCGGTGTCCGGCACGGAGTCGAGGAGGACGGGCAGGAGCGCACTCGCCGTGAGGACGTCGCTGCGCCGCCGGGCGACGAGGTCGAGGTCGTGGAAGGCGCCGTCGGCCTCGTCCCAGCAGTGCCGCATCAGCGCGGCGCCGATCGCGCGGGACTCCTCGGCCAGCCGGTCCGCCGTGCGCCCGTTCGGTCCGGCCTTCCGGGCGAGGCGTGCCAGGCAGGCCAGTCCGTCGGCGTACACGGTGTTGACCAGCACGTCGTTCCAGACGAACAGCCTCCGGTCGCGGAGCGGGGCCTCGGGCGTGCGGGCGGGGGAGGCGTAGGCCGTGATCAGCGACCGCATGGCGCGGTGCCAGGCGGTGTGCACGGCACCCTCGGGGACGGCCTGGATGCCGAGCGCGGCATCGTACTTGGGGCTGCTGTCGAGTCCGGACTCGTCGGGCTGGTAGATCTCCAGCAGCCCGGTGCCGGGGCTGGTCCGGTGGTCCCTGAGCCAGCGGAAGAAGGCGAGCGCCGGCGGCAGGACGCGGCGCAGCCAGAGGTCGTCGCCGGTCGCCCGGTACACCCGCTCGACGGCTCGGGCCACCACGGGCGGCGCGATGGTGACGGACCGCCACACCTCCCAGAGGTCGATCCTGAAGTCCGCGGTGGCGCGCGGTCGGAGGTCGTCCTGCCAGAGGACCATGTGCGGCAGGAAGCCGGTGGGTGTGACCGCGCTGAGCAGGGAGCGCAGTTCGTCCCGGGCTCGCCGGGTGTCGACGTGGGTGAGGGCGACGGCGTGGAAGCTGCTGTCCCAGGCCCACTGGAAGGGGTAGCTGTCGGGGGAGGGGCAGGTGAAGTCGTAACTGCGCTGGGCCGCCCGGGAGAAGCCGGTGCGGTGGTTGCGGGCCAGCGTGTCGCGGGCCTTGGCGGAGCTCTCAGTGACGGACATGCGGGGTGACTCCCGAGGGGGACGCGTCGGCGGCGGCCGGGCGGCTTCGCCCGGCGGCGAGCAGCAGCGCGGCGAGGGGCAGCAGGCAGCCGGCGAGGCCGAAGGCCGAACGGACGCCGAGGTGGTCGGACAGGGTGCCGAGCAGCAGGGGCGCGAGCATGATGCAGGTGCTGACCGCGAGTTGGACGCGGGCCGTGGCCTGGTCGGTGCGGCCGGGCGCCGTGCTCACCGCGAGCGAGAGGGTCAGGGGGAAGAGGTTGGCGACGCCGAGGCCGCCGAGGGTCAGGCCCACCAGGGCGAGCCAGGTGGTGGGGGCGAGCCACAGGGCGAGGAAGCCGACGGCGGCGACGGTCAGGGCGCCGGCCACCAGCGCGACCGAGCGGGTGGGGCGGGTGCCGGCCGTGAGCCGGCTCCCCGCCAGGCGGCCGATCAGCTCGCCCCCGTAGAACAGCGCCAGTGCCACCGACGCCTGACTGTCCGTCAGGTGGAAGGCGCTGGTGAGCAGGGGGGCGGCGTAGTAGGCGAGGCAGAACTCGAAACCCACGACGAGGCCGCACAGGGCGGCCCGCAGCGGGAACGCGCCGGCCGGCCGCCGGGCCTCCACCACGCCCCGGGCGGGCGCGGCGGAGGCGGCGGTCGTGGCGGAGGTGGCGGTGGCGGCGGGGCGTGGGCGCAGCGGCTCGTGGCGGAGTACCGGGTACATCGCCGTGAGCGCGAGGGCGGGCAGCACCAGGGACCAGTTCCACGACACCCCGGCGCCCTCCAGGCCGCTGACGACCAGGGGCGCGGCGAGGGCGCTGACGCTCGCGGCCGCGTTGGCCTCGACCAGGGCGCGCGCCCGGAGGGACTCCTGCGCGCCGTGGTGTTCGGCCAGCACCGCCAGCGCCGTCGTCTGCAGCAGCGCCCCGCCGACGCCCCCGAGCACCGCCGCGCCGAGTGTGACGGCGGCCGACAGCGCGGTCGCCAGCAGGAGCGAGCCCAGGGCCAGGGCGGCGAGCGCGGACCAGAAGAGCAGCCGGTGGCCCAGCCGGGCGCGGAGGCGGCGGAACAGCAGGTTGGTGAGCATCGCGCCGGCCGCGAAGGCCGTGGAGTGCAGGCTCATCAGGGCGTAGGACAGCTGCAGGTCCTGACGCAGGAGCGGCAGCAGCGGGCCGAGTGCGTACAGGAGGTAGGCGTAGACGGCCAGGCCGGCGTAGGCGGTGGCGGTCAGCCGGTCCCGGACGAAGACGGGTGTGCGGTGATCCGCACCGACCGGCACCGACGTGCCGGTCACCCCGGTATCCCGGCCTGCTCGGCGAAGGCTCCGTCGGCGGGGGCATGGGCAGGGGCAGTGGCGGTCGCGGGGGCGGCGGTGGCCGCCGCGGCCGAGCGGCGTACGTGGTCGAGCAGGACGGACGGGGCGAGCAGCGAGGTCTTCATCGAGGCGCCCCGCCCGTAGCCGGTGAACGCCTCGCGGACGGCGTCCTCGTCGTCGAGGCAGGCCCGGGTGGTGATCAGCGGGGCGGGGTCGACCAGGCCGGACTCGACCAGCCGCAGGGCGACGGCGGTGACGTGCGCGGAGCGGGCCATCGGGAACGAGCGGACGTCGAAGGGCGTGGAGAGCAGCTTCAGCCCCTTGGCCAGGATCATCCAGGTGTTGAGCCGCTGCGGGACGGCCGTCGCGCCGTAGATGACGTACGAGCCGCCGGGGCGCAGCAGGCCCATCGCGATCTCCCGGATGTCCTTGCCCGGGCCGTCGGCCTGCCCGGCGGAGCGACGCGGTGCCGCGATGTGCGGCAGCGCGTCGAACACGTAGTCCGCGTACTGGTCGTGGTGTTCACGCACGTACGCTTCGAGCTCCGCCGCCTGGGTGTCGGTGTTGAAGGCGCGGGAGGCGCCGTGGCGCAGCGCGACGGCCATCCGGTCGCTGTTGCGGTCCAGTACGGTGATCGGGCCGGCGCCGAGGTGGCGGTGCAGCACCTGGACGGCCAGTTGGGCGCTGGGGCCGCAGCCGAGGACGACGCAGGTGTCACCCGGTTTCGGGGGGTTGAGCAGTAACGACCGCAGGACCGAGGTCAGCGGTTCGATGACGGAGGCCAGGTCCGAGGGCACGTGCGGCGGCAGGACGACGGCCGCGGCCTGGTCGGCGTCGTAGAAGTTGCGGCCGGTGTACCAGGCCGTCTCGACGCCGAGCCGGCCGGGGAAGAGCGGTCGGAGCGCCCGGTACTCGGCCATGCCGCCGAAGTCGGTCTGCCCCCAGTAGGTCACCCGGTCGCCCGGCCGGACGTCGTCCCGGAGCCGCTTCCCGACTTCGACGACCCTTCCCACGTATTCGTGCCCGGGAATGATCGGCCAGTCCTCCGGAAAGAGGTGGCCGCGGAAGTAGGAAACGTCGGTCGAGCAGATGGAAACCGCTTCGGTCTGCAGCAGGATTTCGTCCTCGCGGCATTCCGGATCTGGCACCGGGGTGCGTTCCAGTTTCCCGGGCGAGGTCATCAGGTATGCGTACAAGGTTTTTCCCTCCACGCCTGTGTGTCATTCCACCACCGGAATCGGCGGGCGGGATCGCCCGCCGATCGTGCAGTTCCCCCGCCGGAAATTCATCCTGCGTGGTTCGGTCGGCGCCGTTCGCCCCCGGGAGACGCCTCCGCGCTCAGGAATCGACCTCGAAGGCGACGTCCAGCGCGTACCTGTCGCCCACGTACCGGGTCTCGGTGAGCTCCAGGGGGAGCTCGTCCTGGTCCGTGATGAGGCGCTCCTCGACGAGCAGCGCGGTTCCCGGAGCCACCGCCAGCAGCTCCGCCTCCCGCTCGCCGGCCGTGGCGGCCCTGATGGACGAGTGTCCGCGGGTCGGTGTCCGGCCGAGCCCGACGAGCGTCTCGTGCATCGACGCCGTGCGGAAGTCGACCTCCAGCAGCGCGGCCAGGCCCTCGGGGAACACCGCCCGTTCCAGTGCGGTGGGGATCCCGTCGGCCAGCCGCACCCGGGCGACCTCCACGACCCGGGCGGACCTCCGCAGCCGCAGCCGGTGGACCTCCTCCGGCAGGGCGGCCCGGAGGCTCGCCGAAATCAGTTGTGACGAGGGCTTCCGGCCCTGTCTGCGCATTTCCTCGCTGAATCGGACAAGGTTCTCCGCGCGACGGTGGGTCGGCGGTTCCGCGACGAATGTCCCGCGCCCGGACACCCGGTACACCAGACCTTCCGTGACGAGTCGTTGAACGGCTGCCCGGGCGGTCATCCGGCTCACTCCGAATTCCTCGCACAAATCCGCCTCCGAGGGGAGGGGGTCATGCGGCCGGTGCTTGGCGATCCGGTTTCTCAGGGCCTGTTCGATCCGGTGGTACCTGGGCGCGAAATCCGTTTCCAAAAGGGGGCCTCCGAAATTGAGACTACGCCGTCCGGCTGTCTAGTCAACCAGCGTAGACCAGTACAGAGCGGGACATTTCCCGGTGAAATGCGCCAAGGGCAAGAGGCGTGCATCGTGATCCCCGTCACACCCGGCCCCGGTCGGCGGGCGGGACAGCTGTATAGACGGCTAGACGGCCCGAAGTTATCGTCGGACTGTCCGCGCGTCTCCCCCGGTCGGCGGGACGCGGAACGCCTCACCCCTAGGACAGGCTCATGGACCACACCGGCATCGACGACCCCACCGGCATCGCCGTCCGGGAGCTCGCCAAGATGATCGACCACTCGCTCCTGCGGCCCGAACTGACCACCACCGAGGTCCTGCGCGGCTGCGAGCTCGCCGCGGCCTACGACGTGGCCTCCGTCTGCGTGCGCCCCGCCGACACCGTCCTCGCGGTCAAGGCCCTCGCCGGCACCGCGGTCGCGGTCGGCACCGTCATCGGCTTCCCGCACGGCGGCTCCACCACCGCGGTCAAGGCGGGCGAAGCCGTGGACGCCCTGGCGGCGGGGGCGACCGAACTCGACATGGTGCTCAACATCGGCCTGCTGCGCAGCGGGGAGGACGACGCGGTGCGGGCGGACATCGCGGCGGTGGCCGATGTGGCGAGGGGCACCGCCCTCACCAAGGTGATCTTCGAGAACGCCTACCTCGACGACCAGGAGAAGCTGCGCGCCTGTCGCCTCAGCACCCTGGCGGGCGCGGACTTCGTGAAGACCTCGACCGGCTTCGCGCCCGGGGGCGCGACCCTGGCGGACGTCCGGCTGATGCGTGCGAACGTCCCCGCGCACATGAGGGTCAAGGCGGCGGGCGGGGTGCGCACCCTCGACCGGATGCTGGAGTTCGTGGCCGCCGGCGCCGAACGCTTCGGGGCGACCGCCACCGCCACCATCCTGGACGATCTGGCCGCCCGCCGGGCCGCCGGCTGAACTCCCGTCCCCCGCCCCGGCCTTCAGGAGGCCGGGGCGGCAGGGCGGTCCGGCCGGTCAGGGCGGTCCGAGCCGGCAGCGTGGTCGGGGTCGGCGGCGTGGTCCGGGTCGGCCGGCAGCCGGGTGCGGAAGGTGGTCGGCCCGGGCGCGGCGAGGACGGTGAGGCTGCCGCCGTGGATCGCGGCGATGTCGCGGGCGATCGGCAGGCCCAGCCCGGCGCCGCCGTCGTCGCGGCTGCGGGCGTCGTCCAGCCGGGTGAAGCGCTCGAAGATCCGTTCGCGGTCGGCGGGTTCGATCGGCGGCCCGTCGTTGGCCACGTCGAGGACCGCGTGGCCGGTGGACCGGTCGCTGTCGAGGCGGACGGTGACGTGCTGCCGGGCGTGCCGGTGGGCGTTGTCGAGCAGGTTGGTGAGGAGCCGGCCCAGCCACAGGCGGTTGCCGACCACCGTGACGGCGGAGTCCGTGTGCACGGCGACGGGGTTGGCCCCGGCGCCGCGGGCCGCGACCGTGGTGTGCACCAGCTCGGCGAGGTCGACGGCCTCACCGGGCCGGTCGCGCCCGGCGGCGTCGAGGCGGGCGAGCAGCAGGAGGTCGGCGGCGAGGGCCTGGAGGCGCTCGGTGTCCTCCAGCGCGCCGGTCACCAGGTCGGCGCGCACGGCGTGGTCGGGGTGGGCGAGGGCCACTTCGAGCTGGGTGCGCAGGACCGTGAGGGGGCTGCGCAGCTCGTGGGAGGCGTCGGCGATGAAGCGGCGCTGGCGGGTGCCCGCGGCTTCGAGGCGTCCGAGCATGGCGTTCATGGTGCCGGCGAGCCGGGCGATCTCGTCGTCGCTGTGGGGCTCGGGGACGCGGCGGTCCAGGTCGCGGTCGCCGATGGCGGCGACCTCGGCACGGATGGCCTCGACGGGCCGCAGGGCCCGGCCGGTCGCACGCCAGGTGAGGACGCCGACGGTGATCAGCAGGACGGTGCTCAGCGCGGCGAACGCGGCGGTGGTGAGGTCCTCGGCGGCGTCGACGGTGCGCAGCGACGCACCGACGTGGACGGTGACGGGCCCGGCCGGGGTGGCGGTGGTGATCGTGGTGACGCGCTGGTGGTGCTGGTCGCCCAGGGTGCGGACGTCGAAGGTGGTGTGGCCGTCCCGGTGACCGGTGGGCGCGATCGAGGGGTGGCCGGTCAGGTTCTGGCTGGTGGCGACCACCGTGCCGTGCGCGTCGACGACCTGGATGAAGTCGGTGCCGTGGTCGAGGGGGAGCAGGCCGGGCAGGCGCCCGTCCTCGGCGAGGCGGGCGACGGCCTGGGCCTGCTCGCGGGCGCCGGCTTCGACGGTGCGTTCCAGGTTGGCGTGCAGCAGCACCGCGACGGCGGCCGAGGCGGTGACGAGGACGACGGCGACGCTGACGCAGGCGGCGAGGGTGGTGCGGGCCCGGACCGAGCGCGGCGTGAGCCGGTCGACGAGGGCCGCGACCCCCGGGTGGCGGGCAAGGCGCCGGTGCAGTGCCGCGCGGATCCGGCGGGCGGCGGTCGGGTCAGCCACCGTCGGCCGCCAGGCGGTAGCCGGTGCCGCGGACGGTCTGCACCGCGGCCCGTCCGAACGGGGAGTCGATCTTGCGTCGGAGCGCGCTGACGTGGACCTCGACGGTGTTCGGATCGCTGTCGGGGCCGCCGTCCCAGACCGCGTCGAGGATCTCCCGCTTGGAGACGGCCTCGCCGGCCCGGCGGGCGAGGTGGTCGAGGATGGCGAACTCGCGGGGGGTGAGGGCGACGGCGGTGTCCGCCCGCGTGCAGGTGCGGGCCGCGGAGTCGACCACCAGGTCGCCCAGGACGGTGCGCCGGGGCGCACGGCTGCCGATCCGCCGGGCCAGCGCCCTGAGCCGGGCCACCAGCACGACGAACGAGAACGGCTTGGACAGGTAGTCGTCGGCGCCGGTGTCCAGCGCCTCGGCCTCGTCCCACTCGCCGTCCTTCGCGGTGAGCATGAGGATGCCGACGTCGCTGCCGGAGGCCCGCAGCCGCGAGCACACCCGGTAGCCGTTGAGGCCGGGCAGCATGATGTCGAGGACGATCACGTCGTAGGCGTGGTCCATGGCCCTGGCGAGGCCGGACGGGCCGTCGTGGGCCGTGTCCACGGTGAACCCCTCGGCCGTCAGCCCGTGCTGCAGGGCCAGGGCCAGCCGACGTTCGTCCTCCACCACCAGTACGCGCATGCCCACCAGGGTCGCAGGTCGTCGGCGGGGCCGGCCGACGGTGCCCCCCGGTCTTCAGCCGATCTTCAGCAAGGCCCGGCCATCCTGGCGCGGTCGCCCGGGGAAGGCCCGGGCCGTGACGAGGAGTGGTGCGGAACGTGAGCGAGCCCGGAGAAGGCGTGCAGCCCCAGCAGGACCACGCGGCGAGCCGCCCGAACAGGGCGCGGGTCGGCCTCGGGCGGGCCCGGCGCTGGGTGCGCGGCCGGTCGGTGCGCTGGGTCGCGGCCGGCGCGGCCGTGGTGGTGATCGGCGGCGGCGCGGCCGCGGCGGCGCTCCACCACGAGCACGAGGGCCACGGCGACGGCCGGTGGGCGGCGGGTGAGCAGGAGCACCACGACGGCCGGGGCGAGGGCCACGGCGACGGCCACGGCTGGGCGCAGGGCGACGGCCGGGACGCCGGTCGGGGTCACCAGGGCCACCAGGGCCGCACGGCTCCCGGACACGGGGACGAGAACGGGGACGGCCCGGCCGGGTCCGCTGCGCCGGCGCCGCTGCCGTCGACCGACGCCGCCGACGCGCTGGCGAAGGCCGCGGCGGCCGTCGCGGGCGGCAGGGTCGAGTCCCTGTCCACGGTGGCCGAACAGGGCGGTGGCCGCGCCTGGCGGGCCGTGGTCGTCGGCCCGGACGGCGTGCGGCACGCCGTGACCGTGGACGGTGCCACCGGCGCGGTCACCGGCAACACCGTGCTGGGCGGCTGACGCACCGACCGGGCGCGGCCCCCGCCGTGCCTGCCGCAGAGACGCAATGACGCAATGACGCAGTGACGTAGAGACACAGTGACGCAGAGAAGGGAGCGCCGTCCGTCATGGGCGCCACGACAACCCCCGCCACGACAAGCCCCGCCGCGGAAACCCCCGCCGCGACAACCTCCGGTTCGGGCCACCGACGCCCGGCGGCCCCCGCGGGGTCCGTCCTGAGCAAGGTCCCGCAGGTCACGGCGGTGTTCTGGGTCGTCAAGATCCTCACCACCGGGATGGGCGAGACCACCTCCGACTACCTCGCCACGGTGCTGGGGCCGGTCCCGGCGGTCGGTTCGGCCGGGCTGCTGCTCGTCGCCGCGCTGGTCGTCCAGGCCCGTTCCCGTCGCTACGTCCCGGCGGTGTACTGGACGGCGGTGATCATGGTGAGCGTGTTCGGCACCATGGCGGCCGACGTCGCGCACGTCGCCCTCGGGGTGCCGTACGCCGCCTCCGCGCTCGCGTTCGCCGGGTTGCTCGCCGTGGTGTTCGCGGTGTGGCGGCGGACGGAGGGCACGCTCGCGGTGGAGGCGGTCGCGGGCGGGCGCCGCGAGGTCTTCTACTGGTGCGCGGTGATGGCCACCTTCGCCCTCGGTACGGCGGTCGGTGATCTGACCGCGGCCACCCTGGGCTGGGGCTACCTCCCCTCGGGGCTGCTGTTCGCCGCCCTGATCGCCGTGCCCGCGCTCGCTCACCGGTTCTCGGGCCTGTCGCCGGTCCTGACCTTCTGGTGGGCCTACGTCCTGACCCGGCCGCTCGGTGCCTGCTTCGCCGACTGGGCCGGTGTCAGCCGCGCACGGGGCGGGCTGGATCTGGGCACCGGTCCGGTCAGCCTCGTCCTCGCGGTGGTCATCCTGGCGGCCGTGGGGTGGCTGGGCGTCGCCGGGCGGCGGGCATCCCGAGGGTCGGCCTGACCTCCCGCCCGGCGGTCCGCCGGGGCTTGGGGGGGGGGGGGGGGGGGGGGGGGGGGGGGGGGCGGGGGGGGGGGGGGGGGGGGGGGGCGCGGGGGGGCGGGGGCCGGCGCCGGGGCCCCCCCCCCCCCCCCCCCCCCCCCCCCCCCCCCCCACGCCCGGGGTCAGGCCGTCGCGCGCGACTGCCAGTACGTGAACTCCTGGAGCGGATCGCCGATGAGCGACCAGGGCCAGGCGGTGACCGCGTTGTCGATCAGCCGGAACGTGCCGCCGCTCTCGCCCACGCGGCCCGACTGGATCAGGGCGAAGGCCAGCAGGTTGAGGTCGGCGGCGGCCGCCGCGTGCTGCAGGCCGCCGAGGCGGGACCACCCGTGCAGGGCGGTGTCGAGCGCGTTGACCGCCCGGTTGTGCGTCCACTGGCGGCGGACCAGCAGCGCCTCGACGCCGCCGCCGGCGGTCGTGCGGGCGTGTTCGTCCACCAGCGCGGTCAGTTCCACCCCGGCGGTCGGCGCGGTCGGCGGTGCCGAACTCCGGACCGTGTCGACGAAGTTGAGCTGGGCGCTGCGCGACCCGCACTCCTCCGGCGAGAGGTACCGCAGCATCTGCAGGTGGGCCTCGCGGTTCCACTGGTCGCGCTCGGCGACCTCGTGCCAGACGGCGATCAGCTCGCGCGAGTCGGCGCGCATCACGCGCAGGATGCCGAGCAGCACCACCCACGGCGTCGGGTCCTCGGGCGCGAGGTCGGCCGCGGTGTAACAGTTGTCCGCGGCCGCGCGGGCATCGTCCATCCGGCCCGCGAACCGGCCTCGGACGAGTTCGACCCACGCCTCGAATATCAGCGCGTCCGCATTCTGGGCACGACGCAACCGCCAGTTTCGCGCCAGGGAGGAAGGAGCGGCGGTTTCGGCGAGCACGGCGAATCGGTGCCCGCGCCGGTCCCAGTCGGGGCCGGTCTCCCGTAGCAACCGTTCGACCTGGTCGACCTGGATGGCGTTCTGGCCGGGCAGGCCAGGGGACTTGAGCTGCCGCCGTACGCGGCCGAGCTCGGCGTCGCCGAGCTCGGGGCGCAGGCCAGGGCCGGAGGCGCGGTTTCTTCGGAAGAGCGACACGCGCCGCAGCCTAGGCCCATGGGCGATTTTCGGACAGACCCCGGAATGAAATTTTCCGATTCCGGTGAAGGCGGTGACCGTACCGCTCCGTACGGCGATCGGCCTGCGGTAATAGCCGGAATGCCGATTCGGGTATGTCGCCGGCGGGAATGCCGCCGGCCCCGGAGGCCCCGTGATTTCCGCCCCCCCTTGCTCGGACGCGGCGCCGGCGGCGTCCCCGGTCTCAGGCGAGCGGCTTGTCGACGACGGCCTTGGTGTGGCTGAACGTGTCGATCGAGTACTCGCCGTGGTAGCGGCCCATGCCGCTCTCGCCGACGCCGCCGAACGGCAGCTCGGGCATCGCCAGGTGCGAGACCGGCAGTCCGAAGCTGAGTGCGCCGGAGGAGGTCTCCTCGGTCAGCCGCCGCTTGGTGTCCGCGGACTCCGTGAAGGCGTACAGGGCGAGCGGCTTGTCGCGCTCGTTGATGAACGCGATCGCCGCGTCGAGGTCGGGGACGGTCAGGACGGGCAGGACCGGGCCGAAGATCTCGGCCTGCATCACCGAGGCGGTCGCCGGGACGTCGGCGAGGACGGTCGGGGCGAGGTAGCGCGCGGCGCGGTCGTGGTCGCCGCCGATGACGGTCCGTCCGTCGTCGAGCAGTGCGGTGAGCCGGTCGAAGTGGCGCTCGTTGACGATCCGCCCGTAGTCGGTGCTTCCGGCCGGGTCGTCACCGAACAACTCCCGTACGGCAGCAGCCAGTTCCTCCTCCAGGCCGGCCGCGGTGTCGCCGATGGCGAGGACGTAGTCGGGGGCGACGCAGGTCTGTCCGGCGTTGAGGAACTTGCCGCGGGCGATCCGCCGGGCGGTGACGGTGAGGTCGGCGCCGGGTTCGACCACGACCGGGCTCTTGCCGCCGAGCTCCAGGGTGACCGGGGTCAGGTGCTTGGCGGCGGCGGCCATGACGATCCGGCCGACCGCGCCGTTGCCGGTGTAGAAGATGTGGTCGAAGCGCTCCTCCAGCAGGGCGGTGGTCTCCGGCACGGCCCCTTCGACGACCGCGACCGCCTCCTCGCCGAGGTAGCGCGGCAGCAGCTCGGCGATGGCCGCGGAGGTCGCCGGGGCGAGCTCGCTGGGCTTGACGAGGGCGGTGTTCCCGGCGGCCAGCGCGCCGACCAGCGGCGCCAGGGCGAGCTGGAGCGGGTAGTTCCAGGGCGCGATGATCAGCACCACGCCCAGCGGATCGCGCACCACCCGGGCCTCGGCGGGGCGGAAGAATTCCGGCACCGCGGCCGGCCTCGGCTCCAGCCACTGCGCCAGGTGCGCCACGGTGTGGTCGAGTTCGTTGATCGTGAAGCCGATCTCGGTGCGGTACGCCTCGGTGGCGCCCTTGCCGAGGTCGGCGTGCAGGGCCTGCTGCAGCACCTCGGTCTGCTCGGTGAGCAGGCTGCGCAGGGCGGCCAGCTTGTCCAGGCGCCAGGCGAGCGGCCTGGTCCGGCCGGTGGTGAACTCGGCCCGCAGGCGGGCGACCACTGAAGGAACGTTCTCGTGCATGGGGATCTCGCGGTCCTGGGGTTCGGGGTGCATTGGCACATGGAACTTTCACTACATGAACAATTGCGACCCTAGGGATGAAAGGTTGAGTTTGTCAAGCATTGGGCGCTCCGTGTTCCCGGTCGTGAGCGGCTGCTCCCTCGCTCCTATGGCGATCAACTCGGCCACCTGGGGCCGGAGTTCGCCCGCGGGGCGGATGGGGTCGGGCCGATGTGTTCTCCGCCGTCGAGCCTCTGGGCAGCGCCGTCCGGATGTGCTGACATATGCATGCCAAGTCGCGAGGCGTCCGGCGCCCGGACCGTACCGCGCCGACTCCGCCTCTGCCTCCGGCTCCGACTCCGTGCCCGATCGAAGGGGAAGCCCATGCTGCTCCGTGTGCTGGCCGCCGCGACCGCCGTCGCCGCGTCACTGTCCGGCCCGTCCGCCTTCGGCCTCGACTCGCTCCCGACCCCGCCCGACCGGATCGTCATCGACGTCGCGACGGTCAACGGCTCCGGCTGCCCGGCCGGAACGGCCGCCGTGGCCGTCTCCCCGGACAACACCGCCTTCACCGTCACGTACAGCGCGTACCTCGCCCAGGTCGGCGTGGGGTCGAAGCCGACCGACTTCCGGAAGAACTGCCAGCTCGACCTGCGCGTCCACGTGCCCCAGGGCTTCACCTACGCCATCGCCTCCGCCGACTACCGCGGCTTCGCCCACCTGGAGAAGGGCGCGAGCGGCACCGAGCGGGCCAACTACTACTTCCAGGGCCAGGCCCAGACCGCCTACCAGTCCCACCGGTTCGACGGCCCGCACGACGACAGCTGGCAGGGGACCGACACCGTCGACGTCGCCGCCCTGGTCTGGGCCCCCTGCGGTGAGGAGCGCAACTTCAACATCAACACCGAACTGCGGGTCTCGGCCGGCAGCTCGGACCCGACCCGGACCACCAGCTTCATGACGATGGACTCGACGGACGGGAACATCAACACCGTCTACCACCTCGCCTGGAAGCACTGCCCCTGACGAACCGGCCGGCGATCGGCCGCCCCTCGGTGCCCCGCCCCGGCGACGCTTCGGCGCCGCCGGGGCGGGCGCGTCGGGATCGCGGACCGGGCGGGCGGCGGACTCGTGGAGGGTGGCCATGCCGTCGACGGAGGCCGAACACGCGCTGTGTCTGCCGCGCGTGCGGGGTGGCGGGTCGCGGGCTTTTCGAAGGCGGTGGCGCGGCCGCCCGCGGGCCGACCGGCCGGGCACATTGTTTGTGCCCGCACGACAGCTGCGGGGGAAGGCCTCCCGGGCGGTTTCGCCGTGCGCCGGGCGGGCAAGCAGAGGGTTGGGGAGGGGCGGTTCGACGGCACGAGAAGGAACGGCGGGACAGCGTCGTGGACACCCACAGTACGGTCGGCCTGCGGGGCGGGACGGTGCTCGCGGTGGTCGTGACCGGGGTCGCCACGGTGGCGGGGTGCGGAGGCGGCGCGCACGTGTCCGGGCAGGGGGCGCGGCCGGAGCGGTCGGCGAATCCGCTGGACAACATCGGAACGGCCGGCGACGCCCTCGCGGTGAAGATCGACAACGTCGGTGCGCAGGTGCAGGCGATCCACCGCGGGCTCGCCGAGGCCGACATCGTCTACTGGCTGGAGGTCGAGGGCGGTCTGTCCCGGTTCCTCGCCGTGTACGACGCCAACCACCTGCCCGCCCTGATCGGCCCGGTGCGCTCGGCCCGGCAGACCGACATCCCGCTGCTCCAGCAGTACGGGCACGTCGACTTCGCCTACAGCGGCGCCATCAGCGGGCTGATCCCGCTGCTCGACCGGGCCGACCTGCGCAACGTCACCCCGTTCACCGACCCCGACGTGTTCACCGACCGCGCCGTGGACCCGACCTTCATCGACCCGCACCGGATCCTCGCCGCGCACCCGTCCGTCCCCGCCCGCTCGCCCGGCTTCACGTTCGGTGCCGCACCGGGCGGGGGCGATGCGTCCGCCGCCATGACCTGGCGCCTGCCGGCCGCGTCCATCGGCGTGCGGTACAACGGCAGCACCTATGACGTCGCCGTGGACGGCCGCCCGGCCTGGTCCGGCACGGCGACGGTGGTCGCCCAGCACGTCAGCATCCGTCCCGGCCTGTTCACCGACTTCAACGCCGGGCACCCCGACAACGAGGTGTTCACCGTGAGCACCGGCTCGGGCCAGGCGGAGGTGCTGCGCGACGGCCGGATGTGGAGCACCCGCTGGACCCGGCCGGACCCGGCGGCGGGCACGACCTTCACCCTGCCGGACGGCACCGCCATGGCCTTCGCCACCGGGCCCGTGCTGATGGTCATGGTGCCGTGAGCGGCATGCCCGGCCCGGAGCACGAGCCCGGCCCGGAACACGAGCCCGGCCCGGAGCAGCGGTGCGCACGCGCCCCGGTCGTCCAGGTCGGCCGCCCCGTCGGTACCGTGGTGGCCGGGGCGGAAGGGGTGGGCATGGTGGGGTCGGGGATCGGGTCGACCGGGCGGCGTACGCCGCTCGCCGCGCTGCGCGCCAGGCTGCTGGCCGAGATCAACGCGACCGTGCACGGCCGGGACCTGCACCTGGAGCGCTACGACCGTCCGGCCGGCGACCCGGGTCTGTTCGGCCCGGACAGTGTGGTGTGGCGGGTGCACGGGCACCCGACCGGGATGCTGGTGGGCGGCTTCGCGGCGCTGTTGCTGCAGTCCCTGCACCCGCTCGCGATGGCCGCCGTCGACGCGCACTCGGACTTCCGCGCCGACCCGACCGGGCGGCTCAACCGCACGGCCCGGTTCGTCACCACCACCACGCTCGGCTCGACAGCGGCGGCCGAGCAGGCGATCGCGGCCGTGCGGCGGATCCACCCCCGGGTCAGTGGCACGGCGCCGGACGGCCGCCCCTACCGCGCCGATGATCCGCGGCTGCTCACCTGGGTGCACACGGCCGAGGTGTACTGCTTCCTGACCGGCTACCAGGCCTACGCCGCCACCCCGCTGTCCCCCGCCGAGTGCGACCGCTACTACGCGGAGGCGGTGTGCGTCGCCGAACGGCTGGGCGCCCGGGACGTACCGCGGTCCCGCGCCGAGGTGGCGGCCTATCTGGCCGGGATCCGGCCGGAGCTGCGGGTCACACCGCCGGCCCTGGACGTGCTCCGGTTGCTGCGGGGCTTCGGCCGGAGCCGCCGGGAGCGGGCCGCCGTCCGGGTGCTGACGAACGCCTCGATCGACCTGCTGCCGTCCTGGGCCAGGGCCGAACTCGCCGTCCGGCGGCCCCGGTTGGTCCGCGCCTCCTGGGACCGCCCGCTGGCGCGGACCGGTGGACGGATCATGGTGTGGGCCTGCGGCCCCTCACCGATCCGCGCCGCCGCGTACGCCCGGGCCACCGCGGTACCGGAGGAGGCCGACTGATGCCGGGGAGGCCCGCGGTCGACGTCGACCGCGGGCCTCCCCTGGTGTCGGGATCGGGCCGGCTCAGGAGGCGCTGCCGTGCTCCTGGGCGCGGTGCCCGCCCGACGCCTGCTCCTGGAGCAGGGCGGCGATCTGGTTGACGTCGTCGAAGATGCGGATGACGTCGTTGATGTCGGTGGCCGAAGCGCCGTTCACGCCGACGAAGAAGAGGTGCAGGCAGCCGTCGTCCGTCTCCAGGTAGCCCGCCAGGTTCTCGGCGTTGTAGGCGATCCGCTGGTTCAGGTCGTCCGCGCCGACGATGGTGCCGGGCTTGGCGAACACCTTGCCCTTGGCCGGGCAGTCGGTGGTGCACGAGATCGCCAGCGAGCCGTCGACGCCGAGGATCGGCAGGGCGTGGCGGAAGGCGTCCGCGTCGGGGGTGTGCAGCCAGTAGCCGAGCAGCTGGTCCAGGCCGATGGGCGTGGCGCGGTCCTGGAAGACGCCGCCGCGCCCGTCGGCGAGCTGGAACTGCGTCGGGTCGACGTGCGCCACGTCGACGAGGAAGTCGTGCTCGACGCCGAAGCCGTCGAGGCAGTTCTTGCTTCCGCGCGTCACGGCCATGTTGCACAGGGCCAGGTTGGCGCCCAGGTTGTGGCTGACCTTGAGGATCAGCTTGGCGTACTGGCTGTACGGCGGGGAGACGTACGCCGCGACCTGCGGGTCGCCGTCGTAGGAGGCCGGCAGCTTGCCCTCCGGGTTCGGACCGGTCGGGTCGGCGCTCACGGAGACCCCGGCCCGGGCGAGCGCCTCGATCAGGGCGGTGCGGCCGAAGGCGTTCGGGTCCTTGACGTCCGAGATCCGCAGGACGGGCTGCGCGTCGGCCGCGATGGTGCCGGACAGGCTGATCTGCGTGCCGTCGGGGGAGGCGGAGACCGTGATGTTCGTCGGGCCGCCGGCCGGCACGGTCTGCACCGTGGAGGTGACCTGGTAGGGGGCGACCTGGGGGCGCCACATGAGCTGCGCGGTCTTGCCGGGGACGGTGGGGGTGGTGAGCAGGTCGATGACGTTGTCGTTGATGATCAGCGGGGTCGGCTGCGGGTCCAGGTCCGGCGGGGTGAACAGATGGGGGTCGACGACGACGTCACCGTTGACCCGGGTGAGGCCGGCGTCCCGGACCTGGTGGGCGATCATGTCCAGCCCGGCGAGCGGGTTCTCGGGCGTGAGGGTGGCGCCGGGCAGGTCGTTGGCGCTGGTGTGGTCGATGGGGGTGTAGTCGACCGTCCCGTCGGGCCTGGTCCGGCCGCCCATCGTGAGGTCGCCCTGGGCGACCAGCGCGAGGTTGCCGTCGAGGGTCGAGCCGGTGCGGGTGCCGGTGGCCATGACGGGGGTGGTGAAGCGGTGGTCGGGGCCGAGCGTGTGCCAGGCGCCCGAGATGGTGACGAGCTTGGCCGTCGAGCCGGGGACGAAGAACTGGTTCGCGAACCGCGAGTGGAACACCTGGCCGGTCTCGGGGTCGGTCTCCAGCACGCCCCACTGCGCGTGCTCGTAGCCGGGCTTGTGCATGATCGCCTCGATGGCGGGCCCGAGGTCGTCGTCGTGCGCCGCCGCCGGGGGCGCGGCGATCGTGCCCGCCAGGGCGGCCAGCGTGGCGCCGGCGGCGGCCCAGGCCGGAAGGCGGCCGCGGAGCGTTCGTCTCATCTGTGCGTCCCGTCGTCTCAGGGGGTCGGCAGGCCCGGCGCGAACCGGCGCGGACCGGCTGTTCATGGGGCGGATCGTAGGAACCCGGACGGCCTACTTCCCGGTAGGCCTGGGCGCGCTGACGGCGTGCGGCGGGAAAGTCCACCGGTCAGCCGATCGTCGGCGGCGGTGCGGGCGCCACGCGTGGGAGGACTCCCGTCCCGACGCGCGGCCGGTTCTCGACCGGCCCGCCCGTGGCATGTCCCGGAGCCGGGCCGCGGCACTAAGGTATGGGCCCGTGACAGCAACGAACGGGGCAGTGGTCGGGGGCCGTTACCGCCTTCACGACCTCATCGGGCAGGGCGGCATGGGCCGCGTGTGGCGGGGGTGGGACGAGACCCTCGGGCGGGACGTCGCGGTGAAGGAGGTGCTCCTGCCGGCGGGCGTCGGCGACGACGAGCGCGAGCACCTCCTCCAGCGCACGCTGCGCGAGGCCCTCGCCGCGGCGCGGCTCAACCACCCGGGCATCGTCACCGTGCACGACGTGGTCGAGCACGAGGGCGCGCCGGTGATCGTCATGGAGTACGTGACCGGCGCCTCGCTCGCCGCGGTGCTCGCCCGGGAGGGCGCCCTCCCGGTCCGGCGGGTGGCCGAGATCGGCATCGCGATGCTCAAGGCCTTGCAGCAGGCGCACGCGGCGGGGATCGTCCACCGCGATCTCAAGCCGGACAACGTCCTGTTGATGGACGAGCGGGTCGTCATCACCGACTTCGGCATCGCCCACATGGCCGACGCGACCACGGCGCTCACCCGCACCGGCGCCGTCATCGGCACCCCCGCCTACATGGCCCCCGAGCAGTTGGAGGGCAAGCCGCCGACGGCCGCCAACGACCTGTGGTCGCTCGGTGCGACGCTGTACGCGGCGGTGGAGGGTCAGGCGCCGTTCCATGCGGAGACCTTCAGCGCACTGTGCATCGCCGTCGTCACCCGGCCGCCGCGCCCGACCGAACGGGCCGACGCGCTCGCGCCGGTGCTCGCCGGGCTGCTCACCAAGGACCCGGCGCAGCGGCTGACGGCGGAACAGGCGCTCGCGGCGCTGGAGTCGGTGGCGCGGGGCGGCGAGGCCCCGGCGTTCGTCCCGCCGCCGACGCAGGCCGACGGGTCGGGGCCCGCCGGGTTCGGGCCGCCCCCGGTCTACCGGCTGCCGGAGTCGCCGGCCAAACCGCTGCGGTCGGTGCTCGGCCCGCTCCCGCCGCAGGTGTCGACGCCGGGCGGCGGCTGGGTGCCCGGGCAGGCCGCGCCCTACCCGCCGACCGCGCCCTACCCGCCGACCGGAGCACCGACCGCGGCGCCGACCGTGACGCCGACCACCGACGGGAACCCCGCGGGCTCCGGGAGCAGCCTGGCCGTGGCCCGCCTGGTGCGCTTCCTCGGCAGCATGGCGCTGTTGTGGGCCGTCGGCCTGGTGCTGCCGTGGAACTACCTGCGGGACCTGCCGCCTTCCTACTACCCGGCCGTGGTCGCCACCACGGCCGTGATCTCCTCCATGCACGCCGCGCCCCGGTGGCGCCTCCACCCGGCGCCGGCCTGGGCGCTCTTCTTCGTCTTCGACGTCGTCGTGCTCTACGTCCTGACGCACAACTGGCACATCTTCTGGTGGCTCGGCCGGGACGGCTTCAGCCCCTGGCCCGGCCCGATCGGGGTGAACTCGCTGATCGTCTCCACCGGTGTCTGGCTCCTGTGGTGGAGGGTTCCCGGCGGCCGCCGCCGCGCATGAGGCGGACGCCGGGCCGGACGAAGATCATCCGGGCGTAGGCTCTTCGCGGACGACAAGGCAGGAGAGGCGAGGCAGACATGGGCCAGAAGATCATCCGGTTCTCGGACCTGACCGGCAAGCACGTGGAGGACGACGACGACCTGGTGCGCATCGTGGTCCACCGGCACCCCGACCTGGCGGACGGGCCGGTGGAGATCGAGGCGCTCGCCGGTGAGGTGGCCGACGTGGAGGAGCTGGCGCTCGACCTGGTGACGATCGAGCTGCACCACCCGGGCTCGGACGAGCCGCGGACGGTCGTGCTGGAGGCCGAGGCGTTCGACCGGCTGGCCTCGGCGGCGCCGATGGCCGAGGTGCTGCAGGGCGCCAAGCCGGTCGCCCGGTCGATCCCGGGCCAGGCCGTCGCGTCGCGCGCCGCCAAGGAGCGGGTCAACTACGCGACGCTGGACCACGCCGGCCGGCCGCACAAGGGCCGCACCACCGACGCCGAGAAGCAGCTCGTCCGAGAACACCTCGCGGAGATCAACGAGCGGCTGGCCGCCGAGGGCGTCCGGACGATCGACCCGGCCAACCCGGAGCACGTCGCCCGCTACGGCCTGGACGCCCCGGCCGGAGCGCCCGGCGTCACCCGGGACTGACGAGGGCCGCCCCCGCCCGGCTCACCGATGCCGGGCGGGGGCGTCGCGCGCCGCCCGGGATTCACGCGGCGTCCTCACGGCGGTCGTCGAGCAGGGCCAGCTCCTCCGGGGTCAGGCGCAACGCGCCGGCGGCGATGTTCTCGGCGAGGTGCGCGGGGTTCGCGGTGCCGGGGATGGCCAGCACGTGCGGGCCGCGGTGGAGGGTCCAGGCCAGCCGCACCTGGGCCGGTGTCGCGTCGTGGGCGCGGGCGATCGAGCGGACCCGCGCGTCCTGCTCCAGGCCCGCGCCGGCCTCCCGCCGCAGGCCGGAGACGGCGAAGAACGGGACGAAGGCGATGCCCTGCTCCCCGCAGAGGTCCACCAGCCCGTTCTCGTCGGCGCGGCGCGCGTCCAGCCCGTAGGAGTTCTGCACACAGACCACGGGTGCGATCGCCCGTGCCTCGGCCACGTGGGCGGGCCGCACGTTGGAGAGCCCGAGGTGCCGGACGAGCCCCGCCTCGCGCAGCTCGGCGAGGGCGCCGAAGTGCTCCGCGACCGAGGCCGTCCCGGGGCCGTTGTGGCGCAGGTTCACCACGTCCAGGCAGTCCCGGCCGAGCTGGCGCAGGTTCTCCTCCACGTGGCCGCGCAGCTCGTCGGGCCGGGCCGTGTGCCACGCGCCGGACGGGTCGCGCCACGGGCCGACCTTGGTCGCCACGACCACGTCGCCGTGCCACGTGCTCAGGGCCCGGCCGACGAGCTCGTTCGCGGAGCGCAGCGGCGAGAAGTAGAAGGCGGCCGTGTCGACGTGGTTCACACCCTGCTCGAACGCGCGGTGCAGCAGGCCGACCGCGGCACGGCGGTCGATCGGCGGGCCGTCGGAGTTGCCCAGCATGCCGTTGCCGGTCAACCGCATCGTGCCGTAGCCGATCCGGTTCACCTCCAGGTCTCCGAGCTTCCACGTTCCTGCGTCCGCTGCCGAACTCATCGCACTCCTCCGCTGTCGGGTCATCAGGCCGGTCCTGGAGTATGGAGTAGCAGCGGGGCCCGGCGACAGGCCGGGAAGCCGCGCGGAACGTCACACCACCAGCGGGAACGAACCGTCGGTGTCCGACCGTTGTACGGTTCGGCGGTCAGCCGGTGAGTGCGGCGTCGACGATCGCCCTGATGTACGGGAGGTCGTTGCCGGCTCCCGTCGGGTTCAGCGAGTACACCACGCGGTGCCGGAGGTCGCGGGTGGCGAAGACCCCGTTGTCCCAGCCGGGTCGCGAACCGGTCTTGCCCCAGGCGTACTCGCCGTTCGGGAGCTGGTGGCGCAGGAGTCCGCCGAGGCTGTAACAGGCCGTTCCGCCGACGCAGTTCGTGTTGTCCGCGGCGCTCGGCACGTCCGGCACCTCGAAGACCAGCTTCTGCTGGGCGGGCGGGAGGAGACGGCCCCGGAACAGCGCGGTGACGAAGCGGTCGAGGTCGGCGGCGGTGGAGATCATGCCGCCTTCGGCCCACGGGTACGGGCTCTGCTCGGTCACGTCCTGTCCGTCGACGCGCACCTGCGCGTGGGGCGAGGGGATGGTCGGGTCGTCGGCGGCGGGCAGGGCGGTGTGGGCCAGGTGCAGCGGCCGGATGATCCTGCGGTCCAGTTCGGCGGAGAAGGAACGGCCGGTGACCTTCTCGACGATCAGGCCGAGGACCAGGGAGTTGAGCCCGTTGTACTGCTGCTCCTCGGTCCGGGGCGCGGGCGGTACGTCGCCCGCCGCGGCGAACGAGTCGCGCAGGAAGTCCTCGGGCGTCACGGACCTGAGCTGCCACCCGGGTCCGTCGGCCGGGCCGGGGGTGGGCGCGGGCTTGGGCAGGCCGCTGGTGTGGTCGAGGAGCCGGCGCACGGTCACGTCCCCGTACGCCTCGGGCAGCACCTCGGGGACGTACTTCCGCGCCGGCGTGTCCAGGCCGATCCGGTGCTCGGCGACGAGCTGGAGGACCACCGTGTTGGTGAACAGCTTGGTCACACTGCCGATCCGGACGTACGCGTCGGCGGTGACCGGCCCGGCGGAGGCGCCCGTACCGTCCTGCCGGACCAGCGCGCCCGCGACGACGTCGTCGGGCAGCCGGCGGAGGACGTCGTCGACGGTCGGTGACGCGGGCGCGCCGGCGGCGGGCACGGCAGCGGCGGCCGCGGGCAGAGCCGCGCCGGCCGTGAGGGCCGTGGCCAGGGCGAGGGTGGTGACGGCGAGGCGGATGCGCATCGGGAGTGCTCCTGAACGGTGTGGGCGGGCGTGCGTCAACCCTGCCGCGCACCGCCGCCGTTGCCATCGGTGATCACCCTGACAACGACCCTGGACCGCCCCTGGCCCGACCCTGGCCCGTCCCCGGGATCCGCACCCCGGCGCCGCCACCGCAGGACGGTGGGCGGGGAGCACGTCCGGTCCCGTGTGCTGCCCGACGGTCCGCCGCGTCAGACGGGCGGCATCAGATCGCTCGCGCTGACGGTGTACGTCAGCGGGGGGTAGACGAAGTCCGTTTCCCTGTTCTCACGGCGCCTCAGTCGGTAGAACTCGTCCCTCTGCTCGTCGTCGGCCGCCGTGAGGCGCGCACCCTGGGGGAGGTACGCCTGTCCGTCGCGGAACCGCACGAGGGTCTTGGACGTCCGGAACGTCACGCCCAGCCACTGGTTGTCCGCCGTCGGGCCGGGGGCGTCCAGGACGATCCTGTGCCGGAGCCGCCGGTTCGCGTCGACGGAGAACACGACGACCCCGTGGTGGACGAGGGGGATCTCGAACGTCTCGCCGCCGGGATCCTTCGATTCGAAGATCAGTTTCCGCGACGGTGCCGCTTCGGGGTGTCGGTAGCAGGAGAAGACGGCGATGAACGAATCGTCGGCCAGGTCCAGGGCCTGGTCGGAATGGCCGCCCATGGTCCGGTAGGCGTTCGTGTAGCTCTCGACGAGGGCGTTGTCGAAGCCGACCGGAAGCCCCGCGCGTTCCCGGATCCGCTGCGCCAGCCGATCGTGCACGGGCCGGAACAGCTGCGCCGGGCTGCCGTACCGCGTGGTGGTGCGGACGAGCGGCACACCGCCCGCCTCGTCGGCCTTGGCGAGCACGGCGCCTCTCCGGCCCTTCCCCACGTCCTCCCAGCGCACCGACGCGGACAGCTCCGCGAAGGTGTCGTCCTCGGTCGGCACGACGAACGAGCGGACGTCGTTCGAGCGGACGTCGTTCGAGCGGAGGTCGTCCGAGCCGACGTCGTCCGAGGCCCTAGATCCGGGGGGCAACGTAGTCTCCCGTGTTCATGCTGAAGAGGAGTTCCCCGCCGTAGTCGACGAAGGACGAGGTCCTGTTCTCCTCGGCGTAGAGCCTGCGCAGCTCGTCCATGCCGTCCGGCGTGGGCGGCCCCAGCTCCACCCGTTCGTCGCCGACTTTGAGGAAGGTCCGGCCGTTCGTGTGGACGGCCTCGGCGTTCGAACAGCGCACCACGTATCCCAGGCGGGTCGGGAGCAGCTCGGCGTCCAGGGCCGAGGGCCGGATCTCGTGCGTGTAGAGGCGGTTGGTGGACAGCGGCACGAAGAACACCGACCCGGGGTGGAGGGTCACGGTGAACTGCGCCGGGAGCGTGGCACCGTCACGTCCTTCGGCGGGCTCCTTGAGGCGGAAGCGGAGGCTGGTCAGCCCGCCGGCACCCTTCACACCGTGGTCGAAGGCGTCCCCGGCGAGGGGCTGCAGCCTGTCGAGCCCGTCGTAGAAGGTGCAGAAGGCCATGATGCCGTTGACGGGCATGTCCTTGGTCTTGTCGGCGTGGGCCGAGATCCTGGCCTTGGACTGCTTGCGCTCGGCCGTCGCCAGGGTGTTGTGGTAGATCTGCGCGAGGACGTGGTTCAGCGGTGCCGCGTTCCGGAAGACGGCGGCGGCCTCGCGGTTCAGCGCCTCGACGATGTCGGTGTCGGTCGGGCGGAAGCCCTCGGTCGGCCCCGAGAGGTTCGTGGAGCACCGGAGCAGGCGGAAGTGCAGGTCGTCACCGTCGCGCGTGACGGGCGTGAGGTAGATGCCGGTGCGGTGGGCCGTTCCGGGCTTGGTGGACTCCGTCAGGGACTGGAACGCGTGCTCCGCGCGGATCCGTCCGAAGTGGTCGGCGCCGGGTTCGAAGAAGCGGCGGTAGTACACGCCGACACCGTGCACGCGGACGGGGACCCGGCCGAGGCCGACGACGGTCCACGGTGCGCCGCCGCCCTCCTGGTACCCGTGGGACAGCTCCCGGACGACGAACACCCGGGCGGCCGCTCGCAGTCGGCGGGCGTCGATCCCGGACACGTCGCCGCACAGGTAGACGGTCCGCTGCGCGAGGTCGGCCGAACCGGAGGCGAACTCCTCCGGGGTGACGGTGGACCCGAAGAAGTCCCTGACCGCGTCGTCGTCCTGCAGCGCCGAAGGCGCGACCAGGATGTTGCCCGCATCCTCGATGCAGGCTTCGGCCGGCTCTGGTGCGGACATCAACGGCACCTGCCATTCGCGGACATCGGCGGGACTCCTCGAAACCGTGGACACGGCAACGGCCCGCACTCCTTCGTCCGATCGCGTCGTGCGACGCAAACGGAAGGAGCCGGACCGCCGAATCCCGATGCTCTCACGGGGCCTTGACGGCGGGCAACGGAGTTCCGGGACGTCGGATCGACCGGCACGGCACTGCGGACCGGTGAGGTCCGGACCGGCCGAGCCGGCCGGCCGGTCAGTCGAGCTGGTCCTTGTGGACGATGCCGCCCTTGACGATGAGGCGCAGGTTGCGCCCGGGGTCGGCGAGGACGGACAGGTCGGTGGTCGGGTCGCCGTCGACGACCAGGAAGTCGGCCCAGGCTCCCGGTGCGACGACGCCGAGCGGCGCCGCGCGGTAGGGGTCGCGGCGGCCGGACATGCGGAAGAGCTCCGCGTTGCCGGAGGTGGCCAGCTTCAGGGCCTCGACCGGGCTCAGGTGGTGGCCGAGCCGGACGAGCATGTCGATCTGCCGGTCGGCCTTCGCCGGGTCGAACACCAGGTCGGTACCGAAGGCGAGTCGTACGCCGTGCCGCAGCGCCCAGCCGAAGGTGCGGGCGACGCCCTCGCACACCTCGCGGTTCTTGCGGGCGCTGTCCGGGGACGCGTAGTGGTGGTCGTCGACCTCGAACGGCTGGGTGCTCAGCCACACGCCCTTCTCCGCGAGGTAGCGGATGGTGGACTCGTCGACGAGGTGACCGTGCTCGATGCAGCGCACCCCGGCGTCCACCGCGCGGCGCACGGCGTCGGAGGTGTAGACGTGCGCGGTCACGTACGTGCCCCAGTCGGCGGCCGCCGCCACCGCGGCCTCCAGTTCCGCGGTGGTGAACTGCAGCACGTCCAGCGGGTCGAAGTCGGAGGCGACGCCGCCGCCGGCCATCAGCTTGATCTGTGCGGCGCCCTTGCGCAGCTGCTCGCGCACCGCCGCGAGCACCCGTGCCGGGCCGTCGGCCACCCGGGTGAACCCGAGCTGTTCGGTGCGGGCCTGCGGACCGCCGAACGCGGTCGGGGTGTCGTGGACGGCCCCGAAGTCGCCGTGCCCGGAGGTCTGCGAGACGGCGGCCTGGCTCGGGTAGATCCGCGGGCCGGGGAACAGCCCGCGGTCGAGGACCCGACGCAGCGGCTCGGTGTCACCCGCCATGTCCCGGACGGTGGTGAAGCCGCGCATCAGCATGTCGCGGGCCGAGGCCAGGGCCTGGTAGTAGACCGTGCCGGTCGGTGCGAGCTGCAGCTCCGCCATGGTGCCGCCGATCGCGAACAGGTGGACGTGGGCGTCGGTGAGCCCCGGGATGAGCGTGCCGCCGCCGCCGTCGAGCACCCTCGTGCTCCCGGGGACGCCGCGCGGGAAGGGGCGGCCCGGCACCACCTCCGCGATCCTGTCCCGTTCGACCCGGACGTGCCCCGGCACCGCTTCCGCTCCGATCCCGTCGAAGACGCGCACGTTCGTCACCAGCAGCCCGGCATCCGGGTCGTCGACACCCATACGGCCATCGTCGGCCGGAGACGGGTCCGGGACCAGTGGGCCGGTGCCTCGGCGGTGTCCGGTGCGGCCCGGTCGTCAAGGCCGTGGCGGCGCACACCGACGCCGTTCGGGTGGTTCCGTGGGTCGGGCGGTGGCCGGGGACGGGGCGTGCAGGGATGGGGTGCGGCGCGAACACACGGAGCAGGGGCTCGCGCTCGTCGGCCCTCGCGCCGGGCGGGCCGCGCCGGGGGAACCGTACGTGCGAGAACGGGCCCCGGGAGTACGTAGAGTGCGGCGGGAGAGGGAGTCCGGGTCGGGCGGGTCACAGCCGACCTCCGGACTCCCTTGCCTCATCTCCTGCGTGCCAGCAAGCCCTTGGCATCAATCGTCTAGTCGGACCGGAAGTTCACACGTGACGCCTCAGACCATCGACCTGCGCCAGACCGCCGGACCACGCCGGATGGCCGACCATGGCAGAACCGGCCACCGTGCCCTCATCGCGCCGGCCACCTCGCACGCACCCATCGGGCCCCACCCCGACCAGTTCGACCAGACCGCGTTGCGGGCCGCCCTTGCGGCCGCGACCGATGACCGGATCATCTACGACCTGGACGGCATCGGCCGTCAGTACGCCGCGCTGTGTGCCGAACTGCCGGGTGTCGCGGTGCGGTTCGCGATGAAGGCCTGTCCGGTGGACGAGGTCCTCGGCCACCTCGCCGCACTCGGCTCCGGCTTCGACGCGGCAAGCCCCCAGGAGATCGCCCAGGCACTGCGCACCGGCGTGGCGCCCGAACTGATCCACTACGGCAACACCGTCAAGTCCGACCGCCACATCGCCCAGGCCTACCGGCTGGGCGTGCGCGACTTCGCCACCGACAGCCCCCAGGACCTCGCCGCCATCGCCGAACACGCCCCCGGCTCAAGGGTGTTCTGCCGGATCGCAACCAGCGGCGAAGGCGCCCTGTGGGGCCTGAACCACAAGTTCGGCTGCTCACCCGAAGACGCCCTGCGCCTGCTCGACCAAGCCCGAACCGCCGGACTCCTCCCCTCCGGCCTGTCCGTCCACGTCGGCTCCCAGCAGATGACCGCCGAAGCCTGGAGCACCGCCCTGGACTCCCTCGCCGCCGTCCTGGAAGCCCTCAACCGGCGCGGCATCACCCCCCGGCGCATCAACCTCGGCGGCGGACTGCCCGCCCTCGGCGTCCTCGACCGCCACGGCAACCCCCTCGACCCCCCACTCGACAAGATGTTCACCGTCATCCGCGAAGGCACCGACCGGCTGCGCGCCGTCAACGCCGGACCACTGGAGTTCCTCGTCGAACCCGGACGCCACCTGGTCGCCGACCACGGCGCCATCCGCGCCCACGTCGCCCGCCTCACCACCCGCCACCGCCTCGACGGCACCCGCGAGGACTGGCTCTACCTCAGCTGCGGCAAGTTCAACGGCCTCTACGAGATGGACCAGCTCCAGTACCGCCTGGAGTTCCCCGGCCACCCCGGCGGCCAGTTCGTCAACGCCGTCGTCGCCGGCCCCACCTGCGACAGCGACGACGCCTACACCCACGACGGCGCCCCCGTCCGCGTCCCCCACGCCGTCGCCTCCGGCGACCCCGTCTGGATCCACTCCTGCGGCGCCTACGCCACCGCCTACACCACCCAGGGCTTCAACGGCTTCACCCCACTACCCCACACCAGCATCGGCGGCGCCCAGGCCCCGAACGGAGACACCCCATGACCGACCCCCGGATCCGACTCCTGCGCGCCGACGACTGGGACACCGTCGTCGCACTCGAAGAACACGCCTACGCCACCAGCGGCCTCTCCGAAGGCCGCGACGCACTCCAGTCCCGACACCGCACCTCACCCTCCACCTGCTTCGTCCTCGACCACGCAGGCCACGTCGGCGGCTACCTCCTCGCCCTGCCCTACCCCCTCCACCACTGCCCCGACCTCCACCACACCGAAAACACCACCACCAGGCACAAGCCACCCACCACCAACCTGCACGCCCACGACCTCGTCATCGCCGAGGAGTTGCGCGGCCGTGGCCTCGCCTCGCGCATGCTGCGCCACCTGGAGGCCACCGCCAGGGCGGCCGGCTACCGGAGCCTCTCACTGGTCGCCGTCCGCGGCTCGCACGTCCTGTGGACCCCACTGGGCTACCGCGCCCGGCCCGAGACCGACCTGCCCGCGAGCTACGGCGACGAGGCCGTCTACATGACGATGCCGCTGGAGTCTGCCGTTGCCGTCCCGACCCTCGGGCCCCCGCCCAGGGCCGAGGTGGGCTGAGGCGGACGCCCCGGCGGCCTGCCGGGCTCAGCGATGCGCGAAGGCGATGAGCCGGTCCTCGACCGGCTCATCGCCCGGGAAACGACGGTGTGGAACCGGCGCTCGTCAGTAGCGCCAGCGGACGGCCTCGATGACGTCGGCGTCCGTGTGCATCGCGAACGCCTCCGCCTCCGCGCGCCGCACGGCCAGCACGGTCTCGTAGAGCTCGGGGCCGAGCGCCTGGCGCAGCAGTGCGGACTTCTCGTACGCGTCGATCGCCTCCGGCAGGCTCGCCGGGAGGCGCTCGGCGTCGGCGAGGACGGCGGGGTCGCGCAGGGTCTCGGGCGGGAGGGGAAGGCCGGCGTCGAGGCCGGTGAGTCCGGCGGCCAGCACACCGCCGACCGTCAGGTACGGGTTGGCGGCGGCGTCGAAGCACTTGAGTTCGGCGTTGGCCTGCCGGGCGGCGGAGCCGGCGATCAGGCGCAGCGCCGCCTCACGGTTCTCCAGGCCCCAGCAGCGGTAGGCCCCGGCGAAGTGGCAGGGCACCAGCCGCAGGTAGGAGGCGACGCCGGGCGCGCCGAGGGCGAGCAGGGCGGGCAGCTCGGCCAGCACGCCCGCGAGGAAGTGCTCCGCCTCGGGGTGCAGCCCGTGGCGGCCGGGGCCGCCGTGCGCGAGGTTCCGGCCCTCGCGCCAGAGGCTGAGATGCAGGTGGCCGCCGTTGCCGACCGAGCCCTCGGCGAAGACGGGGGCGTACGAGACCCGCAGGCCGTGCCGGGCGGAGACGGCCCGGATGGTGTGGCGCACCAGCATCGTGGTGTCGGCCGCCTCGACCGGCCCCTCGGCGGCGACGGAGACCTCGAACTGCCCGGCGGCGTACTCGGGGTGGATCTGGAGGACGGCCAGTCCCTGGGCGGTGAGGGCCCGCAGCACCTCGCGCAGGTAGTCGGAGTGCTCGATGAAGCGGGTCATCCCGTACGCGGGCGCGACCGTGGCGGGTGCCCCGGCGGCGTCGGCCACCACCCACTCGATCTCGATCCCGGCCCGGACCGCGAGCCCGCGCTGCTCGACGGCCTCGGTGACCCGGCGGGCGAAGTGGCGCTGGCAGCCGGGGTGCGGGGTGCCGTCCTGGGTGTAGCGGTCGGCCGGGGCCCAGGCCCAGCCGGGCTGGGCGGCGAGCGGGGTGAGCCGGTCGAGGTCGGGGACGAGCCGCAGGTCGCCCACCGGGCCGGTGCTCGAAGGCGCGGTGGTGAAGGTGTCGTCCACCAGGGCGACGTCGAAGCACGGCACGGCGCCGACGCCGTACTCGGCGGCGTGTTCGAGCTGGGCGAGCGGGACGGACTTCACCCGGGTGAGCCCGGCGTTGTCGACCCAGCCGAACACCACCCCGTCGATTCCGTCGGCGGCGAGCTGGGCTTCGGCCGCCCGGGCCTGGGCGGCCCGCTCGGCTGGGGTGTTCGTGGTGGTCATGCGGGCCATGCTGGCGTTCGCGGCGGCCGGTGGGCGAGCTGTCGGCCGGGATTTCACCCGTCCGTGGAAGGTGGGGCCGGCGGGGTGACACGGCACCCGGGGGCGTTGCGGTGACCTCGGGCCGCCGGTCGGGTGCGGGGCGGTCGATTCCGGCGGTTCCGGTCGATTCCGTGGGAAGGTCCGGCGTCGGGCCTGGTGGATGGGGGAATGACTCCGGCAGAGATCGGTTTTCGAGCCCTTGCGGAGGACCGATGCGCCGGGACGGACGGGTCACGGACTCCTTGCTCGCGTTACTGAGCCGGGACTGGCTGGGTGTGCCGGTCACGGTGCTGGTGGTGGCGGTGGGTGGCGTTCTGCTCGGCGTGGGGTCGGCGTGGGCGGTGGTGCTCGGCGGCCTGGTGACGGCCGCCGGTGTGCTGCTGGCGGTGGGAGCCGTGCGGCACCTGGTACTGGTGGCCCGGGAGGCGCGGGCGAATCCGCCGCCGGGGCGGCTGGTCGACGTGGGCGGTCACCGGATGCACCTCCTCGCGGAGGGGGAGGCCGCGGGCGGGCCGACGGTGGTCTGGGTGCCCGGCGGGCACGCCCCCGGTGCGGACTTCCGGGAGCTGCACACGATGCTGTCGGCCCGGGCCCGCTCGGTGCTGGTCGACCGCCTCGGGACGGGCTGGAGCGATGTCGGGCCGTTCCCGCGGACGACGGCGGGCGAGGCGGAGGAGTTGGTGGCGGCGCTGCAGGGGGCGGGGGAGCGTCCGCCGTTCGTGTTCGTCGGCCATTCCTTCGGCGGCTTGCTGGTCGCGAACGTGGCCAGGCGCCGGCCGGAGCTGGTGGCCGGGCTCGTCCTGCTGGATCCGACGCCGCTGGAGGTCATCGCCTTCGCGCCGCCGAGCCGGCAGCTCGCCGGGATGCGTCGCGGCTTCGTGCGGGCGGCGGTGCGGCAGCTGTTCGGCGCCCACCGCGGCCCCGAGGGCCGGGCCGGGCAGGGCTGCGCCGCCGCGTCGGTCTTCGCCGAGCTGTCGGCGCCCGGGCTGGCGCGGGTGGGCTGGGACACCGTGGTGTACGACGGGGACCTCGGGGACCTGCCGCTGGTGCTGGTGATACCCCGGGACCTCATCGGCGGCGAGGCGGTGCTGGCCGGGGCCCGGGACGCGGTCGAGGCCGAGCGGATCCGCCGCTTCTACCTCCGGAGCCGGACGCGGTACCTGGCGGCGTCGACGGCGTCACGGCTGGTGCACACCCCGGCGGGGACGGGACACGACTTCCCGCACGAGGCGCCCGGGTTCGTGGTCGACGTGGTCGCGGGCCTGGTGCAGGAGCTGCGGGTGGTCAGCCCATGACGGTCCGCGCCGGGTCCGCCCGGGGCGGGCGCCGGCGGGAGAAGGCGCCCAGGTCCACGACGTTGCCGGTGTGCTCGCAGCGGTACCGGAGCGGGTCGCCGTCGTGGTCGTGGCCGGCTTCGACCGAGTCGATCAGGGCGGCGAGGAAGCGGCCCACCAGCGGGGCGTTCTTGAACTGGTTGCCGCTGGTGCCCATGGCGACGTAGTAGCCGTCGAGGGCGGTGCGGTCGTAGATCGGCGTCCAGTCGTCGGCGACGTCGTACACCCCCGCGACCCCGAGCGGCCGGTTGGGGACGCCGATCGCGGGGAGGCGCCGGGCGGCCCGGGTCACCTGGGTGCGGAAGCGGCGGGCGGTGGGGCGGGGGTCGGCCGCGTCCGGGTCGTCGATCCACTCGTGCGGGTCGCAGTCCGGTTCCGTCCCGCCGACCAGGAGGTGTCCGCCCGGGGCCGACCGCAGGTAGGTGCCGAGGTCGAGGTCGGCGACGACCGGCACGGGGGTGTGGCCGGTGGGCAGGGGGACCTGGTGGACCTCCTCGCGCAGGGGCCGTACGCGGATCGTGAAGTCGTGGCCGACGCCGGCCAGCCGGTTGAGGCCGCCCGACCAGGGGCCGGCGGCGTTGACCACGACCGGTGCGGCGATCCGCGTGCCGTCGGCGAGCCGGACGCCCGCCACCCGGTCCGCGTGCCGGTCGACGGCCGTCACGGTGTGGTGGAACAGGAAGCGCGCGCCCCGTTCGGCTGCCGCGTCGGCGAGGTTCCGGGCGGCGAGCTGCGGGTCGTCGACGAACCCGGCGTCCGGGGTGAACAGGGCGCCGAGTTCGCCGGCCGGTCCGTCGAAGAAGGCGTCGTCCTCCACCGGCTTCGGCGGCCAGTACCGGCCGGGGTCGATCCCCGGGAGGCGTTCGCGCAGGGTCGGGGTGTCCCATCGCTCGTACGGGACGCCGACGCGGTCGAACAGGGCGGCCACCTCGGCCGGCGCGGCGCCGGGGGAGTCGAGCACGACGGCGCCGGTGCGGTGGAAGGCGGCGAGCGGGTGGCGGTGGGTGAGCCGGAGGTGGTCGGGCCAGGACGTCCAGAGGTGCCGGGCCTCCCAGGCCGTGGCGACGCCGTCGAAGGTGGAGTAGTTGAAGCGGATGATCGCACTGGAGGCGCTGGTGGAGCCGTGCCCGGCGGCGCCCGCCTTGTCCACGACGACCACCCGGCGTCCGGCGCGGGCGAGTTCGAGGGCGACGGCCGCGCCGATCACGCCGGCTCCGACGACCACCGCGTCCGGGTGCCTGGGGGTCATGGGAGCCTCTCCTCGGGTGGGGGCGTGCGCAGGCTCGGTACGGCGGCGAGCAGTTCCCGGGTGTACGGGTGCTGCGGGGCGCGCAGGACGGCCGCGGTGGGGGCGGTCTCCACGATCCGGCCGTGCCGCATGACGGCCACCGCGTCGGAGACGTGGCAGACCGCCGGCAGGTTGTGGCCGATGAACAGCATGGACAGGCCGAGCCGCCGCTGGAGGTCGCGGATGGTGTTGAGCACGGCGGCCTGCACCGAGACGTCGAGCGCGGAGGTGAGCTCGTCGGCGATCAGCAGGCCGGGTTCGACGGCCAGGGCGCGGGCGACGGCGACCCGCTGGCGCTGGCCGCCGGACAGCTGCCGGGGCAGGCGGTCCGCGAACCGGGGGTCCAGGCCGACGAGTTCGAGCAGGGCGGGGACGCGCTCGGCACGGGCCCGCCGGTCGAGCCGGCGGAACGCGGTGGCCGCTTCGAGCAGGGTCCGGCGGACGGTCATCCGGGGGTCCAGCGCGGTGTCCGGGTCCTGGAGGACGATCTGGACCAGCCGGCCGAGGCGGCGGCGGTCGCCGATCGTACGGACCCGGACCTCCCGGTCGTCCAGCAGGATCCGGCCCCCGTGCACGGGGGTCAGCCCGACGATCGCGCGGGCCAGGCTCGACTTCCCCGAGCCGGACTCGCCCACCAGCCCGAGCGAGGTGCCCGGCGGGATCTCCAGCGAGACCCCGTCGACGGCGGCGACCGGGCCGCGCGGTCCGCGGTGGCGGACGGTGAGGTCGCAGACCCGGAGTTCGGTCATGACACCACCACCTCCGCCGCCACCGGGTACCAGCAGGCCACCCGGTGGACCGCGTCGAGGTCCCCCAGCGGCGGGGCCTGCTCGGCGCAGTGGTCCCGGCGGCGCGGGCAGCGGGGCTCGAACGCGCAGCCCGGCGCGGTGGCGAGCGGGTCGGGTGGCGCGCCCTCGACCGTCGGCAGCGGCCGGTCGCGGTCGGCGGTGAGGTCCGGCACCGAGGCGACCAGTGCGCGGGTGTACGGGTGCCGGGTGCCGTCGGCGAGGCGGTCGGCGGGCAGGGACTCGACGACGCTGCCCGCGTACATCACCAGGACGCGGTCGCAGAAGCCGCCGACCAGCGCGATGTCATGGCTGATGAACAGGATCGCGGTGGCGGTGTCCCGCCGGAGGTCGCCGAGCAGGCGGGTGATCTGCCGTTGCACGGTGACGTCGAGCGCGGTGGTCGGCTCGTCGGCGATGACGAGGGCCGGCCGCACCATCAGCCCGGCGGCGATCATCACGCGCTGGCGCTGGCCGCCGGAGAGCTGGTGCGGGCGCGAGCGCAGCAGCGCGGGGGGAAGGGCCACCCGGCGCAGCGCCTCGGCGGCCTCGGCCTCGGCCCGGGCGCGGCTCGCGCCGCGGTGGGCCCGGACGGCTTCGGTGAGCTGGGTGGAGATCCGCAGGGACGGGTTGAGCGCGGAGGCCGGGTTCTGGAAGACCGTCGCCAGGGCGGTCGCGAGGTGCCGGTCGCGCTGTTTCGGGGTCATGGTGGCGAGGTCGGCGCCGAGCAGGCGCAGGGTCCGCCGGGTGACCCGGGCCCGTTCGGGGAGCAGGTCGGCGACGGCGAGTGCGGTCAGCGACTTGCCGGAGCCCGACTCGCCGACGAGCCCGACGATCTCGCCCGGTCGCAGGGCGAGGCTCACACCGCGCACCGGCCGGATCGTGCCGTCCGGGGTGGGGAGTTCGACGCTGAGGTCCTCGACCTGGAGCACCAGGCCCTCCTCGGCCGGCCCGCTCGGGGCGGGCGGTGACGCGGGGGTCCGGGGTGCCGGATCGCGCCCGGCGACGCGACGGGCCAGGACCTCGCCGAGCAGCTGGAAGGTCAGGGCCGCGTAGAGGACGGCCAGGCCGGGGGCGAGCGCGGGCAGCGGGTCGGCGTAGATGCGGTCGAGGCCCTGGTTGAGCAGCTGCCCCCAGTCGTAGTCGGGCGGCTGGACGCCCAGCCCGAGGAAGCTCAGCCCGGAGAGCGCGACCAGGGCCGTGCCCGCGGCCGTGGTGGCGGCCAGCAGCAGCGGCTCGGCGATGTTGGGCAGGACGTGCCGCCACAGCAGCCGGTGCCGGCGCAGGCCGAGGACCCGGGCCGCGGCCAGGTGGTCGGTGCCGGCCACGGCGGCGGCGAGGGTCTGGGCGAGCCGGGCGAAGCCGGGGACGCCCGCGACGGCGAGCGCGAGCACCGCCCCGCCGGCGCCCGCGCCGAACACCACCGCGAGGAACATCGCGACCAGCAGCGCGGGGAAGGCGAGCAGCAGGGTGATCAGGCCGGCGACCAGCCGGCGGGCGCGCGGGCCGACCACGGCGGTGGCCGCGCCGAGCAGGACGCCGCCGGTGGCGCCGAGCACCGTGGCGGCGAGGGCCGGCAGCAGGGAGGGCCGGGTGGCGGTCAGGACCCGGGCGAGCACGTCCCGGCCGAGGTTGTCGGTGCCGAACGGGTGGGCCGCGGACGGGCCCTGGAGCACCGCGAAGGGGTCGGGGCGGTCGGCCGCGGTGCCCCACACGAGCGGTGCGGCCACGGCGAGGACGAGCAGCGACGTCAGCATGACCGCCGAGATCCAGGCCATCGGCGAGCGGGGGTGCCTGGTGGGACGGGGCATCTCAGCTCTCCCGGATCGTCGAACGAGGGTCCAGCACGGCCAGCAGCACGTCGACCAGGAGGCCGGAGAGCAGCACGGCAGTGCCCAGGACCAGCACCATCGCCTGGATCACCGGGTAGTCCTGGGCTACCACGGACTGGGCCATCGCCGATCCGATGCCCGGCCAGGCGAACACCTTCTCGACCAGGACGGTACCGGCGATCATGCCGGGCAGCAGGCTCCCGGCGACGGTGAGCGCGGCGGTGGCCGTGTTGGGCGCAGCGTGCCGCAGGTAGCGGCGGGCGGGGGACAGCCGCTTGCTCCGGGCGGTGCGCAGGTAGTCCTCGCCCAGCACCTTCAGCGCCTCGACCCGGACGATGCGCAGCAGGACGGCCGTCGGCGCGAGGGAGAGCGCCAGGACCGGCAGGACGAGGGACTCGGCTCCCGCGGTGCCGGCCACCGGCAGCAGTCGCAGGCCGACGGCCAGCAGCGCGGTGAGTCCGGCGGCCAGCACGAAGTCGGGCACTCCGGCCAGGCCGGCGGTGACCACGGTGAACGACAGCTCGCTGCGCGGGTGGCGGCCGCCCCGGGTGCGGACGGCGGCGAGCAGTCCGCCGGGCAGGGCGACGGCGAGGGTGACCAGGAAGGCCAGGGCGGCGATCTCCAGGGTGGCCGGCAGCCGGGTGCGGACCAGCTCCGCGACCGGGGTGCCGGTGACCAGGGAGGTCCCGAGGTCCCCGTGCAGCAGGCCGTCGAGGTAGTGCCGGTACTGGTCGAGGAAGGGCACGTCGAGGCCCAGTTCGTGCCGGCGGGCGGCGACCAGGTCGGGGGCGGCGTCGACGCCGAGGGCGGCGCGGACCGGGTCGCCCGGGACGAGGCGGACCATCGCGAAGGACGCGGTGAGCACGACGGCGAGGGAGAGCAGCAGCCGGGCGGCGCGGCGGCCGAGGAACGCCGTCCACGGGTGTCGCAGCAGGTCGGGCAGGGACAACACGGTGGGCCCCCGGGTCATCGGTGGAGGCGGATGCTGGTGGGGACGAGCCGGCCGCCGAAGGTGGTGGCGAAGGTGGTGCGGTAGCCGTACACGGTGCTCCGGCCGTCCGCGATCGGCAGGGCGGCGGCCGAGCGGAAGAGCGCGGCGGCGGCCCGGTTCCAGGTGCCGCAGCCCTCGGTGTCCGGTTCCCGGAGGGCCTGGGAGACCAGGGCGTCGTACTCGGGGTCGGCGACCCCGGCGAAGTTGAGGCCCTGGGCGGGGGTGGGGCCGGAGAAGAACGGGACGAAGCCGACCGGCAGGGCGAAGCCCGGGGTGCTGCCGACCACGACGTCGAAGTCGCCGGTCCGGTACATGGCGTTGACGAGGGCGGGCAGGCTCTCGGTGACCAGGTCGACGTCCGCGCCGAGCGCCGTCCAGGTCCGGGCCATCAGTTCGGCGGCGGGCGGCAGGGTCGGGCCGAGGTCCGGGCTGGTGATCAGGCGCAGCCTCAGCGGCCGGCCGTCCTTGCCGAGCGGGCCGTCGCCGGTGCGGGTCCAGCCGGCGGCGCGCAGGGCCGCGGGGGCGTCCTGCGCGGGTAGGTTGGCGGTGGCGAGGTCGGCGTGGCAGACGGCGCCCTCGGCGCCGAAGTCGCCGGCCGGGTGGCCGGTGCCGCCGACGGCGACGTTGGCGAGCCCCTGGCGGTCGAGGGCGGACACCAGGGCGCGGCGCAGCGCCGGGTCGGCGAGGGGGCGGCCGGGGCGCTGGTTGAAGAAGGTCAGCCCGACCACCGTCGCCACGTCCTCGGCGGCCAGGCCGCGTCCGGTGAGCCGGGCGCGGTCGGGCCCGGTGACGTTCGCGATGTCGAGGCCTCCGGTGAGCAGCAGGTTCGCGGTGGTGGAGGCCTGGGGCACCACGGACAGGACGATCCGGGCCGGCAGGCCGGGTGCGGCGGTGGTCGCCCCGTCGGGGCCCCAGGTGTAGCCCTCGCGGACGGTGAACTCGTAGGGCCCGCCGGGGGAGTAGCGGGTGAGCACGTACGGGCCGGTGCCCCGGGTGGTGCGCTCCAGCGTCTCGGGCCGGTCGAGGCCGGCGGGGCAGACGATCGGCAGCAGCCCGAGGGTGCGGGTCAGGAACGGGAAGGGCGCGGCGGTGGTGACCGACACCGTGCCGGCCCGGTCGTCGGCGTCCGCGGTGAACGGGACGTTCGGCAGGACGGTCCGGGCGCCGGCCAGCCGGCGGGCCGGGTCGCCCGCGTACGTCAGCGCCCGGACCACGGCGGAGGCGGTGAGCGGGGTGCCGTCGGAGCAGGTGACGCCCGGGCGGAGGGTGAAGGTGGCCGCGGTGGTGGTGGCCTGCCAGGAGGAGGCGAGTCCGGAGACCACGGTGCCGTCGGGGGCGACGTCGACCAGCGAGTCGTAGGCGTAGCGGGCCTGACCGGCGCCGAAGGTGGAGTACGGGTCGAAGCTCGGCGTCTCGCTGGACTCGGCGATCCGGACGGTCCCGTGGTCGACGAGCGGGGTGCTCGTCGAGGACCGGGCGGCGCCTCCGCAGCCGGCCAGCGCGACGGCCGCGGCGGTGAGGGCGGCCGCCGGCGCGACCGGCGGAGTGCGTCGTGGCATGGCGGCCATGGTGCCACCGGGTCCTCGCTGTGACGGTTCAACTGACCGGCGCCGCAGGCATGTTCGAACGCCCGGAGCCGCCTGTCGGCCCGGCCGGGAGCCGTGGGCGGCGGCCGGGGAGGGGATCGTGATTCACCCTTTCGAGGGGTGTCACGTCCGTGCGTCCCGGACCGGGGGCGCTCGGCGGCCGGCCGTCGCCAGGATGGCCGCATGAGCACGAGTGCGAACGAACCGGGCCGGGAGGTCCGGCGACTGACGGACCGCTACTGGGGCTTCCTGTCGGAGCGCGATCCGCTGCTGAGGGTCCGCCAGGGGCTCCCGGTCGAGACGCTGCCCAGGGCCTCCCCGGCCGAGGCGGAGGAGCGGGCGCGGTTCGCCGAGGAGGTGCTGGGCCGGGTGCGGGCGCTCGACGGCGCGGGGCTGTCCGGTGCCGACGCCGACACCGCCGCGTTCCTGGCGGGGCTGGCCGATCAGGAGCTGCGCACCCACCGCAGCTACTGGCTGACGTCCGCGGCCACGCCCTACCGGCTGTTCCCGCTGTCGCTGTACGTCGACGCGGTGCTGCGCCCGCTGTCCTTCGCCCAGCCGTCGGACGTCGAGCGGTACGTGGGGCTGGTGCGGGAGCTGGCCGGGGTGGTCGGCTCGATCGGCGACAAGGTGGCGGGTCAGGCGGCGCGCGGCTTCCGGGTGCCCGCCCCGGCGCTGGCCGGAGCGCGCGCCACCCTCGCCGGGCTGCGGACGTCGGTGGCGGGCCGGGTGGAGGTGGCCGAGGACCGGCTCGACGGGCTGGGGCCGGCCGGGCGCGGGCGCCTCCGGGACGGCGTACGGCGGCTGGTCGAGGACGAGTTGACGCCGGGCTTCGACCGGCTGCTCGCCCTCCTCGACGACCCGGCCTACCTGGGCGCGGCGCCGCGGGCCGTCGGCTGGGCGCACTACCGGGACGGCGAGGCGGCGTACCGGGACTTCGCCCGGATCCACAGCGGGGGCGACACCGCGCCCGAGCGGCTGCACGAACTCGGCCGCGAGCAGTGCCGGGAACTCGCCGAGCGGATGCGGGAGGTCCGCGCGACGCTGGGCTTCCACGGCTCGGAGGCCGAGTTCCACGAGCGGCTGCGGACCGAGCCCCGGCTGTACGCCCGGACGCCGGAGGAGGTCGAGGCGCGCTACCGGGGCCACCTCGACCGGCTGGCCCCCGTGCTGCCGCGCCTGTTCGCCACCGTGCCGCGGGCGCCGTACGGGCTGGCCCGGCTGGATCCGGCGCTGGAGCCGGGGATGACCTTCGGCTACTACGAGGCTCCGACGGCGGCCGAGCCGGTCGGGCGCTACCGCTACAACGGCTCCGACCTGGAGCACAGGTCCCTGCTGGGCTCGGCCTCGCTGATCCTCCACGAGCTGGCTCCGGGCCACCACTTCCACCTCGCCCGGCAGGCCGAGGACCGCTCGCTGCCGCAACTGCGGCGCGAGGCGGCGGAGTTCGGTGCCTTCAACGAGGGCTGGGCCGAGTACGCGGCGGGTCTCGGCTGGGAGGCGGGTCTCTACGCGGATCCGTGGGACGCCTACGGGCGCCTGGCGCAGGAGCGGTTCACCGCCCAGCGCCTCGTCGTCGACACCGGGCTCAACCTCGGGACGATGGGTCTGGAGCAGGCACGGGAGTTCATGCGCGTCAACTGCACCGAGGCGGACGGCCAGATCACCTCCGACCTGCTGCGCTACTCGACCGACCTGCCCGGTCAGGCGCTCTCCTACCGGGCGGGCTTCCTGGAGTTCGGCGGGCTCCGGGCGCGGGCCGAGGCGGAGCTGGGGGCCGGGTTCGACGTGCGGGCCTTCCACGAGGCGGTACTGGGAGGCGGGGCGTTGCCGTTCCCGGGACTGCGGCGGAGGGTGGCGCGTGAACTGGGCCTTCCACGTGACGTCGAATGAATATGAAAAGCGGGTCATCGCATTTAGCTTGTGTACAGCGCGCCGCCATTCAGGGTGTGGGTGCAAGCCATGAACACTCACAAGAGTGAACCGGCGGAGCCCGCTTGGCTCCGGCGGACATGGTTCGACTACGGTGGCCATGAGATCGGGCGGCGCATGCCGGTGTCCGGAATACCGATTCGGTAGGTGAATCCCGGATTCCGAGGTGGAATGCTTCCGTCCACCCGGCTGTGCGCTGCTCCGTGTCCGCAGTGCCCGGGTCCCAGTCATACCTGTGTGTGGAGAGGATGGAGCATCATGCCGCCCGTAGTACCGCCCTTCCTGATCGGCCTCGTGGTCGCGCCCCTGGCCAAGCGTCTGCTCAAGCCGCTGGTGCGAGGAGTCGTCAAGACGTCCGTCGGCATCGCGATGGAGGTGAAGAAGGCCGCGCACGAGGCCGGGGAGAACATCCACGACCTCGCGGCCGAGGTGGCCGCCGACATGATGGCGGCCCAGATCGCCGCCGGTGAGGCCGGACCCCGGCCGGCCGACGGCCAGCGCACCACCGCCGAGGGCGCCGCCCCGAGCAACGCGAAGGACGAGGCCACCGAGCGGGCCCGCCGGGCCGCGGAGGAGGACCCCAGGGCCCCCAAGATCCGCGCGACCGCGGGCGCCGGCAAGACGCACTGACGGCCCGTCCGCAACCAGGCCCGCCGCCGGGCTCGCATTCCGATCGATTGCGAAGGAATGCGCCCCGGCGGCGGGCGACTGCAGGCCCGCCGGCCGCAGCGCATTCGCTTCCCGACATTCCCAATCCGTCGTGTGATCCGTCGTGCCCGAGACGATTTTCCGCGACCTCCGCAAACAGGTGATCGTACACATGCCATCGCTACTGGGTGCCGCAGCCGGATTCCGCTCCGTGGAATTGGACGCGAGCCCGCGCTCGGTCATTCCGGGCCGCCAGCGCTGGGACGTCAAGCTGGTGCTCGGACGGCCCCGGACGGCCGAGGTCCTCGCCGCCGTGCTGCGCCGCATCCCCGGGATCACCGAGGCCCGGGCCAACCCGGTCACCGGCGGGCTGCTCGTCCGGCACGATGCGCGGGTGCGCGCCGCGGACGTCGGCCGGATCGTCCGCAGAGCCGTCAGCCTGGTCGCGGCGGACCCGACCGGCGCGGGGCGCCCGGCACCGGCCCGGCCCGCCGCCGCACCGGCCCCGCGGACGGACCGGGGCCTGGTCGTGCGGCCGGTGCTCGCCGTCGGCGGCGGCGTCGCGGCCGGAGTCGCCCTGATCAAGGGCTCGGCACTGAGCAGGCAGCTGGTGGCGGTGGGCGGGGTGGCCGCCGCGACCGCGGCCGTCCTCCGGAACGCCTGGCGCAGAACGGTCGACGCGTCCCGGGAGGCGGTCGGGGCCGGCGCCCTGCGCCACCCCCTGCTGGAGATCGTCGGCCCGCACCGCACCCGCCTCTACCGGGCCGCCGCGCTCTCGGTCTCCTGCCAGGTCTCGGAGATGGCGCTCGGCACCTTCCTCGGCTGGACCGGACTGGTCCTCATCAAGGGCGAGGCGGCGCCCCTGGTCAGCCTCGGCCTGACCACCGCGTCCGCCCAACTCTGGGGCCTGGCCGGGCTGGTGGCCGCCGCCTGCGCCGCCGTGGCGGGCCTCTCGTACGCCTCGAACCTCCAGTGGCGCCGGCTCGGCCAGGACATCGAGCACGACTGGCGCAGCCGCACCTACCGGCACGTCCAGCACCTCGAACTGGGGCACCTGGAGGGCGAGCGGACCACCCGGGTCGCCGGGGCGCTCACCGACGACGTCGGCCAGCTCGGCGCCTTCTTCGCCGGCCCGGCCAACGACGTGCTGCAACTCGGCACCAGCCTGGCCCTCCTGGTACCGGCGTTCCTCCTGCTGGCGCCGCAGATCGCCTGGATCGCGTTCCTGCCGATCCCGGTCATCGCCTGGCTGTCGCTGCACCACCAGGACAAGGCCGCGGCCGACTACGCCGACACCGGCGAGCACCGCGCCAGGCTGGGCAGCCAGGTGATCAACTCCCTGGAAGCCGGCGCCACCGTCAAGAGCTTCTGCACCGAGGACCACGAGGCCGGACGCGTCGACGAGTTGAGCTCGGCGGCCCGGGAGAGCAGGACCCGGACCGACCGGGGCACACTCCGCCACGCCGAGACCATCCGGGCCTGCACCACCGCGTCGATGGCCGGCACCCTGCTGATCGGCGGCCGGTCGGTGCTCGACGGCACCCTGCGCTTCGAGGTGTTCAGCCCGCTGATCGGGCTGCCCCAGATGCTGCTGATGCGGATGAGCCGGCTCGGCGGCATCGTCGACCAGTACCAGCGCACCCTCGCCTCCTACGACCGGGTCCAGCGGCTGCGCGCCCTGCCCGTCGAGGCCGACGGCAGCAACGGCACGCTCGACCCCGCCGAGGTGCGGGGCGAGCTCGTCCTCGACGCGGTCACCTTCGCCTACCCCGGCCGGCCGGCGGCGCTGGAGGACCTCTCGCTGACCATTCCGGCCGGGCAGGTGACCGCCCTGGTCGGCGCCACCGGCTCCGGCAAGACGACGATCGCCAAACTCCTGATGCGCTTCCAGGACGCGGAATCCGGCAGCGTCCGGCTCGACGGACAGGACGTCCGCGACCTGCGCCGGCACGACCTGCGCCACGCCATCGGCTTCGTCGCCCAGGACCCGTTCCTCTTCGACGGCAGCATCGCCGACAACATCCGCTACGGCAGCTTCGGGGCCTCCGACGAGGCCGTGCTCCGGGCGGCCGCCATGGCCGAGGCACACACCTTCATCGCGACGCTGCCGGACGGCTACGACACCCTGATCGGCGAACGCGGCGCCGCGCTCTCCGGCGGCCAGCGGCAGCGGATCGCCCTGGCCCGCGCGATCCTCAAGGACCCGCCGGTCGTCGTCCTCGACGAGGCCACCTCCGCCGTGGACAACGAGACCGAGGCCGCCATCCAGCGCACGCTGCGCAGCTTCGCCGCCGACCGGACGATGGTCGTCATCGCCCACCGGCTCTCCACCGTCCGCCACGCCGACCGGATCTACGTCATGGACAAGGGCGGCGTCGTCGCCGAACAGGGCACCCACGACGAACTGCTCGACCGGCACGGACTCTACGCATCCCTCTGGCAGCTCCAGGCCGGCGAACTCGCCGCCTGACCGCAGCCGCCGCGACCGCCCGCCGGCCGACCGCGTGACGACACCGCGGTCGGCGCGGTCCGGCGTGCCCCGCCACCACGCCTGCCCACATCCCCGGAGGTACCCCCATGTCCCGTCGCGACGGTGACGTCCTTCCCCTGACAGCCGCCCAGCGCGAGATCTGGCTCGCCGAGCAGAGCTCCCGGACACCGATCCCGGGCTACCGCGTCGGCGAATGCCTGGAGATCCACGGGCCGGTCGACCGGGAGCTGTTCGAGACCGCACTGCGCCGGGTCGTCGACGAGGTCGACGCCCTGCACGTGACCTTCGTCGACGACGGCGAGGGCCCGCGCCAGGTCCTCCGGAAGAGCTGGGACTGGGCGCCCGCGCACCTCGACCTCAGCGGGGAACCCGACCCCCGCACGGCAGCCGTCGAGTGGATGGAACGGGACCTGCAGCGCCCGCTGGACCTCGCCCGCGACCCGCTGTTCGGCCACGCGCTGATCAAAGCCGCGCCGACCGAGTTCCTCTGGTACCTGAACTACCACCACGTGGTGCTGGACGCGATCAGCAGCTCCATGCTCCGCCGGCGGGTCGGCGAGGTGTACTCGGCCCTCGCCGAGGACGGCGCCGTGCCGCCGTGCCCGTTCGGCTCGCTGCAGGACCTCGTCGACAGCGACGCCGCCTACCGCGCGTCCGCCGACTTCGCCGCCGACCGCGCCCACTGGACCGGGCGCTTCGCCGACCTGCCCGCCCCGACCCGGCTCACCGACACCTCCGCGACCGACCCGCACCGCGCGCTGCGCCTGGCCGAGGAGCGCGAACTGCGCCGCCCGGACGCCCTGCGGGCCGCGGCCGGCCGTTCCGGCGTCCGGTGGTCCCGGCTGGTGATCGCGGCGACGGCGCTCTACGCCCACCGGATGACCGGCAACCGGGACGTGGTGCTCGCCATGCCCGTCACCGCCCGCCGCGGCGCCGACCGGGACCTCAGGGCCGTACCGGGCACCGTGTCCAACGTGGTGCCGCTGCGGCTGACGGTGCGACCGGACATGCCCTGGCGCGACCTCGTCGCCCAGGCGGCGCGGGAGGTCGAGACGGCCGTCGCCCACGAGCGCTACCGCAGCGAGGACCTGCTGCGCGACCTCGGCGCCCCGGGCGGCATCGCGACGGCGTTCCCGCTGATCGTCAACATCATGGCCTTCAACTCCAGGCCGAGCTTCGCCGGGCACCCCGCCGACGTGCACCACTTCGTGTCCGGGTCGACCACCGACCTCGCCGTCTGGGTCTTCGACTACCGGGACGGCAACCCGCCGCTGCTCCGGCTGCACGGCTCGCCGGAGGCGTACGGCGACGACGACCTCGCGGCCCACCGGCAGCGCCTGCTCGCACTGTTCGACACCGTCGCGGACTGCGACCCGGACGCCCCGGTGGGCCGGATCGGGCTGCTCACCGCGGAGGAACACGGCGCGCTGACGGCCCTCGGCACCGGACCGGTGGCGCAGCCCCCGGCCGCGAGCCTGCCGGAGCTGTTCCGCGAGCACGTGCGGGCGACCCCGGACGCCGTCGCGCTGGTGTGCGGCGAGGTCTCGCTGACGTACGCGGAGCTGGACGCGCGGGCCAACCGGCTGGCGCACGAGCTGATCGCGCGGGGCGCCGGGCCGGAGCAGCTGGTGGCGGTGGCGCTGCCGCGCTCGGCCGAGCTGGTGGTGGCCGTCCTCGCGGTGCTGAAGACCGGCGCGGCGTACCTCCCGGTCGACCCCGAGTACCCGGCCGCCCGCATCGCGTACCTGCTCGACGACGCCCGGCCGGCCCTGGTGGTCACCGACTCCCGCAGCGGGGCCCGCCTGCCCGACGGCGCTCCCGTCGACCTGCTGGTGCTCGACGACCCGGAGACGGCCGCCCAGCTGGCGGGCCGTCCGGCGGCGGACCCGGCGGTCGCCGTCGATCCGCGGCACCCGGCGTACGTCATCCACACCTCCGGCTCCACCGGACGGCCCAAGGGCGTGACACCGACCCACGGCGGCCTGCTCGACCTGCTCACCGAGCTGCGGCAGGTGCACTTCGCGTCGGTGCTCGGGGAGCGGCAGCGGCTGCGGGTGGCCCTGACCACCTCGGTGTCCTTCGACGCGTCGTGGAACCAGCTGCTCGCCCTGTTCGCGGGCCACGAGCTGCACGTCCTGGAGCACGCGACCTGGACCGACCCGGACGCCTTCGTCCGCTACGCGGCGCGCTGCGGACTGGACTACATCGAAGCCACCCCCTCCTACCTGCACGTCCTCGTCGCCCACGGGCTGCTGGGCGACCCGGCCTGGCGCCCGGCGCTGGTCGCGGCGGGCGGCGAGGCCGTCCCGGAGCAGCTGTGGGAGCAGCTGCGCGCGGCCGAGGGGGTGACCTGCCTCAACCTCTACGGACCGTCCGAGTGCACCGTCAACCCGGTGATCGCGTCCGTGGGTTCGAGCCCGCGCCCGGTGATCGGCCGACCGGCCGCCAACGCCCGGCTGCACGTGCTCGACGGCGCCCTGCGGCCGCTGCCGGCCGGCGTGGCGGGGGAGCTGTACATCGCGGGCGCGTGCCTCGCGCGCGGCTACCTGAACCGGCCCGCCCTGACCGCCGCGCGCTTCGTCGCCGACCCGTACGGGCCGAGCGGATCCCGGATGTACCGCACCGGGGACCTGGTCCGGTGGGGCGCCGACGGGAACCTGGAGTTCCTCGGCCGTCTCGACGACCAGGTGAAGATCCGCGGCTTCCGGGTCGAGCTCGGCGAGATCGAGGCCGTCCTCGCCGAGCACCCGCTGGTCACCCGGACCGCCGCCGTGGTGCGGACCGAGGACGAGCCCCGGCTGGTGGCCTACGCCGTCGCCGAGCCCGGCACCACCGTGACCGAAGCCGTCCTGCGCGACCACCTGCGCGAGCGGCTGCCCCGGCACCTGGTGCCGTCGGACCTCGTGCTGCTGGACGCGCTGCCGCTGACCCCGAACGGCAAGCTCGACCGGCGGGCCCTGCCGGCGCCCGGGCGGCAGTCCGCCGCGCCGGGCCGAGCGCCGCGCACCGCGACCGAGCACCTGCTCGTCGGGCTGTTCGCCGAGGTGCTCGGGGTCTCCGAACCCGGGCCGGACGACAGCTTCTTCGACCTCGGCGGGCACTCCCTGCTGGCCACCCGGCTGGTCGCCCGGGTCCGCTCGGTCCTCGGCGTGGAGCTGCGGCTCGGCGACCTGTTCGAGGCGCCGACGGTGGCGGAACTGGCGGCAGCGGTGGACGTCGCGGGCCAGGCCCGCCCGGCGCTGGCGCGCCGCGAGCGGCCGGAGACCGTCCCGCTGTCCTTCGCGCAGCGACGGCTGTGGTTCCTGCACCGCATGGAGGGCCCCAGCGCCACCTACAACATCCCGCTGACCCTGCGGCTGTCCGGCAGCCTGGACCAGCGGGCGCTGGCGACCGCCCTGGCGGACCTGGTCGAGCGGCACGAGAGCCTGCGCACCGTCGTCCCGACGGTCGACGGCGTGCCGTGCCAACGGGTACTGGACCCCGACGAGGCCCGGCCGCGGCTGCGGGTCACCGAGCTCGCCGAACGCGAACTGCCGGAGCGGCTGGCGCAGGCGGCCCGGCACGGGTTCGACCTCGCCGCGGAACCGCCGCTGCACGCCGAGCTCTTCCGCCTGGCGCCCGAGGACCACGTGCTCCTGCTGGTGGTGCACCACATCGCCGGTGACGGCTGGTCGACGGGGCCGCTCTCGCGGGACCTGACGACCGCCTACGCGGCCCGCGCCGAGGGCGCGAAGCCGGAATGGTCGCCGCTGCCCGTCCAGTACGCCGACTACGCCCTCTGGCAGCGGGAGCTGCTGGGGGACGGCTCGGACCCGGACAGCCTGCTGGCCGGCCAACTCGCCTACTGGCGTGAGCAGTTGTCCGGCCTGCCCGAGCAGGTCGAGCTGCCGTTCGACCGCCCCCGGCCGGCCGCGATGTCCTACCGGGGCGCCCAGCTGCCGGTGCGGATCGACGCCGAACTGCACCAGGGCCTGCGGGAACTCGCCCGCGACGGCGGGGCCAGCCTCTTCATGGTGCTCCAGGCCGGACTCGCCGCCCTGCTCGGCAAGCTCGGCGCCGGCACCGATGTCCCGATCGGCACCCCGATCGCCGGGCGCACCGACGAGGCCGTCGACGAGCTGGTCGGCTTCTTCGTCAACACCCTGGTGCTGCGCACCGACCTCTCCGGCGACCCGTCGTTCACCGAACTCCTCGGCCGGGTGCGCGCCGACGCGCTGGCCGCGTACGCGCACCAGGACGTGCCGTTCGAGCACCTGGTGGAGGCGCTCAACCCGACCCGCACACTGGCGCACCACCCGCTGTTCCAGACCATGCTCGCCCTGCAGAACGCGCCGCTCGGCACCTTCGACCTGCCGGGGCTGCGGGTGGCGACCGACCTCGTCCCCACCGGGACGGCCAAGTGCGACCTCACCTTCGTCCTGGCCGAACAGCCCGGCGAGGACGGCCTGTCGGGCGTGCTGGAGTACAGCACGGACCTGTTCGACGCGGCCACCGCGGCCGGGATCGTCGAGCGGTGGCTGCGGCTGCTGCGCGCCGTGGTCACCGACCCCGGCCGGCGGATCGGCCGGGTCGACGTGCTGTCCGCCGAGGAACTCGGCGCGCTGCTCCCGGCCGGAACGGACCAGGGCGAGGCCCTGCCGGCGGAGGGCCTGACCGCGCTGTTCGAGCGGCGGGTGCGGGCGACCCCGGCCGCCGTCGCCCTGACGGACGGCGACGTCACCCTGACCTACGGCGAGTTGAACGCCCGCGCGAACCGGCTCGCACACGCCCTGATCGACCGGGGCGTGGGCCCGGAGCAGCTGGTCGCGCTGGCCCTGCCGCGCTCGGCCGAGCTGGTCGTGGCGGTGCTCGCCGTGCTGAAGGCCGGCGGCGCGTACCTCCCGGTGGACCCGCGGTACCCGGCGGCCCGGATCGCCTACCTGCTCCAGGACGGCCGGCCCGCACTGCTGGTGACCACCGGCGCGGCCGGTGAGCTGCCCGGAGCGGAGGGCGTGGACCGGCTGCTGCTGGACACCGCCGACCTCGCCGGACAGCCGGACACCGACCCCCGGGTCGCGATCGACCCCGCCCAGGCGGCCTACGTCATCCACACCTCCGGCTCCACCGGCAACCCCAAGGGCGTCGTCGTCCCGCACCGGAACGTGGTGCGGCTGTTCGACACCACCCGCGAGCTGTTCGGCTTCACCACCGAGGACGTCTGGACGCTCTTCCACTCCTACGCCTTCGACTTCTCGGTGTGGGAGCTGTGGGGCGCGCTGCTGCACGGCGGCCGGCTGGTGGTCGTCGACCACGAGACCAGCCGTTCGCCCGGCCGGTTCCTGGAACTCCTCGCCCGCGAGCGGGTGACGGTGCTCAACCAGACGCCCTCGGCCTTCTACCAGCTGATGCAGGCGGACCAGGAGGCGGAGCCCGAACTCGCCCTGCGCACCGTGGTGTTCGGCGGCGAGGCGCTGGAGCACGCCCGGCTGGCGAGCTGGTACGAGCGGCACCCGGAGGACACGCCGCGGCTGGTCAACATGTACGGCATCACCGAGACCACCGTGCACGTCACCCACGCCGCGCTCGACCGCTCCGGCACCGCCGCCGGGCAGATCGGCACGGCGCTGCCGGACCTGCGGACGTACGTGCTCGACGCCGGCCTGCGCCCGGTGGCGCCGGGCGTCGCCGGCGAGCTGTACGTGGCAGGCCCCGGCCTGGCCCGCGGCTACCTCGGCCGGCCCGGCCTGACCGCCGGCCGCTTCGTCGCCGACCCCTTCGGGCCGGCCGGCTCCCGGATGTACCGCAGCGGCGACGTCGTGCGCCGCGCGGCGGACAGCGGCCTGCGCTACGTCGGCCGGGCCGACCAGCAGGTGAAGGTGCGCGGCTTCCGGATCGAACTCGGCGAGATCGAGGCGGCGCTGGCCGCGCACCCCGGCGTCGCCCAGGTCGCCGTACTGGCCCGGCAGGACCGCGCCGACGACACCCGGCTGGTCGCCTACGTGGTGCCGGCCGCCGGAGCCGCGCCGCGCCCGGCCGAGCTGCGCCCCGCCGAGCCGCGCCCCGCCGAGCTGCGCGGGTACCTGGCCGAGCGGCTGCCGGAGCACCTGGTGCCGTCCGCGTTCGTCCTGCTGGACGCACTGCCGCTGACCGCCAACGGCAAGCTCGACCACCGCGCCCTGCCCGCCCCCGACCTCGCCCCCGCGGTCGGCGGCCGCGCGCCGCGCACCGCGCAGGAGCAGGTCCTCTGCGAGCTGTTCGCCGAGGTCCTGGGCGTGGCGTCGGCCGGCGTCGACGACGGCTTCTTCGACCTGGGCGGGCACTCACTGCTGGCCACCCGCCTGGCCGCCCGGATCCGGGCGACGCTCGGCGTGGAGATGCCGCTGCGCACCCTGTTCGAGGCGCCGACCCCGGCGGGCCTGGCCGCCACCCTGGTGGCCGCCGGGCCGGCGCAGGCCGCCCTGGCACGGCGCGAGCGCCCCGAGGTGGTCCCGCTGTCGTTCGCCCAGCGGCGACTGTGGTTCCTGCACCAGCTGGAGGGTGCCGGCGCGAACTACCACATCGCCCTGGCCTGGCGGCTGTCCGGCAGCCTGGACCGGCGGGCCCTGGAGGCCGCCGTGGCGGACGTGGTGGCCCGGCACGAGAGCCTGCGCACCGTCTTCCCGGCGGTGGACGGCGTGCCGCACCAGCGGGTGCTGGACGTCGTGGCGGGGCGCCCGCGGCTGCGGGTGAGCCGGACCACCGAGGCCGGGCTGCCGGCCGTCCTGGCGGAAGCGAAGGACCGTCCGTTCGACCTGGCGGTCGACGTGCCGCTGCGGGTCCGGCTGTTCGAGCTGGCACCGGACGACCACGTGTTCCAGCTGGTGCTCCACCACATCGCGGGCGACGGCTGGTCGCTGGGCCCGCTCGCGCAGGGACTGACCGCCGCCTACGCGGCCCGCTGCCGGGGCGAGGAGCCCCGGTGGGAGGAACTGCCGGTCCAGTACGCCGACCACACCCTGTGGCAGCACGAGCTGCTGGGCGAGTCCACCGACGAGGACAGCCTCTTCGCCCGCCAGTCGGCCTACTGGACCCGGCAGTTGGCGGACCTGCCGGAGCGGATCCAGCTGCCCACCGACCGGCCCCGCCCCGCGGTCGCCTCGCACCGGGGCGGCTCCGTGCACGCCGGGCTGGACGCCGAGCTGCACCGCGGGCTGCGCGAGCTCGCCAGGCGGCACGGGACCAGTCTGTTCATGGTGCTCCAGGCAGGCCTGGCAGCGCTGTTGAGCAAGCTCGGCGCGGGCGAGGACATCCCGGTCGGCAGCCCGGTGGCGGGCCGGACCGACCAGGCGCAGGACGAACTGATCGGCTACTTCGTCAACACCCTGGTGTTCCGCACCGACACCTCGGGCGACCCGACCTTCGCCGAACTGCTGGGCAGGGTCCGGGACACCGCGCTGGCCGGGTACGCCCACCAGGACCTCCCGTTCGAGCACCTGGTCGAGCTCCTGAACCCGTCCCGGTCGCTGGCGCACCACCCGCTGTTCCAGGTCATGCTGGTGCTGCAGAACGCCCCCCGGGCCGAGTTCGCACCGCCCGGCCTGCGCGTCGACGACGTGCCGTCGGCGTCGACCACCGCCAAGCTCGACCTGATCTTCACCGTGTCCGAGCGGCACGCGCCGGACGGTCCCGCCACGCCGGGCGGCCCGGGAGGCGCCCCCGCGCCGGAGGGGGTCGACGTCTTCGTCGAGTACGCCGGCGACCTGTACGACCGGGCCACCATCGAGACGATGATCGGACGGTGGGAGCGGCTGCTGCGCGCCGCGGTCGCCGACCCGGCGCGGCGGCTCAGCCGGTTCGGCCTGCTCACCGCCGAGGAGCGCGGCGAGTTGACGGCGCTGGGCACCGGCCCGGCGGCCGGGGCCCTCACCGCGGGCATGCCGGAGCTGTTCCGCGCCCAGGTGCGGGCGACCCCGGACGCCGTCGCGGTGGTCGGGCCGGAGGCGTCGCTGACGTACGCGGAGCTGGACGCGCGGGCGAACCGGCTGGCGCACGCGCTGATCGCGCGCGGGGCCGGGCCGGAGCAGCTGGTGGCGGTGGCGCTGCCGCGCTCGGCCGGGCTGGTGGTGGCGATCCTCGCGGTGCTGAAGACCGGCGCGGCGTACCTCCCGGTCGATCCCGGGTACCCGGCCGCGCGGATCGGGCACATGCTCGACGACGCCCGGCCGGTCCTGGTGCTGACCGACTCCCGCACCCGCGGCGGGCTGCCGGACGGCCCGGCCGGGTGGCTGGTCACGGACGCCCCGGAGACGGCCGCCCTGCTGGCGGCCTGCCCGGCGACGGACCCGGCGGTGGCCGTCGACCCCGGCCACCCCGCGTACGTCATCTACACCTCCGGTTCCACCGGACGGCCCAAGGGCGTCGTGGTGACGCACGGCGGCCTGTCCAACCTGTTCGCCAACCAGCGTCCGCTGATGTTCCGCACGGGGGAGCGGGTGCGGATGGGGCTGACCACGTCCGTGTCGTTCGACGCCTCCTGCGACCAGCTGTTCGGCCTGTACGACGGCCACGAACTGCACGTCCTGGACGAGGAGACCTGGTCCGACCCGGACGCCTTCGTCGCGTACGCCGCGCGGGTCGGGCTGGACATGGTCGGCGGCACCCCGTCCTACCTGGAAGTCCTCGTCGCGCACGGCCTGTTGGACCACCCTCGGTGGCGTCCGTCGCTGGTCGGCCTGGGCGGGGAGGCCGTGACGGAGCAGCTGTGGGAGCGGCTGCGCGCCGCCGACGACCTGGTCTCGCTGAACTACTACGGGCCGTCCGAGTGCACGGTGGACTCGGTCGTCGCGCCGCTGGATTCGAGCCCGCGCCCGGTGATCGGCCGGCCGCTCGCCGGCGTCCGGCTGCACGTGCTCGACGCCAGGCTGCAGCCGGTGCCCGCGGGCGTCCCGGGCGAGCTGTACATCGCCGGTGCGGGCCTGGCCCGCGGCTACCTGAACCGGCATGCCCTGACCGCCGCGCGCTTCGTCGCCGACCCGTACGGGCCGAGCGGATCCCGGATGTACCGCACCGGGGACCTGGTGCGCTGGGACGCCTCCGGCCACCTGGAGTTCCTCGGCCGTCTCGACGACCAGGTCAAGGTCCGGGGCTTCCGGATCGAACTCGGTGAGATCGAGGCGGCACTCGCGGAACACCCGCAGGTCGCGCGGGCCGCCGTGGTCGTCCGGCAGGCCCGGGCCGAGGACCGCCGGCTGGTCGCCTACCCGGTGCCCGTCGCCGGGGCGGAACTCCAGCCGGAGGCGCTGCGGGCACACCTGCGCGAGCGACTGCCGGACTACATGGTCCCGGCCGCGTTCGTCCCCCTGGAGAGCCTGCCGATGACGGTCAGCGGCAAGCTGGACCGCCGGGCCCTGCCCGAGCCCGTGTACACCGCGGCACGGGGCGGCCGGGCCCCGCGCACCGCGCAGGAGCACGTCCTCGCCGAACTGTTCGCCGAGGTGCTGGGCGTGGCCCGGGTCGGCGTCGACGACGACTTCTTCGACCTCGGCGGGCACTCGCTGCTCGCGACCAGGCTGGTCGCCCGGGCGCGCACCACCCTCGGGGTCGAGCTGGAGCTGCGCAGCCTGTTCGAGACCCCGACGGTGGCCGGGCTCGCGGCCGGGCTCGGCGTCGCCGGCCGGGCGCGGCTCGCACTGCGCCGCGCGGAGCGCCCCGAGGTGGTCCCGCTGTCCTTCGCGCAGCAGCGGCTGTGGTTCCTGCACCAGCTGGAGGACGCCGGTCCGGTGTACAACATGCCGCTGGCCTGGCGGCTGTCGGGCGAGCTCGACCGGGCCGCCCTGCACACGGCCCTCGGCGACGTCGTCGCCCGGCACGAGAGCCTGCGCACGGTCTACCCCCAGAGCGACGGGGTGCCCCACCAGGTGGTGCTGGACGCCGGCGCCGCCGCGCCGCGGCTGCCCGTCACCCGGGCCGCCGAGGCGGACCTGCCGGGGCTGCTGACGGCGGAGGCGGCGCGGGGATTCGACCTCGCGACCGAACCGCCGCTGCGCGCCGGACTGTTCGAGACGGCGCCGGACGAGCACGTGCTGCTGCTGGTGATCCACCACATCGCCGGTGACGGCTGGTCGCTCGGCCCGATGGCCGCCGACCTGGCCGACGCGTACGCGGCCCGCCGCCGGGGCGAGGAGCCGCAGTGGGCGCCGCTGCCGGTGCAGTACGCCGACTACAGCCTGTGGCAGCACGAGCTGCTGGGCGGATCCACCGACCAGGACAGCCTGTTCGCCCGTCAGACGGCCTACTGGAAGGAGACGCTGGCGGGCCTGCCGGAGCAGATCCGGCTGCCCGCCGACCGCCCCCGCCCGGCGAGCCCCACCCACGCCGGCGGCCACCTCGCGATCGAACTCGACGCGGACCTGCACGCCGGACTGGTCCGGCTGGGCCGGGAGCACGGCGCCAGCGCGTACATGGTGCTGCAGGCCGCCCTGGCCTCGCTGCTGGACAAGCTCGGCGCGGGCACGGACATCCCGGTCGGCAGCCTGATCGCCGGCCGCACCGACCAGGCGCTGGACGACCTCGTCGGGTTCTTCGTCAACACCCTGGTGCTCCGGACGGACACCGGCGGCGACCCGACCTTCGCCGAGCTGCTGGTCCGGGTCCGGGAGGGCGCGCTCGGCGCGTACGCCCACCAGGACCTGCCGTTCGAGCACGTCGTGGAGGCCCTCAACCCCTCCCGGTCGCCGGACCGGCAGCCGCTGTTCCAGGTGCTGCTCGCGCTCCAGAACACGCCCCGCACGGACTTCGCGCCGAGCGGTCTGGCCGCCGAGATCGTCCTGGTGCGCACGCCCACGACGATGTTCGACCTCGGCTTCCACCTGCTGGAGCGCGGCGGCAGCGGCGGCCCGGCCGAGGGCATCGTCGGGCGGGTCGAGTACAGCACCGACCTGTTCGACCACGCCACGGTGGAGACCCTGGTCGCCCGGTGGCAGCGGCTGCTGGCGGCGGTGGTCGCCGAGCCCGACCGGCCGCTCAGCCGGATCGACGTGCTCACCGCCGAGGAGCGGCACGAGCTGCTGGTCGCGCGCAACGACACCGCCCGCCCGGCACCCGCCGCCACGCTGCCCGCCCTGTTCGAGGCGCAGGTCCGGGCGACCCCGGAGGCCCCGGCGGTGGTCGTCGACGACACCGCGCTGACCTACCGCGAACTGAACCGCCGGGCCAACCGGCTGGCCCACGCGCTGATCGCGCGCGGGGTGGGGCCGGAGCAGGTCGTCGCCCTGCGGCTGCCGCGCTCCGCCGAGCTGGTCGTCGCCGTCCTCGCGGTGCTCAAGACGGGTGCGGCCTACTTGCCGGTCGACCCGGACTACCCGGCCGCCCGCATCGCGTACATGCTGGAGGACGCCCGCCCGGCCGTGGTGCTCGACGACCTCGCCGCCGTCACACCGTCCGAGGAGCAGCCGGAGCACGACCCGGCCGTCGCCGTGGACCCGCGCCACCCGGCCTACGTCATCTACACCTCGGGCTCCACCGGCCGGCCCAAGGCCGTGGTGATGCCCGCCGCCGGACTGCTGAACCTGCTGGCCTGGCACCACCGGGCCGTCGGCGGCGAACCCGGTACGCGCGTGGCGCAGTTCACCGCGATCAGCTTCGACGTCTCGGTGCAGGAAGTGCTCTCCGCCCTGCTGTACGGCAAGACCCTGGTGGTGCCGGCCGAGGAGCAGCGCCGCAGCGCCGAACTGTTCGCGCACTGGCTGGACCGGCACGAGGTCGGCGAGCTGTACGCGCCCAACCTGGTGGTCGAGGCGCTGGCCGAGGCCGCCGAGGAGGCCGGGCTGGAGCTGCCGGCCCTGCGGCTGGTCGCCCAGGCCGGCGAGGCGATGCGCCTCGGCGGCGCCGTACGCCGCTTCCGGGCCCGCCGGCCCGGCCGGGTGCTGCACAACCACTACGGCCCCGCCGAGACCCATGTGATCACCGCCTACCAGCTGCCCGCCGACCCGGCGGACTGCCCGGTCCCGGTGCCGATCGGCCGGCCGATCGCCAACTGCCGCGCGTACGTGCTGGATCCGGCCCTGCAGCCGGTCGCCCCCGGAGTGACGGGCGAGCTGTACCTCGCCGGAACGGGGCTCGCCCGCGGCTACCTGAACCGCCCCGGGCTCACCGCGGGACGCTTCGTCGCCGACCCGTACGGGCCGGCGGGCTCGGTGATGTACCGCACCGGCGACCTGGTCCGCTGGCGCGCCGACAGTGAGCTGGAGTTCGCCGGCCGGGTGGACCACCAGGTGAAGGTGCGCGGCTTCCGGATCGAGCCGGGCGAGATCGAGGCCGAACTGAGCGCCCACCCGGGCGTCGCCCGGGTCGCGGTCCTCGCCCGCGAGGACCGCCCGGGTGAGACCCGGCTCGTCGCGTACGTCGTCCCGCAGGCCGCGGCAGGGACGACCGCCGCGGCGCTGTCGGCCCACCTGCGCGACCGGGTGCCGGACCACCTGGTGCCGTCGGCGTTCGTGCTGCTCGACGCGCTGCCGCTGACACCGAACGGAAAGCTGGACCGGGCGGCGCTGCCCGCGCCGGAGCCGGGCCCGACCGCCGGCGGCCGGGCGCCGCGCACCCCGCAGGAGCAGATCCTCTGCGAGCTGTTCGCCGAGGTGCTGGGCCTCGCCGGGGTCGGGGTCGACGAGGACTTCTTCGGGCTGGGCGGGCACTCCCTGCTCGCCACCCGGCTGGTCTCGCGGGTCCGGGCGACCCTCGGCGTCGAACTGGAGCTGCGCAGCCTGTTCCGCACCCCGACACCGGCCGGACTGGCGGCCGGGCTGCACGACGCCGGCACCGCGCGGCAGGCCCTGGTACCCCGGCCCCGCCGCGATCCGATGCCGCTGTCCTTCGCCCAGCGCCGCCTCTGGTTCCTCCAGCAGTTCGGCGCGCCGAGCGCCACCTACCACATGCCGCTGGCCCTGCGGCTGTCCGGCGACCTCGACCGGGCCGCGCTGGGCGCCGCGCTCGCGGACGTCGCGGCCCGGCACGAGACCCTGCGCACCGTCTTCCCGCACCTCGCCGGAATCCCGTACCAGCGGGTGCTGGACGCCGAGGAGGCCGCCGTCCCGCTGACCGTGCACGCGGCCGGCGAGGCGGAGCTGCCCGCCCTGCTGCGCGCGGCGGCGGTCCGCGGCTTCGACCTGACCGCGGAAGTACCGCTGCGGGCCGAGCTGTTCGCGGTGGCGCCGGACGAGCACGTGCTGCTGCTGGTGATGCACCACATCGTCGGGGACGGCTGGTCCATGGGCCCGCTGGCCCGGGACCTGGCCACCGCCTACACGGCCCGGCACGGCGGCGGGGCGCCGGCCTGGCCGCCGCTGCCGGTGACGTACGGCGACTACACCCTGTGGCAGCACGAGATCCTGGGCGACGAGCAGGACGGCCACAGCCTGTTCGCCCGGCAGGTCGCCCACTGGACGGAGGCGCTGGCGGGGCTGCCCGAGCAGCTGCCGCTGCCGGCCGACCGGCCGCGCCCGGCCACCATGTCGTACGGCGGCGACCTGCTGGAACTCCGGATCGACGCCGAACTGCACACGGCACTGGCCGGGTTGGCGCGCCGGTCGGGTGCGACCCTGTTCATGGTGCTGCAGGCGGCGCTGGCCGCGCTGTACACGCGGCTGGGAGCGGGGACGGACATCCCGATCGGGAGTCCGATCGCGGGGCGCACCGACGAGGCGCTGGACGAGCTGGTCGGCTTCTTCATCAACACGCTGGTGCTGCGCACCGACACCAGCGGCGACCCGAGCTTCACCGAGCTGCTGGGCCGGGTGCGGGAGACGGCGCTGTCGGCGTACGCGCACCAGGACGTGCCGTTCGAGCACCTGGTGGAGGTGCTGAACCCGTCCCGCTCGCTCTCCCACCACCCGCTGTTCCAGACCGGACTGGTCGTGCAGAACGCACCGGGCGGTGACTTCGAGCTGCCCGGTCTGCTGGTCTCCGGGGTGACCGTGCTCACCGGGACGGCGCGGCTCGACCTGACCTTCGGGTTCGCGGAGGAGCACGGGCCGGCCGGCGAGCCGGCCGGGCTGAACGGGGCCGTCGAGTACAGCACCGACCTCTTCGACCGCTCGACGGTCGAGGCCCTGGTCGCCCGGTGGCTGCGGCTGCTGGCGGCGGTCGCCGCCGCCCCGGACACGCCGATCGGCGGGATCGACCTGCTGTCCGCCGAGGAGCGGCGCGAGTTGCTGCCGCTGCCCGCCGCCGACGTCGCGGCGGCCGCGGTGAGCCTGCCGGAGCTGTTCGCGGCGCAGGTGGCGGCGACGCCGGACGCGCTCGCGCTGGTGTGCGGCGATGCCGAGTTGACGTACCGGGAGCTGGATGCACGCTCGAACCGGTTCGCGCATGCGCTGATCGCGCGGGGTGTCGGTCCGGAGCAGCTGGTGGCGGTGGCGCTGCCGCGGTCGGTGGAGTCGGTGGTGGCCGTCCTGGGCGTGCTGAAGGCCGGGGCCGCGTACCTGCCGGTGGATCCGGCGTACCCGGCGGCCCGGATCGCGTTCATGCTCGACGACGCCCGCCCGGCCCTGCTGGTCGACGACCCCGCGACGGTGGTCGGGGAAGGCCGGCCGGAGGCCGATCCGGGCGTCGTGGTGGACGCCCGGCACCCGGCCTACGTGATCTACACCTCGGGCTCGACCGGGCGCCCCAAGGGCGTGGCCGTCACGCACGGCGGCGTGTCCGGCCTGGTCGCGGCACAGGTCGAACGGCTCGGCGTGGCGCCGGGCAGCCGGGTGCTGCAGTTCGCCTCGCCCAGCTTCGACGCGTCCTTCTGGGACCTGTGCAGTGCCCTGCTGACCGGCGCGGCCCTCGTCCTGGCCCCGGCCGAGGCCCCGCTGGAGGCCCTGACGGACCGCGGGCCGGACGTCACCCATGTCACCCTGCCGCCCTCGGCCCTGGCCGCCCTCCCGGAGGGCTCGCCGGCCGCGACGACACTGGTCGTGGCCGGAGAGGCCTGCCCGCCGGAGCTGGTGGCCCGCTGGGCGCCGGGCCGACGGATGATCAACGCGTACGGCCCGACCGAGACGACGGTCTGCGCGACGATGAGCGACCCGCTGTCGCCCGGCGCGGGCGTGCCGCCGATCGGCCGGGCGGTCGCGGGCTTCCGGACGTACGTCCTGGACGAGCGGTTGCGGCCGGTGCCGCCCGGCGTGGCGGGGGAGCTGTACGTCGCCGGCCCCGGTCTGGCGCGCGGCTACCTGAACCGGCCGGGGCTGACCGCCGGACGCTTCGTCGCCTGCCCGTTCGGCCCCTCGGGTGCCAGGATGTACCGCACCGGTGACGTGGTGCGCCTCCGGGCGGACGGTCAGCTGGAGTACGTCGGCCGCGTCGACGACCAGGTGAAGGTGCGCGGCTTCCGCGTCGAACTCGGCGAGGTCGAGGCCGCCCTGGCCGAGCACCCCGCCGTCGCCCAGGCCGCCGTCGTGGCCCGGGACGACCGGCTGATCGGCTACGTGACGGCCCGTCCCGGCAGGTCGGTGCGGCAGACCGAGCTGGCCGCGCACCTGCGCGAGCGGCTGCCCGACTACCTGGTGCCGGCCGTGTTCACGGTGCTGGACGCGCTGCCGCTGACCCCCAACGGCAAGCTGGACCGCGCCGCGCTGCCCGCTCCCGCTGCCGACCTCGGCTCGGCCGAGGCCCGCCGGGCGCCGCGCACGCCGCAGGAGCAGATCCTGTGCGGCCTGTTCGCCGAGGTGCTCGGCGTGCCGCAGGTCGGAGTCGACGAGGACTTCTTCGACCTGGGCGGGCACTCCCTGCTCGCCACCCGGCTGGCCGCGCGGGTGCGCTCGGTGCTCGGCCTGGAGCTCGGGCTGCGCGCGCTGTTCCAGGCGCCCACCGTGGCGGGCCTCGCCGCGGCGCTGGCCGGGGCGGGCCACGCCCGCCCGGCGCTGACCGTGCACGAGCGCCCGGACCGGGTACCGCTGTCCTTCGCCCAGCGCCGGCTCTGGTTCCTGCACCGGATGGACGGCGGCGCCGCGACCTACCACATCCCGCTGGCACTCCAGCTGACCGGAACGCTCGACCGGGCGGCGCTGGACCAGGCGCTGGCCGACGTGGTGGCCCGGCACGAGAGCCTGCGCACGGTGTTCCCGGAGGTCGACGGCGTCCCGTGCCAGCGCGTGCTGGACCCGGCCGCGGCCCGGCCCCGGGCACGGCTGACCGAGCTGACGGAGGCCGAACTCTTCGACCGGCTCGCCGAGTTCGCCCGGCAGCCCTTCGACCTCGGGGCGGAACCCCCGCTGCGCGCCGGGCTGTTCGCCCTCGCGCCGGACGAGCACGTGCTGCTGCTGGTGATGCACCACATCGCCGGTGACGGCTGGTCCACCGGCCCGCTGGCCCGTGACCTGGCCGAGGCGTACGCCGCCCGCTGCGAGGGCCGCTCGCTCGCCCGGCCGGCCCTGCCGGTGCAGTACGCCGACTACACGCTGTGGCAGCGCGAGCTGCTCGGCGACACCGCCGACCCGCAGAGCCGGTTCAGCGAGCAACTCGACTACTGGAAGCGCCAGCTGTCCGAGCTGCCCGAACTGCTCCAGCTGCCCGCCGACCGGCCGCGGCCGGCCGTCGCCGGCTGGCACGGGGACCACCTCGGCCTGGAGCTGAGCCCCGAACTGCACGCCGCCCTCACGGAGTTGGCCCGCAGCACCGGGACGAGCCTGTTCATGGTGCTGCAGGCGGCGCTCGCCGCGCTGTACACCAGGCTCGGCGCGGGGACGGACATCCCGATCGGGAGTCCGATCGCCGGGCGCACCGACGAGGCGCTGGACGAGCTGGTCGGCTTCTTCATCAACACGCTGGTGCTGCGCACCGACACCAGCGGCGACCCGAGCTTCACCGAGCTGCTGGGCCGGGTGCGGGAGACGGCGCTGTCGGCGTACGCACACCAGGACGTGCCGTTCGAGCACCTGGTGGAGGCGCTGAACCCGTCCCGCTCGCTCTCCCACCACCCGCTGTTCCAGACGATCCTGGCCGTGCAGAACGCGCCGATGGGCCGCTTCTCGCTGCCCGGACTGGAGGTCGCCACCTACGCGGTGGCCACCGGGACCGCCAAGTTCGACCTCGGGGTGAGCCTGGTCGAGCAGTTCGCCGAGGACGGGAGCCCGGCCGGGATCGTCGGCGCGGTCGAGTACGCCACCGACCTGTTCGACCGCTCGACGGTCGCCGCCCTGACCCGGCGCTGGACGCTCCTGCTGGAGGCCGTCACCGCCGACCCGGAGCAGCCCATCGGCGCGATCGACCTGCTCGACGCCGACGAGCGGCACCGGCTGCTGGAACAGGGCAACGCGACCGCCCTCGACGTGGGCGCCGTCCCGGTGCCGAAGGCCTTCGCGGCGCAGGTGGCGGCGACGCCGGACGCGATCGCGCTGGTGTGCGGCGATGCCGAGTTGACGTACCGGGAGCTGGATGCACGCTCGAACCGGTTCGCGCATGCGCTGATCGCGCGGGGTGTCGGTCCGGAGCAGCTGGTGGCGGTGGCGCTGCCGCGGTCGGTGGAGTCGGTGGTGGCCGTCCTGGGCGTGCTGAAGGCCGGGGCCGCGTACCTGCCGGTGGATCCGGCGTACCCGGCGGCCCGGATCGCGTTCATGCTCGACGACGCCCGCCCGGCCCTGCTGGTCGACGACCCGGCGATGGTGACGGACGTCCAGACATGGCCCGACACCGACCCGGAGGTCGCCCTCGACGTGCGGCAGCCGGCCTACGTGATCCACACCTCGGGCTCGACCGGCCGCCCCAAGGGCGTCGTGGTCGCGCACGGCGGTGTGGCGAGCCTGGTCGCCGCCCAGATCGAGCGGTTCGCGATCGACCCGGACAGCCGGGTGCTGCAGTTCGCCTCGCCCAGCTTCGACGCCTCGGTGTCGGAGATCTACACCGCCCTGCTGCGCGGCGCGGCCCTGGTGCTGCCGCCCGCGGCGGACCCGGTCGCCGCACTGAGCGACCCGGGCCTCGCCGTCACCCACGTCACCGTGCCCCCGTCCGTCCTGGCCGCCCTGCCCGAGGGCTCGGTGGCCGCGACGACGCTGGTCGTGGCCGGAGAGGCGTGCCCGCCGGAGCTGGTGGCCCGCTGGGCCCCCGGACGCCGGATGATCAACGCGTACGGCCCGACCGAGACCACGGTGTGCGCGACCATGAGCGACCCGCTCCCCCCCGGCTCCGGCGTGCCGCCGATCGGCCGGCCGATCACCAACGCCCGGGTCTACGTCCTGGACGAGCGGCTGCGCCCGGTGCCGCCCGGCGTGCCCGGCGACCTCTACGTCGCCGGCGCCGGCCTGGCCCGCGGCTACCTGAACCGGCCGGGCCTGACCGCCGGACGCTTCGTCGCCTGCCCGTTCGGGCCCTCGGGCGCCAGGATGTACCGCACCGGTGACGTGGTGCGCTTCCGGACGGACGGTCAGCTGGAGTACGTCGGCCGCGCCGACGACCAGCTGAAGGTGCGCGGCTTCCGCGTCGAGCCCGGCGAGATCGAGACGGCCCTGACCGAGCACCCCGCCGTCGCCCGGGCCGCCGTCGTGGCCCAGGACGACCGGCTGATCGGCTACGTCGTCCCGCGCCAGGAGGCGTCCCGGGACAGCGGCGTCGAAGCGGACCACGTGGACGAGTGGCGGGGCATCTACGACGCCCTGCCCATCGCCCCCGAGGAAGCCGCCTTCGGCCAGAACTTCGTCGGCTGGAACAGCAGTTACGACGCCGCCCCGATCCCGGTCGAGCAGATGCGGGAGTGGCGCGACGCCACCGTGGACCGCATCCTGTCGCTGCGCCCCCGCCGGGTGCTGGAGGTCGGCGTCGGCACCGGCCTGCTGCTCTCGCAGGTCGCGCCGCACTGCGAGACCTACTGGGCGACCGACTTCTCCGCCACCGCGATCGACGCGCTCACCGCCCAGGTCGCCCGGCAGCAGGACCTGGCCGACCGCGTCGTGCTGCAGACCCGCCCGGCCCACGACACCGACGGGCTGCCGGCCGGGGACTTCGACACCATCGTGATCAACTCGGTGGTGCAGTACTTCCCGTCCGCCGACTACCTCGCCGACGTGATCGGGAAGCTGATGCGGCTGCTCGCCCCCGGCGGCGCCCTCTTCATCGGCGACGTCCGGAACCTGCGGCTGCTGCGCCCGCTGGCCACCGCCGTCCGACTGCACCGGACCGGCGACGACGGCGACCTCTCGGCGGTGCGCCGCGCGGTCGAGCAGGCCGTCCGGGTCGAGAAGGAACTCCTGGTCGACCCGGACTTCTTCACCGCCCTGCGGGAGCACGGCACGGACATCGGCGCGGTGGCCGTGGAGGTCAAGCGCGGCCGGCACCACAACGAACTGACCCGCTACCGCTACGACGTGACGCTGTACGAGCAGCAGGCCGTACCGGTCGAGCCGCTGGACCTGGCGTGGGGCCGGGACATCGCCGGCCTGGCGGAGCTGCGCGAACTGCTCGGGCGGCCGGGTACCGGAGCGGTGCGCCTCACCGGCACCCCGAACCGCCGCGTCGCCCGCGAGGCCGAGCTGGACCGGGCGGTGCGCAACGGGGACGGCCCGCTCGCCGAGCTGCTGGAGCGGCTGCACCGGCCGGACGACGGCGACCTGCCCGACCCGGAGGACTTCCACGCCCTCGGCGGGGAGTTCGGCCGCCGGGTGCACCTCACCTGGTCGGCCGGGGCACCGGAAGCCCTCGACGTGCTCTTCACCGACGGGCTCTCCACCGACGGGCCCGTCACCGACGGACCAGCGGACGCACCCGTCGAGGCCCACCGCCCGACCCGGGCCGGCCGGCCGCTGTCCTCGCTGACCAACCGCCCTGCCGGCACCCGGGGCACCGGCGCCCTCCTCGGCGAACTCCGCGACTGGCTGCGCGGCCGGCTGCCCGACTACCTCGTCCCGTCGGCGTTCGTGGCGCTGGACGCACTGCCGCTGACGGCCGGCGGCAAGCTCGACCGCCGTGCCCTGCCCGCCCCCGACCTCGGCCCGGCCGCAGCCGGGCGGGCCCCGCGCACCCCGCAGGAGCAGCTCCTCGCCGAACTGTTCGCCGAGGTGCTCGGGCTGGCCCAGGTCGGCGTCGACGACGGCTTCTTCGACCTCGGCGGGCACTCCCTGCTGGCGACCCGCCTGGCCTCCCGGGTCCGGGCGACCCTCGGCGCGGAACTGGAGGTCCGCACGCTGTTCGAGGCCCCGACCGTGGCCGCCCTGGCGGCCCGCCTGGACGGCTCCGGAACGGCACGCCCCGCGCTGACCGCCCGGCCCCGCCCGGAGCACGTCCCGCTGTCCTTCGCCCAGCGCCGCCTGTGGTTCCTGCACCGGATGGACGGGCCCGGCGCCACCTACAACATGCCGCTCGCGCTGAGCCTGACCGGCGAACTCGACCGCTCGGCCCTGCACGCCGCGCTGGCGGACGTGATCGCCCGGCACGAGAGCCTGCGCACCGTCTTCCGCGAGACGGACGGCGTGCCGTACCAGGTCGTGCTGAGCGCCGCCGAGGCACACCCGGCCCTGCCGGTGGCCGAACTCGACGAGAGCGAACTGCCCGGGCGACTGGCGCGGGCGGCCCGGCGCGGCTTCGACCTGGCGGCGGAACCGCCGGTCCGGGCGGAGCTGTACGCGCTCGCCCCCGACCGGCACGCGCTGCTGGTCGTGGTGCACCACATCGCCGCCGACGGCTGGTCGATGGGCCCGCTCTCCGGCGACCTGGCCGCGGCCTACGCGGCACGCTGCCGGGGCGAGGAGCCGCAGTGGTCCCCGCTGCCGGTGCAGTACGCCGACTACACCCGCTGGCAGCGCGACCTGCTCGGCGACGCCGCCGACCAGGACAGCCTGTTCACCCGGCAACTGGACTACTGGAAGGACGAGTTGGCCGGCCTGCCGGAACAGCTCCAGCTGCCCGCGGACCGGCCCCGGCCGCCGGTGGCCTCCCAGCTGGGCGACCGGGTCGCGGTCCGGCTGGACGCCGAACTGCACCGGGCGCTGCGGGACCTGGCCACCGAACGCGGCGCCAGCATGTTCATGGTGCTCCAGGCCGGCCTCGCCGCACTGCTCACCCGGCTCGGCGCCGGCACCGACGTCCCGATCGGCAGCCCGATCGCCGGCCGCACCGACCAGGCGCTGGACGAACTCGTCGGCTTCTTCGTCAACACCCTGGTGCTGCGCACCGACACGGGCGGCGACCCGGCCTTCGCCGAACTGCTCGGCCGGGTGCGGCAGAAGGCGCTCGCCGCGTACGACCACCAGGACGTGCCGTTCGAGTACCTCGTCGAAGCGGTCAACCCGGCGCGCTCGCTGGCCCGCCACCCGCTGTTCCAGGTCATGCTGGCCCTGCAGAACGCGCCGCTGGGCGAGTTCGCGCTGCCGGGGCTGGAGACCGGCCACCTGGAGGCGCCGACCGGGACCTCCCGGGTCGACCTGACCTTCAGCCTGGCCGAGCAGTTCCGCGCGGACGGCCCCTCCGGGCCCGGCGGCCCGGGAGGCGCCCCGAGCCCCGACGGGCTGGTCGGCGCGGTGGAGTACGCCACCGACCTGTTCGACACCTCCACGGTGGAGCTGCTGTTCGACCGCTTCGCCCGGCTGCTGCGCGCGGCCGTCGCCGACCCGGACCGGCCGATCAGCCGGATCGACGTCATCTCCGACGAGGAGCGCCACCAGCTGCTGTCCGGGTTCATGGGCGTCGCCGCCGAGCTGCCCGAGGCCGCGGTGCCGGAGCTGTTCGCCCGCCAGGCCCGGACCACCCCGGACGCGGTGGCCGTCGTGGCGGGCGGCACCGAACTGACCTACCGGGAACTCGACCTGCGGACCGACCGCCTCGCCCGGGCGCTGATCCGCCGGGGCGTACGGCCGGAAACGCCGGTCGCGGTCATGCTGGACCGCTCGGCGGAGCTGGTCGTGGCGATCCTCGCGATCGTCAAGGCGGGCGGCGCCTACGTACCGCTGGACTCGCGCTTCCCGTCCTCCCGCATCGAGCTGATCCTGCGGGAGACCGGCGCCGCGCTCGTGCTCACCGAGGAGGTGCTGACCGCCCTGCTGCGGGCCGAGCCCGATCCGACCGGGGACGGTCCGTCCGAGCCCGGTCCGTCGCGGGTCGGACCATCGGGGGTCGACGTCCCGTGCGACCCGCGGCAGGTGGCGTACGTCCTGTACACCTCCGGCTCCACCGGGCGGCCGAAGGGCGTGGCCGTCACCCACCGCGACGTGGTGGGCCTCGCGCTCAGCCCCGAATGGCGCGGCGGCGGACACGAGCGGGTGCTGATGCACTCCCCGACCGCCTTCGACCTGTCGACCTACGAGCTGTGGGTACCGCTGCTCAACGGCGGCCGGATCGTGGTCGCACCGCCGGAGCAGCTCGACATCGACCTGCTGCAGCACACGGTCGCCACGCACGGGGTGACCGGACTCTGGCTGACGGCCGGCCTGTTCCGGCTGGTCGCCGAGGAGCGCCCGGGCCTGCTCGCCGGGGTGCGCGAGGTGTGGACCGGCGGCGACGTGGTCTCCCCGGCGGCCGCCGCCCGGGTGCTCGCCGCCTGCCCCGGCATCGAGGTGGTCAACGGCTACGGGCCCACCGAGGCCACCACCCTGGCCAGCTGCCACTCCGTGCGCGCCCTCTCCGAGCAGGCCGCCTCCGTGCCGATCGGCGCGCCGATGGCCAACATGCGCGCCTACGTCCTCGACGACCACCTGCGGCCGGTGCCGACGGGGATGGTCGGCGAGCTGTACCTCGCGGGGACTGGCGTGGCCCGCGGCTACCTCGGCCGGCCCGGCCTGACGGCCGAGCGCTTCACCGCCGACCCGTACGGGCCGCCCGCAAGCCGGATGTACCGCACCGGCGACCTGGCGTGGTGGCGGGCCGACGGCACGCTGGAGTTCGCCGGACGCGCCGACCACCAGGTCAAGCTGCGCGGCCTGCGGATCGAGCCGGGCGAGATCGAGGCCGTCCTGGCGGGCTGCCCGGGAGTCGCCCAGGCGGCCGTCGTGGCCCGCGAGGACCGGCCGGGCGACAAGCGGCTGGTCGCCTACCTGGTGCCCGCCCCCGAGGGCGCGCCCGAGCCGGGCGAGCTGTCCGGCCGACTGCGCCGCGACCTGCCCGACTACATGGTGCCGGCGGCGTTCGTCACCGTGGACGCGCTGCCGTTGACCGCGAACGGCAAGCTCGACCGGGCCGCCCTGCCCGCCCCCGAGTACGGGGCCTCGGACGCCGGGCGCGGCCCCCGGACGCCGCAGGAGCAGCTGCTGTGCGGCCTGTTCGCCGAGGTCCTCGGCCGGGAGCAGGTGAGCATCGACGACGGCTTCTTCGACCTGGGCGGTCACTCGCTGCTGGCCGCCCGGCTGGCCTCCCGGGTCCGCGAGACCCTCGGCCTGGAGCTGGGACTGCGGATGCTGTTCGAGGCGCCGACCGTGGCCGGGCTCACCGAACGGCTGCTCATGAACGATCCGGAGGACGCCCTGGACGTGGTGCTGCCGCTGCGCACGACCGGCACCGCCACCCCGCTGTTCTGCATCCACCCCGGCGGCGGCATCAGCTGGTCGTACAGCGGGCTGCTGAACCACGTCGGCCCGCAGCACCCGGTCTACGCGATCCAGGCGCGCGGCCTCGGCCGGCCCGAACCGCTGCCGACGTCCTACGAGGAGATGGCGGCCGACTACGCCGACCACATCCGGAAGATCCAGCCGGAGGGCCCGTACCTGCTGCTCGGCTGGTCCGCCGGCGGGCTGATCGCCCACGCGCTGGCCTGCGAGCTGCAGTCGCGCGGCGAGCGGACCGCGCTGCTGGCGATCCTCGACGCCTACCCGGTGAAGGACGTGACCTTCGAGGAGGTGCCCGTCCCCACCGAGCGGGACGTGCTCGTCGGGGTGCTCGACGTCGACCCGGACGAGCTGGGCGACCGGGACGTCACCTACGCCGAGGTCGCCGAGGTGCTGAACCGGCGCGGCAGCGCGCTGGCCGGCCTGACCGAGCGGCAGATCGAGGTGGTCGTCCAGATCATGATCAACAACGCGCAGCTGGCGGTCGACTTCGTCCCAGCGACGTTCGACGGGGACCTGCTGCTCTTCAACTCCACGATCGACCGGACCGAGGACAACGCCGGGCCTGAGATCTGGCAGCCCTACGTCACCGGCCGGATCGAATCGCACGAGGTCACCACCCGGCACAACCGGATGACCCAACCCGGCTCGCTGGCCCAGATCGGACCGGTCCTGGCCGCCAGGATCGCCGAGGCGGCCGGTGACACCGCTGATTCCCACCACCAGGAGGACTGACCCATGACCAACCCCTTCGACGACCAGGACGGCACCTTCCTCGTGCTCGTCAACGACGAGAACCAGCACTCGCTGTGGCCGCAGTTCGCGGACGTCCCGGCCGGCTGGACCGTCACGCACGGCCCGGACACCCACGCCGCCTGCCTGGAGTACGTCGAGCAGGCCTGGACCGACATGCGGCCCAGGAGCCTCGCCGACGCCATGGACGGCCGGCGGTAGCCGACGTGACCACCACCGACACCAGGGACGGGGCCCGCGGCAGCGCGGGCCCCGCCCGGCCCTCCGCGGACCCCGCCGGGCCCCGCGACCTCGCCGCGGACCTGCTCACCCCCGAGGCCCGGCGGGACCCGTACCCGTTCTACGCCCGCATGCGGCGCGAGATCCCGGTCCACCGCAGCGCCGACGGCATCTGGTACCTCACCCGGTACGCCGACGTCGAAGCCGCCCTGGGCGACCTGCGACTGTCCAACGACCGGGACCGGATGACCCGGGCCTACGTCGCGCTCGGCGGCGACCTGAAGGCCCTCAGCCGGCTCACCGACCGGCTCGGCCGGGTGATGTCCAACACGGACCCGCCGGACCACGCCCGGCTGCGCAAGCTCGCCAACCGCGCCTTCACCGCCCGCCGCGTCGAAGCCCTGCGCGGCGGCATCCAGCGGATCGTCGACCAGCTGATCGACCGGGCCGTCCAGGCCGGGCCGACCACGGACCTGATCGAAACCGTCGCCGCCCCGCTGCCGATGTCCGTCGTCTGCGAGCTCTTCGGCATCCCGCCGGAGGACCGCCCGCAGGTCGAGACCTGGTTCAGCCGCTTCGGCCGGCTGAGCGAGGACCTCGACAAGACCGAGGAGGCGATCGGCGAGTACGAGGAGTACCTCGCCCGCCTCATCCGGCACCGCCGGGCCGACCCGGGAGACGACCTGATCAGCGCCCTGGTCGCCACCCAGGCGCAGGACGACCGGCTCACCGACTCCGAACTGCTGTCCACCTGTTTCGTCCTGATCACCGCCGGCGACGAGACCACCACCCACCTGATCGGCAACGGCGTGCTGGCCCTGCTGCGCCACCCCGACCAGCTGGCCCGGCTACGGGCGGACCCGGGGCTGATCCGCGGCGCCGTCGAGGAGCTGGCCCGCTACGACACGGTGACCCAGGCCATCGTCCGGGTCGTCGCCGAGGACCTGGAGATCGGCGGACGGACGCTGCGCGCGGGCGAGCTGGTCTACCTGTTCCTCGGCGCGACCAACCGCGATCCCGAACGCTTCGAGGACCCCGACCGGCTGGACCTCACCCGCCCCGGCAACCGGCACCTCAGCTTCGGCAACGGCCCGCACTTCTGCCTCGGCGGCCCGCTGGCCAAGCTCCAGGCGGAGGTGGCCGTCGGCACGCTGGTGCGTCGGCTGCCCGAACTGCGGCTGGCCGACGGGGCACCGCTGGACTGGCGGCCCAACCCCCTTCAACGGCGGCTGTGCGCCCTCCCGGTCACCCACTGACCCCATGAACGACGACGAAGGAGAACCAACCGTGGCCCGAGAGTTCGAGGTCCGCAAGGAACAGGACCTGCCCGCCACGCCCGAACAGGTCTGGGCCGCGGTCGCCACCGGCGCCGGCAACCTCGGCTGGCTGTACCCGATGGAGGTCGAGCCGCGGGTCGGCGGAAAGGTCACCCGGGCCGAGAGCACCGTCGTGGCGTGGGAGCCGCCGAGCCACTTCGCCGTCCGCGCGACGCTCGGCGACGAGTTCTCCAACACGCTCAGCTACCGGATCGAGCCGGCGGACGGCGGAACGAGCCACCTGCGGATGGGGATCCACTGGGTGCACGAGGGCGTCTGGGACGACGTCTGGGACCGGAAGGCGGACGCGGCCGAGAAGCACGTCCACTTCTACCAGCACGGCCTCGCCGAGTACCTGCGGCACTTCGCCGGCCGCCCCGCCGTCTACGTCACCGCCCGGCGGACCGAACCCACCGCCGACCCGGCCGACTTCGCCGCACTGCGCCGACGCCTCGGCCTCGCGGAGGACGCGGCCGTCGGCGACCGGCTCGCACTTCACGTCCCGGGCCGGGACGGCGGCCCGGAGGAGGCGGTCGTGGACTGGCTCAGCGCCGACTTCGTCGGCCTGCGCGGCCCGGACGCGCTCTACCGCTTCTTCAACGGCAGCACCTGGAACACGCCGATCTGGCTGGCCCACCACCTGTTCGCCGAGGACACCGACGAGCAGCGGGCCACCGAGGCGTGGACCGCCTGGCTCAACGACACCCAAGCCTAGGACCCCGATGCCAACCTCCACGGAAACCCTGCTCTACGCCGCCGAACTCGTCGAGGAGGACGGCGCCTTCACCCTCGTCGTCCAGGACGTGCGGCGGGGCACCGTCCAGACCACGCCGGTCCCCAGGAGCATGGTCGACCGGCTCCCGGTCTTCCTGTCCGCGCTCAGCGCCAAGCTCAACCCGCCGGCGTCGCGCAGCCGTTGGTAGACCGCCCGGCAGGCCGGTGCCGTCCGGGTGCGTCCGCACCCCCTCGGCACCGGCCTCGCCGTTCCGGCCGGGTGCCGCCCCGGCTCCGGCGGGGGAGGTCCGGTCCGAATGGTCGGGGTTTCAGGGGTGTAGGGGTGTCAGGGGCGTCAGGTGTCCTCGCCGAGGTCCTGTTCGCACCAGATGGTCTTGCCCGTCCCGGTCTGCCGGGTGCCCCAGCGCTGGGTGAGCTGGGCGACCAGCAGCAGGCCCCGGCCGCCCTCGTCGAAGGTGCGGGCCCGGCGCAGGTGGGGGGCGGTGCTGCCGGTGTCGGAGACCTCGCAGATGAGTGAGCGGTCGTGGATGAGCCGTAGGCGGATCGGTTCGCTGCCGTAGCGGATGGCGTTGGTGACGAGTTCGCTGACGACCAGTTCGGTGACGAAGGCGACGTCCGCCAAACCCCAGGCCGTCAGCCGGCGGACGGCGTCGACGCGGACGGTGGCGACCTGCGCGAAGTCGGCGGGCACCGTCCAGGTCGCGACCCGGCGGGGGTCCAGGCGCCGGACCCGGGTCAGCAGCAGGGTGGCGTCGTCGGCGGGGTTGCCGGGCGGCAGGGCGTCGACGATCCGGTCGCACAGGGATTCCAGCGAATCGTCCACGGGAGGGAGGGCGTGCCGCAGGGCGTCGAGGCCGGTGTCGACCGAGCGGCGCCGGGTCGCGACCAGGCCGTCGGTGTACAGGGCGAGCAGGCTCTCCTCCGGCAGTTCGGTGTCGACGGCTTCGAAGGGCAGCCCGCCCAGCCCGAGCGGGGGACCGGCGGGCAGCCGGAGGACGACCGGGTCGAGGCCCGTGCCGGCCAGCACGGGTGCCGGATGGCCGGCGGTGGCCAGCGTGCAGCGGCCCGACACCGGGTCGTACACGGCGTAGAGGCAGGTGGCGGTGACCTCCCCGGCGGTGACCTCCCCGGCGGTGACCGCGTGCGGGTCCGTCGCGGTGTCCGTGTCCGGGTCCGTCACTGTGCCCGCGTCCGGGTCCGTCGCGGTCTCGGAGGCCAGTCGGATGACCAGGTCGTCGAGCTGGGTGAGCAGCTCGTCCGGCGGGAGGTCCACGTCGGCGAGGGTCCGCACGGCCGAGCGCAGCTGGCCCATCGTGGCGGATGCCCGCAGGCCGTGCCCGGCCACGTCGCCGACCACCAACGCCACCCGTGCGCCGGAGAGCGGGATCACGTCGAACCAGTCGCCGCCCACGCCGAGCCGGGGGTCGGCCGGCAGGTACCGGAAGGCGGCTTCCACGGCGGAGTGCACCGGCAGCCGTCGCGGGAGCAGGCTGCGCTGCAGGGTGAGCGCCGTGCCGCGCTCGTGGGCGAAGCGCCGGGCGTTGTCCACCGCGACCGCAGCCCTGGACACCAGTTCCTCGGCCAGCGCCAGGTCTTCGGACCGGAACGGCTCGCCGTTCCGGAAGCGGACGAACTCCACCACGCCCAGGGTGGTGCCCCGGGCGATCACCGGAACCTGGATCCAGGAGTGGAAGCCGTACGCACGGCTGTTCGCGGCCCGCCGGGGATCCTCGGCCAGCCACGTCGTGACGGCCGCGTCCTGCGCCTGGTGCAGCCCGGAACGCCCGGTCGCCAGGCTGCGCAGCGGGGGCGAGTCCGGCGGGAGGACGTCGATCTCGCCCACGCGGACCACGGCCTCCGGCACGCCCGCCAGCACGGACTGGTGTGCCGCCCGGCGCAGTACGCCGTCGGTGACCGGTCCGGGCGCGGGCTCCCGGCCGCCCGCGACGCCGTCCAGCAGGTCGACACTGACGAAGTCGGCGAGCCGGGGCACCGCCACGTCCGCCAGCTCCTGTGCCGTGCCGGTGACGTCCAGGGTGGTGCCGATCCGGGCGCCCGCGTCGTACAGCAGCCGCAGCCGCTCCCGGGTCTCTTCGGCCAGGCCGGCCACCGCGCGCAGCTCGGTGGTGTCCCGCAGGGTCGCCACGAGACCGGCGGGCCCGCTACGGACGGTCATCGGCCGGAGGTTGACGGCCACCAGGCGGTCCCCGGCCGGGTGCACCTCGTCGGTGACGGTCCGCCCGGAGGCCAGCAGTTCGGCCATGCCCGGGTCCAGCCCCAGCTCGTCCACCCGTCGGCCCTGCGCGTCCGGGCTCAGGGCGAGCAGCTGCTGCGCCTCGTCGTTGGCCAGTACCAGCCGGTGGTCGGCGTCCAGGATCAGGACGCCTTCGCGGACCGCGTGCAGTACGGCGTCGTGGTGCTCGTACATCCGGGTCATCTCGATCGGGCCCAGGCCGTGGGTCTGGCGGCGCAACCGGGTGCTCACCAGGACCGCCCCGCCGGCGGCGAGGACCAGCGCGCCGGCCGCGGCGCCGAGCAGCACCGGCAGCTGGTGGTTCACGGTGGCGCTGATGCCCGTGGTCTGCACGCCGGTGGAGACCAGGCCGACCACGGTGCCGTTCGCGTCCTTGACGGGGACGAGCGCCCGGACCGCGGACTGCGGGGAGCCGGTGAAGACCTCGGTGAAGGACTGTCCGGCCGCGGCCCGGGCGATGTCGCCCTGTGCGCGCTGGCCGATCAGGCCGGGCACCGGGTCGGTGTAGCGGATCCCGCCGGTGCTCAGCACGTCGACGAAGTCGACGCCGGAACCCTGCTGGGCCGCCAGGGCGAGGGGCCCGAGCGCCGCGGTGGGGTCGGGCGACTGCAGCGCCTGCACCAGGCCCGGAGCCTGCGCGAAGCCCGTCGCGACGGCGAGTGACCTGTGCCGGGCGTCGTTCTGGGCGTCGTTCACGGTCTTGAGCACCAGGACGGTCCCGCCGACCACGGCGAGCAGCAGCAGGACCGCCAGCTGCCAGAGGAAGGTCTGACCGGCCACGCTCCGCGGGCCGAAGTGCGAGGTCGGTCGCGTCCGTGCGGTCCGTCGGCCGGTCGGCTGCGGGTTCTCGGCCGGCTGGGGCGGCGCAGGGCGGTGCCCGCGCCGCGGCCGACCGCCCGGCGGCCACAGGGAGCGGAATGTGCGCATACGCGACTCCTACCCGCCCAGTCAGCGACCGCACGTCGTGCCCGGGGAGCGTGGGCGCCGGGAGACGGTTGCCGGGGTGGTCCCGGACCGCGTCACCAGCGGGTGGCGCGGTCACGGTCCGTGAGCCGGCTAGTGCTTGACGGCGACACCCGCGTAGAACGACACCTGGGCGTCCGTGACCCCGTCCGGCAGTCGGCCGGGGGCGTCCTCGTCCGGGCGCCAGCGGTGTGCGGGCACGACTCCCGGTTCCAGCAGCTCCAGCCCGTCGAAGAGGGTCTCGAACTCGGCGCGGGGCCGCAGCCGCAGCGTGGTGCCCGCCTTGTTGTAGATCTCCTGCACCATCGGCGCGCCCTCCGGGTCCAGCTCCGCCGTGGCGTGCGAGAGCACCAGCGCCGAGCCCGACGGCAGCGGCTTCAGGAGCCGCTCCACGATCGCGCGTGCCTCACCGAGGTCCGGGACGAAGTGCAGCAGAGCCACCATGGAGAGCACGACCGGCTGCCCCAGGTCGAGCGTCCGCGCCACCTCGGGGGCGTTCAGGATGGTGTCCGGATCCCGCACGTCGCCGTGGACGTACGCCGTCCGCCCCTCGGGTGCGCTGGTCATCAGCGCCCGCGAGTGCGCCAGCACGATCGGGTCGTTGTCCGCGTAGACCACCCGCGCCTCGGGAGCCACCGACTGCGCGACCTCGTGCAGGTTCGGGGAGGTGGGAATGCCCGTGCCGACGTCCAACCACTGGCGCAGGCCCCGCTGCGCCAGCGTCCGGGTCGCCCGGTGCATGAACGCCCGGTTCGCCCACACCGCGATCCGCATGGTCGGGAACACCGTGAGCACGCGCTCGGCGGCCTCGCGGTCCACCTCGTAGTGGTCCTTGCCGCCGAGGAACCAGTCGTACATGCGGGCGCTGTGCGGTATGTCCTGCCGTATGACGGTGCTGAGCGGCTTCTCCAGGCCCTGGTCTTCCACGTTCATCGCCGCCGCTCCCCGCTCTCTCCCCACGACCACACCAGGGCCGAAAGGACGATATGACTTGACGTACGGTCAGTAGTGTGACAGGTGAGGCGGGCAAGGTGGTAGTACCCGGAGATTCTGTCCGGGGTCCGGGGTCCGGAGGGAGATCCATCGAGCGCGCACCGACCCCTGTCGGCAGCCACCCGGGGCCGACAGAATCACCCGTATGACAACCACCACGGTCGCGCCGCCCACCGGTGCCACTCCCGTCGACCTCGCCAGGGGATTCCTGACGGGTGGTGTGGTCGGGGTGTCGCTGGCCGCCTTCGTCGTCGGCTGCACCCTCGGGAAGGTGCCGCTGATCGTCGCCGGTCCGGCCCTACTTGCGGCCTACGGGCTGCTGTTCCGCCTCGCCGGCGCGCCGCGCCGGGCCCGGGAGGGGGCCCTGGCGCCCCGTACGGCGCTGGCGCTGATCGACGCGCTGGAGGTGCAGAAGGGCGAGGAGACGGACGTCCCGGTGCGGTTCGACCTCACCGTCGCCCCCGACCGGGCGCCGGCCTTCCGCATCCGGATCACCCAGGACGTGCACGTCTCCGAGCTGCGCGACCACCGGGCGGGCGCGGTCCTGGTGGTCCGGTACCCGCCGGACCGGCCGTGGCTGGTGCGGATCGTGAAGCGGCCGACCCCGGAGTGGGAGGAGCGGGCGGCCGGCGCCGTCCTGGAGTCGGCGCCCGGGCCGGCCGTGGCGGCCGACCGCCAGGACGGCTGCGCCTGGAGCCTCGTCACCCTCCTCGGGGTGCTGCTCGGCGCCGCCGCCGTGGTCCTGCTCCTGCGCGCCGAGCTGTTCGGGAAGGACACCGACGCGTCCGACGGACGCTCCGCCTCCGTGACCTCGTCGAGTACGAGCACGAGCACGAGCACGGTCACGAGCACCGGCACGGTCACGGGTGCGGTCACCTCCTCGGCCTCCGGCACGGTCTCCTTCGGCCCGGGCCGGTCGATGCTGGACCGGGGCGCGCTGCGGGCGGCCGTCGAGTCGCTCACCGCGGGCGGGGCCGGGGGCGGGGACGGCAAGTCGGCGCTCACCGTCGTCGTGCAGGAGCAGCTGCTGACGGTCGTGTTCTCCCCCGCCGGGGCGGACGCCCCGGCGTTCGACCCGCGCTCGCTGCCCTTCGACCGGGTGCCCGCGCTGGTCGAGGAGGCCAGGACCACGCTCGGCGTCGACTCGCCGCAGACCTGGCAGCTCTCCGCGGAACGCCTGACCGGTGCCCTCACGATCAGGATCAGCGTGGCCGGGGCCGGCGGCTCGGCCTCCCTGGAGGCGGACGGTCAGGGCGTGGTGGTGCGGCGCAGCCCGGCCCGCTGAGGGCGTGCCGGAGGGGCCGGCCGCCGCGGTGCGGCCCGGTGGGGCAACGGGGTCGGAGAGACAGGAGGGATGGGCGCATGGGGTGGCACGGGTACCTGGCGCTGTGGTGCGCGGTGCTGGGCGCGGTGGCGCTGGTGGGGTACGGCCGGTCGCTGGCCGGGGTGACCAGGGCGCAGCGGATGGTGCGGGTGCGGGGGCGGATCGAGCGGGTCCGGGAGCCCCGGCACGGCGGCTCCCGGCGCGGGGGGATCGCGGTGGTGGTCTCCTACCGTGAGCCGTCCTCCGGTGCGGAGGTCACCGTGACGAACGACGGTGAGCGCGGCGAGCTGATCACCGCCGCGTGGACGGGCCGCGAGATCGGGGTCAGCTACCCGCGCGGGAGGCCGCACGACTACCGGTTCAGCGACGACCCGGAGGCGGGCGGTCGCGGGCTGGGCTGGCCGAACGCGGCGCTCTTCCTGATCTACGTCGGCCTGGTGGTCGTCGCCTCGGTCGACCGGGGCTGGCCGTGGGCGCTGGTCGGCGTCTGCGGGCCGTGGGCCCTGGTCGGTGTCTGCTACCTGCCGGGGAACGTACGCGACGCCCGGCACCGCCGCGAGCAGCTGGCGTCGATGGTCGCCGTCCCGGGCCGGATCGTCGCGGTGCTCAGGGACGTCAGCACCGATGCGGAGGGCAGCACCTCCACCACGATCACGCCGGTGGTGGCGTTCACCACCCGCGAGGGCGCGGCCGTCACCGCCCACTGCGACTCGGGCGTGCCGGACCCGGCCGGGTCGTACGGGCGGGAGCTGACGGTGCACTACCCGGAGGACGATCCGGCCCGGTTCGTGCTGGACCACGCGGCCCGGCAGCGCTCGGTGCGCTCGGACGTCGCGGTCAACGTGGTGTTCCTGGCCCTCGTCGCGGCGGCGGCCGTCGTGGGCGTCGTCCTGCTCTGACCCGCAGTGGCCCCCGCCGGCCCCGCCGACCGCGGCGGGGCCACAGGGGGCGGCTACGGCATGGCACCCCGAAGGCTCCGTCCGGTCGGCTCCCGCCGTCGCCGGCAGGCTCTGGAGGCGGTGCCGCTTCCGTGAGTGCCGGGGATCGGCGGGTCGGTGTCCCCGCGAGATCGGCGGGTCAAATCTTCTCGCGAGTGGGGCCGGCCGCCCGCTTGTTTCCCCAGGCCGGGCCCTGGACCGGGCCGGACCTACGGACGGGCGGCCGTCACCTCGGCTGGCGAGCCGACTGACCCCTGCGCAGGAACGCGCCGCCGAGTGCGAGGGCGATGAGGAAGACGACGATGCCGATGAGGAGGAGGTAGAGCAGGCCATGCGCGGCCACGCCGATGATCCCGAGGATGATCGCGACCAGAATGAGGAAGAGGATCCAGGCCATGGCGGCCCTCCTTTGTTCTCGTTCCTTGCTCTCGTTCGCCGACGGGCTGCGCGGTGTCGGCGAGGGTCACGGCGGTGCCGTCGGCCGGCGGCTCGGACCGACACCGGGTGCCGTACTTCGCGTGTGATCGCCTGCCCCGGCGGCGAAACCAGCACAACCGCCCCGGCTCACTCGCCCCTGCCGGGCAGCCCCCTCCACCGGTGTTCCCGTGCTCGCCGGTCAGCGTGGTGACCGGCGAGGGGTCCACCGCCCGTGAGGCCCACCCGGTGCCGCTCAGCCGGTGCCGCTCAGCCGGATGCCGGGGACACAGCTCCCAGCCCGAAGTACTCGACGGCCCGCACGGCGACCTCATCGGGTTCCAGGTGGGTGTTGTCGATCAGCAGGTGTGCCTCGGGGATGTGGGCGAAGTCGTCGACGGAGTTGAGCCGGTACCGGGCGTCCATGCCGGTCAGGTTGGCGTTGGACCATTGCAGGTCGCGCTTGGAGGCCTTCTCCGCCAGGCGGGACTCCCCGGCGTTGCGCTGGAGCCGGACGCCCTGGTCGGCGGACAGCTCCAGGAACAGCACGCGTGAGCCCCGGTCGCGGAAGGGGGCCGCGTAGCGTTCGACGAGTGCGGTGTCGGCGGGGTCGTCGAAGTCCCAGACGAGGGTGAACACCAGGCCGGGCAGGTCGCTGGCGGCGGCCTCGGCGAAGATCTGTTCGCGGAAGCCGTGGTTGAGCCGCTGGAACTGCGGCGACTCGTAAGGGAACAGCCGCAGCAGCGGTTCGATGGTCAGGTGGTTGTGGAAGAGCTTGAACCCCGTGCGTTCGGCTATCGCGCCGCCTACGGTCATCTTCCCGACCGCGGCCGGGCCGATGACGAAGAGCAGGGTCGGGGCAGTGCTGTCGGACATCGCGCCAGAATAGGGGCCCGTCGCGATCTTCGTCGACCCGTCGCTCGGCCGGACCCACGTACGTCCGCACGGCGACACCGTCGATTCCCACCACCCTGCGGGCCGCCCCCGCCCGTCCGCACGCCGGCACCCGACACGGCTGCCCCACCCCGGCCGCCCCGGCCGACGGCCTCGCACGGGGTCAGGGAACGGGCAGCGCGGCCCACACGGTCTTGCCTCCCGAAGCCGGGGCGGCGCCCCAGGCCGCGGTGAGCCTGTCCACGACGTGCAGGCCGTGGCCGCCCGGCTGCGCCGGCCGCCAAGGGCGCACCACCGGCGGGTCGGCGGCGGTGTCGCTCACCGCGACGATCAGCACGCCGTCACGGACGTCGACGTCCAGGCGGGTGGGACCGGGAGTGTGCCGGCAGGCGTTGGTGAGCAGCTCGCAGGCCACCAGGAGCACGTCGTCCCGTCTGCGCTCCGCGGTGGCCCCGCCGGTCGGGGGGGATGGCGCCCAGCACTCCCCGCAGGTGGGTCATGGCCGGTTCCAGCACGCTGCCGGAGTCGCAGTCGAGCGGGAAGCACCAGTGTTCCGTCATGCCGTCCACGGCCTTCACCTCCCGCAGCTGAACGAGCACCCGGACCGGGCGGAGCACCGGCGGCCGGTGCCGGACACCGGGCGTGTTTCCGCGATCACCCCGTCCTAATCCCGGCCTGCCTTTGTTCCCCGGGCCTCCGCGCGCGGGTGCTTCGCTCCCGCGGTGGTGGGCAGACGCAGGACGCGCCGACCGCGGGAGCACGATCCGGCGCCGGAAAGGGGCCGATCATGGAAACGGGCCTGAGCACCAGACGCCGCCCGGCACCCCCGGGCACGCGCGTCCTCGCCCTGACCGGTCACGCCGACCTGGACACCGCCCCGGCCCTCGCCCGGGCCCTCGGTGACGCGCTGACCGCGACGCCCGTTCCCGGCACCCTCGTCGTCGACTGCCGCGACCTGACCTTCTGCTCCTCCTCCGGCCTCAACGAACTTCTCAAAGCCCGCCGGGCCGCCGGCGCCGCCGGCACCGTCTTCCGCCTCGCCGCCCCCGGCCCCCAGGTCACCCGCCTGCTGCGGGTCACCGAAACGGACACCGTCTTCGACATCATCCCGACCGTACCCACCCCGGCCGTTCCCGACCTGGACCCCCTGTTCTGACCGCACGGACGGGACCACCGTCCGACGATGCGCCGGCTCTCCGCAGAACTCGTCCGAGCCCCCGGCCGTGAGGACGGCCGCCGGACGACCGGGCGCGGCGGCCGGGCCCGCTGGTAGCCCGAGAGCCTGACTCAGGCGGCTCACGTGGTCGCCATCGAGTTCGCCACCATCGCGTCGTCGGGCCGGGCCGACGTGATCAGCCCGATCCTGCGGGCCACGGGTTTGAGGATGCCGCAGGTGGCCAGGCGCCCGGTAGGGCGTCGCCGTATCGCCTCCGAAAGGGGCTCAGCAGGGCGGCGACGCCCGTCGGGCCCGACACCGCCTGCGGACCACCGGCCCGGCGCCGACGCCGGCCGTGACCCGTGCCGCGCGAGCGGGCCCGGCAGCCGGACCGGCAGCGGGACCGGCGCAACGAAGGAGGACGTGATGGCCCGACCCATGTGGACCGGCGTGCTCACGTTCGGCCTGGTCACCGTGCCCGTGGCCCTGTACTCCGCCACCCGGTCCCACGACGTGCGCTTCCATCAGCTGCAGCGCGGCACGTCCGACCGGGTGCGCAACAAACGGGTCAACGAGCGCACCGGCCAAGAGGTCGAGTTCGCCGACATCGTGAAGGGCTACGAGGTCACCGACGGCGAGTACGTGATCGTCGAACCCGACGAGCTGGAGCAGATCTCCCCCGGCCGCTCCCGCACCATCGACATCTCCGGGTTCGTCGACCTGGATGACGTCGACCCGATCTTCTTCGACCGCACCTACTACCTCGGCCCGCGCGGCATGGAGTACCAGAAGGTCTACGGGCTGCTGGTCGAGGCCCTGGAACACGCCGGCAAGGCCGGGCTGGCGATGTTCGCGATGCGCGGCAAGGAGTACCTCACCGCGGTGCGGTCGGACCACGGGCTGCTGGAGCTGCACACCATGCACTTCGCCGACGAGGTCCGCGATCCGCGCCGCGAGGTCGACAACCTCCCGGAGAAGACGAAGCTCACCGCGCAGGAGGTCGGGACCGCCGAGCAGCTGATCGGCATGCTCGCCATCGACTGGCAGCCCGACGAGTGGCACGACACCTACGAGGAACAGGTCAGGAAGCTCGTCGAGGACAAGCTCGCCGGCCGGGAGATCGCCGTCTTCAGCGGCCCCGCCCCCGAAGCCACCAACGTCATCGACCTCATGGACGCCCTGCGCCGCAGCCTCGACTCCGCCCGGAAGGACGAGCCCGCCGGGCAGCCGAAGAAGTCCACCGCCCGCACCCATGCCTCCCGCGCCGCCGTGGCCCCCAAACGGACCGGCGGCAAGAAGAGCACCTCCACCAAGACCACGGCCGCCAAGCCCACCGCCACCAAGACCACCTCCGCCAAGACCACGGCGAAGCGGACCAGCCCGACCGGCAAGCGGCAGTTGTCCCAGCTCACCAAGGCCGAGCTCTACCAGCGGGCCACCGACCTCGACATCCCCCACCGCTCCACCATGACCCGCGACCAGCTCCAGCACGCCCTCGAACAAACCGGGCGCCCCAGCCGCAGCGCCTCGTAGACAGCACACCGCCACGGTCCGGCGTCCCGGGGACCTCCGCCGGCGGACCGGGCCCCGCGGCTCCCGGTTCCCGGGCTGCCGACGCCGGCCGCTCGACCGGCCGGACCGCGCCCTGCGCGTCCGATAGCCACGGTCCCGCCCTCCGCTCCCGCGACGCAGCACCGCGCCCGCCGACGACGTTGACATCCTTGGTCGGCCTCGGCGACGTTGCCGGGGGCTTTGACACTCTGGGCGTCTAGGACGGCCGCAGACGCGAGCACTCCACGGCCATACTCCCAGGGGACGCCCGTGCGGTTGACGAAGAGGATCGCGTTCACGATCTCTCGCAGGTCATGGACCTGAGCCGCCGGGCTCGGCACGGCGAGCCCGCCAGGCTATGAAGACCGGTTCGATCAGGCCCCATCGGGCATCGGATACGTCACTGCGATACGGGCGTCGAGAAGTCACGAGCCCTGCGACGACCCATCAGCGATCAGGTCACTCGCCCCGGACATACCGCCCGCAAGGCAGATCAGATGCCATCTAAAGTACGGCTCGGGAGAGCCGGCCGACGGACGGATCTGAACCCTCGGAATGGACGAGCTGCCCCGGCCCGAGCCGGATGCTTGCCGACTGTATAGCGGATCCCGGCCCGCGCTTCGTGTGCACCGGAGCCCCGTACGTGTGTATGGCGCGGGTCCGGCGGGGCTGGTGCTACTGGTCCGCACGGCGAAGGAACCGCCAGCCCAGTACGGCCAGGGCGAGCGTCTGTACGACAGAAGTGAGCACGAGCAGGGGCTGAACGGTGAGAGAGCACCAGAACGCGATCGTGCAGACCATTGGCAGGACCAGGTACGCGAACAGGTCCACCGCGGTCTGAAACCGCTTGCGTACGGCGCGGCCGGCCACATTGCGGTGGTAGGCCTCCCAGCCGAACACCGTGCCCTGGGCGGAGACGAGTTCCCCCAGGCGCGGTCCCAGTTGGTCGCGGACGTAGCAGCCGATCGCCGAGATCTTCTCGTCGTTGACCAGGTAGGTCCAGCCCAGGATCAGGCAGATCGCCGGGACGGAGAGCATCAGCCGGGACTGTCCGCTCTGGACGCTGATCGCCACGACCGCAGTGGCTGCGGCGAGCGTGAAGTAGAGCAGGTTGTCGCGGAACCCTATGCGGGTTTTCTGTTCCTCCTTGAGGCAGTCGTACTCGGCCAGCAGAATCTTGCTCTCGGTGACATCGTCCGTGGAGGTCACAGGCATTCCTATGCTCGCGTTCAGGATCAGCTGGCGATCTGGAAGAGCGTCAGGTTGCTGGGGCTGTGCCGTTCGATCCAGCCCTTCCCGTCCGCCGCGATCCCCTCCAGTAGACGGAAGGTGTGGGCGGAGCCGGCCGCGCTGAGGGTGATCTCGGAAATTTCCTGAGCGTTCTCGTCCGGTGCGAGTTGATGGGCATCGGCGTCCTTGACGCGGATCTTCCTGGCCGGTCCGTTGGTGAGGACGAGCTCCAGGTCGTAGCCGATGTCGGCGTTCTCGGTCACCTGCACGGAGGACAGCGCGTCGAACCGGTAGTTGCTCCGTTGTTCGTTCTTGCGCGTCGCGTCGGAGAAGTTGAACTCGGAGCTGATCTCGCGGATGCCGTCCTGGGTGAACAGGAACAGGCGGAAGACGTAGTGCGAGTACCGCCAGGGGCCGCCCCTGACTCGACCTCGTTTGTAGGAGGGACCCGGGGCCATCAGGATGGTGTGGGTGATCAGGTCGCGCCAGGTGAGCCGGTGGTGCCGGAGCGCCTCGTCGACGAACGCGGTCTTGTCGCAGGAGAGCCAGGTCTCCATCTCCCGCTCGCTGGGGCGCATGCCGTCCAGGTACGACTTCCAGCGCTGGTAGGCGAGCTGTCGTGCGGTCAGCTGTTCCTGGTACTCCAGGGTCTCCCGGACCAGCCGGCACTCCTCGCGCCGGACCTCCAGCCACCGGGAAGCGGCCGCGTGCCCGGACCAGGCCGCACCGAGCACGGCCAGGAACGCCCACAGGGGCCGCGGTTGGGCGGCACCCGAGACCGCCGTGTCGAACGCGGCCAGAGCCGCGGCGCCGAGGAGGGCGAGGGCTGCCACGGTCAGGGCCTTCGTCCTGCCCGGGGTCTGCTCCTGGCGGTGCTGGTCGAGCAGGGTGTCGTTGGTGTGGCGGTTCCTGGTGTCCTCGGCGAGGTGCCGGATCAGCCAGTTGACCCGGTCCACTCTGATCCGGCTCTCCCGGTAGAGGTCCGCGATCTCGGCCGCGAGGCTGCCGCGGACCTGAGTGGTGTGGGCGAGCCAGGCCTCCGGGGTGAACCCGTAGGGCGTGCGAATGCTGAAGTAGTAGTCGAACGAATGGCGGACGTTCTTGGTGAACCCGCCTTCGGTGGGTGCGGGATCGCGCGGGTGCGGGATGCGTGCCCCGGCTGTGAGGTCCGGCCGGGTTTCCCGGCCCCACCACCGGATGCCGAGACGGGCCGCGGTCAGACCCGCGCCGAGCGCCACCAGCAGTTCGACGACCGCCTGGGTCGGATCCGCGATCAGCGCCAGGGTCGAGAGGAACGCACTGCTGACGACGAACAGGGCCGCCCGGACCGGGAGGGCTGCCTGGGCGTCGGCAGCGGTGCTCGGGCGGGGCGGGACGGCCCGCGCCCCGATGGGGGCGGGCGCGAAGTAGGCCCAGACCCGTCGGGCCCGGTCGTTGCCGAAACGCTCCGCCTCGGCCCGTTCGAGGGTCTCTGCCCACAGCGCGTCCTTCAGTCCTCCGGTGAGCATGAGGTCGAGGTGGCGGAGGATTGCGTCGTGCTGGTAGGGCGGCAGGTCCTGCAGCTGTTTCAGTACGGGTCCGGTCTCGCTGCCGGACGTGCTGAGTACCGCCAGCAGGTCGAAAGTGACGCGCAGGGCCTCCTTCCACTCGTTCTCGGCGTAGGTCCGTACGAGCCCGGAGGCGTAGCGCAGCGCCTGGCCTTCTTCGGTGCTGAGGTCGTGGTGGGTGCGTGCGCTGAGTATGGCGAGCACCCAGTGGAAACGCATCTCCGCGCCGTCGTATCCGTGGGCGATCGCATCAGCGATCATTTTGCGGGCGCGGCTGGGGACGCCGTCCTGCAGGAGCTGCACCCCCACTCGGTACTTCTCCTGCGGTGAGGCGTCCGGGTGGACGAAGTAGACGTTGGAGTTGTGTACGGTCTCGGCCTGGATCCCGACGGTGGAGTCGTGATCGGCCGAGTTGAACGTGGCACTGCTGTTGTGGCTCATGCCAGGTCACCGGCCGCGGCGACCAGGGGGGTCAGCTCGGCCACCAGCGCGGGGCACTCCGCGACCAATCCGCGCAGCCTCCTGAGCGTCATGACCGTCCGCTTCGACGATTCAGGGCTGGTTCCCCCGGCCGACCGGAGGGCGGAGTCCAGATCGCTCAGGGCCTCCCGGTAGGTGTCCTCGTCGAGGGCACCCTCGACGCGGTGCCGCCCCAGCTGCTCTCGGAAACGGTTCAGGTCCGTGACCAGGTCCGCCGGTCCGGATGCCTTCGGGACCGCGTTCATGTGGACGCTGCTGCCCGTGACCGAGCCGGCCATGATGCCGACGGTGCTGGTGTGGGCGGTGTTGCTGACGTTTCGGCCGAACCGGTCGGCCGAACGGACCCTGTCGTCCCGGGGCACTGCGCCCACCTCCAGTTCCCCCACCAGTTCCACCGCCAGCCGGGTGGCGAACGCCGCCGCGTTCGCTGCGGCCCGCGGCTGCCAGTTGCGGTCATCCGCACTGTTCTTCGTTCCGTCCGCCCGGTCGCTGATTCCCCGGATGATGGCCACCGGCGCCCCGTTGAGATGGCCGGCCTGTGCCACACCGGCCGCCTCCATCTCGATGGCGAGTGCGTCGTTGTAGTGCTGTCGAATCCACTTCGCCTCGGCCGAGATCCTCGAATTTTGGACGACCTCGCCGGCGGCGATCGCCCCGAAGCGCACCTGCGGTGCGTCCTCGTGACCGGGTGTGGGGTCCGCCCAGTCGTTCAGGCGGGCCAGGTGCGAGGCGAGCTGGCTGATGCCATGCGGTGCTTCCCACGCCCGGGGGCGGGCTTTGAGCCCGTCGTCGTCGCTGGTCCCGCCGTGGTAGGCGTACACGTGTGACGCCATCACCACGTCGCCCAGCCTGGTGGCGTCCCACAGGGCGCCGGCGACCCCGACGAACAGCACGGCCACCGGCGAGAACTCCTGGATCGCGCGTTCGGCGATCACTGCGGCGGAGTGGTTTCCCTTGCTCGTCAGACCGAGTGCGACACGGCACGACGTTCCTTGCACGGTTCCCACCTCGAAGCGGGTGCCACGCTCATGGCGATGCACCTGCGGACCCACCAGCCTCTGGCGCACAGCCTGGTACTCAAGATTGAGGGCAGTGAGAACCACCACCGGACCATTCGACATCTATTCCTCTTCCCCTTCGGTGTTCTCTTCCATCGCGGATGGCGCGGGTCGGATCAGCGGTGGGAACAGCACGGTCTTCGGACCGGCCCGGTACAGTCGCGCGGGCCGTCCTCCCGTGGTCCTGCGATCCGTGCCGACGGGGATGATGAATCCCTTCGCGGCTTGGACCTTCCGGTAGAAATTGCGGGTGTCGAGTTCGGTGCCCCAGACGGCCTCGTACACCTCTTGCAGCTCTGCGATGGTGAAGTTCTCCCTGCAGAACGCTGTGGCCAGCGCCGAGAACTCAAGCTTGGTGCGCGCGTGTTCGATCCCGTCCGTAGCGATTCGACGGTGGTCGAAGGCGAGCTCCACCTCGCCGGACAGTACGGCTTCCGCGGGAACCCACGCGGCATCGGTGGCATCCGTTCCCGCGACCGGGTCGGGCAGCCCCGGTGCGATCGCCAGGTGGGCCACGGAGACAACTCGGCCCCGTGGATCGCGGCCCGAGTCCCCGTACACGGCGAGCTGTTCAAGGTGCACCCAGCCGGCGGCCAGGGCCGTTTCCTCGCTCAGTTCGCGGTGGGCGGCATCCAGGATCTCCTCACCATCGTGGTTCAGGAATCCTCCGGGCAGGGCGGGCATGCCCCGGAAGGGATCTTCGCCCCGCTCCACCAGGAGGACGTGCAGGCGGCTCTCCCGCAGCGTCAGGATCACGAGATCGACCGTCAGCAGCACAGAAGGTGGTGACCACACGTCATCTTGCATGCTCTGCAAGGTACTTCAGTTACTGTCACTTACACAAGAAGGGGGTGGTGGGGATTGCTGTGCTGCTCGAATCCGCAGCTACGGCGCGTGGCCGGGGGCCACATGGATCGACCGGCAGGCACCGACCCCACCAGTCCGTTCCGAGTTCGGGGTTCCCGCGGCCCCGATCGCCGTGACGGGAGCCGGAAGCTCCCATCCGGACTGGCCTGCGGCTCGTGACACCATGCGGCTGACAGGCAGGCAGCGCTCGTTAGCCGCCGCTGCCAAGGTAGGGAGAGCCTGAGACCGGGAAGGCGGAAGCCGGACTCTTCAACGTGAGCGAGTGCGTTCGCGAGCTCCGCCTGTCATGGGTGGCAGATGGATCGAACCGGTAGGGGCGGTCGTCGGGTCGGTCCACGGTGCAGGGTGCGTTTCTCCGGCCTACCCCCGAGTTTCAGCTGCATCTGGCATGAACCCCGGTAGCCGATGGAGTGGAGCGCGGTGAGGGTCACGTAGTGCCCAGGCCTCAACCGAGAGACCGTCGCGTGCATAGAGGTCATCTGCGAGTACTTCGGGGCGGCGGGAGGTGACCGGAGGCCAGGAGGGCGCCGAAGCCGCATATCGGCAGGCTGTGGAGGCGGCCAACGGTGGCCCCACTGCAGCCCACCTGGCTTGGGCCCGGGAGGCGGCTGGAGAGCAGGAGGGTGCTGAAGCCCTTGCCTTGCAGGCTGCCGATGCCGGCGACTTCTACGTACTGCGCGACCTCGACCGGATGCGGGAGGAGGCCGGAGACCAGGAAGGGTGTCGAAGCTCTGTACCGGCACGCCGACGCTGGTCACGTCCGCTCGCCGCTTGACCGTGAACGGTGGCAGTGCGGACTGGACCCGGACGGGTGACTCTCAGCTCCGTGGAGCGTGGACTCTCAACCGCCCCAGGGGCCTTCATAGGTGGGGAGCGCGGCAGGTTTGGCTGCTGCGCTCCCCGGCCGGCGAAAGAGCAGGTCAGCGCACGCGGCCGCGGGGCTTGAGGGCGATTCCCGGGAGCTCCGGGGCGGGGAGGCGGTCGCCCGGGTAGCCCTGGACGGCGCCGTAGCGGTCGGGGTTCTCGGAGCTCATCCAGTCCTCGCGGGCCCGGACGATGTCCTCGTGGGACCGCCCGATGAAGTTCCACCACATGACGATCTGTTCCTCGAAGGGCGTGCCGCCGAGCAGGACGGTGCGGGCGGCGGTGTCGCCGGTGTTGGTGAGGGTGACGGTGGTGGCGCCGGGGGCGAGGTAGCCGAGGTCGGCGGGGTGGAGCGGGGTGTCGGCGAAGCGGACCTCGCCGGTGTCGACCAGGAGGCCGTGCTCGAAGGCGGGGTCGACGTCGAGGGTGACGGTGGCGTGCGGGCGCAGGGTGATCTCGGCGCCGAGCAGGGGGGTGAAGGTGGGGACGGGGGAGGTGTCCCCGGCGAGGGTGCCGAGGAAGACCCGGGCCTCGCCGCCGTCCAGGGCGACCGGGGCGGGCGCGTGGTGGTGGAAGGCGCGGCCGGTGTGCCGGTGCTCCTCGGGCAGGGCGACCCACAGCTGTACGCCGTGCAGGGTGGTGGTGGCCGGGGTGGAGACCTCGGAGTGGGCGATGCCGTGGCCGGAGGTCATCAGGTTCACCTCGCCCGGCCGGACGTAGGCGTGGATGCCGAGGCTGTCCCGGTGCTCGATCTCGCCGGTGAAGAGCCAGCTGACGGTCTGCAGGCCGGTGTGCGGGTGCGGGGCGACGTCCATGCCGCCGGTGTGGGCGACGTCGTCGGGGCCGTAGTGGTCGACGAAGCACCAGGCGCCGATCAGGGTGCGGGAGCGCTGCGGCAGCGTCCGACGCACTGTCATCGCGCGCGGACCGCCGAGCGGGACGTCCCTCGGGGGCAGGACCTCGACGCGCGGGTCGGCGGCGTGCGGGTCGATGAGGTCGGTCTCGGTGGTGCTCACGGTCGGGGTCCCTCCCAGGTGCAAGTAGTTCTAGATTCAACTATCATGCCATGGCAGAGTGACGGGTGACAACGATCGGCCAAGGAGTTCAGGTGAGTGACGTGACGGTGGTCCCGGCGGACCGGCGGGTGTTCATCGACAAGCAGAGCCCCCAGGCGTACAAGGCGCTCGTCGCGGCCGCCGAGGCGGCGCGCGAGGTGGCGGCGGAGGCCGGGCTGGACCGTCGGCTGGTGGAACTCGTCAACCTGCGGGTGTCGCAGATCAACGGCTGCGCCTACTGCCTGAACGTCCACACCAGGGCCGCGCTGCGCGAGGGCGAGACCACCCAGCGGCTGGGCGTGCTCCCGGCGTGGCGCGACACCGAGGTGTTCGACGCGCGGGAGCGCGCCGCGCTCGCGCTGGCCGAGGCGACCACCAGCCCGGCGGACGCGGTCGTGCAGGAGGCCGCGTACGGCGTCGCGCGCGAGGTGTTCAGCGAGGCGGAGATCTCGGCGGTGGTGTGGGTGGCGATCACCATCAACTCGTTCAACCGGGTCTCCATCATGAGCAAGCACCCGGTCCGCCCGGCCCCGGCGCGGTAGCCGATCGGAAGGGGGGAGGGCTCGGTCTTTCGGTGGAGGTCCTCCTTAGGCTGGTGTATGACCGATTCCTCCTGGTGGCGGATGACCGATCGTCAGTTCGTGGGTGAGGCTGGGCGTCGAGGGCGGGCGGGTGCTCGCCGCGGGGTCAACTGGGGGGCGCATGAAGCAGGGTGAGGGACGTACGGCGTCGGGCGGGGGGCGTACGGCGTCGGGTGGGGCGCGCACGGCGCGGCGCACCGTTTCGGCGCTGGCGGCGACGGTCTGTCTGGCGCTGGCGGCGCCGGTCGCCTCGGCGGCGGCCGCCGGGCAGGACGGCGGGTCGAACGGCGGCGAGCCGACCGCCGCCGACCGCCGGACGGCGGCGCTGCGGGCGGTGACCGGCGCGGGCGCGGTCTCCGCGATCGCCGAGGTCAGGGACCGGAACGGGGTCTGGCGCGGCGGGTCGGGCGTCTCCGACCTGGCCACCGGCACGCCGGTCCGCACCGACGGGCGGTTCCGGGCCGGCAGCATCACCAAGGTGTTCACCGCCACCACCGTGCTCCAGCTGGTGGGGGAGGGCCGGATCGGCCTGGACGACCCGGTCGAGCGCCACCTTCCGGGCGCCGTCCCCGACGGCGCGCACATCACCGTGCGCCAACTGCTCAACCACACCTCCGGCCTCTGGGACCCGACCAACGAGAAGGGCGGGCTCTTCCCCGACCCGACCGACCCGGCGGCCGTCCGGACCTGGCTGGACCAGGGCGGCCTGACCCGGACGATCACCCCGGCGCAGGTGGTCGCGGCTGCGGTGGCGCACACGCCCGCCTTCCCGCCGGGCACCTCGTGGGGCTACTCCAACGTCAACTACACCCTGCTCGGCATGATCATCGAGCGGGTCACCGGGCACGGCTACGCCCAGGAGATCACCGCGCGCCTCCTGCGCCCGCTCGGCCTGGCCGGGATGTACTTCCCGGGGACGGCCACCGACATCCGCGGCCCGCACGCGCACGGCTACCTGACGCTCGTCGAGGGCCCCGGCCCGGCGGACCGCAGCGACCGGGACGTGACCGTGCAGAGCGTCTCCTGGGCGAACTCGGCGGGCGAACTCGTCTCCACCCTGAGCGACCTGAACCGCTTCGAGCAGGCCCTGACCGGCGGGCGGCTGCTCCCGCCCGCGCTCATGAAGGAGATGACCACGACGGTCCCGATCGTGGTCGACGGCCAACCCACGGGACTGAGCTACGGGCTGGGACTGGCCCGGTGGCAGCTGTCCTGCGGGGTGGTCTACGGGCACGACGGCGGGGTGGCCGGCTACAGCTCGCAGCTGTGGAACTCGGGGGAGCGGCAGGTCGCGATGTCCGTCGCCCCGCGTGGGGACGAGACCCAGCTCCAGGCGCAGGCGGTGGCGGGGTACGGCTTCCTGGAGCAGGCCTTCTGCGGCACCCGGTAACACCGTGGCGCCGTGACACCGCTGGAGCCGCCTGCGGCTCGGTGGCGGAGAATGACCGGCGTGACGGACACGACACTCAACCTCTGGAAGCAGCAGCTCGGCCGGGTGCCCGACGGGCTGTGGGACCGCACCGACCTGACGGTGCTCATCCTCGCCGACACCGGGATCACCGAACTCCCGCCCGGGATCGGGAGGTTGACGGCGCTGCGCACCCTCGATCTCGGGCACAACCGGCTCGCCGCGCTGCCCGCGGAGCTGGGGAGCCTCACCGGGCTCGGCGACTTCCTCTACGTGCACGACAATGCGCTGACCGTCCTGCCGGACACCCTCGGCCGGCTCGCCGCACTGCGCTACCTCAACGTCGGCGAGAACCTGCTCACCGAACTCCCCGCCACCATCGGAGAGATGGCCTCCCTGATCGAACTCCGTGCGCAGCACAACCGGCTCGGCACGCTGCCGGAGTCCATCGGCAGGCTCGGTGCGCTGCGCGAACTCTGGCTCCGCGGGAACGAGTTGACCGCGCTGCCGGAGTCCGTGGCCGGGCTCACCGAGCTGCGCGAGCTGGAACTCAGGGAGAACGCGCTCACCGAGATCCCGGCTGCGCTCGCCGGACTGCCGCTGCTGCGCCGCCTCGACCTGCGCGGCAACCGGATCACCGAACTGCCGCGCTGGCTGACCGAACCGGGCGAGTCGGCCGGGCTGCCGGGGCTGCCCGGGTCTCCGGTGCCGCCCGCGTTTCCCGCGTTGGAGAAGCTGGACCTGCGGTGGAACGAGGTGCGGCCGTCGCCGCAGGTGCTGGCCGCGCTCGCCGCGCGCGGGTGCGTCGTCCTGTACTGAGCGGGCCGCCGGTCGCGGCGGCCGGAAAAGATCTCGCGCTCGGCCACCGGCCTGCTACGGTGGATGACATGAAGCGCGCTGCACTCGTCACGACGACGCCGGAGAGAGTCCCGGCGCGCTGACTGCTGACCTAGTCCGAAGCCCCGGGGCGAGTGCCCCGGGGCTTCGTCGTTCCCGGCTCCACTCGCCCGCAGTCCCAGAGTGGAGACCAGAACCATGAACGCCCAGCCCGCGCACGACACCGCCGCGCACGACACCGCCGTACGCCACAGCGCCGCGCACGACAACGCCGTACACCACAGCGCCGCGCAGGACAGCGCCGTGCACGACCACCCCGCGCACGACCACCGCAGGCTCGGCCGTGAGCTCGACCTGTTCGACACCGACCCGCTGATGGGCGCCGGCCTGCCGTACTGGCTGCCCGACGGCGCCGCGATCCGGCACACCCTGGAGGAGTTCATCCGCGGCCGTGAGCGCCGGGCCGGCTACCGCCACGTCTACTCCCCGGTGCTCGGCAAGCGCGAGCTGTACGAGATCTCCGGGCACTGGGCGCACTACCGCGAGGACATGTTCCCGCCCATGGAGCTGGGCTCGGAGGAGATGGTGCTGCGGCCCAGCCTCTGCCCGCACCATGCCCTGATCTACCGCTCCCGTGCCCACAGCTACCGGGAACTACCTTTGCGGATGGCCGAGTTGGGCGGGATGTACCGCTCCGAGCCGTCCGGGGTGCTGGGCGGGCTGACCAGGGTCCGGGCGATCCAGCTGAACGACGCCCATGTGTTCTGCACCCCGGAGCAGGCCGCCGACGAGGCCGTCGCCGCACTGGAGTTGATCCGCGAGGCGCACCGGGCGCTCGGCATCGTGCCGGTCCGCTACCGTCTTTCGCTACCCGGCGCGGGCGGCAAGTACGTTGCCGATCCGGCGCTCTGGGAGCGTGCCACCGCGCTGCTCACCGACGTGCTGGAGCGGTCCGGCGTGCCGTTCGAGGCGGCGGAGGGCGAGGCCGCGTTCTACGGGCCCAAGATCGACGTGCAGATCGCCGACGGCGCCGGGCGCGAGTTCACCCTCTCCACCGTCCAGATCGACTTCCACCAGCCCGAGCGGTTCAACCTGCACTACATCGGCCCGGACGGCGCCAAGCACCGCCCGGTGATGGTCCACCGCAGCGTGATCGGCAGCGTCGAACGGGTGGTCGCCCACCTGATCGAGCTGTACGGCGGCGCGTTCCCGGCTTGGCTGGCGCCCGTCCAGGTCGTGCTGCTGCCGATCTCCGACGCCGAACTGCCGCAGGCCGAACGGCTCCGGCAGCGCTGCCTCGACCTCGGGCTGCGGGCCGAGGTCGCCGGGCCCGAGCACGGAACCCTCGGTGCCCGGATCCGGGAGGCCAGGCTGGTGCCGTACCAGGCGGTGATCGGCGCCAAGGAGGCCGTGGACGACCGGGTCGCGCTGCGGCTTCGGGACGGCCGGCGGCTGGAGCCGCTGCCGGCGGAGGAGGCGTGGGCCCGGATCGGCGCGCTGGTCGCCGCCTGCGGTGCCGAGCTGTGGGAGGACGGTCCCGGGTGGTGAGCGGGCGGTGAGCGGGCCGGCGAGGGCGCGGCGCCCGTCGGGTCGGTGGCGAACGTACGACTAGTGCGGCTCGCGGTGTGTCGGCCGGGCCGTGGGCGGCGGCCGCCCGTCGAATGGGCGCGGCGGCCGAGTCCACGGCCGCCGCTGTCCCCACCCGTACCGGAGGTATCCCGTGCGCATCCCGCGCAGGCTCGCCGCCCCCGCCCTCGCCGGCTCCCTCGCCCTCGCCGGGGCCGTCGCCGCCACCCCGGCCGGCTCGGCCCAACTCCGCCCGCTGCCCGTACCCGACGGCCGCTACTGCGCCGCCGTGCTCGGGCACGTTCCGGGCGCGGACGCGGCCTCGCCGGTCCTCGGGCGGGCCTGCGCACCGGACACCCTCGCCGACGCGCTCGCCGGGGCGGACGGCCTGACCCGCACGGCGGAGCGACCGGGCGACCGCGTGGTGCTGCTGGTGGAGGAGTAGCGGGCCGGGCCCGCCGGTCTGCCTCGACCGTCTGCCTGCCTGCTTGGCTGCCTGAGCGCCTCGGCCGGCTGGGCGCCTCGGCCGCCTTGGCCTCGGCCTGCCTCGGCCGCCGACCGCCGGGAGACGCCCGGCGGTCGGCTCGCGGTGGCGGCCGGCGGCTACCGGTCCGCGGTGAGCCGGCCGGCGGCGCCCCAGTTCTCCGCCGGGTACTCCTGGATCCACACCGACACGCTCTCGGCGGGAACCTCCAGGGTCGCCACGAAGGCCTCGGTGATCCGCTCGACCAGCTCGCGCTTCTGCTCGACCCCGCGCGGGCCCTGCTGAATGGTGACGATGGGCATGTTCGGCTCCTGACCGGGTGTTCCCGCCGGGACTTCCGGCGGGGTTCTCCTGCCGGTTTCTCCGGCTGGGAACAGTCCACCCCACCGGGCCGTCGGCACCCAGACCCGATTCGCTCTGGCAGCGATCACGAATCCTGATCGTCCCCGGTCGCAGCGGTGCGGCGGCAGGCTTCCAGGAGCAGCCGGGGGAGCGGGGCGGTGCGCCGTACGGCGATCGAGGTCGGTACGGCGAGCGGGGTCCGGCAGGGGCGGAAGGCGATCCGGTGGGCGTTCGTCATCCGGGCGTTGGCGGCGTACACCACCGTCCACATCGGGGTGCCGGTGCCGATCGAGGCCAGGGTGTCCTGGAGGGTGCCGTCGTGCGCCGGGCCGGGGACCGGCCGGAAGCCGGCCCGGGCGCAGGCGTCCGTCACCAGGTCCACCAGGGCCGGGTTGTTGCGGCGCTCGGTGAGTCGCAGCGGCAGGTCGGCGAGGTCCGCGAGGTCGACCTCGGGCCGGTCGGCGAGGGCGTGCCGGGCGGGCAGCGCGAGCACCAACTCGTCCTCCCAGGCGGGCAGGAAGCGGAGGTCGGGGCTGTCCTCGGCGACGGCACCGCGGACGAACGCGGCGTCGAGACGGCCGTCCGCCAGCCGGGCGAGCCGTTCCCGCACCGGGGCGGAGTGCAGTTCGACGCGCACCTCGGGGGCCCGCCGCTGGTAGGTGTCCAGGATCAGGTCGAGCCGCTCGCCGAGCCCGGTGACGGTGCCGAGCCGGAGGACGGCCGGTGCGGCCAGATCGGCGGCGAGGGCGCGGGCGGCGTCCTCGGCGGCCAGGACGTCCCGGGCGGCGGGCAGGAAGCGCTCGCCGGCCTGGGTCAGCCGGACGTGCCGGGGCGAGCGGTCGAACAGCTCGACCTTCAACTCCCGTTCCAGGCGCCGGACCTGCTGGCTCACGGCGGGCTGGCCGAGCAGCAGCTTCTCGGCGGCCCGCCCGAAGTGCAGCTCCTCGGCCACGGCGACGAAGCAGCGCAGCTGCCGTAGCTCCATGCGATCCCCTGCTCGAACTGTTGATCTGTCGATGGTCGGCCTGCCGTGGTCGGTCGGCCGGCGGCCGGCCCGTCCGTGGTCGACCCTGGCGGCCAAACGTATCGCGATATAGCGTGTTCCTGTTCGCGCCGTCGGTCGCACCACCGACCCCATCGCGTGAAAGCCCTTCGTCGAGCTCAGGACGGGATGCATGCCGGGAGAGATCTCGCCCATCGGGAAGCCCACCGCAGGGTCCGCCGGGAAGCCCGCCGGAACGCCCTCCGGGCACGGTTCGCAGCCCGCGATGCGGGCCTCCCACGCGGACCGGGACCGGGTGGTCGAGCTGCTCCGGGTCGCGGCGGGCGACGGCCGGCTGACGTCCGACGAGCTGGACGAGCGCGTGGACGCGGCCCTGTCGGCGCGGACGGTCGACGAGCTGGCCGAGCTCACCGTCGACCTGCCGACCGGGCCGGTCTCGGCCACCGGGGCCCTGGCCGAGGTCAAGGACGTGGTCCGGATCGACCAGCGGTTCAGTACGGTCGAGCGGTCGGGGCGCTGGGTGGTGCCCCGGCGGCTGGAGCTGTCCGCGGAGTTCTGCAAGGTGACACTGGACTTCACGCAGGCGGTGATCACCCAGGACACCGTGCAGATCGCGCTGGACATGCGGGGCAAGACCCTGACGCTGATCGTCGCGCCGGGCATGGTGGTCGATGCCGACGGCCTGGCCCTGGAGTTCAGCAGGGTCAGGGACCGGCGGACGCCGGACCCGGACGTGCCGGTCCGGCTGCGCGTGGAGCTGGTCGGCAAGAAGACCTTCGGCCGCGTCGTCGTGCGGCAGCCGCGGAGGTCGCGCCGGCCGACCGGCCGACGACCCCTGGGGTAGCGCGCGCAGGCGGCGATCGCGCGGCAGTGCCGGACGCGCCCGCCCACGCCCTTGGTGTCCTATGACCTGCGCCCTCGACCGGAGCCCCTGACCGGTGTCCCTGGCCTGCGTCAGGGGGACGCGTCTCAGTCTTAGTAGGACTGAAGCTCGATCAGGTGACCGTCCGGGTCCCGCAGATGGGCGGTTCGGAGGTTCGGGCCCCACTCCGGCCGGTCGGTCGCCTTGACGGCCAGGGTGCCGCCGTGGCGCAGGCAGAGGTCGACCGCGGAGTCCACGTCGTCCACCCGGAAGACCAGCATCGCGGAGTCCTGCGTGGGTGTGGCGGGGCGGGTGGGCGACCCGGCGGTGCCGAGGGTGGCGGCCATCATGGAACGGTCGAAGAGCACCAGAACGGCTTGGTCGGCGACGTCCCAGTTGGCGTACGGGCCCTCGGGTGTGCCCTTGACCAGGGCGGCGCCCGTGAACGGCGGCAGGATCGCGCCGTAGAAGGCGAAGCAGTCGGCGAAGCGGGTGACGAGCAGGCGGGGGTACAGGGCGTCCACGGGCGAACTCCTGGGTTCGGTCGGGTCGGGTCGGGTTCGGTCGGATCGGCTCGGGTCGGTTCGGGGTGGCTCAGGTCGGCCACGGGCGACTCGGGTCCAATATTAGTGGGTCGACACCCACTATAGGTGTGGACCCTAGAATGGCGCCATGGCCTCCGAGAACCCGCCCTCCGCGTCCGAGCGTCCCGCGCCCGAGGGCTCCGCGCCCGACCTCCAGGGACTCGAACTTCCCCCGTCCCTGTTGGATCTGAGCACCTATCTGCTCTCCCGGGTCGGCCGGACGGCCCGTGTCCGGCTCGCCGAGCGGCTGGCCGAACGCGGCCTGCGGCTCTGGGACATGGCGGTGCTCGCCTCGCTCGCCGACTTCGGTCCGCAGGCCCAGCGCGACCTCGTACGGCGGCTGAGCCTCGACCCGAGCGACCTCGCCAAGGTCGCCGACCAGCTCGCCGCCGCCGGGTACGTCGAGCGCGCCCGGGACCGCGCCGACCGGCGACGGGTCTCGGTCTCGATCACCACCGCCGGGCGGGCGCTGCTCGCCGAACTCGACGCGCAGGCGCGGGCGGTGCAGGACGAGGTGCTGGCGCCGCTGGACGCGGGGGAGCGGCAGGTGCTGCAGTCGCTGCTGCTCCGGGTCCACCGGGGAGCGGGGGAGCGGCGCACCGGTCTGTGACCGGTGACCGGGACGTCCGCGGCCGGTCAGGCGGCGGGCGGGCCGGGCCGGGGGTGGCGGGCGGTCAGTCGGCGGGCGGCGCGGGGCGGCGGGCGCCGGCGAACTCGCCCGCCCAGCGCGGAACGTCGAGCACGTGCTCGACGCGGGCGACCAGCGTGCCGGTGCGCTCGGCGTGGATCATCGCGCCGTCGCCGACGTGGATCCCGACGTGGTGCAGCGGCGCGTCGGGGCGGGAGAAGAACAGCAGGTCGCCCGGGGCGAGCGCGTCGCGCTCCACCGGGGCGCTGCGGTTGAACTGGGCGACGGTGTAGTGCCCCAGCTCGACGGCACCCTCGCTGCCCCGGTACCAGCAGTAGAGCGAGAGGCCGCTGCAGTCGAAGCCCACCGTCGTCTCGCCCATGCACAGGCCGTTGAGGTAGCCGTTCTGGTCGTCGCAGAAGCCGAGGCCCGCGCCGAGGCGGTCGCCGCCGCCCCAGGCGTACGGCACCCCGATCTGGGCGGCTGCCACGGCGGCGACCCGCAGGCCCAGCGCGCCGGCGGGCTCGGTGTCCCGTGCGGGGGGTGGGGTGGGCGTCGGGTGTGCGGCGTGTGCCGCCTGCGCTGCCTGCGCCGCCGGGGTGAGCGAGGGGGCGAGCGCCGGGACCAGGCCCGCCCCGAGGGCGAGGCCGAGCATGCGGCGCCGTCCGACGCCGGCGTCCTGGTCGCGGTCGGACGGTTGGCGTTCCATGGGGCGGCTCCCGGGCGGCGGTTGCGGGCGGAGACACGCGTGCGGAGGTGCGTGCGCGGAGGCACGCGTGTGGACGCGCGTGCGTGGGCACCAGGATCGCGTTCCGGTGGGGTCGCCCGCCATCACCCGCAACGGTGAATCGTGGGCGCACCGGCCTTGTGACCGCGGGGATTCCGTCGGTAAATCGTTTGACGGTCGTTCACATGGGGCCAACGATGGGCGCGAACGTTCGGTCGGGCCGTCGGAGGACCTCATGAGCAGCGCCGTCAAGTTGATCCGCACCACACGTCTGACGCAGGCCGTCGACTACGCCTACGGCGCGGTGGTCGACGCCCCGGCGCGCACGCTGTGGCTGGCCGGGGCCTGTCCGCTCGACGAGGACGGCCGGACGGTCGCCGTCGGCGACTTCGAGGCGCAGGCCCACCAGGTGATGCGCAACCTGGTGACGGTGCTGGAGGACGCCGGCGCCGGGCTGACGGACATCGCCCGGACGACCGTGTACGTGGCCTCCGGTGACCAGGCGGACCTGGTGAAGGTGTGGAACGTGTACCGCGCCTACATGGGGGAGCACGACGCGCCCAGCACCCTGCTCGGCGTCTCGGTGCTCGGGTACGACGACCAGCTGGTGGAGGTGGAGGCGGTGGCCGTGCTGCCCTGATCGCCCGGGAAGCGGAGAACCCGGGAGCCCGCGGGCCCAGGAGTCCGGAGCCGGATGGCCCGGGCGATCACGGCGGCACGTCGGCCCGCCTGTCGCTCGGTCAGCCCGCGGCGAGGCCCGTGGCGAGCAGGGCGTCCAGCTGCCGGTAGCCCTCGACGACGCCGTGCTCCATGCCGCTGGCCAGGATGGCGTCCCGGGCCGCCAGGCTGTCGACCACCGACAGTACGGTGACCCGGGTGCGGCCCTCCCCGGCGGGCTCGAAGGTGGCGGTGTCCAGTGAGACGCCGTCCGGCACACCCTCGAACGTGAAGGTCTGGACGAGCCGGGTGGTCGGCCGGACTTCGTGGAAGGAGCCGTAGAAGGCGGCGATCTCCTGGCCGTCGCGGTGCATCGTGTAGCGGTAGTGCCCGCCCGTCCGGGCCTCCCAGGTGTCGATCTTCATCTCCAGGTCCTTCGGGCCGAGCCACTGGGCGACCAGCTCGGGCTCGATCCAGGCCCGGAACACCCGCTCCTGCGGGGCGTCGAACTCGCGGACGATCCGGATGGTGGGCAGCTGCGGGTCCGCCTCGATGTGGGTCTCGGGGCCGGTGGTGGAGGTCATGACGGGTCTCCTTCGCTCTGCTGGGGTCGATCCTTGCCGTGGCTGTCGCTGCTGTCGCTGTCGCTGTCGCTGTCGCTGTCGCTGTCGCTGTCGGTGGAAGTGGAGGTGGAGGTGGTGGCGGGCCCGGTGTGGGCATCGTCGTCCGCCAGCTCCGCGAGGAGGGCGTCCAGGCGGCCGAAGCGCTCCTCGGCCTGGCGCCGGTACCGCTCGATCCAGCTCGTCATCAAGTCGAACACCTGCGGCTCCAAGTGGCACGGCCGTCGCTGCCCGTCCCGGCTGCGACTCACCAGTCCGGCCTCCTCCAGCACCTTCAGGTGCTTGGAGACGGCCTGCATGGACATCGCATAGGACTCGGCCAACTCGCCGACGGTCGCGTCCCGCAGTGACAGCCGGGCCACGATGTCCCGTCGCGTCGGATCCGCCAGGGCCACGAACGCCCGGGACAGCTGGTCGGCAGCCACCATGCACTCCTGCTCTTCCTCAACCGATTGGTTGAGAACAACGCTACGCCGCCTCGCGCGCTTGTTCAACCGTTTGGTTGCGAATGCCCCGCCGTACAGACCCGCGCAGGCCGTGCCGACCGTGCCGACCGCGCAGGCCGTGCCGCCCGCCCGGCGGCCCCGAGCCACCGGTGTGGGATCATGATCGGATGCCTCAGGACCCCGAACCGTCGACCGACCCGCTGCGCGGCCGGTGGCCCCTCGCGCCCTCCAGTTCGGCCGACTGGCTGACCGAGCTGTGCGGCGACGGCGTGCTCGGGTTCATGCCGCCGGCGATGCCCGATGCCGCCTGGGTGCTCAACGCCATGTACGAGCACGAGCACGGGCCGGGCGAACTCACCCACCACGAGTACCGCCAGGCCCGGCTGGCGGACGGGAGCGCGCAGCCCCTCGTCCTCGTGGGCGTGGACCTCGACGCCGTGGGCGTGGCCACGGGCGGTGACCTCGGCCGCGCCGAGCACCCCGGACCCGGCTGGCGGCGGTTGCGCTGGGCCGAACTCGCCGAACGGACCGGCGACCCCGTCGTGCCCGAGGGGCAGCTGCCCTGCCTCCGCTGCTTCCCGTCCGCGAGGAAGGGCGGCAGCTGGCCGCTCGGGATCGTCCCGCCCGCCGAGGGGAGCCTCGACCGGGAGACCTGGAACCGTCTGATCGCCGTCCTCACCGAGCACAGCCCGGCCGGCCCGGACACCCGCTGCCTGGCCTACTACAACCCGCTGATGATGGCGGCCGACGACTTCGACAAGCACCACGTGCGCGAGGGCCGCCTCGGCGACGCCGAACTCCTCTACGACACCGACGACGTGGACTCCAGCCCCTCCAACCTCTGGGCCGCCGACCGCTCCTGGGTGCTGTGCACCGACTACGACCTCTGGGCCACCAAGGTCGCCGGGCCCCCGGCCCTCGTCGAAGCCCTGCTGGGCGACGCCGAGTTGGAGGCACTGCGGCTGCCCTGGGCGGCCTGACACCGGGCCGGGCCGAACACCACGTGAACCGGCATCGCACCGGTATGCCAAGCTGACGCGGTGATTCCGAACCTGGCCCCCGGCCGCCTGAGCTGGCACGACGTGGACCCGACCCGTCACCCCTTCGACGCCGCATCGGTCGAGCGGGAGGTCCGCGGGCTCGGACCGGCCCTGCGCGTGCCCTCCGCGTCCGACGCCCCCACGGGCGACGCCGAGCGGCGCGAGTGGAGCCGGAACGTGGCCGCGCCCTGGGCCGGCGCCATGTCCTACGCCCTCGCGCAGCACTACGGCGGTTGGATCGTCGGCTGGCGCTGGGCCATCGGCGAGGGGGACTACGACGGCGGGCCGATCGACAGCTGGTGCTGCCCGCCACACTCGGTGACCACCCCGGAGGAGACGCTGGGGCGGGTCGTCGCGGCGGTGCGCGAGTGGCGCGCCTGGCTGGAGGACCTCGCCGAACGGTTCGAGGCGTACCCGCTGGACCCGGCCGCCATCGGGGAGCAGCGGGCCCTGTGGCAGAGCGCCGCCCGCGGCCTCATCCTGCACGTGGCCGACCGCACCTGCGGCGACAGCGGCTGGTACGGGCACTGCAAGCAGGTGCTCACCTGGTTCCTCGCCCGTTGGGGTGTCGCGCCCGACATCGCCCGGGAACTCGTCGAGGAGGCGGTCGGCGGGAGGTTCACGAGCTGGGTCAGCCCCGACACCGTCCTGGTCCACGAGGTCGCCGAGCGGCTGGCGGAGTCGCTGCCGCCGGTGGCAGCGGCCGCCGACCGGGCCGTCGAGGCCGCCGACCGGCCCGCCGCGGGCGGGGCGGCCGTACCGGACCACCTGGAGCGCTGGCTCGCCGTGCGCCCGGACGTGGCCTGGCCGGCACCCTCGGCGGAGGCGACGTCCGGGCCGGTGACCCCGACCCGCGACGGAGCCGCCGAGGACATCCAGGCCTTCGACGGCTCCATCGACCCCGCCCGGGCGGACGGCCTGCTCGCCGCCCTCGACCGACTCCGCGCCGACGCGGCACGCGGCGCCGCCCTCGACTTCGAACTGCTCCGCGGCTGGCAGCAGCACGTGCTGGGCACACCGGAGCCGCCGCGCTTCCGCACCCTGCCGGCCTTCGCCAAAGGCGGCGGGGAGCGCTACGGCATCGCCCCCGACACCCGCGCCCGCTTCGACGCCTGCCTCGCCGAGAGCGCTCGCCCCGCCGAGGTCGCCGGTTCCGCCGGTGACACCGACGGAGACGGGGCGCTCCCGCTCACCGTCCGCGCCGCCCGCGCCTACCTCGACGTCTGCTTCTTCCACCCCTTCGACGACGGCAACGCCCGCGCGGCCTTCCTCACCCTCCTCTTCGTGCTCGCCCGCGAGGGCGTCGGGCTCGACGGCGTCACCCTGCTGCGCCGCATCACCTTCCAGGCCGACAACCCGCAGGACCCGCTGATCCTCGCCCGCTACATCGGCTTCCACCTCGACGAGACCCGCCGCAACGCCGCTGCCGTGAAGGAGTCCTGAAGCCTGTCGCGGCGGGTCGGGTGAAGGCAGGTCGACGTGTGCCCCGGCCTGCTGGTTCACGCGGTTCGGGCGAGTGGTGCATGTGGGTGACGGCAGGCGGCCGACGGTGCGGCGGATCCCGCGGAGGCGCCGGTGGGCGCGGTTCTCGTGCGGACCGGCGGGTTCCTCACTCGCAGATGCGGTCGCCGGGGACGTGTGCCGAGTCCTTCCCGTCCGGGAACCGGGCGCGGTCGGGGAGGACGGTGCCGTCCGGGCGGCGGACGCGGGCTTGCAGGACGCCCGGTGCGGCCCACGGGGTGCTGACGGCGTAGACCGTGCGCGGGCCGGGGGTGCCCGGGAAGTGGGCGACGGTCCGGACGGCGAGGTGCCGGTCGCCGCAGGCGATGTCCTGGACCTCCTCCTGGTCCGCGTAGAGGAAGCTCACCCACCGGCCGCGACGGCACGGCCACGGGGAGGGCGACTGTGCGACGAAAGGAAACCAATCGTTCGGTTTTTGTGAGCGAAAGGATTTCCCTGGGTAAGTCGAACGGCAGTGGCTGGCGGGTTGCGTGGTGACGGACCGTCGGACGGGGCTCGGCGGACTGCGGGGAAGGGCGAGCGGTTGGGGGATTGCCCGACATCGTCTTGTCGGTTGCGGGTGGGGCGTAGCTAAGATACGGGGTGTTTGGTTTTGTTTTCCGGGATCTCAGGGCGGGGTGGTTGCGGTGGTACGGCAGGAGCGGGCGCTCCGGACGCGTCGGCTGATCCTGGAGGCGGCGGCATCGGTCTTCGACGAGTTCGGGTACGAGGGAGCGACCATCGGGGAGGTGGTGACCCGGGCCGGGGTGACGCGCGGTGCGGTCTATTTCCATTTCGCGTCGAAGCGGGATCTCGCACAGGGCGTGGTCGAGGAGCAGTTCTCCCAGGACGGGGTTCCCGAACGGAGCTGCAAGCTCCAGGAGTTCGTGGACACCGGGATGGTCGTGGCGTATCTGATGCCGCGTGACCCGCTGCTGAGCGCGGGTGCCCGGCTCTCGCTCGGGCAGGACCTGTTCGACGACCTCGGCGGGGGAGCCATCCCCGGGTGGATCGACCGGATGGAGGCGCTGCTGACCGTGGCCGGCGAGCGCGGTGAGCTGCTGCCGCACGTCGTTCCGGCGGACACCGCATGGCTGGTCATCGCCGCGTGGACGGGGGTCCAGATCCAGTCCCAGAAGCTCTCCGGGCGCGCTGACCTGGAGCTTCGGGTGTCCGGGCTGTTCCAGCACCTGATGCCGAGCATCGCCGTGCCGGGTGTGCTCGGCTCGCTGCGGATGGGGCCGGACCGGGGCGCCCAGGTGGTCGCCGAGATCGCTGCGGCCCGTACGTCGGACGACGGCGTGGACGGGGACGGCGCCGACGAGGGCGGTGCGGTGCCGGTCGAGCAGCAGGCAGGGGTCGGCGTGGGCTGACGCCGGATCAACCGGCCTCCCGTCCGCGGGAGGTGGGCGCGCGAAGGCGCGGTGGCGGTGGCGGGATGCGGGGGTCCTGCGCCGCCTTTGTTTTGCACTGCGGCCGGTACGGAGGGTGGCGGAGCGGATCCAGTGGGTGAGCGGGGCGGCCCCACCTGAAAACAAACAGCACGTTCGGTTTTGTATTGACAAACCGCGCGTCCTGTTTTTCACTGGTGACAGTTGCCCCCTGGGCTGTCGACCCGGGTGCCGGCCGCGGCGGAAGAGCCTGCGGCGTTCCGTGTGATTGGGGTGGTCATCGTGGAAATTCGGGTGCTCGGGGCGTTGGACGTCCGGGTGTGCGGGGTGTCGGTGGTGCCGTCGGCGCCCAAGCCGCGCCAGGTGCTGGGGCTGTTGGCACTCCGTGCCGACCAGGTGGTTCCGGCGGGGGTGCTGGCCGACGAGCTGTGGTCCGGCCGTCCGCCGCGCAGCGCGCGCACCACCGTGCAGACGTACGTCCTCCAACTGCGCGACCTGATCGACCGGGCGCTCGCCCAGGGGGACGGCGGTCCGGGGGCGACCTGCGCCAAGGACGTCCTGGTCACCTCGCCCGGCGGCTACATGCTGAACAGCGGCGGCGGGCTGACGGACGTCCGCGAGTTCGAGCGGCTGGCCGGTACGGGCTACCGGGCGATGGACGGCGAGGACCATCCGCTGGCCGCCCGGATGCTCGGCGAGGCGCTCGCACTGTGGCGCGGTCCGGCCTTCGCGGACGTCCCGGTCGGCGGCCAACTCGCCGTCGAGGCGAAGCGGTTGGAGGAGACCCGGCTCTGCGCGCTGGACCAGCGGATCGACGCCGACCTGCGGCTCGGGCGGCACCGCGTGCTGCTCGCCGAACTCACCGTCCTGGTCGACCGCTACCGCACCCACGAGAGCCTGCACGGCCAGTACATGATCGCCCTGCACCGCTCCGGACGGCGCGGCGAGGCCCTGGAGGCCTACCAGCGCCTGCGGAACACCCTGGTACGGGAGTTGGGCATGGAGCCCTCGGTCGGACTGCGCCGCCTCCAGCGCTCCATCCTGCTCGCCGCGCCGGAGCGACCCGCCGCGTCGGAGCGGACCGGGCGCGAACCCGTCGCCGCCGGAGCCGGGTTGTCGGAGGCGGCAGCCCGACTCAGCCGGGTCGGCTGAGCAGGTCGGTCGCAGGACCCGGCGCCCGCCCGGGAGTTCGCCGGGGTCCGGTCGGAACGTGCTTGTCGTCGTGAGGGGTTGTGGGACGAGTGGTCCAGGAGAGGTCGGAACGGACGCGCGGGCGGCTGGTGGAGGCGGGGGCGGGGCTGTTCGACCGCTGCGGCTACGCCGGTGCCACCCTCGGCGAGATCGCCGCAGCCGCAGGGGTGACGAAGGGGGCGCTCTACTTCCACTTCGCCTCCAAGGAGGAGCTGGCCAGAGCGGTCTTCGAGCAGGCCGAGCGCTCGCTGCGGTCGGCCTGCGGCGACCACCGTGCCGTCGACTCGCCGCTCCAGGCGCTGATCGATGCCGGGTACTGGCTGGTCGACGCCCTGGGGACGGACCCGGTGGTCCGGGCGGCGTTCCGCCTCGGCCGCGCGGGCGGCTGGCAGACGGACCATGCGACGGGTGGGTCCGGGGCGGGTGGCCCTTCCGCAGGCGGACCGTCCGCGGGCGGGCCCGCAGCGGGAGGGCTCGGGGCGGGAAGGCCCGGGTCGGGCGGGTTCGGGTCGGGCGCAGCCGGGGCGGTGGATCCCCGGCGGGTCTTCGCGGGTGTGCGCGGCTTCCACGGCGTCTGGGCCGGCGTCGTCCGGGACCTGCTGGCCGGAGCCGACCGCGCCGGCGAACTGCGCGCCCGCTCGGACGGTCTCGGCCCGGAGACGCTGGTCGTGACCGCCGCCTGCGGTCTGGAGGTGGTGTTCGCCGACGGCTGCCCCGCCGAGGAGCGTGCCCGTCGGGTCGGCGCCCTCTGGGACTGGTTGCTGCCCTGCCTGGTGCCTCCCGGCAGGGCCGACGGATACCGCACCAGGCCGCCGGCGCCCCAGCCGGTCACACCGGCGCCGCAGCCCGTCTGACCGGCGGCGTGACCGTCCGGCCGGCGGCGTAACCGTCCGACCGGAGTGCGGATCCGCAGGAGAGGAGTGCGCTCCCGCCCGGCGGGCGAAGCGGAAGCGGGGAGTGGGCGCCCTCCGCCGCGCCCCCGGGTCGGCCCCCCGGGTCGACTGCCCGGTGGGCGCCCGACGGAGCGCGCGCCCGCCCGACCGAGCGGCAAGGGCCGGGGGCCGCAGCACGGTTGATCATCCTCGGCGGGCCGTGCGGTAAGGTGGTTGACGCCGAGTGTGACCGCGACCTAGGGAGGTGAGACCCATTACCGGAATGTCCGAGCGGGTGCTCCCTGAGTGCGGCCGTGCGGGCGCCGCGCGCGCGTAGCGTAGGCGGCGTGCCGACGGTGTCGGCCCTGGCGGGAGCCCTGACGGAGTCCTTCTCCTCCGTTCCTCCTCCTCCCGTCTTCCCCTAAGGGGTTCTCTTGCCGGTCTTCTCCTCCGCCGCTCTCCGATCCTCGGTGGTCTCCCGACTGCGCGCAGCCGGTTGCGTGTTCGCCGAGGACGAGGCGCGCGTCCTGCTCTCCGCCGCCGCCTCGCCCGCCGACCTCGCCACCATGGTCCGTTCCCGCGCCGAAGGCCGTCCGCTCGAACACGTCGTCGGCTGGGCCGAGTTCGCCGGTCTGCGGATCGCCGTCGACCCGGGCGTCTTCGTCCCGCGTCGGCGCAGCGAGTTCCTGGCCGCCGCCGCCACCGCGCTGACCGGCCCGCCCCGGGGCCCGGGCGCGGTGGTGCTCGACCTGTGCTGCGGCAGCGGCGCACTGGGCGCCGCCGTGGCGGCCGGGGCCGCGCACCCGGTCGAGCTGCACGCGGCGGACATCGACCCGGACGCCGTTCGCTGCGCCCGCCGCAACCTGGCGGGAACGGGCGGGCTGGTCCACCGGGGCGACCTGTTCGCGGCCCTGCCCCCGGAGCTGCACGGCCGGGTGGACGTGCTGATCGCCAACGTCCCGTACGTCCCGACGGGCGACCTCGCGCTGCTGCCGCCCGAGGCGCGGCTGCACGAGGCCCGGCCGGCGCTCGACGGGGGAGCGGACGGCCTGGACGTGCTGCGCAGGGTGGTCGCGCAGGCGCCGCGGTGGCTGGCGGCGGACGGCGCGCTGCTGTTCGAGACCAGTGAGCGTCAGGTGGCGGCGGCCCTCGCGGTGGCGCGGGAGGCCGGGCTGGCGGCGGCGGAGAGCCGGCACGAGGACCTGGACGCCACGGTGGTCACCGCGACGCCGGGGTGAGCCGTGGCCCGGGGGGCGCGGTCGTCGCCGCCCCGGGCCGGTGGTCGGCCCGGCCCGTTCAGAGGTGGGTGCCGTACACGTGGTCGACCGGGATGGTGAGCAGCACCCGGCGGTCGGCGACCATCACCTCGCGGTACTCCTTCCAGTGGCCGGGCGTGTTGCGCGGGCGGCGCCCATGATGGCACGCGCCGCGGGCCGGGTGGGGAGGTTCGGCAATCCGGTGCGACGTCCGTCGGGGCGGGGCTATGGTCGGGGCGAGAACGTGACGTTCCGTCGGGTTTCCGTGACGGACCGTCGACGACCGCGCCGCCCGAGACCGAGGGGACACCGCACGATGGCACGCGAACGCAGGCCCGTGGAACTGCTGGAGTTCTCCGACGACCTCCACTACGAGGACGTCACGCCGCTGCGGGCCTTCCTCGACGCCCGGCTGCGCGAGGTGGTCGAGGCCCAACCCGAGGGCACCGACGCCCGGTTCGCCGCCGAGCGCCTGGCGGACGTCACGAAGTCCGACTGCATCTTCCTGTCGGACGTCCTGGGCGCCTGGGAGGACGTACTGATGGAGGGCCGCGGGGACGAGCCCGGGTGGACGCAGCGGATGCGGCAGGACGGCGTCCTGTGGTGGGCGCGGCTGTGCCGGACGGCGGAGCGGTTCCGCGATCACCCCGACCACCGCAGCCGGTGGCGGCCGCTTCCGTTCATGAACCTCGCGCACGCGGAGTTCATGGCGGGCCTGACCGACCGGGCGGGCGGCGTGTACGGGGACGGGGCGCACCCGTGATCCCCGCCGGGCAGGGACGGGTCGGGGCGGGCCGGTCCGGGGCGGTGATCGGGGAGCCGGGTTGTCGGTGCCGGCTGGTACGGTCCGATCATGGAGAAGCGAGTGCCCTTCACGGGTGAGGAGAAGGAAAGCCTTCACGTCGCACTGGACCGGCACCGCGATGCGGTGCTGTGGAAACTGGAGGGCTTGGACGACGAGCAGTTGCGCCGGCCGATGACGCCGTCCGGGACGAACCTGCTGGGGCTGGTGAAGCACCTCGGTGGTGCCGAACTCGGGTGGTTCCGGGAGACGTTCGGCCGGGAGACGGGGCCGTTGCCGTTCGACCTCGACGCCGACGAGATGTCCGACATGCGGGTGGAACCGCACGAGTCGACGGCGGACGTCCTGGAGTTCTACGCGCGGGCGCGGGCCGGTGCGGACGAGACCATCCGGGAGCTCGCGCTGGACGACCTCGGGACGTCGTGGTCGGGCAACACCGTCTCGCTGCGCTGGGTGCTGATCCACATGACGACGGAGGTCGCGCGGCACGCCGGGCACGTGGACATCCTGCGGGAGCTGATCGACGGCGGCACGGGGGACCACAACCGGAGCTGAGCCGGGGCCGGTCGGGCGCTGCTCCGGTCGGGCGCTGCTCCGGTCGGGTCCATTCGGTCAGGCCTGTGTCCGGTCAGGCCCTCAGGTTCCGGTCGGGGCCGGCTTCCCGACGGCCCGGGCCAGCGCCTCCGCCGTCCGCCGGACGTCCGCCTCGGTGGTGCGCCAGTTGCTGAACGCCGCGCGCAGGGCGGGCCGGTCGGCGTAGCGGGTCGGGGTGAGGAAGGCCTCGCCGGCCACCTCGGCGGCGAGGTCGGCGAGGCGCTCGGGCGTGGGATCCGTCGCCAGGGTGAAGCAGACGACGTTCAGCCGGACCGGCGCGAGCAGGCGCAGGCCGTCGATCCGCTCGACCGCCTCACCGAGTGCGCGGGCGCCCGCGACGTTGCGCTCCACGATCTCCCGGTGGCCGGAGCGTCCGTACGCGCGCAGCGTGAACCAGGCCGCCAGGGCGCGCAGCCGGTGCGAGTTCTCCGGGGTGAGGTGGACCAGGTCGGGGTGCTCGCCGAGAGGGCCGAGGTAGGCGGCGGCGTTCCGGAACACCCGGGCCTGCAGGTCGGGGCGGCGGGTGAACTGGACGGCGCTGTCGTACGGCACGTTGAGCCACTTGTGCAGGTCGACGCAGACCGAGTCGGCGAGGTCCAGGCCGGCCACCAGGTGCGCGTGCTGCGGCGACAGCGCGGCGAAGGCGCCGAACGCGGCGTCCACGTGCAGCCAGAACCCGTACCGCTCGCGGAGGGCCGCGATCGCCGGCAGGTCGTCGAAGTCGACGGTGTTGACCGTGCCCGCGTTGGCCACCACGACGCACGGCCCGTCGGCCTCGGCCAGCGCCCGCTCCAGCGCGGCCACGTCCACCGCCTCCCGGCCGGGCAGCAGGGGCACGCCGTGCAGCGCCGTCCGGCCCAGGCCCAGCACCGACAGCGCCTTGGGGACGGAGGAGTGCGCGCCGCCCGACAGCACCCGGACCGGGCCCAGCGCGCCGACCCCGTCCTCGGCGACGTCCACACCGAGCCGCTCGCCGAGCCACTCACGGGCGATGGCCAGCCCGACCGTGTTCGACATGGTCGCGCCGCTCACGAAGGTGCCGTGGTGCGCCGGGGACAGCCCGAACAGCTCGCGCAGCCAGCCCACCGTCTCGCGCTCCAGGTGCTGACCGGCCGGGTCCAGCGAGGAGTTGGAGTTCTGGTCGGCGGTGGCGGTCAGCCAGTCGCCCGCCAGCGCCGCAGGGGTCGCACCACCGGTGACGAACCCGAAGTACCGCGGCCCGGCGCTCGCCGACAGCCGCGGCTCCCACCGCTCGGCGAACTCCGCCAGCGCCGCGGGCAGGCCACCGCCGGCCGTGGGCAACCCGCCACCGCCCGTCGTCGGCAACCCGTCACCGGCCGCCCGCGGGATCACGGACCGCTCGTCGAGGCCGTCGAGGAAGGCGAGGGCGTGCTGCCGGGTCTCCTCCAGGAGTTCGGGCAACCGCGCGAGGTCGGCGGCGAGTTCGGGGTGCATCGGGTTCTCCGTTGATCGACTTGCGTGGTTGACCGGCTGTGTGGTTGACCGGCTGTGTGGCTGATCGGCTGTGCGGCCGAGGGTAGTGGCCGGCCGGGCCGCCGTCCCGGGCCAATCCGGTACGGGTGGCCCGGTCCGGACGGGGAGTTGTCAGTGCGGCGGGCTAGCGTGGCGGACCATGGACGTTCGACAGGCGGTACCGGACCTCGCCTCGGCGGACGCGGCGGTGCGTCGCGCGGCGATGCGGGCCCTGCGCGGCTGCGGGGACGCCGGCAGCTCGCAGGCGGCGAGCGTGCTGCCGCTGCTGGGGGATCCGGACGCCGAGGTGCGGCAGGCGGCGGTGCGGCTGTTCTGCTCGTGGGGCGAGGGCGTCGTGCCGCTGCTGCAGCGGGTGCGCCGGGACGGTCCCGGCGCGCGCGGGCGGCGGCACTGGAGGCACTGGCGGAGATCGGCGGGGAGGCGGCCCTGTCCGCCCGGGACGTGGCGGCGCTGGAACGGCTGGTGCGGGTGAAAACGCCCGGGGACGCACCGGTGCCGATGGCCTGCTGCTTCCTGTCGTGGATCGCGGTCCCCACCCGCGACCAGCCCGGGGTGATGAGCCTGCTCGGCCTGTCCGCGCCGCGTCCGGTGCCGTTCGCCGCCGGGGTGTACGCGGCCGATGTCGACAGCCACGGCGGTTTCGACGAGGACCCGCACGACGCGCTCCGCCGGGTGTTCGTCACCCCCGAACTGGCGGGCTGGACGCTGGTGGTCGGCGCCTGGTGCGATCCGAGCGACGCCGAGCGCGCGGACGACGTCCTGGCGGCCTGCGAGCGCCTGAGCGCCCGCTACGGCCGGGCCCAGGCGTACTGGTGGAGCGCGCAGAACGACGGCTCGGCCGTGCTGGTCGCCGAACGTGGCGCGGCCGTACGGCGGTTCGCCTACATACCGGGCGAGGACACCGGGCACCTGGAGCTCGGCGCGCCGCTCGGGTACGAGCAGCGGCGCCGGGCCGAACTCGGCCTGCCCCCGCTCGTGGCGGGCCGGCTGCCGGCGGAGGCGGACGAGGAGGACGAGGCGGAGGACGAGTGGATGTGGGAGCTCCTGGAGCTGGCGCCCCGCCTGGCGGGCGAGCTGAGCCTCGACCCGCTGTCGCTCGGGCCGGGCACGCCGGTCCGCGGCACCGGCGTGCTGGCACTCACCCCGTACGGGCGTCGGATGCGGCCGCCGGCGGGGGCGTTGCGGCTGTGACCCGGCACAGCTCGGTGACGGCGGCGCGGATCGTCTCGTCGTCCACGAAGGCGCGCCAGGCGCCGGACGTGCTGAGGCGTTCGTCGCGGGTCAGGGCCTCGGCCAGGACGGCGGCGGCGGGGCGGGCGGCCGGGCCGATGCGGGTCAGATGGCGGACGGCCTGCAGCATGGCCGGGTAGTAGGTGCCGGCGCGGAGGTTCCGGCAGGCGTCGAACAGGGCCGGCACGGCGGTGTCGGTGTCGCCGGTGGCGGCCCACAGGGCGTGGGCGGCCTCGACGCTGACCCAGTCGTACGGGTCGGCGACCAGCGCGCGGAGGCGGTCCCGGTACGGGGCGGCGTGCGGGCCGAGGTCGGCGAGCTTGCGCAGCGCGGGGCCCACGAAGCGGCCGTCGGTCGCGGCCGGGCCCAGCACGGCGAGTGCGGGTCCGGGCTCGCCGCCGAGCCGCCAGTAGGCCCAGGCGGCGAGTTCCGCGTCCGCTCCGGCGGCGATGGTGCCCGCGGCGTTGGAGCCCGCAGCGGCAGTGGTGCGGGCACGCAGGAGGGCGAGGGCCTCCTCGCCGGCCGGCTGCCGGATCCCGGCCAGCGCGGTCGCCGCCGGGGCCCAGGTCGCGTCGTCCGCGAGCAGGCCGAGCAGCTCCGGCACGGCGGGTGCGGCAGCCGGCCCCCAGCCGGCCAGCACCTCGCAGAGCGGGCGGGCCAGCGTGGGGGCGGAGCCGCGCAGGTGGGCGCGGATCGACGGCAGGAGGGCGTCCGCGTGCTCCCGGAGCGGGGCCAGCAGTTCATGGATGCCGGGGAGTTGCGGGTAGTGGTGGGTGCCGAACCGGGCGTGGTGCACCCCGGCGGCGCCGAAGGCGGTGGCGCGACCGCCCGCGGTGACCAGGTCGACGACGGCGGGGACGCAGCGCGGGTCGCCGATCCGCGCCAGGGCCCACACCGCCGCCTCGCGGACGGCTTCGCCCGCCCGGGTGCTCCGGGTGGCGGTGTCGTCGAGCAGCGCGGCCACCGCGTCGGCGTGGTCGGCCGCGGCGCTGCCGAGGCAGGCGAGCAACTCGACCGAGCGGAAGCGGACCTCGGTGTCCGGATCGTCCAGGCGCGCCGCGACGGCGGGCAGCACGGCGGGCACCGCCGAGCGCCAGCGGGAGAGCAGCCCGCCCGCCTGGCCCAGTGCACCGATGCGCTGTTCCGGGTCGGGGTGCTCGGCGAGCAGGCCGAGGACGTACACGGGCGAGGCGCCGGGGAACAGGCCGGCCGTCCAGCCCTGGACGCCCTGGACACCGCAGTCCGCCGTGCTGGTCTGCCGCCAGAGCTCCACCCCCGGGTCGCGGACCGCGTCCAGGACGCGGCCGAGGTGCCGGTCGGCGAGCCCCGGATCGTCCGGGGCCAGCGCGTGCACGGCCGCCAGCCGCAGTTGCGGTTCGGGCGCGTCCAGCAGCCCGCGCAGCAGGGCGGTGGTCCGGGTGGACAGGCCTGCGGTCGGCTCCCGGCGGGTGGCGTGGCCGAGGGCGATCACCAGGTCGAGGCGGGTGGCGGGATCCTCCTCCGCCTCCCACCGCGTCAGGAGGGCGGGCAGCGTCCGCGCCCCGGAGCTGCCGCAGCCTCCCAGCAGATCGGCGACGGTCCGGCGGATCGCGGGGTCGGGATCGGACAGCTGACCCAGCACCTCGGGCAGCGCCCGCTCCCAGGCCGCCCCCCACGCCGGATCGACCTGTGCCTCGGCGACGAGCGCGGCCTCACCGCTCAGCCTCGTCAGCAGGTCCAGCAGCTCCAACCGCTCACGCCGGGCCACGACATCCGGCCGGGCGGCCAGCCGGACCAGGTACGGCAGCGCGGCCGAGGCGGCGGAGCAGACCCAACCACCCTGGTGGAACAGGAGGTTGTCCAGATCGCCCGCGGCCTCCCAGGCGTCCTCCCGGTCGGGGCCGGCGCAGCGCCGCAGCAACCCGGGCACGTCCGCCGCGGAGCCGTAGTTGTGCTGCAGCCCGGCCCAGTCGATGGTCTCCAGTCCCTCCCACATGCGCGGACCCTATCGCGTGGTCCGATCGTCGGACTGCGGACTGCGGACTGCGGACTGCGGACTGCGGACTGCGGACGCCCGGGCCGCTCGGCACGTCTGTCGGTACGCATGGCCAGTCCCGATCCGGTCTCACATCGCATCACCGATCACCAACCGGACGGACACATCCGATCAAGTGCTCAGCCCATCACAGACACGCCTCAGACGGTGTCGGGGAGCGGGGTCCCGTCGGGGTGGACGGGTGCGGTGGGGGCCGGGTCGTCGTTCGGGCGGCGGGTGCGTTCCGCCCAGGCGGCCAGCGGCGGGCCGGCCGCGCCGAGGGCTGCGAAGAACACGCCGAGCAGCAGCCAGCCCGAATGTCCGAAGCCGAGGACGACCGTCGTGAGGACCGCCGGGGCCAGGGCCTGACCGGTGTCGAAGCCGACGCCGAGGAGGCCCTGGTACTGCCCCTGGGCGTGGTCTGGGGCGAGGCCGAAGCCGAGCGCGTAGCCCCCCGAGGACTCCCACACCTCCCCGAGGCTGTGCACGCCGACGGCGAGGACGACGAGCGCCGGCGCGACCCAGGCCGGGACGTCCGCGGTCAGGGCCATCAAGGGGCAGCTGACCAGGAAGCACAGGCCCGCGAGGCGGAGCGCCCGCCCGCCCTGGTGCGGAGTCTCCACCCGGGAGCCGATCCGGCTCTGGAGCAGCACGCACACCGCGCTGTTGACCGCGTAGACCGCCGCCACCGTCCAGCGGGGCGCGTCGGTGTGGGCGGAGAGCCAGATCGGCAGCAGCAGCGAGACGGTCTGGTACTGCAGGCCCATCGCGCCGTAGAGCGCGACGAAGGACACGAACGGCCGGTCGGACAGGACGGCGGCGCGGTGGTGCTCCTCGGGCCGGGGCAGCGGCCGGTAGTCCGGGAGGCCGCGCACGGCGATCAGGGCGGCGCAGGCGAAACTGGCGGCATTGGCGAGGATGAGCGCGGTGTACGCCGTGCGGGTGCCGATCGAGACGGCGAAGGCGGCGCCGAGGGTGCCCAGGACCACGCCGAGGTTGACGAAGGTGCGGAGTCTCGCCCGGAAGGCGGCCGGGCGCTCGCCGCCGGCGCGGGCGACGAGCGCGCCGCCCGCGGCGCCGGCCGCCGCCGCCGCGAGCCGGTCCAGGGTGGCGACGACCGTGAAGGTGGCCCAGTCGTGGATGAGGACGAAGGCGGCCATCGTCGCGGCCTGCAGGGTGAGGGCCGTCAGCCAGACCGTGCGCGGCCCGTACCGGTCGGCCAGGTTCCCGGCCGGGACCCCGGCCAGCAGCCCGACCAGCCCGGCGATCGTGAGGCCGACCCCGACCCGGGCGGCGGGCAGGTGCACCACCAGCGTGAAGTAGAGCACCGACGCGGTGTTGAACAGCCCGTTGCCCACGCGGCTGACGAAGCTCGCCATGATGAGGGCGCGCTGCGGACCGCTCGCCGGCGATAAGCCGGACACCTGTGACCTGCTGCCGTTTCCGATCATGGAGGACAGGCTAACAATGCCGCCGCGGACACCCTCCGGACTGGACTGCGACGGCCTCGCGGCCGGCCTGGTCGAGCGGGCCGAGGCCCTGGAGGCGGGCTGACGACGGTTCGGGTCCCCGCCCGGGACGGCGTCCGGCGGGCGAGGACGTTCGGCGGGAAGGGGCGTTCAGCGGGTGAGGGTGGGGACCGCGCCGCCGTCGACATGCTCGATGCGGACGCCGGGGAGGTGGCGGCACCAGGCGGCGGCGAGCGGGGCGAGGCGGTCCGCGGTGAGCGGGGTGCCGGCGGGGCCGAGGCCGATGGGGAAGTGGGTGCGGCCGTCGGACGTCCGGTAGGGCTGTGGCCAGGCGTGCAGGTGGGTGCCGCCGGCCTCCTCCAGTGCGGCCAGGAGCGTACGGAGGCGGCCGCGGACCAGCCCGACGGACTCCTCCGCGGCGGTGACCACGGCCCAGGCGGCGTGCCGGCGGTGGAGCGGGGGCGGGGCGAGCAGGGCGGGCCAGGGGTCGGTGCTCTCCGTGACGAGCTCCCAGGCGCGGTACAGCTCCTCGGCGAGCAGGTCGCGGGTGTCCGCGCCGACCTGGGTGGTGCAGCTGCGGACGGGGGAGGAGGGGGTGAGGACGGTCAGCGGTTCCGGCCGGCGGTCGGTCAGATCGCCGTCGGGGGAGTCGGGGGAGTCGGGGGAGTCGGGGGAGTCGGGGGAGCCGAGGGAGACGGGCCGGCGCCAGTCCCAGCCCGCCCAGGTCTCGGCGAACCGCCGGAACAGGCCGCCGTCCGTGTCCGGGCCGTCCGTGTCCGGGCCGTCCGTGTCCGGGCCGTCCGTGTCCGGGCCGTCCGTGTCCGGGCCGTCCGTGTCCGGGCCGTCCGTGTCCCGGCCGTCCGTGTCCTCGGTGGACTCGCTCGCGGTGCCTTCGTCGTCCAGGACGGTGCGTGCGGCGAGCACCGACCAGGCGAGCGAGGGAAGTTGGCCGAACGGCGCCGAGTCCAGGCCGCGGGCCCGGGCCCACGCCTTGACCTGGCGGGCCAGCCGGACGAAGCGGTCGTGCCGTTCGCCGAGTGCCGTCAGGATCGCCTCGGCGTCGGTGACGGCGCTCAGCGCGACGGCCTCCGCCTCGCCCAACTCGGCCCGCCGGTCGACGGCTCGGGCCGGATCGAGCGAGCCGGTGAACACGACGACGAGATCGACGGACAGGCCGTCCGCGGCCAGCCGCAGCCCCGGTACCCGGGCGCCGCGCACCTCGCGCAGCTGCCGGGCGTCCGGCAGCGCGGCCGCGATCCGGGCGCGGACGCCGGACAGGTCGGCCGGGCCGGGCAGGGCCGCCACCAGGTCCAGGTCGGCCCCGTCCAGCTGACAGCCCAGCCGGCGCGAGCCGACGACGTGGACCGCGCCGTCGGGCAGCGCCGCCGCGATGCGCCGGGCCAACTCCCTTGCGGCGGCCGTCCGTCGGGGTGACTCGGGCCGAGGCGAGACGGTCGCTTCCTCGGGCACCGGACGCACCTCGCCCGTCCCCAGCGCGATCACCGCGCGCGGCCGCATCGGCTCGGCGCCCCGGCGGGAGAGCACCACCAGCTCGCCGACCCGGGCCGGGACCGCGTCGAGCCCGGCCGCGCAGTCGGCGGCCACCCGCTGCGGATCGGTGCTGCGCCCGAGGGTCAGGTGCGGCGTGAACCCTTCCGCCCGGCCGCGGCAGCGGGGGAAGCGGCGTTCCAGCGCGTGCCGCAGCGCCGCCCACGGCTCGGCGGAGGCGGCGGCAGGGTCGAGCCAGACGGTGGCGTCCTCGCGGTGACCGAAGGTGTGCACGCCCTCCAGCCGCGCCGTGAACGGGTCCACCTCGGCGGCGGCCGCGCCCAGCAGCGGCAGGGCGCGGTCGAACTCGGCCTCCGGGACGAAGCCGAACAGCAGGTTGACGTGCGGCGGCCAGCGGTGCACCTGCGGGTCGTGCGCGGTGCGCAGCCGCTGGATCGGCGGCCACAGCTCCTCGGGCGGCAGCCAGGCGACGGCGGTGCGGGCGGTGGGCGCGGCGGCGAGGAAGTCCGGAGCCCCGGCCTCGGACCCGCCCGCTCCGGCGTCGGCCCCGCCCGCGCCGCCGAGGGTGAGGTCCACGGCGACGCCGTAGTGGTCGGAGGGGTGCAGGCCGTCGGCGGTCGGGCGGTCGCCGAGCAGCCCGGCGGCGGTGACGCGGGTGCTGTCGGAGCGGTGCAGGACGCGGTCGATCCGGCCGGGGCGGCCGGTCAGCGAGGAGACGGCGGCGAGCGGGTTGACCGTCGGGTCGAAGGTCGGGGTGTCGTCGGACGGCCCGTGCACCTGGGTCCAGGCGTCCCGCAGGCCCAGGGCGGCGGCCGGGCCCGAGGTGCCGGAGCGGGCGTCGTTGAAGTCCCCGAGCAGCAGCAGTTCGCCCTCGACGCCGCCCAGACCCTCGGCCAGCTCGGTGAGTTCGGCCTCGCGGCGGGTCGCGCCGTCCGACGAGTGGTCGCTGCTGAGGTGGACGGCGGCGACCGTCAGCGGTTCGCCGGCGGTCCGTACGGTGATCGCGGTGACGGCCTTGTGCGGGCCCAGGGCGTGCCTCCCCGCCTCCAGGACGGGTAGCCGGCTGAGCAGCAGCAGGCCGTGCTCGTCGACGTCCCGCCCGAGCGGGTCGGTGTTCAGGGTGTACCCGGCGCGGACCCAGGGCGCCGCGAGCAGCAGGGCGACCAGGGCCGGTTCGACCTCCTGCAGGGCGATGACGTCGGCGTCGGCGGCTTCGAGCGCGGCGAGCAGCAGCGGACGGCGGCGGGCGGTGGCGATCCGGTCGGCGTCGTAACGGTCCCACAGGGTGTTCCAGGTGACCACGCGCAGGCCGGTGACCGCCGGGGCCGCGGCGTGGGCGGCGCCCGGGGCGGGGGTGTGGGCGGCCTCCGCGTGGGCGGCCAGCCAGCCGTCGTCCGGCCGCCAGGCGTACGGGGTCGTGGCCGCGAAGAAGGGCGGGCGCAGGCGGCGCGGAGCGGTGCGGCGTCCGGCCTCGGTGGTGTCGAGCACGTCCACGCCGGACGGGCGGTCCCAGACCACCACGCCGTCGGCCTCGACCCGCTGCACCCGGTGCCAGGGGATGTCCCCGGAGGCGGCGAACGCCTCCAGCGGGATGCGCTCGGTGCGGTCGTCGCGCTGGCGCACGCCCAGGGTGAACCGGGCCGGGTCGAACCGGGCGTCCCAGCGGATGCGCTGGCAGATCTGTTCGATGGGACGCATCGGTCCTCAGTCCTCCTCGGCGTCGAGCGTGCCCGCCGTGTCTTCCACGGTGCCACCGGCGCCGACGTACCAGGTGCGGTGCGCCTGGCCGGCGTGCGGCGGGCTGAAGCGGTGCAGCTGTGCGGTCAGCACGTCGGCCGGCACCGGGTGCGGCCGGACGGCGTTGCGGCGCAGCAGTTCGTCCTCGTCGACCACCAGCACCACCTGGGTGACCAGGGCGTCGCGGCGCTGCGCGACGGCGTGGACGTGGGAGCGCTGCTGCCGGTTGAGGGAGGTGGCGTCCCAGACGACGGTGGCACCAAAGGAACCAGAGGCCTCAGAGGCACCGGACGGGCCGAACGCACCGGGCGCACCCGGTGAGCCCGGGGCGGCGAGGGCCGCGTCCAGCCGGGCCAGGCCCTCGCGCAGCACCACGGCGTTGTCGCGCTGGTCGGCGCGCGAGCCCCGGGCGGCGCGCAGGTCGTCCAGGCTGATCCGGGTGCCGACACCGGTCAGCCCGGCGGCGAAGGTGCTCTTGCCGCTGCCGGACGGGCCGCACAGGTGCAGCAGCCGGGGGAAGCGGCCGTCCCGCAGGCGCCAGGTGGCCGCGACGGCCTCCTCCGCGGTGGAGATCCTGCCCCGTGCGTACGCCTCGCGGGCCTGCGCCCAGCAGCGGTCGGCGGCGTCCCGGTCGAGGCCGGCCAGGGCGTCGCGCAGGCCGCTGCGCAGCCGGGCGAGCGGCCCGCCGTCGTCGTCGAGCAGCCCGGCGTCCTCGGCGTGCAGGGCCGACCAGGCGACCTGCTCGCGCTCCGCCGCCCCCGGGGCGGCGGTCGCGGCGACGGCGTGCAGCACGCCGAGGTCGGCGGCGCAGGACAGCCGGACCAGCCCGGCGCGGCGGTCCTCGTCCGGGTACGGCCGGTGCAGGCCGGGGTGCAGCGCGACCAGGTCGGCGACCCTCCGGGCCAGCGGCAGACCGAGCGGCCCGGCCAGCCGCGCCGCCGGGTACTGCCGGGGCCCGGCGCGCAGCACGGTGGCGAGCACCCCGGCCAGCCGGGCGTCCCCGCCGCGGCCGAGCTCGTCCAGCCGGGCCGACACCTCCGCCGGCTCCTCCGGCCGGCAGGACAGTTCGGGGAGCCCCAACGCGGCCGCCAGGGCGGACAGTTCGGGCAGCGCACCGGACCGTACGGACCACAGCGCGGCAGCCGGTCCGAGCCCGTTCTCCACCACGGCGGCGTGCATCCAGTGCGTGTCGGTGCGCACGTGGTGCGGGCGGACCCACTTGGCGACCCGCTCGCCGAACTCCCCCCGGGCGAAGCCCCGGACGGTCCGGACGACGTAGCCCTCCTGCCGGTCCAGGTCCAACCTCAGGGCGCGCAGGGCGCGTTCGTCGTAGCGGCCGCGCCACAGCACCCGGGGCGCCGGGACGCCGAGGCGGCACAGGAAGCGGACGGTGTCGTCCCAGTCCAGGCAGTGGTCGCGGTCGGTCCACACCGAGAAGCCGTAGAACCAGCTCTCCAGGTCGGTGTACGGGATCGAGTGCCGGGCGAACAGGTTCTCGCCGCAGATCCGCCAGCCGTCCGGGATCCGCCCGCCGATCCGGCCCTGCAGGCCCTTCACCCAGGCGCGGGAGGGGTGATGGGCCGAGTCCAGCGAGCGGGCGTGCAGGCCGTCGGAGTAGAGGGTGGTGTTCTCGCCGTCGAGCTTCTCGGTGACGACGACCTCGGCACCGGTCAGCGCGGTGAGGTCCCCGGTCCGTACGTCGTCCGCCGCCGCCCCGGGTGACCAGGGAAGATGCGGAGTCCGGGGGTAGTGCACGCGCATGGCCGGGGCTCCTGTGAGGGTGGTTGATCCGGCGGACACTGTAGGAGTGGCCGTCGCGCGCGGGCCACCGAATTAGCGCGGGGCGCGGCCACCCGGCGCGGCCACCCGGCGCCGTCGCCCGGCGCGGCCACCCGGTGCCGTCGCCCGGCGCGGCCACCCGGTGCCGTCGCCCGGCGCCGTCGCGGCGACACGCGGGCAGGAACGTCCCTGCACGTGCGCGGCCGGCGGCCGGGGTGCAATGGGCGCGCCCCACACGCCGTCAGAGGGAGGCCGCCCCGGTGGAGACGAGGACGAGGGACGCGGATCCGGTCCGCGTACTGGACGTGGCGAGCGCCGACTACCGACGGGTGTTCGAGCTGTTCCTCGCCGGGACGGACGAGAAGCCTCTCACCCACGCCCGGCTGAGCGAACTCGTCGCCGCCCTGCCGCACCGCCGGGTCCTGCTGGACCTGGGAGCGGGCGACGGCCGCACCACCGCCCACCTGGCCCGGTCCTTCGACCGGACGGTGGCCGTCGAGCCCAGCGCCGCGATGCGCGAGAAGCTCCGCACCACCTGCCCCGACGCCCTCGTCCTCCCGGACCGGCTCGACCGCGTCCGGCCGCCGGAGCCCGCCGACCTCGTCCACCTCTCGCACGTGCTCTACTACGTGCCCGAGCCGGACTGGCCCGCCACCGTCACCCGCGCCCTCGACTGGACGGCCCCCGGCGGCACCCTGCTGGTCGTCCTGCAGAACCCCGAGAGCCCGTGCATGCGGATGGCCGCCCACTTCACCGGCGTGCGTTACGACCTGGGCCCCCTCGTCGACCTCCTGCGCGAACGGCACCCGGCGGACGACGTCACCCTGGAGAGCCTCGACCTCCACTACCGCACGCCCCACCTCGCCGAGGCCGTGGACGTCGCCGAGTTCATGGTCAACGTCGCCGACCTCGCCACCCTCAACCCCCGCCCCTCCCGCGCCGCCCTGACCGCCTACGTCCGGGACCACTTCGCCCGCCCGGACGGCACCTACGCCATCGGCCACACCCAGGACATGCTGATCGCCCGCCGCACCCCCGCCGCCTGACCGCCCGGGCCCGCCCCCCGGACCCCCACCCCGTACCCCGCCCTCCCGTCACCTGCACGTCCGAGTGTTTAGGGTGGATTCGTCCGGTCGGCGCCGGGGCGGAGCGACGGAGGTGGTGGCGTGATCCGTGGGGTCCACCTGGAGGCGCAGTGGCGCCGGGAGGCGCTGCGGACGAACCTGTGGGTCGTACCGGTCCTGGAGGTCGTGCTCGCCGCGCTGCTGTTCGTCGTCACCTGGTCCCTGGACCGGGCCGCCTACCGGGGGGACGTGGACCTGCCGTCCTGGGTCGTCAGCGGCACCGCCGACGCCGCCCGGCAGATCCTCGCCGCCATCGCGGCGGCCCTGATCACCGTCGTGGGCGTGGTGTTCTCGATCATGATCGTGACGCTGACCCTGGCCTCCACCCAGTTCGGCCCGCGCATGCTGCGGACCTTCATCCGGGACCGCACCACCCAGCTGACCCTGGGCACCCTCGTCGGCACGTTCGTGTACGCGATGCTCTCGTTGGTCGTCATCGGACCGGCCTCGCACGGCGACCTCGTGCCGCACCTGTCCATCACCGTCTGCATGGCACTGGTGATGGCCGACGTGGCCGTGCTGATCTACTTCATCCACCACATCGCCACGTCGATCCAGCTGCCCAGGGTCATCGCCAGCATCGCGGCGGAGCTCTCCGAGGCGATCGAGGCGGGGGCGGGCGAACCGGAGCGGGCCGCAGGGGCCACCGCCGGGCCCTCGGCGGCCGAACTGCACGCAAGGCTCGACCGCTCGGGCGCGGCCGTCCCGGCGCCGGCCAGCGGCTACCTGCAGTTCGTCCGGCACCGCACGCTGGTGCGGATGGCGACGGAGCTCGATGCCGTCATCCGGTTGGACCACCGGCCCGGACACTTCCTGGTGCAGGGGCACCCGCTCGCCACGGTCTGGCCCGCCGAGGCGGCGCCCGAGGTGGCCCGGAGCTTCGCCCGCGCCCACGTCACCGGCTCGACCCGGACGCTCGCCCAGGACATCGCCTTCGCCGTCGACCAGCTGGTGGAGATCGCCATCCGGGCGCTGTCCACCGCCGTGAACGACACCTTCACCGCCCTGACCTGCGTCGACTGGCTCGGCGAGGGCCTGTGCCGGGTCGCCGCGGGCTGGCACCCGAACCCGGTCCACCGGGACGCCGGCGGGCACATCCGGGTGATGACCGCCCCCGTGAGCTACGAGCGGCTGGTCCAGCGGGCCTTCGAGAAGATCCGCCAGGCCGCCGCCGGCATGCCCGCCGTGCTGATCCGCCAGCTCGACGTCCTCGCGGAGATCATGTCGGAGACGACGACCGAGCAGCAGCGCGAGGTGCTCCTCGCCCAGGCCGGGATGATCGAACGCCTCGGCCGCGAGTCGGTGTCCGAACCGGCCGACCGCGACGACGTGCACCGCCGCTACCTGGCCGTCCTCGCCGTCCACGCCGACCTCACCGGGCGGGGCTGAACGGCGCCCGGAGCGGCCGGGCGGGCGGCGGCGTCCAAGGGGGTTCAGGTGCACCAGAACAGCAGCCGGGTGCAGCTCGGTGTGGCCGTCGGGCCGGTCGGGTGCTGGGTGGGGGAGGTCGGCGGGACGGGGCCGGTGTTCGGCGGGGGCGTGCTCGGGGCGGGCTTCGCGGGCGGGTCCGCCGGAACCGGGGCGGCGGACACGGTCGGGCCCGAGGGGGACGTCGCGGTCGGGGCGGTGCCGGACGGCCTGGGCCGGGTGGTGGTGGCCGACGGCTGCGGGCGGGCCGTGGCGGTGGCCGTCGTGGTGGCCGGCGCCGGTGCGGCCGGGGCGCCGGGGGTGGCCGCGGTGTGCTGCGAGGGCGATTCGGCGCCCGCGGAGGCCGGGGCCACCGCACCGTCCGAGTTGCCGCCGGACAGCACGACGGCGGCCAGTCCGCAGACCACCACCCCGGCGGCCGACACGGCCAGCACCGTGCCCCGCGGCCGGCCCTGCCGCCGCCGGGCCGAGCGCCGTCCGGACTGGCGTGCCGACCGGCGTGGCGGTGCGGACGCGTCGGCGGAGCCCTCGCCCGGTGGCGTGGGCCGCGGGCCCGCCGCCTCCCCGGTCGTGGGTTCGGCGGCCCGGCCGCAGCCGGGGCAGGAGAGCGCGCCGTTGAGGTGGCGTCGGCAGGGCGTGCAGTAACTCATGGGATCTCTTCGGTAGGTGCGGCATGACCTGGATCCCGACGGTGACTGCCACGCCCCCCGCAGGCCGGGCCGGATCGGATGCGAGCGTACGCAGATCAAGCCGGTCCGCGACACCCGCGCGGCGCGAGGCTTCTGCGCGGGTCGGGTGTGGTTCGTGTGACGATGGATGACGCGTGTGACGCCCGTGCCGGTTTCCGCGGGGCGGCCGTCAGCCCAGGGCGCGGTCCAGGTTGAAGGCGGCGCTGATCAGCGACAGGTGGGTGAACGCCTGGGGGAAGTTGCCGAGTTGTTCGCCGGTCCGGCCGATCTCCTCCGCGAACAGGCCCACGTGGTTGGCGTAGGTGAGCATCTTCTCGAAGGCCAGCCGGGCCTCCTCCAGCCGGCCCGCCCGGGCCAGCGCCTCGACGTACCAGAAGGAGCAGATCGAGAACGTGCCCTCGGAGCCCTGCAGGCCGTCCGGGCTGGCCGCCGGGTCGTAGCGGTACACCAGGGAGTCGGAGACCAGGTCCGAGGTGAGCACGTCCAGGGTGGAGAGCCACTTGGGGTCGGTGGGCGAGACGAACTTGGCCATCGGCATCATCAGCAGGGACGCGTCGAGCACCTCGTCGTCCAGCCCCTGGACGAACGCGCCGCGCTCGGTCGACCAGCCGCGGTCCATGATCTGCCGGTAGATCGTGTCGCGGGTCCGGCGCCAGCGCAGCAGGTCGGCGGGGAGGCCGCGCCGGTTCGCGATCCGGATCGCCCGTTCCAGCGCGACCCAGCACATCAGCCGCGAGTACACGAAGTCGCGCCGCCCGGCCCTGGTCTCCCAGACCCCCTCGTCGGGCTGGTCCCAGTGGTCGCAGAGCCAGTCCACCACGCCGCCGACCTCGTCCCAGTGGCCGCTGCTGATCGGCTGCCCCCACTTGTCGTAGAGGTAGACCGAGTCGATCAGGGCGCCGTAGATGTCCAGTTGGAGCTGCCCGGTGGCGGCGTTCCCCACCCGCACCGGCGCGGAACCGAGGTGGCCCTCCAGGTGGGACAGCTCCCGCTCGGGCAGCTCGCGGCGCCCGTCGATGCCGTACATGATCTGCAGCGGACCGGTGTCCCCGGTGCCCCGCATGATCCCGTGCTCGGAGATGAAGCCCATGAACGCCTCGGCCTCCGAGGTGAAGCCCAGACGGAGCATGGCGTAGATGCAGAAGGCCGCGTCGCGCACCCAGACGTAGCGGTAGTCCCAGTTGCGCTCGCCGCCGACCTGCTCGGGCAGGCTGGTGGTCGGCGCGGCGACGATCGCGCCGGTGGGCGCGTAGGTGAGCAGCTTCAGCACCAGGGCCGAGCGGTGCACCATCTCCCGCCACCGCCCGTGGTACTGCGACTGGTGCAGCCAGCGGCGCCAGAACCGGACGGTGGCCTCGAACTGCTGCTGCGCCTCCCAGGCGGGGCACGCCCGCGGGCCCACGTCGGCGCTCACCCGGTCGAGGGCGAACACCGCGGACTCGCCCTCCAGCAGTTTGAACCGCGCGGACACGTCGACGCCGTCGGTCTCGACCGGCACGGTGGCGGTCAGTGCCACCGACAGCCCGGCGGAGTGGAACACCGCGTGGCCGTCCCGGAGTTCGACCGTGTGCGGATCCGCCCCGTAGCCGAACCGCGGGGCGACCTTCGCCCGGAACGGGAGCACCCCGCGGACGCAGATCACCCGCCGGATCAGCCGGTGGCGGTCCGCCTCGCGGGACTCGTCGACGACGGGCATGACGTCCTGGATCTCCGCCACGCCGTCCGCGGCGAAGAACCGCGTGATCAGGACGTTGGTGTCGGGGAAGTAGAACTGCCGGGTGCGGGACGGCACGTCCGCGGACAGTTCGAAGCTGCCGCCCCGGTCGGCGTCGAGGACGGACGCGAAGATGCTGGGCGCGTCGAAGCGCGGGCAGCAGTACCAGTCGATGGTGCCGTCGGTGGCGACGAGCGCGGCGGTACGGAGATCACCGATCAGGCCGTGTTCGGAGATCGGCAGGTACCGGGCACGGCTCAGCTCGCCGAATCCGCCGTTGCCGTTCTGAGCCATGGCGGCCTCCTCACCCGTTGGCGCGGGGTGGCGCCGGGTATCGAGCCGAATGTCTCGTTTCATGCTAGATCGCCGGGCGCCGGGACGCCGAAGCGAAGCCGGCTGCGCCCGGTGGCGCAGAGCGAACGGTCGGCACGGGGTGTGTACGGAGTGTGTGCAGGAGGTCCCCGCTGCCGAGCGGGGCCGGTCGCGCGGGATCCGCTGCTCCCGGGAGCGACGGTCTGCGGGTTCGGGAGGATCGGACCGCCGCCTGTGACGACGTCAGAACCTGGTGCTCACTCATCGGCACCGTGGCGTCGACCCCGCCCCGCTCGAACACCGGGCGCCCGCGCGACGTAGGCTGCGGGGCTCGGGCCGGGCGGGTGGGAACCGGGCTTCCGGTGCACGCGTTCCGGCTGAGGACACCCGGGTGCGGCGGCCGTCGAGCCGCTGCCGGGTGGCCGGTTCGCACAGGGAAAGGAATGCACATGCACGTCACCCTCGCCGAGGAGCTGATGCTGCTCTCGCTGGACGACGAGTCCGGCGTGGCGAAGGACGGTTCGAGCGCCGGGTGGGCGGCGGCGGGAGGCCTGCTCGCCGACCTCGCGCTGGCCGGGCGGATCGCGGTCGACGAGGGCCGGCTCGCCGTCACCGACCGGACCCCGACCGGTGAGCCGCTGCTCGACGAGTGCCTGGACCGGCTCGCCGCGTGGGTCGAGCGCAAGGCCCCCGGCAAGGCGAAGGCGGCGGACTGGCTCACCAAGGACCACCCCGTGGCGGTCCGCTCCGCGGTGCAGCGGCTGTGCGAACGCGGTCTGGTCGTCGAGGAGCGCCGTCGGGTCCTCGGCCTCTTCCCGGTCCGCCGCTACCCGGAGGCGGACGGCTCCGTCGAGCGCGAACTCCGCGCGCGGCTGGCCGGCGTGATCCGGCACCACGCGACCCCGGACGTCCGCACCGCGACCCTGATAGCCCTGCTGCACGCCGCCCGGCTGCACGGCCTGGCGTTCCCCGACCTCCCGCGTGCGCGGGTCGAGCTGCGCTTCGGGGAGATCGCCGCGGGTGACTGGGCGGGCGAGTCCGTCGGCCAGGCGATCCGGAACATGCAGGTCGCCATTGCGGCCATCACCGCCGTGACCGTCGCCACGGCGGCCACGGCCGCCACCGTGGCCGCCGGCTGACGGTCGCCGACTGACGGCTGACGGCTGACGGTCCGACGGCTGACGGTCCGACGGCCGCCGGGCCCGCCCCCGCGTCGGGGCGGGCCCGGTCCTGTTCCCGGGGCGGCCCGCCGCCCGGGGCGGCCCGCCGCCCGGGGCGGTCCGGCCGCCGCCCTCCGGCGGGAGCCTCAAGTGGTCCAGACCTAGTGCAATTGGTCCAGACCTATTGACGGGCCCGGGCGCCCCTCCTACGATCCCGTCCGGCACAGCCCCACATGTCCCCACCTCACCCAGAGCCGGGCGTCACGCCCCCACGCGCTGGTCATGCCCATGGCGCTCGGCGGGAAGGGAGCACAGCATGTTCCGTCGGAAGTCGCGTACGCCACGCCCGTCGGGCGGGTCCCGCCCCTGTCCGGATCCCGGCCGCGTCGACGGCGACCGGGCCGGGGCCGAACCGCACCGCGCGCCGCGCCCGCAGCGGGCGGCCGTGCAGCGCGCACCGCGGGTGAACCGGGCGGGCCGCACCGGGCACGGGCCGACCGTGCTGCGGCGCTCGCTCGCCGGGGCGAGCGCCGCCGCCCTGATCGGTGCCGGCATCGCCGTGGTCGGCTCCGTCACGGCCGGGGCCGCCACCACCAACCTGGTGGCGAACCCCGGATTCGAGAACGGGCTCTCCGGCTGGACCTGCTCCGGCGGCTCCGGTGCGGCCGTCGGCAGTCCGGTCCACTCCGGCGCCGCCGCGCTCAAGGCCACGCCGGCCGGCTCGGACGACGCCCAGTGCACCCAGACCGTCAGCGTGCAGCCCGACTCCCAGTACACGCTGAGCGCCTACGTCCAGGGCAGTTACGTCTACCTCGGCGCCACCGGCACCGGCATCACCGGCACGCCGTCCACCTGGACGCCGAACAACGCCTCGTACGGCCTGCTCAGCGTCGGCTTCACCACCGGGCCGAACACCACCTCGGTGACCGTCTACCTTCACGGCTGGTATGGCCAGCCCGCGTACTACGCGGACGACGTCTCGCTCACCGGCCCCGGCGGCAGCAGCCCCACGCCCACCGCGACCACGCCCACGACGACCCCGCCCACCACACCGCCGCCGACCACCACCCCGCCGACCACGCCGCCGCCCACGTCGACCCCGCCGACGACCCCGCCGCCCACCACCACCCCGCCGGGCGGCGACACCTGCCCCACGAAGCCCCGGCCGTCCGGCAAGGTCCTGCAGGGCTACTGGGAGAACTGGGACGGCGCCGCGAACGGCGTCCACCCCGGCATGGGCTGGGTGCCCATCACGGACAGCCGGATCGCCGCGCACGGCTACAACGTCATCAACGCCGCCTTCCCGGTGATCCTCTCGGACGGCACCGTCCTGTGGCAGGACGGCATGGACGCCGGCGTCAAGGTCTCGACCCCCGCCGAGATGTGCCGGGCCAAGGCCGCCGGGGCGACCGTCCTGATGTCGATCGGCGGTGCCGCCGCCGGCATCGACCTGAGCTCCGGCGCCGTCGCCGACCGGTTCGTGGCGACCGTCGTCCCGATCCTCCAGAAGTACAACTTCGACGGGATCGACATCGACATCGAGACCGGCCTGTCCGGCAGCGGCAGCATCGGCACGCTGTCCGCGTCCCAGGCCAACCTGGTGCGCATCATCGACGGCGTGCTGGCCCGGATGCCCGCGGGCTTCGGCCTGACGATGGCCCCCGAGACCGCGTACGTCACCGGCGGCAGCGTCACCTACGGCTCGATCTGGGGCGCCTACCTGCCGATCATCAAGAAGTACGCCGACAACGGGCAGCTGTGGTGGCTGAACATGCAGTACTACAACGGCAGCATGTACGGCTGCTCCGGCGACTCCTACCAGGCCGGCACCGTCCAGGGCTTCACCGTGCAGACCACGTGTCTGAACAACGGCCTGACCATCCAGGGCGCCACCGTCAAGGTGCCCTACGACAAGCAGGTGCCCGGCCTGCCGGCCCAGCCCGGCGCGGGCGGCGGCTACCTGGACCCGGGCCTGGTCGGGCAGGCGTGGAACGCCTTCGGCGGTTCACTGAAGGGGCTGATGACCTGGTCGGTCAACTGGGACGGCTCCAAGGGCTGGACCTTCGGCGACAACGTACGCTCCCTGCAACGTCGTTGAGCGCCCGCTGACAGAACGGGACGGGCCGCCCCGGCCACCGGTGCTCCGAGGTGGCCGGGGCAGCCCGCCCCGGAGCGGCGCCGCCGGTTGTTCGGCGTTTTGTTCAATGACCGAGGGCCGAACCAGAACAACCCCGGTGCGCTACACCAGTAGCGCACGCCACACCCGTGCCGTGCGTGGGACCAGGGCCGCAACAGCGCCGAACGCCGGGAGAGTCCACCAGATGACGACGCTCTGCATCGCGAACAACCGCACCGAGGAGATGGTCGGGGACCTCACCGGGATGACGCCGCTGGAGCAGCGGTTCGCCGGGTGCGGGGCGCAGCGGATGCTCTGGTGGGCCGAGGACGGCGACGTCCTGGTGCTGCCCTGGGGTCCGGACCCGGAGTACCTGGCGTACGTCACCGGGCTGACCGGCGTACGGGCCGACAGCCTGACCTTCGTGGTGCCGCCGCCGGGCGCCGAGGGCGACCAGATGCTCACCACCGACCGCCTGGCGGACCCGGGCTTCCGGGCGGAGCTGCGCCGCGTCCTGGACGGCCGCACCGTCGAGGAGGTGCTGGCGATCTCGCCGAACGGTGCGGTGGCCGACCTGGCGGCCGCGCTCGGCCTCGCGCACGCCATGCCCGGTCAGCCCTTCGCGGCCCAGGGCGGCAACGCGCTGGTCAACAGCAAGGCCGGGTTCCGGGCGGTGGCCGCCGGTACCGGGGTGCCGATCCCGCCCGGGCGGGTGGCCGGCTCGCCCGCGGAGGTCGAGGCGGCCGTCGAGGACCTGCTGGCGCAGGGGCACAGCGTGATGGTGAAGGTCGAGTTCCAGGCGGGCGGGTTCGGCAACGAGGTCCTCTCCCGGGACGAGCGGGTGGAGGTGGCGGCCGGTGCCGAACGGGTCGTCCCGCTGCCGGACCGGGCGGCGGTGGCCGCGTACGTGGCCGAGCGGTGGACCTGGCTGACCGGCGGCCGCGGCCAACGGGTCGTGGTGGAGCGGTACTTCACCGACTCCGCGGCGCTGTACGCCCAGTTCCTGGTCGACGACGCGGCCGTGGTGCTCTCCGGCTGCGGCGAGATGGTCATGCAGCCGGTGGTGATCGGGGAGATCACCCCGCCGGTCACCCCGGACGCCGACGTCCGGGCCGAACTCGTCGCGCAGGGCGCCCGGTTGTGCGAGGCGCTGCGGGTGATCGGCTACCGCGGCACGGTCAGCGCGGACGCCGTGCTGACCCCCAAGGGCGAGATCTACTTCCACGAGACCAACGGGCGGCTCACCGGCTCCAGCCACCTGCACGACGCCTTCTTCGGCCGCCTGCTGCGCGAGGAGCACCGCGGCTCGCGCTACATCCTGGAGCTCGCCGGCCTCAAGGTGCCCTCCTTCGCGGCGGCCGTGACGGCGATCGCCGACGCCGGGCTGGCCTTCGACCCGCGGACCGGCACCGGCGTGGTCTACAGCTGCGACTTCGCGCCCGCCGACGGCTCGGTGATGTACTGCGTGCTCGCCGAGACCCCGGAAGCCACCCGTGCCCTGGAGGCCCGGCTGCTCGCGCTCTTCGCCGGATGAGACCGCAAGGGATGAGACCGGAGGCGGCCGTGGGCGGGATGCGTGCGACGGTGATCCACCGCTACGGCGGGCCGGAGGAGTTCCGCACCGAGACGGTGCCGGAACCGGTGGCCGGGCCGGGCCAGGTGCTGATCGACGTCACCCTGGCCGGGCTCAACTACGCCGACCTGCACTGCCGCACCGGCGAGTACGCGCGCTACCCGCTGCCGGCGGTGCTCGGCGCCGACGTGGTCGGGCGGCGGCGCGGGGACGGGCGGCGGGTCGCCGCGCTGCTGCGCGCCGGGGGCGGGTACGCCGGGGTGGCCCGCGCCGAGGCGGCGCACACGGTGGAGGTGCCGGACGGCGTCGGCGACGAGCAGGCGCTCGCCCTGCTGGAACAGGGCGCGACGGCGTACGGCGCGCTGACCCTGGCCGGGCGGCTGCGGCCGGGCGAGAACGTCGCGGTGACCTCCGCCGCCGGCGGGGTCGGGCACCTGGCGGTGCAGCTGGCCCGGGAGTTGGGCGCGGGGCGGGTGACCGCGCTGGCCTCGACGCCGGAGAAGCGGGCGTTCGCCCGCTCGCTGGGTGCCGACGCGGCCCTCGACCCGGCGGAGCCCGACCTGGCCGAGCGGCTGGCGCGGTCGGGCGGGGTGGACCTGTTCGTGGACCTGGTCGGCGGCCCGGTGCTGCGCGCCGGGCTGGCCGCACTGGCGCCGTTCGGGCGGCTGCTGTCGGTCGGGGCCCGGGGCGGGCCGGAGGAGAGCTTCTCGGTGGACGAGCTGGCCGACCGCTCGGCGGGGCTGGCGGCCTTCTGGCTCCAGCACGTCCTGGCCGACCGGGTGCTGTTCACCGGCATCGCCGAGCAGCTGTTCCGGCTCGCCGCCGAGCGGCGGCTGGTGGCGCGGATCGACCGGACCGTACCGCTGTCCGGGATCGCCGCGGCGCACCGGGCGCTGGCCGCGCGGGAGACCATGGGCAAGGTGCTGGTGGACGTCCGCCGCGAGGACTGAGCCGCGGCACGCGCGCCGGGCCCGACAGCGCACTGTCGGGCCCGGGGCGCGGTCGGCTCCCCGGGGCGGCCGGTACCCGCAGGCGGCCGGTTCCCCGCGGGGACGGTCAGTACCCGGCGACCTCGTCCAGGCCGTGGCCGCGCAGCGGGACGAGGAAGCTGCGTTCGAAGACCACCACGACCTCGCCGGTGGACTTCGTCCCGGTGGTCCGGCAGCTCACGATGCCCTGCCCCTCGCGGCTCTTGGACAGCCGCTTGGCGAGGGTCTCGGTCTCCGCGTAGAGGGTGTCGCCGGTGAACACCGGGTGGGTCATCCGGATGTTCTCCCAGCCCAGGTTGGCGATGGTGCGCCCGCTCGTCGAGCGGGCGGTCATCCCGCCGACGATGCTGAGCGTCACCAGGCTGGAGACGATCGGCCGCCCCCAGGGGGTGTGCGCGCTGTAGGCGGCGTCGATGTGCAGCGGGGCGTCGTTCATGCTCAGCATGCTCATCAGCACGTTGTCGAGCTCGGTGACGGTCCGCCCGGGGCGGTGCTCGACCACCTCGCCGACCTCGAACTCCTCGTAGTAGCGCCCGACCACCTCGCGGTAGCGGCGCTCGCCGATCCGCCGGTAGCCGGCGGGCTCGGTTGCGTCCATGGCGACTGCCCCCAAGTCCTAGAGATCGGCGGTGAGTTCCTTGACGTGGCCGGCGAACTCGCGGATCAGCCGCTCGTCCATGTCGGCGCGCATCATCAGCCGGAGGCCGGCCTCGCCCTTGGGTACGATCGGGAAGAACACCGCGGAGCTGTAGAAGCCGCGCTCGAAGAGCTGGGCGGACAGCTTGACCGCCCGCTCGGCGTCGCCGACGTCGACCCGGCGCACCGGCAGGCCGTTGCCCGCGAAGGTGGTCGGCAGCAGCTCGTCGAAGAGGTCGATGTTGCGGTTCAACTTCGCCTGGAGGTCGGCCAGTTCGGGTGACCGATGGATGGCGGCGCTGCCCAGCGAGGCGCCGACCAGCGGCAGCGCGACGTTCTGCGACCAGCCGACCGGGCCGGCGTGCCGGTGCAGGAACTCGAACTGCTCGCGGTTGCCGAGCATCGCGACGCCGCCGCCGGTGCCGAAGCCCTTGCCGAGGCTGGCGACGATGACGGTCAGCGGGTTCATCTGCAGCCGGGAGCGGACGAAGCCCTCGCCGCGCTCGCCCATGATGGACAGCGAATGGGAGTCGTCGATGTAGAGGAACAGCCCGTAGCGGTCCTGGAGTTCGAGCAGGCCGTCGAGGGCCGCCGCGCCGCCCATCGAGTACGCGCCGTCGGCCACGTAGGCGACCCGCGGGTACTTGCGGCAGATGTCCTCCAGGTAGTTCAGGTCGTTGTGCGGGCAGGTCAGCACCAGCGACTCGTCGGCGCAGATCGGCTTCACGTACGCCATGCAGAAGTGGCAGAAACGGTCGAAGACCATCACCCGGGGCCCGCCGCCGCTCCGACAGTCGCCGTCCAGGTGGCCGGAGGCGATCAGCGGCAGGATGCCGGCGGTGAGCGCGGTGCAGGACGCGCCGGGCAGGATGTGCGCGCCGAACAGCTCGCCCAGCTCCTCCTCCAGGCGCACCAGCAGGTTGTGCCGGATCCGGGTGGTCGAGGTGACCAGCCAGGTGCTGCGGGACTCGGCCAGCGCGTCCACCGCGGCGGCCGCGACCGAGGGGTGGTTGTTCAGGCCCAGGTACGCGCAGGAGACCATGTTGGCGAACTCGTGGCCGGTCTCGCGGACGATCAGCCGGTTGTTGGACTCCGAGTCCACCGTGATGCCGATCAGGCCGTTGGCGGCGGCGGCCTGCCAGACCGGGTCGGCGCTGGCCAGCATGGCCTCGGCGTTGCGGTACCGGCGCGGGCCGAGGATGGGTTCTTCGGTCATCGTCACTTCTCCGTCGCGTGGGTCGGGGTGTCGGTGGGCGCGTGGCCCGGGGGCGGGCCCTGCCGGTCGCCCTGGGGGTGCTGCGGTCCGGCCGACCGGGGCGAATCCGGGGGCTGGCGCGAATGCGGGGGCCGGGGCGATCCGGCGGGTTCCGGCGGGCCGTCGGGCCTCGGCGGGTCGAACTGCTCGATCAGGCGCTGCGAGGCCTCGAAGAACGGCATGCCGACCATCACCCCGTCCACCACGGTGACCGAGCGGCCGTTCTCCAGACCCGCCGCTACCACCCGGCGGGCGCGTGCCAGCAGCTCCTCGTCCGGGCTGAACGTCTCGTTGATCAGCGCGAGTTGGCGCGGGTGGACGGCGATCTTGCCGCTGAACCCGAAGTCCCGGGCGAGCCCGGCCTCGCGGCGCAGCCCGGCGAGGTCGGTGACCTCGAAGAACGGCGCGTCCATCGCCTCCACCCCCGCGGCGCGGGCGCTGTTGACCACCCGGGCGCGGGCGTGGGCCAGCGCGTCCCAGGAGAGCCTGGCCCCCACCGCGAAGGCGTAGTCGGCCGAGCCGAAGACCAGCCCGCGCAGCCGGTGCCCGGCAGCCGCGATGGCCGGCGCGTGCTCGATGCCCAGCGGCGTCTCCACGACGGCCAGGAACTCCGTCTCCGGGCAGTCCCGGCCGAGCGCCCCGGCGGCGATCTCGATGTCGCGGGGCGACTCCGCCATCGGGACCAGTACGAGGTCCGGCTTGACGCGGTACCGGGTGATGGCGATCAGGTCGCGCAGACCGTCCGGGCCGGACAGCGTGTTGATGCGCACCGCGCTGCGCGCGAGCTTGGTCGACGGCAGCGCGAAGAACTCCTCGGCGAGCCGGCGGGCCTCCTCCTTTCGGGCGGGTGGGACCGAATCCTCCAGATCGACCATGGCGATATCGGCCCCGGACTGGTGGCTCTTGGTGTACCGCTCCACCGCCATCGCGGGTGTGGACAGTAGGGAACGGCAGTACCGCGTGAACTTCATGGATGTCTCCGAAGTCAGCGAAGGCTGCGGGTCCCGGTTCTATCCCACCGGCTTTGTTCGGCGCCGTGCGGCTGGACATTGAACATCAACTCGGAACAACCGACCCGCACGCACCATTGTTTGACGCCAACCGTCCTGTGCATGATGAATCACCGGGGGATGGACACGAGCCGCGTGCGACGCGCGTGGACACGTGAGCACAGGTTCAGGACACCACTTCACCGAAGAAGGGGGACGTCGTGCCGCGTCGGGAAAGTCCTCTGGACCCCGGGGACGCGCCGCTGCTGCGGTTCGCAGGCGATCTGCGGGCCCTGCGGGAACGCGCCGGAAGTCCGCCGTACCGTCAACTCGCCGTCCGGGCGCACTGTTCGGCGGCCAGTCTGTCGGTGGCCGCGGGAGGCCGGCGGCTGCCCAGTCTCGCCGTCACCCTCGCCTATGTGCAGGCCTGCGACGGGGACGTGCGGGAGTGGCGGCACCGGTGGCAGTTACTGGCCGCCGAGCTGGCCGCCGAGGCCGCCTCCCGGCGGCGCGCCCAGGACGCCGGGCGCGCCCCCTACCCCGGCGCGGCGGCGTTCGAGGCGGTCGACGCCGAGCGGTTCTTCGGCCGCGAGGCGCTGCTGGACCGGCTGGTCGCCCTGCTGGCCGATCGGCGTCTGGTGATCGTGGCCGGGCCGTCCGGGGCGGGCAAGTCCTCGCTGGTCAGAGCCGGTCTGCTGGCCCGGCTCGGCGGCTCGCCCGCGGTCGGCGCGGCAGTCGGTGCGGCGGCCGGGCGGGGCGGGGCCGGCGGGCGGTCCGGGGCCCGGGGCGGCCCGGGGCGGGCCACGGCCTCCGGCAGCGGTGTCCCGGTGGCGCTGCTGACGCCCGGCGAACGACCCATGGAGGCGTACGCGCTCGCGCTCGCCCGGCTCGGGCAGCGAGCCGGGGAGGCGAGGCGCGACGCGTCCGGACCGACGGCCGGCGACCCGGTGCTCGTGGTGGACCAGGGCGAGCAACTGCTGACCCGCTGCCGGGACTCCGCCGAGCGGGCGCGCTTCCTGGACGCCCTGGTGGCGACGGCCGCGGGCGGTCCGGTCGAGGCCTGGGCCGGGCTGCCGGTGCCGGCGCCGGCCCGCTGCCGGGTGGTGCTGGTGGTCCGCTCGGACCAGAGCGGGCCGCTGCTCGCCGGGCACCCGGGGCTGGCCGACGCCGGGCGCCTCGGCGTGCTGGCGGTGGGGCGCCCGGCGCCGGACGACCTGCGGCGGGCGATCACCGAACCGGCGCTGCGCTCCGGCTGCACCGTCGAGGGCGCCCTGCTGGCCGTCCTCATCTCGACCGCCGCCCAACAGCCGGGCGCGCTCCCGCTGTTGTCCGCGGCGCTGCTGGAGACCTGGCGGCGGCGCAGCGGCAACGCGCTCACCCTGGCCGGGTTCCAGGCCACGGGAGGCTTCGAGGGTGCGCTGGCCCGGACGGCGGAGTCGCTGTACAACGGGCTGGAGGCGGCCGACCGGGCGCGGGCGCGGGCGGTGTTCCTGCGGCTCGGCGGGGAGCTGCTGGGCGGGGAGTTGCCCGGGTCCGGAGCGGGCGCGGGCGCGATGGCGCTGGACGACGGGCCGGCGTCCTGCGGCGAGCTGGTGCCGGGCGGTGACGAGGGCACCCGCAAGCCGGTCCGGCGGGCCGAGTTCGACGATCCCGGTGTGCCGGAGGTGCTGGAACGGCTGGTCCGGGCACGGCTGGTGGTGGTGGACCGGGACACCGTCGAGCTGTCCCACCACGCCCTCCCGCAGGCCTGGCCGAGACTGCGCGGGTGGCTGGCGGAGGGCCAGGAGGCGCTGGGGGAGCAGCGTCGGCTGACCGCGGCCGCGCGCGGCTGGGCGGCTGCCGACCGGGATCCGGAACTGCTCTACCGGGGCGTCCGGTTGGAGGAGCTCAGACGGCGGGTGGCGGCCGGTGAGCTGGCCGCGGCCGGGGTCGAGCGGGCCTTCCTGGCGGCCTCGGAGCGGGCGGCCGCCGCCGACCGGCGCCGGGCGCAGCGGCAGAACCTGGCGGTGGCGTCGGTCGCCGCGGCGGGCGGGGCGCTGCTGGCCCTGGCCGGCGGGAGCCGGATCCGCCGGGCGTGGCGGTGGTGAGCGTCGGGCGGCGGGAGGGGACGGCCGGGTGGGTCCTGGCCGTAAGCCGAGCGTTGATCGGCGCCGGGGCAAGGGAGTTGAACAACGGGCGGATCGGTCGGAGGTTCGTCGGGGCGGCGTGTGCGGTGCCGATCACGGTCCTTGCGCCGCCGTCTTCCGGCCGGGTAGCTTGACCGTCGATCCCGGCCCGTCGAAAGGCGAATTCGGCTGCCCGGCCGGTGATTTCCCGTAGGCCGTGCTCGACCGGAGACAGTCCGGCGGTCCATCCGTACCGATGTCCATGGCCGGTTCCGCGCAGCCCGGGGGCCTCGCTCCGCGGTGCCCGTCCCTAAATCCCGTGTCAAGGGGGAGTCATGTCCAATTCGGCCCGTCCGGTCCACAGCTGGGACGAGTTCACCACACTGCGGGAGGTCGTGGTCGGCAGCGCTGTCGGCGCCCGGCTGCCCGAGCAGACCGAGCCGTCCTCGTGGCTGTCCTGCTTCCCGAAGACCAGCGCCGCCGACCTCGCCTCGATCGAGGTCGGGCCCTACTCGCAGCAGGTCGTGGAGGAGACCGAGGAGGACCTGGACGCGTTGGTGGCCACCCTGCGCGGCCTCGGCGTCACCGTCCACCAGCCCGAGGCGGTCGACCACGCGGCCGAGTTCGCCTCGCCGCTCTGGAAGGCCGACGGCGGTTTCCACTCCTACTGCCCGCGGGACCTGACCCTGGTGGTCGGCGAGACGGTGATCGAGGTGGCGAGCCCGATGCGGCAGCGCTACTTCGAGGTCTTCGGGCTGCGCGGACTCTTCCAGGACTACCTGCGCCGCGGCGCCCGCTGGCTGGCCGCCCCCCGGCCGCAGTTGAGCGACGAGCTCTTCGAGTACGACGCGGACGGGCTCCCGCTGCTGGGCGAGGCCGAGCCGGTCTTCGACGCCGCGAACGTGCTGCGGCTCGGCCGGGACGTGTTCTACCAGGTCTCCCGCAGCGGCAACGAACTCGGCCTGCAGTGGCTCGAATCCACCCTCGGCCTGCTCGGCGACGGCGGCCTGCGGCTGCACCCGCTGCGCGACATCTACGGCTACACCCACATCGACAGCACCATCGCGCTGCTGCGGCCGGGGCTGGTGCTGCTCAACCCGGAGCGGATCAGCCCGGAGACCGTCCCGGAGCCGCTGCGCGGCTGGGACGTCCTGTGGTGCCCGCCGGCCGAGCCCACCGGGGACGCGCCCGAGCACGCGCTCAGCGAGAGCTGGATCAGCATGAACCTGCTGATGGTCTCCCCGGACACGGCGATCGTCGAGTCCGGCCAGGAGAGCCTGATCAAGCTGCTGGAGCACTCCGGGATCACCGTCCTGCCGCACCGGCTGCGGCACTCCCGGGTGCTCGGCGGCGGCTTCCACTGCGTCACCCTGGACATCCGGCGTGACGGCGGGCTGGAGGACTACCTGTCCTGACCCCGTTCGGGGAGCGGCCCGACCGGCGGCCGTGCGCCGCCGGCCGGGCTCGCCGTCACACCGTCAGTTCGCGTTCTTCCCCGGTGTGTTCGCCTGCCAGGTGCGGCCGACGGAGCGCAGCAGGGCGGGGTACACCAGGAGGTGCCGGAAGGGCTTGATGGCGGCCATGTAGAGCGTGCCGAGCGCCCCGTTCGGCTTCACCAGGACGGCCATCCGGCCGCGGTGGCCGACCGGTCCGTCCGGCACCCAGCCGAGGTGCAGCACCGCGTGCACGGTCCGGTTGGCCAGCTCGGCGGCCCACTCGTCGTCCAGCCGGTAGAGGGAGGCGAACCCGGACGTGCCGAGGTCCGGGCCGCGCCGGCCGTCCCGGAGGTCCGCCGGGAGGCGGTCGCGCAGGGTCGGCGGCCGGGTGCCGGGGCGCGGCTCGTCCCAGTGGAACAGGGCGCCGAGCCGGTGGCGGACGGCGAAGAGCGCCCGCGAGGCCGCGCTGTCGCCGAGCATCCCGCCGGTCATTCCCTCGGCGAACTGGCGCACCAGCCGGTCGAAGTCGTCCGGTCCGCCGGGGGTGGGCAGGTCCCAGACGTCCTCGACCGTGAAGTCGTGGGCGATCCCGTGGATCCGCCAGGGCAGGTCGGTGTGTGCGGTTCGGGGAAGTCTCACGGCCGGACCCCAATCTATACGGTGGCGTATAGATCCAGCATAGGGCCATTTATACGCTGCCGTATACTCGCCCTCGACGCGAGGAGGAGCACGGCATGGGCGCGATCCGCACGCCGCGGGAGAAGTGGATCGAGGAGGGCCTGCGGGCGCTCGTCGCGGGCGGCCCCGAAGCCGTCCGGGTGGAGGTCCTCGCGCAGTCCCTCGGCGTCACCAAGGGCGGCTTCTACGGGTACTTCCGCAACCGGGACGCACTCCTCTCCGAGATGCTCGACACCTGGGAGTACGAAGTCGCCGAGGGCGTGATCGAGGAGGTCGAGCGCGGCGGGGGCGACGCCAGGGCGCGGCTCCACCGGCTGTTCGCGGTCGTCGCCGCCTCCGAGGGGCCGGTCCGGGGCACCACCGCCGACCTGGCGGTCCGCGAGTGGGCCCGCCGGGACGCGGCCGTCGCCGAGCGCCTGCGGCGGGTGGACAACCGCCGCATGGCGTACCTCCGTTCCCTCTACTCCTCCTTCTGCCCCGACGAGGAGGAGGTCGAGGCCCGCTGCCTGATGACCGTGACCCTGCGCATCGGCGGCCACCTGCACGCCGCCGACGACGGCCCGTACGCCCGGGCGGACGTGGAGGCGCGGATCCTGCGGCGGCTGCTGGAGTAGCCCGCCGCCGGACGGACCGCGCGGCGACGGGAACGGGACGCCCGGCCCGGCCGGCCCCCCGCTCCCGCGCTGCGCCGCGGTCCCGCTCAGCCCAGCAGGAGGAACTTGGTGGACGGGACGCCCTGGTAGAAGCTGCAGTCGGTGTTCTGGGTGGTCGTGCTGTACGTGAAGCCCTTGGGGACGTCACAGGCCCAGAGGCCGTTCACCGGCGTGCGGAGGTGGAAGGCGTTGGACTGCACGCCCTGCTGGAGACTGCAGGACAGGCCCCAGGTGATCCGGTCGTAGGTGAACGCCGGGGTGCCGACGCAGGCCGTGAGGCCGTCGACCGGCGTGCGCAGGTGGTACTGGTTGGACTGGACGCCGCTCTGCTGGCTGCAGGCGAGCCCCCAGGTGATCTGGTCGTAGACGAAGCCGGGTGCGCTGACACAGGCCGTCAGGCCGTCGACGGGGGTGCGCAGGTGGAACTGCGGCGAGTTCCAGCTCCCGCCGCCGCTGCAGGAGCGGTTCATCGACACCTGGTCGTAGACGTACCCGGACGGGACGGTGCAGGCCCAGGCGCCGTCCAGCCCGGTGGTGGCGGCGCTCGCGGGGGTCGTCCCGGCCGTGCCGGGGAGCAGCAGGGCGAGGGCGGCGGCCAGTGCGCCGGACAGGAGGCGTGCGGGGCGGATGCGTGCGGCAGTCGACATGGCTCTCCCAGGGTGGTGGCCGGAAGGGGCGTGGGACGGGGGCGCGGTGCGCGGAGTGCCGGGCGGGCAACGGGAGTTGCGGCCCGGCGTCGGTTCTAGCACGGTGGTGTCGCGCCGACGTCGTGCCGTCCTCGTGCCCGCATCGTGGCCGCGTCGTGCCTGCATCGTGCCCGGGTCGTGCCCGCTTCGTGATCCGGCGGGGGCCGATCCGGTCCGGGGCTCGGGCCGCTCGTCGGCTCGACCGGACGCGTCGGCGAGGTCACCGGATGCCAAGGTGTGCAGCGCGGTAGCGTTGAGTGGACATGGCATGTACGCTGCGTATCGCTGGTTGAACACCATGCGGGCCTGGTTGCCACTCCGTGGGGGGAGTCGCATCCAGGCCCGGGCGCCGGCCAAGGGCCCGGCCGTTGCTCGTGGGGGAGCGTCGGCTGGGCCCGTCGGTGGGCTGTCCTCGTTATGCCCGGCCGGACGGTGTTTCAGTCATGACAATCCGTCGGAGTCTTCGCGGCGGGGTCCGGCGGCCCGCCGCCGGCCGCTGACGACCGGGGCCCGCGGGGGCCGGCTCAGCCGAGGCCGAACCAGCCGAGGACGGTCTGGACGAGCAGGATCGTCGACATGGCGGCCACGCCGACGACCACGGCGGTGGCCGCGATGCGGTAGCGCGGACCGTTGGCGGCCTCGCCGAGGACGGCCCGGCGGTTGGTCAGCACGAGCAGGTAGACCAGGACGATCGGGCTGATCAGACCCTGCAGCACCTGGGTGCCGATCAGCAGCTGGATGACGTCCACCGGGGTCAGCGCGACCACGGCGCCCAGGGCGATCTGGGCGGTGAACACCCCGAGGAACAGCGGCGCGTCGCGGAAGCTGCGGGAGACCGAGCGCTCGACGCCGGCCGCCTCGCCGACGGCGTAGCTCGCCGAGAGCGGCACCACGGCGCCGGCCAGGGCGGAGGCCCCGATCAGACCGAAGGCGAACAGCAGCTCGGCGCCGTGCCCGGCGACCGGCTTCAGGGCCTCGGCGGCCTGCGCGGCGGACTCCAGGGGGCCGCTGCCGCCGATCGCCGAGGCGGTGGCGATGATGATGGTCAGGCTGATCACGCAGGCGAACACGGCGCCGAGCACGGCGTCGGCCCGGATCAGCTTGTAGTCGGCGGGCTTGGCACCGCGGTCGACGACTCCGGCGGCGGCGTAGAACTGCATGTAGGGGCTGACGGTGGTGCCGATCAGCGCGACGGCCAGCAGGATGAAGTCCTTGCCGGGCTCCAGGTGCGGGACGACCAGGTGCTCGCCCACCCGCCCCCAGTCGGGGCTGCCGAGCACCATGGCGACGGGGTAGGCGAAGAACGCCAGCGACATGATCAGGAAGATGCGCTCGGCCCACTTGTAGGAGCCGAACAGCACCAGCGACCAGAGCAGCACGGCGGCCGGCGGGACGACCGCCCACTTGGGCACGCCGAGCAGCTCGAACGCCGCGCCGATCCCGGCGAACTCGCTGACCACCAGGCCGGTGTTGGCCAGCAGCAGGCAGAACACCGCCAGGGCGGTCAGGCGCAGGCTGAACTGCTCGCGGATCAGCGCGCCCAGCCCCTTGCCGGTGTGGGCGCCGAGGCGGACCGCCATCTCCTGCACCATCACCAGGGCGACGGTGACCAGCACCATGAAGAACAGCGTGCCGTACGTGAACTGGGAGCCGGCGCTGGCGTACGTCGCGATGCCGGCGGCGTCGTTGCCCGCGTTGGCGGCGACCAGGCCGGGGCCGGCGATCATCGCGACGGCGGCCAGCCGGCGGATGCCCCGGCGGCAGGCCGGGGCGGACGGCGCCGAGGTGGACGGCGCTGGGGCCGGGTGCGCGCCGTCCGGGCGGGTGCCGGACTCGGCGCGGTTGCCGCCGTCCGGTCGGGTGTCGAGGTCGCGGGTCACTTGAGGAGCCTCCGGAAGTGCAGGCGCCCGCGCTCGGGCAGCAGCGTGTCGAGGATGTCGTCGGCCAGCACGCGGCCGAGCGGGCGGCCGGTGTGGTCGACCACCAGCAGCGAGGTGGCCCGGGCCGCGATCAGGCGATCGGCGGCCTCGGCGAGCCGGGTGTCGGGCGGGACGGTCACCGGCGGGCCGAACTGGGCCAGCCAGGCCACCAGATCGGCGACCACCGTGGTGTCCTCGGCGACGGCCAGGTCGAACAGGGGGAGGTCGCCGAGCAGCCGGCCGTCGTCGTCCAGCACGGCCACCGCGTCGATGTCGGTGCGGTGGTCGGCCTGCGCGGCGAGCTCCGCCCGTACCCGGGCGACGGTGTGCGCGGGGCGGGCGGTGACCAGCAGGGTGGTCATCGCGCCGCCCGCGGTGCCCTCGCGGTGGGTGAGCAGGGCGCGCAGCTCGGCGGCCCCGGGGGCGGTCATCCGGGCGAGCAGGTTCTCGCGCTCGCCGGGGTCGAGGTCGCGCAGGGCGTCGGCGGCTTCGTCGGGCTCCATCTCGTCGACCAGCCGGGCGGCGTGCTCGGGCGGGGCCTCGCGGAGCAGGTTCTCCAGCTCGGCCGGCTCCATCTCCTCCAGGGCGTCCGCGGCCTGCTCGGGCTCCAACCAGCCGAGCAACTGCTGGCGTTCGTGGCGGCCGAGGTCCTCCAGGATGTCGGCGAGATCGGCCGGGCGCAGCCGGTGCAGCGCGGAACGGGAGGCGCGCAGCCGCACCTCGGCGGGCCCGTGGGTGGCCTGCTCGCCGAACGGTGCGACGGACTGCCAGTCCAGGACGCGCTCCGGGGTCGGGCGGATCTGCCAGCGGCGCGGGCCGAGGCGGCGCAGCAGGGTGGGCAGGGAGACGTCGACGCCGACCAGGACGGTGCGGGCCGCCAGCGGGGCCAGGTAGAGGTCGGCGGCGCGGGTGACCTGCACGCCGTCGACGTCGACGAGTTGATGGTCCAGCACGTCGCGGGCGAGCAGCACCTCACCGGGCCTGCGGTTGAACTCCCGGAGGTCCACCCGGGCGGTGCGCAGCCGTACCCGGCCGGTCAGGATCCGGTCGACGGCGTCGGCGGCGATGAAGGCGCGGCGGCGGCCTATCCGGATGATCAGGCCGGTGACGGGCGGGTACGGCTCCGGCCCGTAGAGCCGGGCGACCACGTCGACGACCCGGCCCATCTCCTCGCCGGCCTGGTTGGCGACCGGGCCGCCGATCAGCCCGGCGAGCGAGACCAGGGAGGAACGCACGGCCCGGGACACCGTGGTGCGGTGCTCGGCGTCGACCGTGCGGTCGCGCAGCCGGGCCGTGGCGGACGTGAACAGGGTGGTGGCAGCCACGAGGAAAGACCCCCTCGCCCCGGACGGTTCGGGGCATGCGGGCCGCCCGACGGCACGCCACCGCGTGCCCCGACCGCGCGGGCGGTTCCGGGCGCACGCCGAGGCGTCCCGCGCGGGGCGGGACGGCAGGGCGGGGCCGGACCGGTTCGGTCAGGGCAGGAGGGGGCGCCTCGGACGGCGGAAGGACGGCGAGGACAGCACGGGAATGGGCCGACTATGGCCAGGACTTCCGTCCATCACGCCTCCCTCCCGATCTCGGCCGCGCATCGGCGTCGCGGCGGCACGGCAGGGGGAGACCGGCGTCACCACCGGGTGCACCCCCACTCGTCAGAGCTTTGGCACTCCACGGCGTGTCCCTGGTCGCGAGCGACGGGAAGCCACTTGGGGTCACCCCTTGGGCCGGGGAGACCTGTCCTGATCCGGAGCGTCTCTCGACGGGTGGGATCAGTGGCCTGTGTCCGTGAAGACGCCTCACCGAACGAGGTGTCTGTATGAATCGGCCCCAGGATAGGCCCCCGCCGCGCGTCCGGCGAAACCCTTGACCGTAGCTTGACCCCGCACTGACCTGCGGGGGAGCCGCCGGGCGCAGCCCGGGGCCCGGTGCCGGACGGTTCCGTGCGCGGGCGCACCGGTCGGTGACGGGGTCTCATCATCCGGACGGGACGGGACGGGACGGGACGGACGGAGCGGACGGGCCCGACCGGCCGTCACCGTGCGACGGCGGTCTCCCGATTCCGTCACCGTCCTGTCACACCCGGGCGCTCGGGGAACCGGCACCGGAACGGCGGTGTGTACGGGGCAGGTGCCCGCACAGGGCCGGCACCGCTCCGTCTCCGTCCCTCGGGGGAACCATGCAGGACACGCAGTACCGGAAGCAGACCCGAAGAGCCGCGGTCGCCGTCGTCTCGGCCGCCACCGCCGCCCTGCTCGTCACGGCCTGCGGGCCGGGGAACGACGGATCCGGGCCGGCCGCGGCGCCGACCGCGGCGGCCACCGTGACGCAGACGGCGGCGGCCCCCGCCCCGACCGCGCCGAGCACCGCGCACCCGGCCCCCGGCAAGGGCGCCACGGCGTCCGGCGCTCCGGCCACCGGGACCGCGCCGGCCACCGCATCCCCGTCCGCCGGAACGGCCGCGGCCTGCGCGGCCACCGACCTGACGGTGGAGGCCCACCAGGCGAAGCAGCGCCCCAACGGAACCGGGGTGGGAGCGGCGATCGTCGCGTTCACCAACACCTCGGCGCACCCGTGCACGCTGCAGGGCTTCCCGACCGTCGCCGGGGCGGCCAACGGCTCCCCGGACCACAACGCCCCGCTCGCGGTGACCCACAGCGGTACCGCCACCCCGGTCCGGGTGGCCCCGGGCGGGAAGGCCTGGGTGAAGCTCACCTTCGTCCAGGTGCAGGGCGAGGGCGACGGCGGCTGCGACTCCGGGGCCACGCCGGTCGCCTACCCCACGCTCGTGGTGGGCCTGCCGGGCGGCGCGGGAGCGCACCAGGTGGCCCTGGACGACGGCCTCTTCGCCGAGTGCGACAACAAGGTGACCACCACCGCGCTGCTGGCCACCAGCCCGTCCTGACGGGACGTCCGCCGCGGCGGCCCCGACCGGCCGCCGCAGCCCCACCGACCGACGCATGAGCCGCCCGGGCGTACGCCCCGGCGGCTCACCCGGCGGTGAGGTCGGTCAGTGGGATGACAGCGGCGGGATCACGGCGACGGGGTCACGGCGGCGGGGTCGGGCGGTGCGGTCGGGCGGTGCGGTCAGGCCGTCGGCCGGGCCTCGGGGAGCGCCGGGATGTCGGCGACGCTGTCCAGCACGTAGGTGTGCGGGCGCCCCTCGAAGTCGTCGCGGCCGAGCTCCCCGGTCAGCACGCCGATGACCACGCCGGCCCCGGCGTTGGCGCCGGCCTCGACGTCGACGACGGTGTCGCCGGCGGCCAGCACCCGGCGGGTGTCGATCACCCCGGTCTTCTCCATCGCCCGGTGGATCATGTGCGGCGCCGGGCGCCCGCGCGGGACCTCGTCCGAGGTGACCACGGCGTCGAGGTTGCCGCCCTCGCCGGTGGACCAGCCCAGCGACTCCAGCAGCGGGTACGCGACGTCGTCGCTGAAGCCGGTGGTCAGGGCCACCTTGATGCCGCGTCGGCGCAGCTCGGCCAGGGCGTCCTCGACACCGGCGATGGCCTGCGGGGGAGTGGCCCGATAGGCCTCGCGCAGGAACTCCGCGAAGGCGGCGTAGCCGTCCTCGACGAGCTCGGGGGTCGGGGTGCCCCCGCCTATGCGGACCAGGGCGGCGATGGCCTCGCGCTTGTCGGTGCCCATCCAGGTCTGGAGGTCGGCCTCGGTGACGGCCACTCCGGTGCGCTCGACGGCGGTGCGCAGCGCCCGGTAGACGGCACCCGCCTCGTTGATGGTCGTTCCGGCCATGTCCAGGACGGCGAGCTCGATCACGGTGTCAGTCCTCTTCGGTGCGGTAGCGGCCGATGACGGTTCGGCCTTCGATGGTGTTCTCGATGGTGAAGGTGGCCATGGCGGGCAGGTAGCGGTCGTCCGCGTCCTCCAGCGGCACGCCCCGGCTCGACGTGGTGAGCCGGCGGACGCGCAGCAGCGGGGCGCCGACGGCGACCCGGAGGAGTTCGGCGTCCTGCGGCTCGGCGGCGACGGCGTCGATGGTGTGCCGGGCGCGGTGCAGGTCGACCTCGCGGCGCAGCAGTTCCTCGTAGACGGATCCGCTGTCCGGGTCGAAGTCGAACAGGATGCGCCCGACCTCGTGGACGAAGGTGGAGCGTTCCAGCATGGCCGGGACGTCGTCCAGCAGTCGCAGCCGGACCAGTTCGACGACGGGTGCGCCCTCGGCGAGGCCGAGCCGGGCGGCCGCCTCCGGGGTCGCCCGGCGGCGGGCCACCTCGACGGTGGTCTGCCCGGGCTCGCGGCCGATGGTGCGGGCCCACTGGGTGAAGGACAGGAACGTGCCGAACGGCTGGGAGGGCGCCGTACGGCGGGCGACGGGCGGCTTCCCGCGGCCGCCGACCAGACTGCCCTCGTGGCGCAGCATGGCCAGGGCCTGGCGGACCGGGCCGCGGGAGGTGCCGAACTCGGCGCAGAGCTGCGACTCGCTGGGCACCGGCAGGCCCTCGGGCCACTGGCCGGACTCGATGCGGCGTTGGAACTCGGCGCCGAGCCGTTGGTGGAGCGGAAGCTCGTCACTTGTCTTCACAAGTCGACTATGACACCCGATGGCGGAACTTCTCAAGGCGGGCCCACCTGGTCGTTTGTCCTGGTGAAGGGTTCTCGCCCGTGGTCGTCGCGCGGGTGAACAGACGGTAACTTGTACATACATGTCTTGACGGCGACGCCGACGACCCCGGAACCTGGAGCCATGAGCAGCAGCACCACACCCACGACCGCCCCCGCCTCCTCCCGTACGCACGCACCGGGCACGCCCGGCCGCAGCGACGTGGTGATCGTCGGCGCCGGCATCATCGGCCTCGCCCACGCCTTCGAGGCACTGAGCAACGGGCTGTCCGTCACCGTCGTCGACCGCGACCGGCAGCCCGTCGGCGCCTCGGTCCGCAACTTCGGCCACTGCTGCATCAGCGCCCAGGACGGCGACCTGCTCGCCCTCGCCCAGCGCTCCCGGCCCGGCTGGCTGCGCGCCGCCGAAACCGTCGGCATCTGGGCCGAGGAGGCCGGCACCCTGGTGGTGGCCCGGTCCGCGACCGAGGCGGCCGTCCTGGAGGAGCTGCGCGACGAGCGCGGCGGCGACGCCGTCGAGCTGCGCACCGCCGCCCGGACGGCCGCGCTGCTCGGCCGCGCGGACGATGCCGCCGGCGACCTGGTGGGCGGCGCGTTCCTGCCCGCCGACCTGCGCGTCAACCCGCGCGAGGCGGCGCCCGGCCTGGCCCGCTGGGTGGCCGAGCAGCCGCAGGGCCGGGTCCTGTGGGGCACCGCCGTCACCGGCGTCGAGCCCGGGACGGTCCACACCACGCGCGGGCCGGTCCACGGCGACCGCATCCTGATCTGCGTCGGCCACGACCTGGACTACCTGTTCCCCGACATCGCCGAGGACCACGGGATCCAGCGCTGCCGCCTCACCATGGCACGGGCCGCCGCCCCGGCCGGGTTCCGCACCTCCTCCGCGGTGCTGACGGCCACCTCGATGCTCCGCTACGACGCCTTCACCTCCCGCCCCTCGGCCGCCCTGCTGCGGGAGGAGGTCCTGGGCCACAGCCGCGAACTGCTGGACATCGGCGCCAACGTGATGTTCACCCGACTCCCGGACGGCACGGTCCTGGTCGGCGACTCGCACCACTACGACGCCACCACCACGCCGTTCGTCGACGAGCGCACCCACGAGCTGCTGACCGACGCGGTCGCCCGGGTGCTGGGCGTGGAGCGCCTGCGGGTCCTCGAACGCTGGCAGGGCGTCTACGCCAGCAGCCCCCGCGGGCCCCTGCTGGTGCGCGACCTGGCCCCGGGGGTGCGCGCCATCTCCGTCACCTCGGGCATCGGCATGACGCTGTCCTTCGGCCTCGCGGCCGCCACCTTCGACGGCACCCTCGCCCCGACGGCCTGATCGCCGGCCGGTCGTACCGGCTGGTCGCGTCGGCTGGTCGCGCCGTCCGATCGACCCGCCCGGTGGCACCCGCCACCGGGCGGAGCCGTTCCCCGGCGCCCCCCGCTGACAGTGCCGCATGGCACAGTTCGGCCCATGAACCTCACGACCACACCGCACAGTTGGGACCAGGCCGTCGCCCTCTTCGAGCGCCGCGGCCTGCCCCGCTCCTCCTACGAGAACCTCTACGAGGAGCAGTACGACGTCCACACCGGCGCGCTGGCGATCGAGGGCCACCTCGACCTCGACGCCGCCGAGCCGGACGGCACCGGCTACATCGTCGACGGCGACCTCGACGTCACCGGCGCCGTGCTCAACACCGACGACGGCTGCCCCGCCCTGATCGTCCTCGGCGACCTCAGGGCGGCCGCCGTCTACCTGGAGGGCGACGCCAAACTCCTCGTCCGCGGCGACGTCCACGTCGAGGCCTTCGTCGGCAACATGACCGACAAGCTGGTGATGCTCCACGGGGACCTGCACGCCCGGGTCACGGTGCTGTCCGCCGAGTTCGCCCCCGACCTCGTCGCGGGCACCCTGCACGGCCCCGTCCTCGCACCGGCCTACCTCGCCGACTCCGCCGCCGAACCGCCCCGCCCCGCCGAGACGGTGCTGGTGCCCGAGGTCCTGGCCGGCGCCGACGACGATCCCGACGACCTGCGCGGCTTCGACGCGCCCGGCGTCCACGGCGGCCGGCTGCTCAGCCGCATCGAGTCCGGTCTGCCCGTCACCCTGGCGGGCTCCGGCTCCGGTTCCGGTGCCGCCCCGGTGGCCGAGCGGCCCGCGGCGGGCTGATCCCCGCGGCGGCCGGGTCCACCAGGGGGAGTTCAGGTTCGGGCCGGGGCACCGGGGGAGCCCCGGCGTGGTCCGGGGTCAGGGCCAACCGGTCGGCCGTGCACCCGCCGTGGCCGCGGCGGTCGCGATCGAGGCGCAGGCGCGCCGGACCGCCGCGGCCGCCCAGCCGGAGGGCAGCGGCCCCTGCGCCCCCAGGACGGCAGCCTGCCGCTGGAGTTCGCGGAGCGCGCCGCCCTGGGCGCTGGAGCGGCCCGCGGGCCCGGCGCAGCCGGAGGCGTCGGGCGGGTTGAGCCCACCCCCTTCGACCTGGTCCAATCGGGCCGTGAAGAGAACCGAGCGCCCCGAGGGCACACCCGTGGGCCGCCGGGTCGTGCTGGGCCTGCTGGGGCTGGGCGCGGCCGGTGTGGCGGCCGGCCCGTACCTCCAGCGCGCCCAGGACGCCGTCACCGCCTCGGACCCGACCGGGGTGACCGGGCTGCTGCCGGGCGGCGGCGTCTTCCGGTACTACTCCGTGGCCTCCTCGGTGCCGACCCGCACCGCGGAGACCTACACGCTGACGGTGGACGGCCTGGTGGAGCGCCCGACGAGCCACCGGCTCGCCGATCTGCAGGCGATGCCGCAGCAGCGGCTCGTCCGCGACGTCCAGTGCGTGACCGGCTGGCGCGTCCCGGACACGCCCTTCGAGGGGGTGCCGCTCGCGCACCTGCTGGACGCGGCCGGGGTGCGGCCCGGCGCGAGGGCGGTGTCGTTCAGCTGCTTCGACGGCACGTACACCGAGAGCCTCACCCTGGAGCAGGCCCGGCGGGACGACGTGCTGGTCGCGCTCAAGCTGCAGGACGCCCCGATCACGCACGCCCACGGCGGCCCGGTGCGGCTCTACGTCGCACCGATGTACTTCTACAAGTCCGCGAAGTGGCTCTCGGGCATCACCGTCACCGACGCGGTGCGCCCGGGCTACTGGGAGGGCAACGGCTACGACGTCGACGCCTGGGTCGGCCGGTCGAACGGGCGGGACGATGCGCCGACGAGCTGAGCTGGTCCTCCGTTTCACCCGCGCCGAGCGCTGGGTGCACCGCACGACCGCCGCCCTGATGCTGGTCTGCCTGGCGAGCGCGGCCTGCCTCTACCTGGCGCCGCTGGCCGAACTGGTGGGCCGCCGCCACCTGGTGGTGACCGTGCACGTCTGGTGCGGCCTGGCGCTGCCGGTGCCGCTGCTGCTCGGGCTCTCCTCCCGGGCGCTGCGCGCGGACGCGACCCGGCTGAGCCGCTTCACCCCGGCGGACCGGGCCTGGCTGCGCGCCGTGCGCAGGCGCGAACCGCAGCGCCCGGCGGGCAAGTTCAACGCCGGACAGAAGCTGTACGCGCAGTGGACGCTCGGATCGATGCTGGTGATCCTGGGCACCGGTCTGCTGATGTGGCTGACGCACCTGTCGCCGCCGGCCTGGCGGACCGGGGCGACCTTCGTCCACGACTGGTTCGCCCTGGCCATCGCCACCGTGGTCGCCGGGCACGTGCGGATGGCGATGGCGGACCGGGAGTCACGGCTGGGGATGCGGACCGGCCTGGTGGAGCGCGCGTGGGCGGAGCGGGAGCACCCGCAGTGGGAGTGCCGGCCGTCGGAGCGCCCGCAGCGGGAGCCCGCCGCTTCCTCCGAACACCCGTGACGAATCGACGAATCGACGAATCGACGGGGTGACGGGATGACGGAGTGACCGGGTGACGGCTCCGGCCTTCCGGACCCGGCCGCCAGGACGGCGGGAAATCGCCGTTCCGACGCGGTCACGGTGGGTAAGGGGGCCGGCATGGGCGTTCATCTCATCACCGGTGCGGGCTCGGGAATCGGCGCGGCGGTCGCCGGGGTGCTCACGGAGCGGGGCGAGGACCTCTGGCTGCTGGCCAGGGACGAGGCCCGGGCGGAGGAGCTGCGGTCGCGGTTCCCGGGGAGCCGCACCCTGGCGGCGGACCTCGCGGAGCCGACGACGCTGGCGGCCGCGCTCGGGAAGCAGGAGCTGCCGGAACGGCTGGACTCGCTGATGCACGTCGCCGGGACGCTGGAGCCCGGCACGGTGGCGGGCCTCGACCCGGCGGTGTGGCAGGGCATGCTGGCGGTCAACTGCGTGGCCCCGGCCGAGCTGACGCGCGTGGTACTGCCCGCGCTGCGGGCGGCCGCGGGCCGGGTGGTGTTCGTGAACTCCGGCGCCGGGCTGCACGCGCCGCCCGGTCTGGGGGGCTACGCGGCCTCGAAGTTCGCGTTGCGGGCGCTGGCCGAGTCGCTGCGGGCGGAGGAGTACCGCAACGGCGTGCGGGTCACCACGGTCTTCCCGGGGGAGGTCGACACCCCCATGCAGGCCCGGCTGCACGGCGCGCTCGGCCTGCCGTACGACCCGGGCATCTGCCTCGCCGCGGAGTCCGTGGCCGCGGCCCTGGTCGGGGTGCTGGACTTCCCCGCGGACGGCACGCTGAGCGAGCTGACGATCCGGCCGGGCTGCTGAGCGGCGGGCGCGGCCGGGGCCGGCGGGCCCCGGCCCCGGCTGACCCCGGCCCGCTCCGTCAGCTCCCGCCGGAGGGCGGCGCCGTGAGCCCGTCGGGCTCCGGTTCGCCGGTCAGCCGGCGGTAGGCGGGCACCTCGGCCAGCAGGCTGCGGTGCGTGCCCAGCCGGGGCCGCGACCCGTCCAGGAACAGGACCCGGTCCGCGCGGGCGGCCGGGCCGATCCGGTGGGTGATGGTCACGACCGTGCCGGGCCGGGAGCGGAAGGCCTGCTCGACCCGCCGTTCCGCGGTCGCGTCGAGGTGGCGGGTCGCCTCGTCGAGGATGACGAGGCGCGCCTCGCACAGGTGCGCACGGGCCAGCGCGATCAGCTGGCGTTCGCCAGGCGACAGCGCGGCCGGGGCGAGGTGCCCGTCCGGTCCGCCCAGCCGTTCCACCAGGGGCCGCGCGCCGACGGCGTCGACCGCGTCGAGCACGGCCGCCGTCGCGGCGTGCGGTGACAGCCACCGGAGGTTCTCCGAGACCGTCCCGGTGAAGACGTACGGATCCTGGGGGAGCAGGACCCGGGCCCGGGCGAGGTCCGGGCCGGTCAGCCGGGCGGGCGCGACCCCGCCGAGCAGCACCCGGCCGTCGTCCGGGGCCACGACGCCCGCCAGGACGTCGGCGAGCGTGGACTTGCCGATGCCCGACGGGCCGACGACGGCGAGGTGTTCGCCGTCGCGCAGGGCGAGGTCGAGCCGGTCGAGGACCGGGTCCGCGTCGGCGCCGTAGGCGAAGCAGACACCGGAGAGCACGACCGAACCGTCCACGGGGAAGGGGCCGGCGGGCGCCGCCGCTCGGTCGCGGGGTATTCCGTCGCCGGGCGTTCCGTCCCCGGGCGTTCCGTTCGCGGAGGTCTCCGGACGGCTCGCCCCGGCGAGGCGGTCGGCGGCCACCGCGAGCCGGAGCCAGGAGGTGCCGGCGCCCTGCACCAGCAGCCGCAGGGCCGGTTCCAGTGTGCCCGTCAGGTACGCCAGCACGCCGACCACCGCGCCCGGGGTCAGCCCCCGGCCGACCAGGCCCGGCGCCGCCAGGACGACCAGCAGCAGCGGCAGGTGCGCGCCCAGGGACACGATCAGCCGGCGCGCGCCCGCGAGCCGGGCCAGGGCCAGGCCGGCCGCCTCGTTCGCCGCGACGGTGGCCAGCACCTCGCGCTCGGCCCCGTCCCGGGCGCCGCACGCGACCAGGTCGCGCAGCGCCCGCAGGACGTCGGCGCAGGACCGCGCCAGCTCCTCCTCCGCCGCGAAGGCCTCCCGCTGGCGCCGGGCGGTGGCCGGGGCGAGGGCCGCGAAGGCGAGCAGCGACAGCAGCAGCGGGCCCGCGATCAGCGCGGCGGCGGCCGGGGCGAGGGCGGCGCTGCCGGCCACCACGGCGACCACCGTCAGCGCGAAGTGGGACACCACCAGCAGTTGTCCCGCGACGGTGTCCCGGACCACCTCGACCTGACGGGTGAGCCGGGCGACCGCGACCGCCCCCGAACCGTCCGGTCGCCCGGGCGCGGCCGCGGCGTCGTGGAGCATGCCGGACACCACCCCGCCCAGCAGCCGGTCGCGCATCGGCTCGACGACCTCGGCCAGCCACGGGTACGCCTGCCGTGACGCCCACGCGCCGGCCAGCGAGACCACGGCGAACAGGGCGAGCCAGCCCGCCGCCTGGGCCGGCCGGCCGGCGATGAAGCCGCGGTCGACCGCCAGCGCCAGCGCCTTGCCCGACACCAGCGCCGGCGCCGCCGAGAGCAGTGACCAGGCGAGGAGCCGGAGCACCGCCGGCCGGCTCCGGGCCAGTGCGGAACGCAGCAGGTGCAGGGCCGGTCGGTGCGGTCGATCCCGCGGGTGGGGCCGTTCCCGCGGGTGGGGCCGTTCCGGCGGGTGCGGTCGTTCCGGGCGGCGAGCGGTGGACGGGGGCATCGGGGCACCTTCCCGGGCGACGGGCCGTGGGTGACGTGGCGGGGGTGGCAGCGGGTGACGTGGCGGGAGGTGACGGGCAGCAGGTGACGGCGCGGCGATTGACGGCGGGCGCGCGGAGGCCCGGGGGGCCGGACCGCCTCAGTCCTGCGGGCCGCCGCCGAACAGGGCCCGGTAGGCGGGCACGCCGGAGAGCGCTTCGTGCGTGGACTGCGCGTGGACCCGGCCCGCGCGGAGCCAGACCACCGCGTCGGCGTGGGCGGCCACCGCGGCCCGCCGGGTGACCACCAGCCGGGTGCGGTCGCCGGCCTCGTCCCGCAGGGCCTGCAGCACCCGGTTCTCGGTGGCCGCGTCCAGGGAGGAGGTCGCGTCGTCCAGCACGAGCAGCCGGGCGTCGCGGGCCAACGCCCGTGCGATTCCCAGTCGTTGGCGCTCCCCGCCGGAGAACGGGGCTCGGCTCAGCGGGGTGCGGTAGCCCTCCGGGAGGCGGCGGACGAACACGTCGGCCCCGGCCGCCCGGGCGGCCCGGTGCAGGCGCTCCGCCGGGCCGGGCGGCAGGCCCAGGCCGATGGCGTCCGCGACCGTCCGGCCGGGCAGGGCGGGATCGGCGAAGGCGCAGGCGACGGCCGTGCGCAGCTCGTCGGGGTGGACGGCGGGCAGCGGGACGCCGTCCAGCAGGACGGTCCCCTCGTCCGGGTCGAGCAGGCCGGCGGCGACGGCGGCGAGCGCGGCGGTGGCGGCGTCGTCGGCACCGACCACGGCGATCCAACTCCCGCCGGGGACGGTCAGGTCGAGCCGGTCGAGGACGGGGCCGCCGGGCCCGTGGACGACCACCCCGCGCAGCTCCAGGCGTCCGCCGCCGCCCGCGGCGGCCGGCAGCGGACGGGTGCCCGGGGCGCGGACCGGGGCGTCCAGCAGCTCGGTGAGCCGGGCGGTCCCGGCGCGGGCCCGGGAGACGTCGAGCAGGCTCTGGGCGGCGCCGAACCCGCCGAGCCCGATGCCGGTGTAGCCGAGCGCGGCCAGCAGCCCGCCGACGGACGGCGCGTGGGCGCCCACCGCGGTTCCGGCGGCCGCCAGCACGGCGAGTTGGGTCGCCGGGGCGAGCAGGGCCGAGCACCAGGCGATCCGGCGCTGACTGTCCCAGAGCTCCCGCCCGTGCCGGGACAGCGCGGGGACGGGGCGCAGGACGCGCGCGATCTCGCGGTCCACCGCGTGCGCGGCGGCGATGCTGCGGCTGCCGGAGACGGCGTCGAGCAGCCGGACCGCGATGTCGGCCTGCGCCTGCTGGTACCCCTCGCCGAGCCGGGTGGTGCGGCGCAGCTGGCGGCGGATCGCCGCGTACCCGAGCGGGGCGGTGCCGAGGAAGGCGAGCGCGGCGGTCGGCGCGAGCACCGCCAGGGCCACCAGGGCCGCTACGGCCATGGCGAGTTGGGCCACGGAGTAGACCACGGCCGGGGCGGCGAGGGCGGCCTGCGGGGCGCTGGCGGTCAGCCGGGCCGCGACGTCGCCGACCGGGAGCCGGTGCGCCCCGAGCGGGCTGCCGGCGAGCACCCGGCGCACTGCGTGCTCGCGCAGGCGTGCGGTGGCGTCGGTGGAGATCGCGGGGCCGGCGTACTGGCCGACGGCCTCGGAGCCGGCGAGCAGGACGAGCGTCCCGGCCAGCGGCAGGACGCCCCGGGCGCCCGCGCCGGCCAGCGCCGCGTCGACGGCGTGGGCGAGGACGGCGGGGAGGGCCAGGGTCGCGCCCGTGCTGGTGGCGACGGCGAGGGCCATGACGGCCGACCGGCGGTGCGTGAGGGCGAGCACCTGGCGCAGGCCCGTTGTCCGCCGCTTCCCGCCGGCGGGCCGCGCGGGGGCCGGGCCGGGGGGATCGGCCCGGGGAGGGCCGCCGCGCGGTGCCGGGCCGGCCGGCGCGGGTGCCGTACGGGCCGGATTCGTGTGGTCAGGATCCGTGTGGTCAGGATCTGTACGGGCGGGATCCGTACGGGCGGGATCCGTTCGGAGCGCCGCAGGCGGGGAGGGTTCGGTCGGCACGGGTGACCTCCGGACGGGTGCCCCGCCCGGCCCGGGAACCGGGACCGGGCCCGGGAGGGCCGGGAAGGGCGGGAAGGGGCCGGAACGGGAACCGGGCCCCGGTCGCGTGACCGGGGCCCGGTGGCGTCCTCGGCGGGCCGGGCCCCGGACCCACGGGGCCGGCCCGCCTCGGACGCCGGCCGCGGGACGAGCCCGCGGCCGGCGGTTGCTCAGAGGCAGAGCAGGGTGCTGACCGTGCTGTTGGTGCAGTTGACGGCGCTCAGCGAGCTGAGGACCGAGCGGTACTCGACGGTCTCCTCGACGGTCTCCAGGGCCTGCAGGTTCAGGATCGACATGGTGAACTCCCATCGGGTGGTGGTGCGGTGCTCCCGGCAGTCGCCGGAACTCGTGGGCGGCGGTGACGCCGCGGGGTGGGCAGCCGGCCGGAGGTGGCGCTCGGCGTGCCGTGGGAACAGTCGGACCGGGCGGGACGTCCGGGTGGTCCGGGTGGTCCGGGTGGTCCGGATGGTCCGAGTGGTCGGGACGGGTCGGGTGGTCGGGACGACCGGCCGCTCAGGCGGGGTTGGCGCGCGGTCCGACCGGGCCCGCCGCGGAGGGCCAGAACGGCATCGCCGGACTGTCCGCGAACACCGCCCCGAGCGCGGTCAGCACGCCGGCGGTGCCGGTGGCGAGGTCCATCGACAGGCGGAGCAACTGCTCGCCGGGGAAGGCCGGGTGGCCCTGGTAGGGGATGGCGTGCCAGGCGAGCCGGCGGATGTGGCGGCGGATCGTGTCCGCGTGCTCCGTGCCCCCGCCCTGGGCCTGCCGGAGCAGCGCGATCAGGCCGGCCCGTCCGTTGAACAGGCCCGACTGGACGATGAACTCGGGCCGGGCGGCGCCGCGGATCTGCTCCAGCCGTTCGGCGAGCGCGGCGTCCGGACGGTGCCGCAGGTAGGTGTGGAGGACGGCGGCGATGCCGGCGCTGCCGGACTCCAGGTAGGGCAGGACCCGGGTGCCGTCGTCGACCTGGAGAGTGCCGTCCTCGGCGAGGACGCAGCGGGCGAGGTCACGGTCCAGGGCGCGCCGGGCGAGGTCCAGCAGCGCCGGGTCGCCGGAGTCCTCGAAGAGGTGCAGCAGCAGGAGGGCGGCTCCGGTGGGGCCGTGCATCAACCCGGTCCGCGCCCCGGCCGCGGCCCCCGCCCCGGTGGCCGCGCCGTCCGGCAGGTGGAGTCCGAGCTTGGTGACGGCGCGTTCGGCGGCGTCCACGGCGGCTTCGTGCAGGGCCCGGTCGCCGGTGGTCCGCGCGAAGTGGCAGAGGGTCAGGCCGACTCCGGCCAGGCCGCCGGCGAGGTCGGGGCCGAGGCCGTCGACGTCGTCCTTGCCGAGCCGTTCGAGCAGGTCGAGGGCCTCGGTGCGCCGTCCGAGCAGGTCCAGGATGTAGGCGACGCCGTGTGCGCCGATGAACAGGCCGGACCGGCAGGGTTCCCGGTGCACCGCCGCGGTCAGCCAGCGGACGTGGTCGGGGTCGATCTCGGCGCCGGTGGTGTGCAGGGCCCAGAGCACCCCGGCCGCGCCGTAGGACAGGCCGAGTCCGTCATGGGTGAACTGGCCCGGGTCGCCGGGGAAGAGCCGGTCGGTGCGGTCCGGTGTGGCGGCGGCCGTGATGGCGGCGGTGAGTTCCGCGCGCAGCCGGGGCCAGCTGTCGGGCCCGCCGTCCAGCAGCTCCTCGAAGGCGTGGTCCGGAGCTCCCACGGCGCCCGGGGCCGGGACACCCGCGGCCGCAGCGCCCGGGGCCGCAGTACCCGCGGCCGCGGCGGCCGGAGCCGGCGGGTCGGGCAGCAGCAGCGGGGACAGTCCGAACCGGTGCCGGGCGGCGCGGACGAGCGCACCCGCCTTGCCGGGGCTGAGAACGGTCAGCGGCATGAGCGGCAGGAAGAGCCACAGCCGGATGGCGGCCAGCGCGTGCTCGTCGACCGCGAACCCGGTCAGTCCGGGCGGGGCCGCGAAGCCGGCTGCGCCGAGCGCGGGCCGGAGGAACTCGTCGACGGGGGAGGCGAGTTCGAAGTCGACGAAGGTGACGCTGCCGTCCGGCCGGACGATCAGGTTGCGCGGGTGGAGGTCGCCGAACACGATGCCGCGGTCGTGGATCGTGCGCAGGCCCTCGGTCACGGCGTCGAGGATGCGCAGCGCCTCGGTCCGGTACTCCTCGACGGCGGCGGCGTCCGCGTCCGGGTGCACCAGCGGGTAGTTGAGCCCGAACCAGCGGTGCAGCGGTTCGCCCTCGACGTACTCCTGGACCAGGAAGTGGTGTTCCCACGCGGTGAGGTACCCGAGGGCGTCCGGCACGGCGTCCAGGCCGCGCAGTCGTTGCAGCACGTCGTGTTCGCGTCCGAGCCGACGGACGGCGTCCTCGCCGCGCTGGTCCAGGCCGGCGTGCGGCCGGGCCTCCTTCAGCACCACCTGCGGACCGCCGTCGTTGTGCCGGCCGAGGTAGATGCCGCCGCCGTTGGAGAAGTGCAGGGCCCGTTCCACCGCGTACGGGAACTCGCTCGGGCCGGTCCGCGCCGGGTCGGCCAGGGCCGGGGCGAGGACGGCGGGCACCGGTGCCCACTCGGGCACCTCGAAGACGGCCCGGCGGACGTCGGGGCGCAGCGCGCCGGAGGGTTCGCGGAAGGCGAGGACCAGTTCGCCGGTCTCGGTGCGGCAGAACTGCTCGACGAACCCGCCGTAGCGCAGGTAGAGCGGGCCCTCCCGCCAGCGGAGGTCGGAGAGGATGTACGGTCCGGGTTCGCCGGCGAGGGCGGCGTCGAGGTCGGTGAGACATCGCTCCAGGGCGTCGTCGCCGACCGGGTAGAGCGTCATGAACTTGCCGCTGGAGCCGCGCGGGGCGTACTTCGCGTTCTGCGTCTGGACCAGGGCCGGGCTGCGCAGGAACTTGAACGCCACGCGGTGGGTGAAGCAGTGGGTGCGGACGACGTCCAGGATCCGCGGGGCGTTGTCCATGCACGCCGAGACGTGGATCTTCCAGCCCTGCTCGGGCAGCCGGAGGTCGTCGGGCTGGAATCCCACCCACACCTCGCGGGCGTTGCGCGTCCAGCCGGCGGGTGCCGGTTCGACCGCCTCGGGGAACTCCTCCAGCGTGGCCCAGCGGACCGGCGAGTCGTAGAAGAGCGGGTCGGCGTAGGAGTACGCCTCGTAGCGCATGTCCATCGGAATCCTCCAGGAGGCGTCGAGCAGCGTCGCCGCGCACCGTCGTCCGGGCGCACGGCACCACTGGGCCGGGGGAGAAACCTGGGAGAGGCGGGCCGCTCGTGTGAAGGCCTCGGGTGGGAGACCTGGGCACCTGGTGAGCGGCCCGGGGAGAGTCTGCGGTCAGCGTTCGACCGGACGCCAGAGGCTCCGGGATGTTTGGCCGAATATCCCATCGGAATATTGATCGGAATGAATGGCATGGCCCCCCACCAGCGGTGATCGCTCCGGGTGCAGGGACGACTGCGCCCCGTCGCGGGGCGGCGGGGGACTGATCGACTCGGGCGCAGGTCGCGCGGCCCGGCCGGTGGTCCACGGCGGCGGCAGCCCGCCGGAGCGGCGGACCCGCAGCGGCCGGCGGCGGCGCCGCGGTCGTCACCCGGGGGGTGCGTACCGTTCGGTGGCGCACGATCACCCCCGGGGAACCCGGTCGTGGCCGGATTCCTCCCGGCGCTCGTCCGGCGCAGCCGTCGGCGCACCGGTCGGTCCGACGGCGCGCGCCCGGGGACGGACGATCTCGTGCGCCCGGGACGCCGACGGGGCGCCCGCCGTCACGGCGCGCGCCTCCTCCTCAGCACCCGGACGTCGGCGGCCTCACCGCCCGGACGTCGTCGGCTGGCGGCCAGGCGAACCGTGGCCACCCGGACCGTCCGGCCCGGAGCCCCCCGCCCGGAGCGGAGGACGCGCCCCGCGGCCCGGTCCTCACTCGCCCTCGGTGAATGCCTCGCGCAGCCGGGCCTCCTCCTCGGGCGAGAGGTTCGTCTCCAGGAGCTCGGCGTGCATGCCCTCGAACGAGGCCCGGACGGCGTCGAGCACGGCGTCCGTGCTGAGGACGAACAGCGCGGAGGTGCCGGGCGTCACCTTGTCCCGCAGCCGCTTGATGAAGTCCTCGTCGATGCCGAGGTGGGCGAGGTGGCCGCCCAGCGCGCCGCCGGCCGCGCCCACCGCGGCCCCGAGGATCGGCACGAAGAAGATCAGCCCGAGCAGGAAGCCCCAGAAGGCACCGCCCAGGGCGCCCATGCCGGTCATGTCGCTCAGGTGGCGGGTCTTCGGCTTCCGGGCGTCGCCCGGCCAGCTGACCACGGCTCCGTCCTGGACCTTGATCAGCTCCTGGCGCTGCAGTTTCTTCAGTGTTTCGAGGGCTTCGTCGGCTCCGGTCGCGGTGGGGAAGCGCCATACCGTCAGGGTCGCCATGATGGTCTCCGGTCAGAGGGGGTGCGCACGACAGGCCCATCGTCGGCCCGGCACCCCGGTGCCGCCACACCCGGCCACCGGACGGGGTACCCGGGGCCCGGGGGCCCGCCTTCACAACCGCCGGCCCGCACCCCGGCCGGACCCCGGCCGGACCGCCGACCAGGCCGCCCCGGAAGGACGCCGTCGGATTGCCGCGTCCACCCGGCTGCCGCAGCGTGGCACGTAGCACTCTCCCGAGAGGACGTGGTACGGGCGATGTCGGACGCACGGACGGCCAAGCGCATTGCGAAGTTCGTCAAGCCGCTGCGGGTGAAGCCGGGTTCGAGCGTGGACCTGGCGGAGGACTTCGACCCCCGCTACAAGGCGGGCCTGAAGAAGCGGCAGGGCGCGGAGCTGCTGCGCACCGGCGTCTCACTGCTCGCGGAGTACCAGGCGCGGCTGGCGGCCCAGGACACCTACGGCGTGCTGCTCTGCCTCCAGGCGCTCGACGCCGGCGGCAAGGACGGGACGATCCGCCACGTCATGAGCGGGGTGAACCCGCAGGGCGTCAAGGTGAGCGGCTTCAAGGTGCCCTCGACGGAGGAGCTGGACCACGACTACCTGTGGCGGTACGCGCAGCGGCTCCCGGCCCGCGGCGACATCGGGATCTTCAACCGGTCCCACTACGAGGAGGTCCTGGTGGTGCGGGTCCACCCGGAGAACCTCGACCGGCAGAAGCTGCCCGAGGAGGCCAAGGGCCCCGGGGTCTGGCACCGCCGCTACCGGGAGATCAACGACTGGGAGCGCTACCTCACCGACAACGGGATCAAGGTGGTGAAGGTCTTCCTGAACCTCTCGAAGGAGGAGCAGCGCACCCGTTTCCTGAAGCGGATCGACCTGCCGGAGAAGAACTGGAAGTTCTCCGCGGCCGACATCCGCGAGCGCGAGCGGTGGGACGACTACCAGGAGGCGTTCTCCGAGATGCTGTCGGCCACGAGCACGCCCTGGGCGCCCTGGTACGTCGTGCCGGCCGACCGCAAGTGGTTCGCGCGCATCTGCGCGGCGGCGGTGCTCGCCCACACGCTGATCGGGATCGATCCGCAGTACCCCACGGTCGGGGACGAGGCGCGGAAGGAACTCCTCGTCGCCAAGCGCCGCCTGGAGCGGGAGGCCCCCAGGGGCGCCGCGCGCGACCCGTACGCGGCCGAGCACCGCACCGACTGAGGCGACGTCGACCTTCCGGACTTGAGGAGTGGACATGGCGGAGCAGAGCGGTCTGCCCGGACCGCAGGAGCCCCCGGACCCCTGGTACGCGCGGCCCGCCCGGGAGGTCGCGGCGGCGCTCGGCGTGGACCCGGCGACCGGGCTGACGGCGGCCAGGGCGGCCGAACTGCTCGCCGCGCACGGGCCGAACGCGCTGCCCGAGGAGAAGGCGAGGCCGAACTGGCTGCGCTTCCTCGACCAGTACCGCAGCTACATGCAGATCATCCTGGTGGCGGCGGCGGTGGTCTCGCTGGCGATCAAGGAGTGGACCACCGCGATCCTGCTGATCGTGCTGACCCTGTTCAACGCGGTCGTCGGCCTGCGGCAGGAGGGCAAGGCCGAGAGCGCGATGAACGCGCTGCGGTCGATGATGAAGGCCACCGCGCGGGTGCGGCGGGACGGTACGGAGGCGGAGATCCCGGCCGAGCAGCTGGTCGTGGGCGACGTGGTGCTCGTCCGGGCGGGCGACGAGGTCCCGGCGGACGGCCGGATCGTCGAGGCCAGCGCGCTGCAGATCGACGAGTCGGCGCTGACCGGTGAGAGCGTCCCCGCCGCGAAGGACGCCGGCACCGTGACGGGCGAGCGGCTGAGCCCGGGTGACCAGACCGACATGGCGTTCATGAACACCCCGGTGACCCACGGCAGCGGACTGCTCGTCATCACCGCGACCGGGGAGGGCACCGAACTGGGCAAGATCTCCGGGATGCTGTCGGCCACCGAGAAGGAGCAGTCACCGCTCACCAGGGAGCTCAACACGCTGACGCTGTGGATCGCGGCGGCGGCCGGCCTGACCATGATCGTGATGTTCGCGCTCGGCCGCAGCCGCGACCAGGCCTGGGACGCCCTGTTCGTCAGCGCGGTCTCGCTGGCCATCGCGGCCATCCCGGAGGCGCTGCCGACGGTCAGCCAGGTCATCCTCTCCGTGGGCAGCCTCAACCTGGCCAAGCGGAACGCGATCGTCAAGGAGCTGCCGTCCGTCGAGACGCTCGGCTTCACCTCGGCGATCAACTCCGACAAGACCGGCACCCTGACGATGAACCAGATGACGGTGGTGGAGGTGGTCACCCCCGTGGACCGCTACACCGTCTCCGGCACCGGCTACCGCCTCGACGGGAGCATCCACCACGCCGCGGGCTCCGCGCCGAGCATCGAGGAGGCCGTCCTGCCCTACCTCGTCGCCAACGACGCCAAGCTGGTCGAGGGCCGGGTCGTCGGCGACCCGACCGAGGGCGCCCTGCTCGTCCTCGGCCACAAGGCCGGGCTGGACATCGAGGCCACCCGGGAGCGCTTCCCCCGCCTCGCCACCCTGCCCTTCGACCCGAGCTACAAGCTGATGGCCAGCTTCAACGAGGCGAAGGACGCGGACGGCCGGCCGGTGGTGCGGTGCTTCGTGAAGGGCGCGGCGCCCGCGGTGACGGCCCGCGCCGCCACCGCGCTCTCCAACGGCGCCGTAGTCCCCTGGGACGCGGACCTCAGCGGACGCGCCCAGGCGCAGACCGAGCGGATGGGCGGCGAGGGACTGCGGGTGATGGCCGGGGCCGTCCGTGACCTGGACCCGGCGGAGTTCGACCCGGACGGCGACCTCCTGGCGCTCGTCGACGGCCTGCGGATGACCAGCCTGGTGGCCATGGTCGACCCGCCGCGCGAGGAGTCCCGGGTGGCGGTCGCCAGCGCGCAGGCCGCGCACATCCGGGTCCGCATGGTGACCGGCGACGACGTGACCACCGGGGCGGCCATCGCCCGCCAACTGGGCATCGACGGCGAGGCCGTCCTCGGCGCCGACTTCGCCGCCCTGCCGGAGCACGAGCGGCTGGCCCGGATCGACGGCATCGGCGTGGTCGGCCGGGTCGCGCCCGAGCACAAGGTGCTGCTCGCCGCCACGCTCAAGAAGAAGGGCGACGTGGTCGCGATGACCGGCGACGGCGTCAACGACGCGCCGGCCATCAAGGCCGCCGACATCGGGATCGCCATGGGCAGCGGCACCGACGCGGCGAAGAACGCGAGCCGGATGGTCCTCTCCGACGACAACTTCGCCACCATCGTCTACGCCGTGGAGGAGGGCCGGAAGCTCTACGACAACCTCACCAAGTACATCCGGTTCGTCCTGGTGCTGCTGGTGACCTTCGTGCTGACCTTCCTCGGCGCCGCGCTCCTGAACATCGCCGCGGGCGAGCCGTTCACCCCGGCACAGGTCCTGTGGGTCCACTTCGTGGTCAACGCCCCGTTCGGCTTCGCCCTCGGCTTCGACCGGGAGAGCCCCGGTCTGATGCGGCGCACCCCGCGCCCGCGCGGCGAGACGGTGCTGACCGGTCCGGTGATGGTCACCGTCGGGCTCGCCGGACTGGCCGTCACCGTCGCCCTGCTCGGGCTGACCAAGCTGGGCGAGGCGCACTACCACAGCGCGCAGGTCGGCAACTCGATCGCGTTCACCGCCTTCGCGCTCTGCCTGATCGTGGCGGCCTTCGAGTGCCGCAGCGAGCGGGCGTCCGCGCTGAGCGCCGACACCTTCGACAGCAAGCAGATGAACCGGGCGGCCCTGGGCGAGTTCGTCCTCGCGGTGCTGGTCACCCAGATGGACGCGTTCCACCGCATCCTCGGGACCACCGACATCAACGCCCGGCAGTTCGGCTGGGCGCTGCTGGCCGCCGTCGCCCTCCTGCTGCTGTGGGAGCTGGGCAAGTTCCTGGCCCGCAGATCGCCGGCCGCCCGCGACACGGCCGCCGTCGCCGCCCGCCCGTGACGGGGTTCCGGAGTCCCTGAGGAGAACCATGGCCACCGGTGCACCCGACCGAGGATGGCGCCGCGTGGTGCCCACCCTGCCGGGGCTCGCGGTGCTCCGCCGCTACCGGCGCGCCTGGCTGCGGGGCGACCTGCTGGCCGGTGCCACCGTGGTGGCCTACCTCGTGCCGCAGGTCATGGCGTACGCGAGCGTCGCGGGCCTGCCGCCCGTCACCGGACTGTGGGCCATCCTGCCCGCCATCGTGCTGTACGCCCTGGTCGGCTCGTCCCGCCTGCTGTCGGTCGGGCCCGAGTCGACCACCGCGCTGATGACCGCCACCGTGGTCGGGCCGATGGCCGGCGGCGACACCGGCCGCTACGCCGTCCTGGCCGCGGGCCTCGCCGTGGTGGTCGGCCTGCTGTGCGTGCTGGCGTGGCTGGCCCGGCTCGGCTTCGTCGCCGACCTGCTCTCCCGGCCGGTGCTGATCGGCTACCTCGCCGGCGTGGCACTGATCATGATCGTCGACCAGCTGTCCAAGCTCACCGGGATCGACGTGCGCGGCGAGGGCTTCTTCCCGCAGCTGAGGTCGTTCGCGGCGGACATCACCGAGGCCCACCTGCCGACCGTCGCCTTCAGCGTCGCGACCCTGCTCTTCCTCTTCCTGGTGGCCCGCTTCCTCCCGCGCCTGCCCGGCCCGCTGCTGGCCGTCGTCCTCGGCACCGCGGTCTCGGCGGCGTTCTCGCTCAAGGACCACGGCATCGCGGTGATCGGCGAGATCCCGGCCGGACTGCCCGTGCCCAAGCTGCCGGACCTCTCCGAGCTGAACCGGCTGGTGCTGCCCGCGCTGGGCATCCTGCTCGTCGGCTACACCGACTTCATCCTCACCGCGCGCGCCTTCGAGAAGACCGGCGGGGAGGGGCGGCTGGACGCCAACCAGGAACTGCTGGGCCTCGGTGCGGTCAACCTCGGCGCCGGGTTCTTCCAGGGCTTCCCGGTGAGCAGCAGCGCCAGCCGTACCGCGCTGGCCGAGTCGGCGGGCGGCCGCAGCCAGGCGTACGCGCTCGCCGCCGGCCTCGGCGTGGTCGCCGTGCTGCTGTTCCTCAGCCCGCTGCTGCACGACACTCCGGACGCGGTGCTCGGCGCCCTGGTGGTGTTCGCCGCGGTGCGGATGATCGACCTCGCCGGTTTCCGCCGACTGGCCTCCTTCCGGAGCCGCGAACTGCTGCTCGCACTCGGCTGCATGGTCGGCGTGCTGGCCCTGGACATCCTCTACGGCGTGCTGGTGGCCGTCGGACTGTCGGTGATCGAGCTGCTCAGCCGGGTCGCGCGACCGCACGACGCGGTGCTGGGCGTCGTCCCGGGCGTGGCCGGGATGCACGACGTCGACGACTACCCCGAGGCGCGGACGATCCCCGGACTGCTGATCTACCGCTACGACTCCCCGCTGTTCTTCGCCAACGCGGAGAACCTCCGCCGCCGCGCCCTCGCCGCCCTGGCCGAACAGCCCGAGCCGGTACGGTGGTTCGTCCTCAACACCGAGGCGAACGTCGAGGTGGACATCACCGCGCTGGACTCGCTGGACGCCCTGCGGCTCGAACTGGCCGACCGCGGCATCGTGTTCGCCCTCGCCCGGGTCAAGCAGGACCTGCGGGCCGAGCTCGACGCGTACGGCCTGAGCGACTCCGTCGGCGCGGACCGGATCTTCCCCGCCCTGTCGACGGCGGTCGCCGCCTACCGCGCCTGGGCGGGGGAGGACGGCACCCCGGACGCCGCACCGCCCGACTGACGGAGAGGGACCACCGGGCCCCGGCGACCGGGTCGTCCGACCCTGGGCGCCCCCGCGCCCCGACCCGATCCTGGAGGGGCCGACGGCGGGCCTCCCGCGGACCGCCCGGCACGACGGCCCCACGAGTCCCGGAGGACCCGCATGTTCTGCTACCAGTGCGAACAGACCGACCGCACCGGCACCACCCCCGGCTGCGCCGGCCTGATCGGCAACTGCGGCAAGGATTCCACCACCTCGGACCTCCAGGACCTGCTGGTCCACGCGGTCAAGGGCATCGCCCAGTACGCCGCCGAGGCCCGCGCCCTCGGCGCCCCGGACGACGACGCGGCGGCCTTCGTCCTCTCCGCGATGTTCACCACGCTCACCAACGTCAACTTCAACCCCACCCGCTTCGCCGCCCTGATCCAGGAGGCCGTCGCCGTCCGGGACCGGGTCAGAGCGGGGTACGAGCGGGCCGCGCGCGCCGCGGGTCACGAGCCGAAGGCGCTCACCGGCCCGGCCGTCTGGGCGCCCGGCGCGAACCCCGCCGAACTCGCGCGCCAGGCGCAGGACGTGCGCGTCGACACCGGGCTCGCCCTGGTCGGCCCGGACGTCGTCGGGCTGCGCTCGCTCCACCTGTACGCCCTGAAGGGCATCTGCGCCTACGCCCACCACGCGCACGTGCTGGGCCGGCAGAGCGCCGAGGTGTACGCCGGGGTGGAGGACGCCCTGGCCCACCTGGCCGGCGGACCGGCCGACGCCGCCGACCTGCTGGAGCGCGCCGTCGGCCTCGGCCGGCTCAACCTGGCGGCCATCGAACTGCTCGACCACGCCAACACCGGCACCTACGGCGCCCAGCAGCCCACCGCCGTCCGCACCACGCCCGTCGCCGGCAAGGCGATCCTGGTCAGCGGCCACGACCTGCGGGACCTGGAGGCCCTGCTGGAGCAGACCAAGGACCAGGGCATCAACGTCTACACCCACGGCGAGATGCTCCCCGCGCACGCCTACCCGCTGCTCAAGGCCCACCCGCACCTCGCCGGCAACTACGGCGGCGCCTGGCAGGACCAGCAGCGGGAGTTCGCCGCCTTCCCCGGCCCGATCCTGATGACCTCCAACTGCATCATCGAACCGCACGTCAGCTACCGCCGACGGATCTTCACCGCCGGACCGGTCGGCTGGCCCGGCGTCCGCCACCTCACCGGCCGCGACTTCACCCCCGTGGTCCAGGCCGCCAAGGCGCTGCCCGGCTTCCCGGAGAGCCCGGCCGAGGAGCGGTTCATCACCGTCGGCTTCGGCCGCGACGCCGTCCTCTCCGTCGCCGACCAGGTCGTCGACGCCGTACGCCGGGGCGCGATCCGGCACTTCTTCCTCGTCGGCGGCTGCGACGGCCCCACCCCCGGGCGCGACTACTACACCGACTTCGCGCTCGGCGCGCCCCGGGACAGCGTGGTGCTCACCCTCGGCTGCGCCAAGTACCGGTTCAACGGGCACGACTTCGGCGAGATCGACGGCATCCCGCGGCTGCTCGACCTCGGGCAGTGCAACGACACCTACTCGGCCATCAGGATCGCGACGGCGCTGGCCGACGCCTTCGAGTGCGGCATCGACGACCTGCCCCTCACCCTGGCGCTCGCCTGGACCGAGCAGAAGGCCGTCGCCGTGCTGCTCACGCTGCTGGCGCTCGGCATCCGCGACATCCACCTCGGCCCCTCGCTGCCCGGCTTCCTCACCCCGGCCCTGGTCGACGGCCTGGTCGAGCGCTTCGGCCTGCGGGTGACCGGCGACGCCGGCGCCGACCTGGCCGCGGCGCTGGAGCGGACGGCGTCGTGAGCGCGCCCGAACCCGCCCCGGTGGTCCTCACCACCAGCGACGGCGGGCGCCTGGAGTTCACCTGCGCCCCCGGCGCCAGCGTGCTGGAGGCCGCGGCGGAGGCGGGCGCCGCCCTGCCGGCCTCCTGCCACCAGGGCACCTGCGGCTCGTGCCACGCCTCCGTGACCGACGGCCGGTACGAGCTGGGCACCCACAGCGCACTGGCCCTCCCGGAGGACGAACGCGAGCGCGGCGACGTCCTGCTGTGCCGCACCTTCCCGTGCGGGCCGCTGACCGCCGCCCTGCCGTACGAGCAGTCCCGCATCCTGTACGGCGGGATCCCCGTCCGGGAGGCCGTCATCACCGCGCTCGAACCGGTCGCGCAGGACACCGTACGGCTCGAACTGCGGCTCGACGGGGACGCCGACTGCCAGTTCGACCCCGGCCAGTTCATGGAACTCCAGGCGCCCGGCAGCGAGGTGAAGCGGGCCTACTCCCTCGCCAACACCGGCAACTGGGAGGGGCGGCTGGAGTTCTACGTCCGGCTGCGGGAGGGCGGGCGGTTCTCCACCCACCTCGCCCACCGGGCCCGCCCCGGCGACCGCCTCACCGTGCACGGTCCCCAGGGCGCCTTCGGCCTGCACGAGACCGGGCTGCGCCCGCGCTGGTTCGTGGCCGGCGGCACCGGACTGGCCCCGCTGCTGGCGATGGTCCGCCGGATGGCCGAATGGCAGGACCCGCAGCCGGCCCGGCTGTTCCTGGGCGTCAACGAGCCGAAGGACGTCTTCGGGGTGCGCGAACTCGCGGCCGTCGCCGAGGAGTTGCCGGGCTTCCGGTACGACGTCTGCGTCTGGAAGCCGTCCGGCGGCTGGTCCGGCCCGACCGGCACCCCGGCCGACCGGTTCGCCGCGGCCCTGCCCGAACTCGCGGGCACCGCACCGGACGTGTACGTCTGCGGACCGCCGCCGCTGGTCGACGCCGTGCTGCGCGCCGCCCTGCAGGGCGGGGTGCCCCAGGAACAGGTCCACCGGGAGCGCTTCCTGGCGGGCTGAGGACCGGCGCCGCCCCGCCCCCGCCCCCCGTCCCCGGGGCGGGGCGGCGCCCTGCCGGGGTTCGGCGGTTCGGCCGCCCGGCACCAGCCCTGGGCGGTAGTCTCCTTGACGCACCGTCAGGTACCGGTCGCCCTGTCAGGCCCGCACCCGCCCCGCGGGGCGGCCGGGTGCGGGCCGTGATCGGCGTGCGTCAGAAGGCGGAGTGCGCGAACCAGTGGTCCAGCAGCTCCTGGTCGCCGGACGTCGCGACGGCGGGGGCGGTGCGGTCGAGGCGGCCGTAGAGCACCAGCAGCAGGTCGGCGGCGGTGGCCCGGAGGGTGGCGTCGGCGGTGGTGTCCGCGCCGTCGGGGTCCAGGGCGAAGCCGTCGGGGCGCAGCCGGACCAGCCAGTCGCCCTCGCCGTCGGTGCGGGCGAAGCGGATGGTCCGGTCGTCGCCGCGCAGCTCGGCCGTCCCGGGCGCGAAGAGGGTGGCGAAGGGCAGGTTGGTGAGGAACTCGGCCACGCCGTCGGCCGCGAGGACCGGGTCGACGGTGGGGGTGAGGCCGAGTGCGACCTCGGCGTCGACCCGGTGGACGAGGGTCTCGAACAGCATCCGGCGCACCCAGAAGCGGGCGTGCTGGTCGGCGCCCCAGGCCCACATCGGCGCGTCGAGGTCGGCGAAGGCGGTGGCGGCCTCCTCGGCGGACTCCGCCAGCCAGGCCGGGTAGTCCTCGGTGCTCTCCGGCAGCCGCAGGTCGACGTCGCGGCTGCGCGGGGGCTCCTGGATCCGCTGCCGGAGCAGGACGGTGAACCAGCGCTGCACGCTGCCGGCGTGGCGGACCAGGTCGGCGACGGTCCAGCCCGGGCAGCCGGGCACCGGGAGCGTCGGGTCGGCGTGCTGCACGGCGGCGACGAAGCGGGCGGTCTCGGCGGCGACGGCGGTGCCGTGGTCGTGCGGGGTCATGGGCGTGGTCTCCGGGGACGCGGGCCTGGCGGCGCCTCGGGGCGGCGGGCGCCCCGATGGTTCATCGCATGAAATAACGTGGGCGACGGTAGGCCTGAAAGGTTGATTCTGTCAAGCATCCGCCGGGCCGAGTGCCGCCAGCAGCTCCGGGCCCGACCACCGGCGGGCGGCGCCCGGCCCGGCCCGCTCGGCCTCGTGCACCAGCGCGGCCAGCCGCGCGTTGGCCGGAGCCGCCAGACCGTGCCGGGCCGCGATCGCGACCACCTCGCCCTGGAGCGAGTCGATCTCGGTCGGGCGGCCCCGCTGCAGGTCCTCCCACATGGACGACCGGGCCAGGGCGTCGATCCGCAGGCTCGCGGCCGCCACCCTCCGGAAGACCGCGTCCGGCAGCCCGAGCACCCGGGGCGTCCAGTGCGGCGGCACCGGGCCGAGCCGGGCGGGCGCGGTGCCCGCCGCCCGGAAGGCGGCGAGCGCCTCCCGCTGGCACCGGGCCAGACAGGCCCGGTACGCCCGGGTGCCCAGCTCCTCGCGCAGCGGCAGGCCGGACAGCGCGTTCACCGCGTTGTTGAGGTTCATCAGCAGCTTCGCGGCCTGGACGGCGGGCATGTCCGTGCGCAGCGCCAGGCTCAGACCGCCCGCCCGGGCCGCCGTCGCGAACGCGCCGGCCGCCGGCACGTCCTCGACCATGAGCGCGCCGCCGCTGCCCTGGTGGACGGCGGCCGGGCCGCTGCGCAGCACGTTGTACGGCACCATCCCGGCGAGCACCCGGTGGCCCGGGAGCCCGGCCCGCAGCTCGTCGGCGTTGTGCAGGCCGTTCTGGAAGCTGATCACCACCGCGCCGGGTGCCAGCCGCCCCGCCAGCTCGCGCGCGGCGGTGCGGGTGTCCGCGGACTTGACGGTCACCAGCACGTAGTCCGCGGACGCGGCGGCGGCCGCGTCGGTGGCGAGGGTCAGCCCGCGCACCTCCCTCCGGGCGCGGCCGGGGCCGGTGAGCGTCAGCCCGTCGCGGTCGAGGGCGGCCATCGCCGCGGGCCGGCCGATCAGGGTGACGTCCGCGGCGGCGGCCAGCATGCCCCCGAGGTGGCAGCCGATGCTGCCGGCGCCGAAGACCGCGATCCGCGGTTCCTTGTCCACTGCTGCTGTCCTTCCGGCGGCGGCCGGAGCCGGCGGGTCGGGTGGGCCGGCCGACGCGGTCGGAGCGGCCTGGGGAGGGCGGGTCGGGCTTGGAGCGGGGCTCGGTGCCGGGCTCGGTGCCGGGTTGCTCGGGTCAGCCGGTCAGGTCCGGGTCGGTGGCGGCGATCTGCTCGAAGAGCGGCTGGGCCTGGAACCAGCCGGCCAGGTCGCTGCCCACCTGTCCGCGGGTGATCAGCGCGGTCTCCCGGTCGATGTGCTTGGGGGTGCCGGCCGCCATGGCGAGCAGCTGGGCCTGGCAGGAGCGCTCCATCGTGACGAACCACCAGACCGCCTCGGCGACCGACCGGCCGACCGTCAGCAGCCCGTGGTTCTGCAGGATCACCGCCTTGTGCGGGCCGAGCGCGGCGGCGATCCGCTTGCCCTCGTCGACCTCGTTCACCACGCCGCGGTAGTCGCTGTACAGCCCGTGGTCCTCGAAGAACGCGCAGGCGTCCTGGGTGAGCGGATCGAGCGCGATGCCGAGGCTGGAGAAGGCCTTGCCGTGCAGGGAGTGCGCGTGGGCGGCCGCGACCGCGTCCGGGCGGGCCGCGTGCACCTGGGAGTGGATCACGAAGGCGGCCCGGTTCACCGGCCGGTTGCCGTGCAGCAGGGTGCCCTCGTGGTCGACGAGGAGCAGGTCCGAGGCCTTGATCATGCCGAAGGGCATGCCGAACGGGTTCACCCAGAAGCGGTCGGGGTGCTCCGGGTCGCGCACGGTGATGTGCCCGGCGACCCCTTCGGAGAACCCGAACCGGCCGAACAGCCGGAATCCCGCGGCGAGTTGCTCCTTGCGGTACCGGCGTTCGGCGGCCACCGAGTCGAAGGTCGGCGGCAGCGGCAGGGTGACTCCGGCGGGCAGCGGTCCGACGGCGGCGGCGAGCGAGGCGGGCAGCGGGGTGCCCGCGCCGGGAGGCGGTGGGGTGCTCATGGCCCCAGAAGATACAATGCTGTATCCGATACGACAATGGATCCGATGCGGGGTCGAATCCGGCCGGCGGGGCCGTCCGCCGGGCTTCGGGATCCGTCCGCCGCCTCCGACCGCCGACCGCCGACCGCCGACCTCCGAGTGAACCGGGACGCCACCGATGCCCAAGGGTGAGACCAAGCGACGACCGCGCACCCGTGCGGCCCTGCTGCAGGCCGCGCTGGAGACCTTCGCCGAGCAGGGCTTCCGCGCCGCCACCATCGAGCAGATCTGCGAGCGGGCCGGCTACACCCGGGGCGCGTTCTACTCGAACTTCAGCAGCAAGGAGGAGCTGTTCCTCGCGCTGTTCGACGCGCACAGCGACCGGATCGTCGGGAGGATGACCGAACTGGTCGACTCGATCGCCACCGAGGACCTCACCGTGCAGGCGCTGGTCGAGGTCCTGTGCGAGGTCGAGCCGGCCGAACGCGACTGGTACCTCGTCACCACCGAGTTCACCCTGCACGCCATCCGCGACCGGCAGGCCGCCTGGGTGCTGGCCCGGCACGACGCCCGGCTGCGCGCCGAGCTCGCCCGGGCGCTCACCGACCACCTCGCCCGGGCCGGACGCACCCTCACCGCGGACCCGGACGAGGTGGCCCGGCTGCTGATCGCGATCCGCGAGGGAGGCCTGGCGCAGAGCTACGTCGAACCCGAGCAGCTGCCGCCGGGCAGGCTCGAACAGCGCTTCCTGGAGCCCCTGTTGACGGCGCTCACCACGGACGCCACCCCCGTGTCCTGAGACGCCGGCCGCGCCCCGGCCGCGCCCCGGCCGCGCCCCGGCCGCGCCCCGGCCGTGCCCCGGCCGGGAGGCCCCGTTCAGCCCGTGGCGGCCGGCCGGCGCCCCCAGGCGGTGATCATGCCGGGGGAGAGGTCGGCGAGCTCGGGGGAGGACAGGTAGGCGAGGGCCCGGTCGAGTTCGCCCGGCTCCAGGGCGGTGCCGGCCTCCAGGGCGTCGCGCATGCTGAGCCAGGTGGTGCGCCAGAAGGCGGTGACGGGCGCGTCGGGGGTCAGCGGCGGCACGTGCACCTCGGCGCCGACCTCCTGCAGGCCCAGCCCCCGCAGGAGCTGCGGGTAGCGGGTCACCCAGGTGATGTCGGTGCCGATCCGCTCGCGCAGCGCCTGCCACATGGCGGCCATGGCGTGCCGGTAGGCGGGCTGCGGCGAGTGCGCCGTGGTCAGGTCGACGGCGTCGGCGACGACCAGCCAGCCGCCGGGCGCCACCCAGTCGGCCAGGCGCGCCAGCACCTCGGCGTGCCCGGGCAGGTGCATCAGGACGAACCGGCAGTGGACCAGGTCGAAGCGGCCGGGTGCCAGCGCCGGGTCGGTGACGTCCGCCGTCGCCGTGCGCAGCCGGCCGTCCGGGCGGGCCCGGACGAACCGCGGGTCCCGGTCGAGGGCCAGGACCTCGTCGACGCCGGCCTCCTCGGCCAGCCAGCGGCTGATCGTGCCGGTGCCGGCGCCGACGTCCAGGCAGCGCCACCCCGGACCGACGCCGAGGGCGGTCAGCCGGGCCCGGGTCGTCGTGTCGTAGGCCAGCGCGCCGTAGTCGATGCGCTCGCCCTCGCCCGTCTCGTCGGGCGCGAAGAGGTCCGTTCCGTACCGTCCATCGTCCGGTGCGGCGCGGTCCGCCGGTCGTTCGTCCACTGGGGCTCCTCTCCGGGGGACGGGGCGGAGCCGTCCGTCGGGCGGTCGCCGCGTCGGCCCGCCGTCGACGGGCTGTCACCCGTGCGTCCCACCCGCGGTGGTCCGCAACCGTCCGCCGCCGCGATCCCACCCGAACGGCCGCGTCGGCGCACGCGGCGCGCCGCCCGGGGGCAGAGTGGGGCCCGTGAGCGAGAGCGCGGCGCCGGTGGACGGCGAGGAGCACCGGGCCGGCTGGTTCGAGCTGTTCTTCGACCTGGTGTTCGTGGTGACGGTCGCGGTCCTCGCCCACGGGCTGCACGGCGACCCGGACGCCGGTGACTTCGGCACGTTCCTCGTCCTGTTCTTCCCGGCCTGGTGGGCCTGGGCGAACCTGATGGTGACGGTCAACGTCTTCGGGTCGGCCGCGCCGCGCATGCAGGCCGTGCTGCTCGGGGTGATGCCCGGGCTCGGCCTGATGGCGGCCGCCGCGCCCGAGGGGCTGGGCGACCGGGCGTGGGCGTACGCGCTCGGCGCGGCCTGGGTGCGCCTCGGGCTGTTCGGCATCTGGTGGGGGCACGCCCGCCACCGGGACAACCCGCTGCCGCTGTGGCGCCCGCTGGCGTACTGCCTGGCGCCGGCCGTGATCTGGGGGGTGTCGGCCGCGCTGCCGAGCCCCGAGCGGTTCGTGCTGTGGGGCCTGGGGATCGCCCTGGAGGCCACGCTGCTGGCGGTCCGGGCCGGGGTGACCGCGACGTTCTACGAGCGGATGTCGATCGAGCACCTGGTCGAGCGGATCGGCCTGTTCGTGGTGATCGTGCTCGGCGAGAGCGTCTTCACCGTGGTCTCCACCCTCGCCGACCACTTCACCGGCGCCTCGGCGGCCGCCGCCTTCCTCGGCTTCGCGGTCGTCGCCGAGCTGGCCCTGGCATTCTTCCGCTGGGGCACCGAGAGCGCCGCCCGCGGGCTCGACCGGGCCCAGTCGGGCGGCGCCGACACGGCGATCCGGGACACCGTGATGTACCTGCCGTTCGTGCTGATCGCCGGCATCACGGTGCTGTCGGGCGCGCTCGGCACCGCCGTCGCCGACCCCGACGACCACCTCCCGCCGGGCGCCCGCTGGGCGCTGTGCGGCGGGGTCCTCGCCTTCTACACCGCCAACGCGGCGATCTCGCTGCGCTACGGAGACCCGGCCCGCACCGTGCTCGACTGGTACGGGCCGAGCCTGGTGCTCGTCCTCGCGGCCCTGCTGCCCGCGTCCGTCCTGCTGCCCGCCTGGGGCGCGGTCGGCGTCGCGGCGGCCGTGGTCCTCGCGCTCACCGCCCTGGCCGCCCAGCGGGTCCGGAGCCGGGCCCGGGCGGGGTGAGCCGCGGGCCCGGCGGGTGAGGCGCGGTCAGTGCGGCGTGCCGGGGGCCCCGCCGCCCCGGCCGCGGTGGGCGGCGATCAGTTCGGCGTAGCGGAGACCGCTGGTCTTCACGGTGCGCCGCTGGGTGGGGTAGTCGACGTGCACCAGGCCGAATCGCTTGTCGTAGCCGTACGCCCACTCGAAGTTGTCCAGCAGCGACCAGGCGAAGTACCCGGCCGGGCCCGCTCCCCGAGCGGCGGCCCGGGCGCAGGCCGCCAGGTGCTCCCGGAGGAACGCGGTGCGCTCGGGGTCGTGGACGCCGCCGTCCGGCCCGACCGTGTCCTGGTAGGCGGAGCCGTTCTCGGTGACGAAGATCCGTCGAACGCCGTAGTCGTGGGTCAGCCGCAGCAGCAGCTGTTCCAGGCCCGGTGCGTGGACCTCCCACGGCATGGCCGTATGGCGCTGGTTGGGGCCGGGCACCTGGCGGAACCGGGGGGCCGGGCCGCCGGGGTCGTCGGCGACGATCTGCCGGAAGTAGTAGTTGAGGCCGAGCCAGTCGAGCGGTGCGGCGATCAGGTCGAGGTCGCCGTCGCGGACGGGCAGGTCGACGCCGTACTCGGCCCGCATGTCCGCCGGGTAGCCGCGGCCGAGGACGGGATCGAGCCACCAGCGGTTGATGTGGCCGTCGGCGCGGGCGGCGGCGGCCCGGTCGGCCGGCGAGCCGCTCGCCGGCTCGATCGGGCTGAGGTTGTTGACGATGCCGATCCGTGCGCCGGGCGCGGTCTCACGCAGCGCCCGGACCGCCAGGCCGTGGCCGAGGTGGAGGTGGTAGGAGGCCCGGACGGCCGCGGTGAGGTCGGTCAGGCCGGGGGCCATCGTGCCGTCCAGGTGCCCGATCCAGGCGGAGCAGAGGGGTTCGTTGAGGGTGGCCCAGTAGGTGACGCGGTCGCCGAGCCGTTCGCCGACCGCGGCCGCGTACTCGGCGAAGCGTTCGGCGGTGGAGCGGGCCGGCCAGCCCCCGCGGTCCTGCTGGGCCTGCGGGAGGTCCCAGTGGTAGAGCGTCGGGAACGGGACGATGCCGGCCGCGAGCAGGCCGTCCACGAGCCGGTCGTAGAAGTCCAGGCCCGCGGGGTTGACCCGGCCGTCCGCCAGGGGCACCACGCGCGGCCAGGCGATCGAGAAGCGGTAGGCGTCCAGCCCGAGGGAGCGCATCAGGGCGACGTCCTCGGGCCAGCGGCGGTAGTGGTCGCAGGCCGTGTCGCCGGTGTCGCCGCCGACGATCCGGCCGGGGGTGTGCGAGAAGGTGTCCCAGATGGACGGTGCGCGTCCGTCGGCGTCCGCCGAGCCCTCGATCTGGTAGGCGGCGGTGGCGGCCCCGAACAGGAAGTCGGCGGGCAGGGCGCTGAGGTCGGTCACGGGGCTGCCTTTCGGCGGGCGAGGGGAGGGTGAGGGGCGGGTGAGGGGGCGGGGGCGGGGGCCGGGCCGGCGGATCCGGTCATTTGACGGCTCCGGCGGTCAGGCCGGCCACCAGGAAGCGCTGGAGCAGCAGGAACCCGGCGACGACGGGCACGCTCACCACCAGGGAGGCGGCCATCACCTGGTTCCAGTAGACGTCGCCGAGCGTCGCGTAGCCCTGGAGGCCGACGGCCAGCGTGCGGGTCCGGTCGTCGGTGAGGACGGAGGCGAACAGCACCTCGCCCCACGCGGTCATGAAGGCGTACACGGCGACCGCCACGATGCCCGGGAGCGCCGCCGGCACGATGATCCGCACCAGCGCCCGTACCGGCCCGCAGCCGTCGACCAGGGCCGCCTCGTCCAGGTCGCGGGGGACGGAGTCGAAGTACCCGACCAGCATCCAGATCGAGAACGGCAGCGAGAAGGTGAGGTAGGTGAGGATCAGACCGCCGCGGCTGCCGTACAGCGCCACCCCGGTCGCGTTGCCCACGTTGACGAAGATGAGGAACAGCGGCAGCAGGAACAGGATGCCCGGGAACATCTGGGTGGACAGCACCGTGACGGTGAACAGCCGGCGCCCGCGGAAGCGGTACCGGCTCACCGCGTACCCGGCGAGCACCGCGACCAGCACCGAGCAGACCGTCGAACCGCCCGCCACGATCAGGGAGTTGACGAGGTAACGGCCGAGCGGGACGGTGTGCCAGATGTCCAGGTAGGGCCGCAGCGTCAGGGTGCTGGGGATCCACCGGAACGGGCCCTGCACGTCCTGGAGGGGCTTGAGCGAGCTGGAGAGCATCACCAGCACCGGAGTGGCGGCGAACACCGCCAGCCCGGTGAGCAGGATCCGGCGCAGCCACCGGAAGGACGCGGACGTCCCGATCATCGCGCACTCCTTCGGCCCGGGGTCCTCCGGCGGGAGGCGAGCAGCAGGTAGCCGGCCGTCACCAGCAGCAGGAAGAGCAGCAGGAGCACCGACATGGCGGAGCCCGCGCCGAAGTTCCAGGTGACGAACGAGGACTGGTAGATGTGGACGGAGAGGAGGTCGGCGGCCTCCGGGGCGGACCTGCCGAACAGCAGGTAGGGCGTGTTGAAGTCGTTGAAGGTCCACAGGAACAGCACGAGCACCAGCACGAGGTTGACCGGGCGCAGCGAGGGCAGGGTGATCCGCCGGATCTGCTGCCAGACGCCGGCGCCGTCGAGGGCGGCGGCCTCGTACAGCTCGCGCGGGATGTTCTGCAGGCCGGCGGTGAGCGTGAGGAACGCGAAGGGCCAGCTGCGCCAGACCGCGACGGTGACCAGCGCGGCGAAGCTGTGGTCGCCGAGCAGCCAGAAGGGCTTGTCGTCGACGAGGTGCAGCTGGTCGTGGAGGACGTGGTTGAGCAGGCCGGTGTCCCGCTGGAAGACGAACGACCAGGTGATGACGGCCGCGTACACCGGCAGCGCGTACGGCAGCAGGAACAGGGCGCGCAGCAGCCCGCGCCCGCGGAAGGCGTCCTGCAGCAGGACGGCGGCGACGGTGCCGATCAGCCAGGACAGGCCGACGGCGAGGACGGTGAAGGCGCAGGTGATCCAGAAGGAGTGCAGCAGCGCGCGGCCCACCGGGGCGTGGAAGTCCACGGACGTCCGGTAGTTGCCGAGGCCGGTCCACGGGGCGGTGGACCAGTCGCGGATGGTGAACTGGGTGAGCTGTTTGAAGCTCATCGCCGCGCCGACGACCATCGGCGTCAGGTGGACGAGCAGTTCGAGCAGGAGCGCCGGGAGGAGGAGGACGTAGGGCAGTGCGGCGCGGCGGCGGGCGCGGCGGCCGGACCGGTCGGGACTCCCCTCGCGGTCGCGGCGGGTGCGGTGGCCCGGGTGGGCGTCGGTGCGGTGGCCCGGGTGGGCGTCGGGGCCGGTGCGGACGGCCGGTGCGTCGGACACCTCAGTGCGCCGGCATCTGCTGCCGGGCCTTGGCGAGTTCGGCCCGGACGGCGTCGTCGGTGACGGGCCGGCCCGCGGCGGCGGCGCCCATCAGGTTCTTCACAGCGGTGCCGACCAGGGTCTCGAACTGGCTCTCCTCGGTGACCTGGGGGAGGGGCGCGGCGCTGGTCCTGAGCACGTCGGCGAGGGTCCTGAGCTCGGGCGTGGCGAAGGCCGGGTCGGCCTGGGCGTCCTTGACCGGCGGGATGGAGCCGTAGGCCCGGTTGAGCCGGATCTGTTCGTCGGTGCCGGTCATGAACTTCACGAACTTCAGTGCGCCGTCGGTGTTGTGGGTGTTGCGGAAGACGGCGAGGTTGATGCCGGCGACCATGGAGGTGGTGGCCCGTTCGCCGCTCGCGCCGGCGGGTGCGGGGACCGGCGCGACGGCGTAGTCCTCGGGTTTCATCCCGTGCGAGGCGAGGTTCGCCCCGGCGGACTGCCACATCAGCATCGCGGCCCTGCCGGTGGCGAAGTCGGCGACGGACTGGTTGTTGCCGTACTCGGCGTTGCCCGGAGCGGCGATCCGCTCGGTGCCGAGCAGCCCCACGTACTGCTTGACGGCGGCCACCGTGCCGGGGCCGTCGAAGACGGGCCTGCCGGCCGCGTCGAAGAAGTCGGCGCCGTGCTGCTTGGCGAGGGTGAAGGCGTGGTGGACGTTCTCGGAGACGTTCCCGCCCTCGACCGCGAGGCCGTAGTGGTCCCCGGAGGTGAGCCGGTGCCCGTCGGCGACCAGTTCCTCCCAGGTCGCGGGCGGGTGGTCGAGCCCGGCCTCGGCGAAGAGCCGCTTGTTCCAGTACAGGCCGTAGGCCATCGAGTAGAGCGGGACGGCGGCCGGGTCCTGACCGGCCGCGCCGGTGGAGGCGAGGGCGGAGGGCAGGAAGCGGTCCCGGCCGCCGGCCTTGTCGAGGGCGGCGGCGTCGAAGGGCAGCAGGGCGCCGGTCGCCTGCAGCGAGGCGGACCAGGTGTTGCCGATGTTGAGGACGTCCGGGCCCTGGCCGGAGGTCGTCGCGGCGAGGATGCGGTTCAGCAGGTCGGACCAGGGGATGACTTCGAGCTTGACCTTGATCCCCGTCTGCTGTTCGAAGCTCTTCAGCTCGGGCTCCAGGACCCGGCGGTCGTCGTCCAGGCCGGTGCCCTGGTTGGACGCCCAGTAGGTGAGCGTCGTGGGGCTGCTGTTGTCGCCGCCGCCCTGGCCGCCGCAGGCGGTGGCGGTGAGGACCAGTGCGGCGGCCAGGGCGGTGGCCGCGGCGGTGCGGCTGCTGGGCATGATGGTGGCGCCCCTCTCGGACAGGGTCGGGCGAAACGGAAGGCGAAGGGAAGTACCCTGGGCAGCGGCTTACTTCACGGCGTGATTTAACGGCTGCGGGTCGTTGCGCGTCAAGGGACCGGACAGTGAGTGACGAACCGACAGGAGGGGTGCCCGTGACCGGGCGAGGCGGAAACACGGTGCGCGACCTGCGCAGGGGCAGCCGGGCCACCGTGCTGCGCAGGCTCTACTTCGACGGGCCGCTCAGCAGACAGGAGTTGGGCGCGCTCACCGGCCTCAGCGCGGGCTCGGTCAGCAACGTGACCGGCGAGCTGCTGGCCGACGGCCTGATCGAGGAGTGCGGCTCGGTGGGCTCCGACGGCGGCCGCCCGCGGACCATGCTCGGGGTCGCCGCCGGGCGCTTCCGGCTGGTGGGCGTCGACGTCGGCGAGACCCAGGTCCGGGTGGCCCTCTTCGACCTGACCCGCACCGAACTGGCCGCCGGCGACCTTCCGCTCTCCGACCGCGGCCGCGACGCCGGCCACGTGGCGGAGCTGATCCTCGCCGGGCTGGCCGACGTGCTCGACCGCACCGGCACCGCCCCCGAGGCGGTGCTCGGCGTCGGCGTCGGCGTGCCCGGCATCGTCGACCAGGGCGCGCCCGGCACGGACGGGCTGGGCATCGTGGTGCACGGGCAGACCGTCGGCTGGGACGCCGTCCCGCTCGGCCGCCTGCTGCGCGCCGGCACCGGCCTGCCGCTGTTCGTCGACAACGGCGCCAAGACGCTCGGGCAGGCCGAGATGTGGTTCGGGGCCGGGCGCGGCGCCCGGCACGCGGTGGTCGCGCTCGTCGGCTCCGGCGTCGGCGCCTGCGTCATCGCCGACGGCGCGCGCTACCGGGGAGCCACCAGCAGCGCGGGCGAATGGGGCCACACCAAGGTGCAGGTCGGCGGCCGCCGCTGCCGCTGCGGCGCCCGCGGCTGCCTGGAGGCCTACGTCGGGGCCGAGGCGCTGGTCGAGCGCTGGGGGGCGGCCCCGCCCGGCGACGAGAAGGCGGGGCTGGCGGCGCTGCTGGCGGCCGCGGAGGCGGGGGAGCCGGCCGCCGTCGGACTGCTCGACGAGGCCGCCGAGTACCTCGGCGCGGGGATCGCGGACCTGGTCAACCTGTTCAACCCCGAGCGGATCGTGATCGGCGGCTGGGCGGGCCTGCTGCTCGGGCCCCGGCTGCTGCCCGGCATCCGCGCCGCGGCCACCGGGTACGCGCTGCGCTTCCCGTACGAGCACGCGCTGATCGTCCTCGGGACGCTGGGGCCGGAGGCGGTCACCACGGGGGCCGCCACCCTGCCGCTGTCGGACTTCCTGGACTCCGGCGGGCAGCTCCCCGATCGTTCGCATCTCTCCGACGCCAGCGCATAGTTCACACCCTGAGGAAAGTCGGCCCGGCGGGTTGACAGTGGCCGGACGACGGCCCGAGACTCGCCGTCAGGGACGGCCCGGCGTACAGCTGCCCGGGCGACGTCCCCGAGTCGATCCCCGGTGAACCCCGACCGCCCGGTGAGGCGATCCCCCACGGGCCGCTGCCGCGCGCCACCGGAACCCCCACCCACCTCACCTAGGGACATGCCGATGAGGCATTCTTCAGCACGCCCGCGCTCGGTACCGGGCACGGTACTGGGCCTGCTCCTGTTCCTCGTGTCGGCCCTGGCGGTGCCGGCTCCGGCGTCCGCCGCCGGCCCCCGCCCCGGCCCGGCCCCCGCTGCGGCTCGGGCCTCTTCTTCCGGCTCGTCCTCCGGCTCCGGTTCGTCCGCCGGTTCCGGCTCCGGTTCCGCCTCCGCCGACTGCGGCACCGACGACGCCGCGAAGGGCCGGCCGGCCGTCGCCTCCTCCACGGAGAACGCGGGCACCCCGGCAGGAGCGGCCGTGGACGGCGACCCCGGGACCCGCTGGTCCTCGGCCTTCAGCGACCCGCAGTGGCTGCAGGTCGACCTCGGCGCGGTCCGCCAGGTCTGCCGCGTCAGCCTCGACTGGGAGACCGCGTACGGGCGTTCGTACCGGATCGAGGTCTCGGACGACGGCGCGTCCTGGCGCACCCTGTACAGCACCGGAAGCGGGACCGGCGGGACGGAGACCGTGCCCCTCGCCGGCAGCGGCCGCTACGTCCGGATGACCGGGCTGGCCCGGGGCACGAACTGGGGCTACTCCCTGTGGGCGTTCCGGGTGAACACCTCCGACGTGCCCCCGGTCCAGGGCGGCGGCGACCTCGGGCCCAACGTGCTGGTCTTCGACCCCGCGACGCCCGGCATCCAGGCCACCGTGGACCGGATCTTCCACCAGCAGGAGGCCAACCAGTTCGGCTCCGACCGGTACGCGCTGCTCTTCAAGCCGGGCACCTACACCGGCCTCAACGTCCAACTCGGCTTCTACACCTCGGTCGCCGGTCTCGGGCTCAGGCCCGACGACACCAGCGTCAACGGCGACGTCACCGTCGACGCCGGCTGGTTCAACGGCAACGCGACCCAGAACTTCTGGCGCTCCGCCGAGAACCTCGCCCTCAACCCGGTCAGCGGCACCGACCGCTGGGCCGTGGCCCAGGCGGCCCCGTTCCGCCGCATGCACGTCAAGGGCGGCCTCGACCTCTCGCCCGCCGGGTACGGCTGGGCCAGCGGCGGCTACATCGCGGACAGCAGGATCGACGGCACCGTCGGCAACTACTCCCAGCAGCAGTGGTACACCCGCGACAGTGCGATCGGCGGGTTCACCAACGGCGTGTGGAACCAGGTCTTCTCCGGCGTCCAGGGCGCCCCGGCCCAGAGCTTCCCCAACCCGCCCTACACCACGCTGGACACCACGCCGGTCTCCCGCGAGAAGCCCTTCCTCTACCTGGACGGTGCCGACTACAAGGTCTTCATGCCGGCCCGGCGCAGCAACGCGCGGGGCGTGTCCTGGGACGGCGCGCTGCAGGGCGAGTCACGCCCGCTCAGCCGCTTCTACGTCGTCAAGCCGGGGGCGAGCGCCGCGACCGTCAACGCGGCCCTGGCCCAGGGTCTCGACCTGCTCTTCACCCCGGGCGTCTACCACCTCGACCGGCCGATCGCGATCAACCGGCCCGACACCGTGGTGCTGGGCCTCGGCCTGGCGACCCTCGTCCCCGACAACGGGGTGACGGCCGTGCAGGTGGCCGACGTCGACGGCGTGCGGCTGGCGGGCCTGCTGGTCGACGCCGGGCCCGTCCGGTCGGACGCCCTCGTGCGGGTCGGCCCGGACGGTGCCAAGGGCGGCCACGCCGCCGACCCGACCACCCTGCAGGACGTGTTCGTCCGGGTCGGCGGTGCGGGCGCCGGCACCACCACCACCGGCATCGTCGTCAACAGCAACGACGTGATCGTGGACCACACCTGGATCTGGCGGGCCGACCACGGCACCGGCGTCGGCTGGGACGTCAACCCGGCCGACTACGGCCTCGTGGTCCGCGGCGCCGACGTGCTCGGCACCGGGCTGTTCGTCGAACACTTCAGGAAGTACGACGTCGAGTGGTCGGGCGAACGCGGCCGCACGATCTTCTTCCAGAACGAGAAGGCGTACGACGCCCCGAACCAGGCCGCGATCCAGAACGGATCCACGCTGGGCTTCGCCGCGTACAAGGTCGACGACAACGTCACCGCCCACGAGGGCTGGGGGCTCGGGAGCTACTGCTACTTCAACGTGGACCCGACCATCCGGATGGACCACGGCTTCGAGGCGCCGACCCGGGCGGGCGTGCGCTTCCACGACCTGCTGGTGGTCTCGCTCGGCGGCAAGGGCCAGTACAACCACGTCATCGACGGCACCGGTGCCGCCACCTCCGGCAGCTCGACCACGCCGTCGACGGTGGTGGCCTACCCGTAGCCCGTAGCCCGTAGCCCGTAGCCCGTAGCCCGTAGCCCGTAGCCCGTGGCTCATGGCCGGGGCTCATGGCCGGGGTGCGGATCGCGGGGCTGCCGCCCTCGGGTGGCAGCCCCGCAGCGGTGCTTCCACGTCGTCAGAGCCGCCACGCCCGCAGGCTGTTCCGGGTGACGGTCAGCAAGCGCCCGGCACCGAGGTCGTGCACGGCCGCGATCCGGCCGCCGAGCCGTTCCCGCCCGGCCACCCCGCCCCCGGCGTCCAGGCGGAACAACCTTCCGCCCTCCGACGCGAGCACCGTCCCGCCCGCCGTCCCGACCACCCCCTGGGCCGCCGGGGTGCCCAGGCCGGCCCGCCACCGGCGGGTACCGTCCAGCGGATCGACCGTGACGTACCCGGCGCCGGCGGCCCGCACCTCGCGCAGCCACAGCACCCCGTCCACGAGCAGCGGCGCCTCACCCAGCAGCGGGCCCTCGTGGGTCATCAGCAGCTCGGGTCGCCGGCCGTCGGCGCGGAGCGCCACCACCGCGCCCCCGTCGCAGCCCACCGCGCAGCGATCCGCGTCCACCACCGTGAACACGGGACGCCCGTCGGCACCCGTCAACGGCCGGGGGAGTTCCCAGGACGCCGACTCCCGGCCGTCCCGCGGATCGACCAGCCAGGCCCGGGCGCCGTGGCCCAGCAGGAACCCTCCCGCCCAGGCGACCGGCCGCTCCGTCGTCGCCCGCGAACCGCTGCGCCACAGCGGCCGACCGTCCGTCAGGTCGAACGCCGCCAGCGGGGTGTACCCGCGCCAGCCGCCGACGAGCACCACGCCGTCCGCGAGCGCGACCTGACCGGTCCAGTGCTCCACCTCGGCCTGCCAGAGCAGCTCTCCCGTGGTGAGAGCGAGGCAGGCCAGCACATCGCGGTCCTGCGGCAGCACGAGCACCCGCCGGCCCACGACGACCAGCGCCCGCGGCCAGGCCACCGCCGGGACGTCCCACAGCGGCGTGCCGTCCGCCGCCCCCAGGCACACCAGGCGGGTGCGGCGCTCGTGCACCACCACCCGCTCACCCGCGAGCGCCAACTGCGAGTACGCGCCCTGCTGGTGCAGCACCCGCTCCCACAACTCCGTGACCACCGCAGCCTCCCGCCCTCTCCCCACCCGGCCGACGCACGTCGGCGCCCGCCGGAAGGCGAACCGAGCAGGATACGCCCGGGCCGTGCCCGAGCCGACCGCGGCCCGGGGCACGGCGCAGCTCGGCCTCGCCACCGCGCGCCGTCACCCACTCGGGTGATCCGGCCGTGGCCCGGCCCGGCGCGCGGGCGCAGCACGGACACTGGGCATCCCGGCCCTTCCGCACCCGCCCCGTCCTGCGCTGTTCCGCCCCGTCCAGTGCTGACCTGCTCGGCCCTGCCCCCCGCCACCGCCCGTACCCCTGACGGCAGGAGTGCCATGACCGCACCCCGCACGAGCACCACGACGGACCACCCCCCGGTCCCGCCGGCCCCGCCGGCCTCCGAGAGCGAACAGCTGCTGTTCGGCGGCCCGATGCGCTACGACTACGGCTGGGCCCGGCACGAGTTCGCCGGCGCCAAGGTGACGTTCCGGACGGTCGCCCGCCAGATGCCCCGCTTCCTGAAACTGGCCGGGCAGATGGCGTGGGCCGCCGACCGCCTGGCCCTGGTGGCCCTGCTGGCGGCGGAGGTGCTGCGCGGCGTCGCCGCCGCGGTCGCGCTGATCGCCACCAACCGGGCGCTCGGCAGCCTCCTCACCCCGGGCGACGTGACGACGGTCCTGCGCGCGGCGCTTCCGGCGGTCGTCGCCGTCGGTGTCGTCTCCGCGCTGTCGGCGGCACTCGCCGCCGTGTCCGGACTCGCCTCCGGCCGCCTGGAACCGGCCGTGTTCCGGGCGGCCACCGTGGACTTCCTGGGCATCGTCTCCCGCTCGGAGCTGGCGGCGATCGAGGACCCCGAGTTCCTGGCCGAGGTCGACTCCGCCCGCTGGGGCGCCGGATCCATCCAGCACATCATCGGCCAGGCCACCGCCGTCCTCACCGCCCTCTTCGCGCTGGTCTCCGCCGCCGGGGTGCTGTCCGTCCTCCACCCGGCGCTGCTGCCGATGCTGCTGCTCATCACCGCCCCGCGCGGCTGGGGCGCGGTGCGCACCGCCCGCCGCCGCTACCTGTCCACGCAGGCGATGCTCCAGCACAACCGCGCCGGCAGCCTGATCTCGGACATGCTGATCCGCCCGTGGTCCGCCGCCGAGGTCCGGGTGCACGCCTGCGGACCGTTCCTCCTGCGGCACTACGAACAGATGGCCCGCGCGGCCGAACGCGAACAGACCCGGCTGGCCGGGGCGAAGGCCCGCACCGACCTGCTCACCGCGTTCCTGGCCGGGCTCGCCACCACCGGCGCGTTCGCGCTGCTGGGCTGGCTGGTCGAGACCGGCTCGATGCCGCTGGCCGTGGCCGGCACCGCGGTGGTCGCCATCCGCACCGGCTCCGCGTCCATCGGAGGCCTCGTCTCCCAGATCAACGGCCTGTACGAGGAAGGCCTGTTCGTCGCAGACCTGGAACGGCTGCGCCGCGACGGGCACCGCCGCGCGATCCCCGCCGGCGGCACACCCCTGCCCGAACGGCCCGACGAGATCCGGGTCGAGGACGTGTCCTTCACCTACCCGGGCCGCGACACCCCGGCCCTCGACCGGGTCAGCCTCACCGTCCACCGCGGCGAGGTCATCGCCCTGGTCGGCGAGAACGGCTCCGGCAAGTCCACCCTCGCCCACCTCCTGTGCGGCGTCTACCAGCCGCAGCGGGGCCGAATCCTGTGGGACGGCACCGACACCGCCACCGCCGACCGCGCCCACCTGTTCGCCGGCATCGCCCTGCTCGCCCAGAACTTCCAGCGCTGGACACTCACCCTGCGCGCCAACCTCCTCCTAGGCCGCCCCGAAGTCCCCAGCACCCAGGCCCAGTTGGAGGAAGCCGCCGACTACGCCGACCTCGACCCGGTGCTCGCCGACCTCGACCGCGGCTGGGACACCCTCCTCGCCAAGGGCTTCGAAGGCGGCGTCGGCATCTCCGGCGGCCAGTGGCAGCGCGTCGCCCTCGCCCGGCTGCGCCACCGGGTGACCACTCCCGGCCCCGACGGCCGCCTGCCCCACCTGGTCGTGGTGGACGAGCCGACCAGCGCCCTGGACGCCAAGGCGGAGATCCAGGTCTTCGACCGGATCCGCGCGCTGACCGGGCTCGGCGTCAGCGTCGTCCTGATCACCCACCGCCTCGCCGCCACCGCCCGCGCCGACCGCATCTACGTCCTCGACCACGGCCGCCTCATCGAGGAGGGCACCCACGACGAGCTGATGGCCCGGCCCACCGAGTACCGCGAGGCCTACCGGCTGCAGGCCGCCCAGTACGGCATCGGCGACCACCTGCCCCGCCAGACCGCCCCCGCTGCCGACCCCGACCCCGCTCCCGGCCCCGACCCCGCGCCCGCCCCTGACCGCCAGGAGACGACATGAAGCCCTTCCACCCCACCTTCGGCCGCGCCCCCTGGCCGGACGGCCTGCGTGCCCTCCAGGTCTACGCACTGCCCGATCTGCCGCCCGGGTCGGCCCTGCACACCCTCCTCGCCGACCTGCGCAAGGCCCTGGCCGGCTTCCCCGTCGTGCCGGTGCCCGACGAACGCGCGCACATCACCCTCGACATGGTCACCTCCGGCCCGGCCGACAGCTTCACCGACGCCGAACACCGCGATCTGGCCGAGGAGTTGCGGGTTTCGGTGGCCGGGATCGGGCCGCTCCGGCTGCAGGCCGGATCGCCGATCGCCTACCGCACCGGAGTCCGCCTCGACCTCCACCCCGACGGCGAACTCGCCGCCCTCCAGCACCGCGTCCGCGCCGCCGTCCACCGTGTCTTCGGGCCCGACTCCACCGCCTACCCGCTCGGCGTGCTGCACACCACCGTCGCCTACGCGGCCGCCGACACCGACACCGACGAGCTGGCGCAGGCCGTCCACCGGGTCCGGCCCGGCCACGCCCCGTTCACGGTGCGCCGGATCATCGTCAACGAGGTGTTCTGGCAATCCGTCCCGGTGCCCGGCACCGCCCTGCCCGGCCGGCGGATCTGCTGGGACACCCTCGCCACCATCCGGCTCGACGGGTAGGCCCTCGCCTGCTTCCGAGGAGCGCCGGAGGGATCAGCGGGGTCGGCGGGCGTGGACGGCGTGGTGGCCGAGGGTGCGGAGGCGGGCGGTGTCCGGGGTGGCGGGCAGCAGCGGGGCGAGCGTCCGCCAGGCGTCGGCGCACAGCCGGTCGGCGTCGCGTTCGCTCGCCGTGACGGCGCCGCACCGCAGGAGGGCGTCGCGGGCCGCGTGGATGTCGGCCTCGGGTGCGCCGCCGTCGCGGACCGTGGTCCACAGGGCCTCGGCGGCGGGGCGGGGGAGCAGGGTGGCCGCGTGGGCCAGCGGCAGGGTGACCTTGCCGTTGCGCAGGTCCTCGGCCACGTTCTTGGTCAGGGTGCCGCGGTCGTCCGTGACGCCGCGCAGGTCGGCGACGTCGTCGGCGATCTGGTAGGCGGTGCCGATGGCCGTCCCCCAGTCCAGCAGTGCCCGGCTGACCGCCGCGTCGGCGCCGGCCGCGATCGCGGCGATCTCGCAGCACGCCCCCACCAGGGCACCGGACTTCAGCCGGTGGGTGGCCAGCACCAGCCTCCGCAGCGGGCCGCTGTCGCCGGCGGCCAGCGCCTGGTCCATCTCGCGGCGGTGCCCCTGGATGTCGAGGGCCTGCCCGGCGTGGGCCGCCCGCAGCGCGGCGAGGAGGACCTCGCGCATCCGGCCCTGCAACGCCGGGTCGTCGGGGGCGCACAGCCCGACGGCCCGGTCGAAGGCGAAGTAGGCGCTGGTCCCCGCGGTCAGGGCGGCGGGCAGGCCGTACACCTCGTGGGCGGCCGGTCGCGCCCGGCGCAGCGCCGATCCGTCCTGGACGTCGTCCACGACCAGGGAGCCGGTGTGGGCCAGTTCCAGCGCGGCCGCCAGGACGCCGAAGCGGTCGCCGTCGCCGCCGAGCAGGTCGACGATCTGCAGCAGCAGCGCGGGGCGCCAGCGCCGCCCGCCCGCCTCCACCATGTGCCGCACCGGTTCGGCGAGCGCCCGGTGCAGCCGCCGGTCGAGGGCCTGCGCCGTGTCGGCCGGCAGGCCGCTGCGGTGTCCGTCCGGGAGCCAGACGGCCAGCCCGGCGGGCGCGGGCGGGCAGAGCCGGTCCAGGTGGTGTCCGATCCGGTCGGCGCCGGCGGCCTGTTGTCCGGCGGCCTGTTGTCCGGCGGTCTGTTGCCCGGCGGTCTGCTGACGGACGGTCTGCTGTCCGGCGGGCGTACCGTCCGCGGACGGTACGACGGGCTCGGTGGATGCCATGACCATCTCCTCACCATAGAGTTGGGCGCCGGGAAGACGGTGGATGCGGCGGCGGACGGCGCGGGCGCGGAACCACTGTCATCCGTATGCCCGGCCCGCCGGCCGTCCTTCCCGGGCGGCGCGCGAGGCGACGCCGGACGGAACGCGGTCGCACGACTCCCGACGCCGGCGCGGCAGGTCCGGGTGGCCCCCGCCCCGGGCGAGCGCTGCCTTCTGGTGTTCCCCCGGTGTTCAAGCACACGCTCCTGACGGCGCCCCGTCAAGGCCCTACGGTCCCTGGGGAACTGCGAGAAGGAGCCATGGACGAGACGCAACCGGCCGTACGCGCACGTGGTTTGACGAAGTGTTTCGGTGATGTCGTGGCGCTCGACGAGGTCGCGCTGGAGCTGGCGCCCGGGCGGATCCACGGGCTGGCCGGGCCGAACGGCGCCGGGAAGACGACGCTGCTGGGGCTGCTGCTCGGGCTGGCCGTCGCCGACGGCGGCGAGCTGCAGGTGCTGGGCAGACCGGTCGGCCGGGCGTCGGCGGCGCCGTACGGGGTGGCCGGATTCGTGGACGGCCCCGGGCTGTACCCGTCGCTGACCGCCCGCCGGAACCTGGCCGCGCTGGCGGCGCTGCGCGGGCAGGGCACGGCGGCCGGGCGGGTCGACGAGGTGCTGGCCGAGGTCGGGCTGACCGACGTCGCCGACGACCGGGTACGGGGGTTCTCGCTGGGCATGCGGCAGCGGCTCGGGCTGGCGGCGGCGCTGCTGACGGAGCCGCGGCTGCTGGTGCTCGACGAGCCGTCCAACGGCCTTGACCCGGCGGGCAAGCACCACGTGCACCGCGTGCTGCGGCGGCTCGCGGGCGAGGGCGTGACCGTCGTGCTGTCCAGCCACCGCATGGACGACCTGGAGGCGCTCTGCCACGAGGTCACGATCCTCGCGACCGGGCGGGTCCGCTACTCCGGCCCGCTGGACGCCCTGGCGGCCGGCGGCCGCGCGGCGGACCACCGGCTGCTCACCTCCGATCCGCCGACCGCCCGGCAGGTCGCGATCGGCGTCGCGGGCGTGCGGGTGCTGCCGGCGGCCGGGGTGTGGCGCGGCGCCGAGGCCCTGGTGGTCCGCGCGTCGGGCCGGGCCGTCGAGGAGTTGGTGGCCGCGCTGGTGCGGGCGGAGGTGCGGGTGCGCGAGGTCGTGCCCGTGGTCCCGCCGCTGGAGGCCGCGTACCTCGCCCTGACCGAGCACCCGGAGGCCAAACCGTGAGGACGTCCGTCGCGCGCGTGAGCACCGCCCGTACGCCTGCCGCCGGCCGGGTGCCGGTGGGCCGGGTGTACCGCTTCGAGCTGGTCAAGCTGGTCTCGCAGTGGCGGATCCGGCTGCTGGTGCTGGCCTGTTGGACGGCTCCGGGGCTGTTCGTGGCCGCGGTGGCCCAGCAGGGGACGCTGCCCTCCGACACGCTGTTCGGCCGCTGGATGCACGCCACCGGCTGGGCCGGTCCGCTGGTGGTGCTGGGGTTCGCGGGGACGTGGGCGCTGCCGCTGCTGACCTCGGTGGTCGCGGGCGACGTCTTCGCGGTCGAGGACCGGCTCGGGACGTGGCGGCACCTGCTGATGACGGTCCGCTCGCCGGGGCGGATCTTCGCGGCGAAGGCGACGGCGAGCGTCACCGTGATCGTGCTGCTGGTCGCCGGACTGGCGGTATCGAGCACGGCGGGCGGGCTGGCCGCGGTCGGCAACGATCCGCTGGTCGGCGTCGACGGGCACCTGCTGGCGCCGTCGGACGCCGCCGGGCGCGTGCTGCTGGCGTGGGGCTGCGCGCTGGCGCCCACGCTGGCGCTGGCCGCGATCGGGCTGCTCGGCTCCGTCCTCCTGGGGCGGTCGCCGATGGGGCTGCTCGTCCCCGCACTGGCGGCCGTCGCGATGCAGCTCGCGCAGATGCTGCCGCTGCCGGTGGCGCTGCGTCTCGCCCTGCCCGGCTACGCCTTCGTCTCCTGGGACGGGCTGTTCGCCGCCCCGGCGCGGCTCGACGAGCTGCTGGTCGCCGTCGCGGTCAGCCTGCTGTGGGCCGCGGTGGCGACCGCGCTGGCCCACCGGGTGTTCGTGCGGCGGGACTTCACCACCGGCCACGAGGACGGCGGGGGGCGCCGCGCGCTCGGCTACGGGGTGCTGCCGCCGGCCGGGCTGCTGGCGCTGGCCTTCGGCGCGCTCGCCCTGGCGACGCCCTCGACGGGGTCCGGGATCTCGCAGGCGAAGGTCCAGCACTCGGTGGCCACGGTGTTCGCGCACCTGTACCGGCTGCAGACCGACCAACTGCACCGCCCCGCCGTCACGGAGGCCCAGCTGCGGGTCTCGGCGGCGTGCGAGCGGGGTGACGGGCAGGTCGATCCGGAGGGGCCCGGCAACGACTGGCGCTGCGTCGTCACCTGGCACCTGCCCGGCACCGACGCGCCCGGGACGGCGGTCTACCAGCTCGACGTCGCGGCGGACGGGCGCCTGGTGGCCGACGGCGACGGACCGAAGGACGTGAACGGCTACTTCCTGGTGCACACCCCGGGCGGCGACGCGCCGAACCCGCTCTGGCAGTTCGACGGCCGGATCGAGCTGCTCCCCTCGGCGACGACCCCCGACTGACGCGACCACGGCGAAGAACCGGCGAAACCGGATGCACCCCGCAGAACCAGACCGACCCGATGAGCTCGACGAACCCAACGAAGGGCTGACGCCATGCAGGTAACGCGACGTCGACGTCCCCAGAAGGAGCACTTCGTCCTTCTCGGCCGCCGCGTGGGCCGCCGTGCCACGCTCGCCACGGCATGCATCACGGCCGTCGCCGTGGCCACGGGCACGGCTTTCGCGACCACCCAGCAGTTCGGCACGGACCAGGTCGGCCAGGTCACCGCCGACGGTCAGGTGATCTCCAGCGACCAGTACATCGCCCCGTACGGGAGCCGGCAGGTCATCGACAACGGCAAGCTGATGGGGTCCGCGGTCAGCCCGGACGGCGCCCACCTGGCCGCCTCGGTCGCCGACGGGGACGCGGCGCTGGTCGTGGTGGACCTCGGGACCGGGAAGGTGCAGCAGCGCGTCGGCAGCGCCAAGGCGGACGAACTGCACATCCCCAGCGGTGCGGTGGGCCAGGAGTCCCCGGTGTACTCGCCGGACGGCAAGCAGCTGTGGCTGGGCCAGCTCGACGGCTACACCAGGTTCACCGTCAACGCCGACGGGTCCCTGGCCGCCCCGGTGGCGGTGCCGATACCCGCGGACGGCGACAAGCACGCGCTGGCGTCGGGGGCGGTGTTCTCCGCCGACGGCTCGACGGTCTACGCGGCGGTCAACGGGCAGAACCGGGTGGTCGCGATCGACGCGGCGACCGGCGCGATCGGGCACAGCTGGACGGTGGGCAACGCCCCGCGCGGCATCGCGCTGGTCGGCCACAAGCTGTACGTCGGCAACGAGGGCGGGCGCCCGGCCACGGCCGACGACGACACGCTCAACTCGTACGGCACCCAGGTGCCCGCCGATCCGGAGACCGGCGCCACGACCACCGGCACGGTCGGTGTGATCGACCTCGCCGACCCGGCCGCCGCCGTCGCGACCGTGGCCGTCGGCCTGCACCCGACGGCGCTCTACGCCAAGAACGGCGTCCTGTTCGTCACCGACACCGGCAGCGACGCGGTGTCGGTGATCGACACCCGGCACGACAAGGTCGTCCAGACGATCTCCACCAGGCCGTGGCCGGAGGCGTCGGTCGGCTACGAGCCCACCGCCGTGACGCTCACCGACGACGGCCGCCTGCTGGTCACCCTGGGCCGGGCCGACGCGGTGGCGGTCTACCGCTTCGCCGGTGCGCAGGAGCCGGTGAGCTACGTCGGCCTGCTGCCCACGGACTACTTCCCGGCGGAGGTCACCACCGTCGGGTCGAAGGTGGTCGTCTCCAACACCCGTGGCATCGACGCGCGGCGGCCGAACGGCACGGGCGCGCACAAGACCCACGACACCACCTCCAGCCTGACGCAGTTCACCCTGCCGAGCGACCGGGAGATCCGCTCCCGGACCGCCCAGGTGTTCCGGCAGAACGGCTGGACCAACGGCGCGGTCAAGACGGCGAACGGACACCGGGCGAAGCCGGTGCCGGTGCCGAACCGGATCGGCGACCCGTCGCCGATCAAGCACGTCTTCCTGATCGTCAAGGAGAACCGGACCTACGACCAGGTCTTCGGCGACGTCGCGAAGGGCAACGGTGACCCGACGCTGGCCCAGTTCGGCGCGAACGTGACGCCGAACCAGCACGCGCTGGCCGAGCAGTTCGGGCTCTACGACAACACCTACGACATCGGCACCAACTCCGCCGAGGGCCACAACTGGCTGATGCAGGCCGACAACCCGGAGTACACCGAGTCGTCGGCGGGCGAGTACGAGCGCAGCTACGACACCGAGGACGACGCCCTGGGCCACCAGCGGACGGGCTTCCTGTGGACGGGCGCGCAGGCGGCCGGCCGGACGGTGCGCGACTTCGGGGAGTTCCACCAGTTCCTGACCAAGCCCGACGGCGCGAGCTGGCAGAACCTGTACTGCGACGCCAGGACGATGGACGCGACCGGCGCGGGCAGCGCCTACCCGCTGGAGTCCTCCTCGCCGATCCCGTCGCTCAACAGCGTGTCGGTGCCCGGCTTCCCCAAGTTCGACACCGCCGTGCCGGACCTCTACCGCTACCAGATCTGGAAGCAGGACTTCGAGCAGAACGGCCCGGCCGACCTCAACATGCTGTGGCTCTCCAGCGACCACACCGGGGGGCCGGCGGGCCCGGCCGCGCAGGTCGCCGACAACGACCTGGCGACGGGCCGGATCGTGGACGAGATCTCGCACAGCGAGTACTGGAAGGACTCGGCGGTCTTCGTCGTCGAGGACGACTCCCAGGCCGGCCTCGACCACGTGGACGGCCACCGCGCGCCGATCCAGATCATCAGCCCCTGGGCGCAGCACGGCGCCGTCGACAGCCGCTACTACTCGCAGATCACCGTGGTCCGCACCATCGAGCAGATCCTCGGGATCCGCCCGATGAACCAGAAGGACAGCGCGGCCAGCCCGATGGCCACGGCCTTCACCACCGAGCCGGACTACACGCCGTTCACCGCGGTGCCCAACCGGACCTCGCTGACGGACGGCCTGAAGACGCCGCCCGCGTGCGGCGTCGACGTCCCCGCGGCGCAGGACGTCCGCGCGGCGGCGGTGCCGGCCACGACCGCGCCGCCGGCGGCCGAGCAGGCCGTCGCCGCCCAGTGGGAGGCCTGGAAGTCGCAGCAGCGGCTGACGGGCGCGAACGCCGTGCCGGACCACGCGAACCCGGCGCAGATGGAGCACCTGGTCTGGTACCAGACGCACAACTGGACCACCCCGTACCCGGGGGAGAGCGGGATCCACGCGCCGAACGACGTGCCGGGCGCGTACCTGCCGTCCGCGGAGAGCGACGGCTGATCCCGTTCCCTCGGCCGGTCCGGACCCTCTCGGCCGGTCCGGACCCCTCCCGCCGGGGAATTTCGATCATGCCCCGGACCGGTCAACTCCGGCCCGGGGCGCGGTCGTTCCCGCCTGTGCGGCCGCCCGCCGCGAGCGCGCCGGGCCGGCTTTGGCAGGATCCTGACACCGACTCAGGTTACCCTTGGGTAATTCAAGGATGTCGACCGGGTGAACATTCCCGGCCCCTCATGAAGGACCCGTACGTGCTCGATCACCAGTCCCGCCGTTCCGGCCGCCGTCTCGCCGGTTCGGCGCTGGCCCTCGTCGCCGCCGTCTGCGCGCTCCCCGCCGCCCCGGCGTTCGCCGACCCGGCCCCCGTCCCGGCCCCGACCGCGCCGCCCGCCGCCACCCCGCACCTGGACGCGGTGGAACGGACGCTGCGTCAGGTGTCCCCCGGCCTGGAAGGGACGGTGTGGCAGCGGACCGAGGGCAACCGGCTCGACGCGCCCGCCGACGACCCGGGCGGCTGGCTGCTGCAGACCCCGGGCTGCTGGGGCGACCCCTCCTGCACCGAGCGCACCGGAACCCGCCGGCTGCTCGACAAGATGCGCGAGAACATCTCGCGCGCCACCCGGACCGTCGACATCTCGACCCTCGCGCCGTTCCCGGACGGCGCCTTCCAGGACGCCATCGCGGCCGGCCTCAAGGCCTCGGTGGCCGCCGGGAACGCGCCGCACGTGCGGGTGCTCGCCGGGGCAGCGCCGCTGTACAACATCACCGCGCTCCCCTCGAAGTACCGGGACGACCTGGTGGCCAGGCTCGGTGACGCCGCCGGCCGGGTCACCATCGAGGTCGCCGCGATGACCACCGCCAAGACCGCGTTCTCCTGGAACCACTCCAAGCTGCTGGTCGTCGACGGGCAGAGCGTCATCACCGGCGGGATCAACAACTGGAAGGGCGACTACCTCGACACCGCCCACCCGGTCACCGACGTCGACCTCGCGCTGAACGGCCCGGCCGCCGCCTCCGCCGGCGCCTACCTGGACACGCTCTGGGACTGGACCTGCCGCAACACCGGGGTGTTCTCGGCCGCCTGGTTCGCCTCCACCAACGGCGCCTCCTGCACCCCCGACCTGGAGAAGCGGGTCAACCCGCCGGCCGGCCGGGTGCCCGCCACCGGCGGCCTCTCGGCGCTCGCCGTCGGCGGCCTGGGCGTCGGGATCCGGGACAAGGACTCCGCCTCCGCCTTCCGACCGGACGCGGTGCCCGGCGTCGACGGCGTCAAGTGCGGCCCGATCGGCCTGAGCGACCGCACCAACGCCGACCGCGACTACGAGACGGTCAACCCGGAGGAGCCCGCCCTGCGCGCGCTGATCGCCAGCGCCGGCAGCCGCATCGACATCTCCCAGCAGGACGTCACCGGCACCTGCCCGCCGCTGCCCCGCTACGACGCCCGGCTCTTCGACCTGCTCGCGGCGAAGATGGCCGACGGCGTGAAGGTCCGCATCGTCGTCAGCGACCCGGCCAACCGGGGCGTGGTCGGCAGCGGCGGCTACTCGCAGATCAAGTCCCTGAACGAGATCAGCGACACCCTCGCCGCCCGCCTCACCGCCCGCCTCGGCGACCCGGCCAAGGCCAAGTCGGCGATGTGCAGCAACCTCCAGCTGGCCCCGTTCCGCGCCGCCCCCAGCTCGGCCTGGGCCGACGGCCACCCGTACGCGCTGCACCACAAGCTGGTCTCGGTCGACGGATCCGCCTTCTTCATCGGCTCGAAGAACCTCTACCCGGCCTGGCTGCAGGACTTCGGCTACGTCGTCGAGGACCGCGCCGCCGCCGCGCAGCTCGACCAGCGCCTGCTGGCGCCGCAGTGGCAGTACTCGCAGGCCGCCGCGACCGTCGACTACACCCGCGGCATCTGCCAGGGCTGACGGTCCGTCCGCACCGGGGACGCTCCGCCCGGCCCTGCGCATCACACGGCCCTGCGCACCACGCGCGACAGCGCCACGGCTCCACGGTGCCACCCGGCCCGGTGCCGCCCGGACTCCCCGTCCGGCGGCACCGGGCCGGGTCGTTCCCGCGGCCGTCGGGGTACTGGCGGTGATCCGTTCCGGGGGCCATGATGACGCGTGCCGTCGCCCGCGGCCCGGCCCGGATCCACACCCTCGGAAGGTGCCATGCTGAACCTGTCGGTCCTGTTGGAGGATTCCGCCCGTAACCACCCGGACCGCGACGCGCTGGTCCTCGGCTCGACCAGGCTCACCTACGCCGAGGTCGACGCCGCCGCGAACCGGGTCGCCAACCTGCTGGTGGAGCGGGGGATCCGGCCCGGCGACCGGGTGGCGCTGAGCTGTCCCAACCTGCCGCAGTTCCCGATCGTCTACTACGGCATCCTCAAGGCCGGCGGGGTCGTCGTCCCGCTCAACATCCTGCTGAAGGCGCGCGAGGTGGCCTACCATCTGCGCGATGCCGCGGTGAAGGCGTACTTCTGCTTCGAGGGGACACCGGGCCTGGCCATCGGCGAGGAGGGCCGGAAGGCCTTCGACGAGGTGAAGAGCTGCGAGGACTTCTTCGTGATCACCGCCGATCCGGCCGCGCCGTCGCCGGTCGAGGGCGCGCAGACGCTGGGCGCGGCCCTCGCGGGCACCTCCCCGGTCTTCGACGCGGTGGCCACCGAGGCGACCGACACCGCGGTCATCCTCTACACCTCGGGCACCACCGGGCAGCCCAAGGGCGCCGAACTCTCCCACGTCAACACGGTGATGAACGTCCTGGCCTGCAACCGGACGTTCCGGAGCACGCCCGCCACGGACAGCCACGTGCTGTGCCTGCCGCTGTTCCACACCTTCGGCTCCACCGTCCAGATGCACACCGGCTTCTCGACGGCCGCGACCCTCCACCTCGTGCCGCGCTTCGACGCGGAGGAGGTCGTGCGGCTGATGGACACCGAGGAGATCACCTTCTTCGCCGGCGTCCCGACCATGTGGTGGGCCCTGCTGGGAGCCCTCACCGACACCGTCGACGTGGACCGGATCGCCCGCAACCTGCGGATCGGTGTCTCCGGCGGTGCCGCGCTGCCGGTGGAACTCCTCGGCCGGATCGAGGAGCGGCTCCACGTCCGGATCCTGGAGGGCTACGGCCTCTCCGAGACCTCACCGGTGGTGACCTTCTCCGACCCCGCGCGCGATCCGCGCCCCGGCTCCATCGGCATGCCGATCTGGGGCGTCGAGATCAAACTCATCGACGCGGACTGGGCGGAGGTCACCGGGGCCGGTGCCGTCGGCGAGATCGTGGTCAAGGGCCACGGCGTGATGAAGGGCTACTTCAACCGGCCCGAGGCCACCGCCGAGGCGATCAGGGACGGCTGGTTCCGCACCGGCGACCTGGCCCGCAGGGACGAGGACGGCTTCTACTACATCGTCGACCGGGCCAAGGACATGATCATCCGGGGTGGCTTCAACGTGTACCCCCGCGAGGTCGAGGAGGTGCTGATGACGCACCCCGCGATCAGCCTGGCCGCGGTCGTCGGCGTGCCGCACGAGAGCCACGGCGAGGAGGTCAAGGCCTTCGTCATCCTCGGGCCCGGTGCCGCGGCCACCCCGGACGAACTGGTCGCCTGGGGCCGGGAACAGATGGCCGGCCACAAGTACCCGCGCATCGTGGAGATCGTCGACAGCCTGCCGATGACCGCCACCGGCAAGATCCTCAAGCGCGAACTCTCCTGAGGAGCCGACGGGCGACCGGTCAGGAAGGCCGACGGGCACGTGCGGTCGGGCGCCGCGCCTATGCGGGGAAGCTGTCGATGAACGCCTCCCGGCCGCCGGCCAGGTCGAGGGGCGCCAGCTCCGCGTCGTAGTCGATCCACCACACCACCGGTACCGCGGGCGCCAGTTCGTGCAGTGCCGTGTAGATGACGGTGAGCGGCGCGGAGTGCGGCTCCCGGTCCTCGAAGGAGAAGGCGCCGTGCCGCAGGTTGTACGCCAGCTCCGCCCAGCGGCCGGGCTCGACCTCGGCGTGGATCTCCAGGAAGTTCTCGAAGGCGCCGCTCACCGTGGCGTCCGGCCAGTGGCGGCGAACGCACTCCTTCAGCTGCTCGCCGGTGAAGGTCCACGGCCCGGTCTGTTCCTGGTCGGCGCTGACGTAGAAGGTGGCTCCCACGGGGTGTTCTCGCTTCTCTCGGTGGTGCGGATCGGTCTCGTGTCGACTGTCACGGTACGACGCGGACGTTCCCGGTGACGCCCTTGGCGGTCATCAGGGCCTGGAAGTAGGAGCTGGCCTTGGCGTCGTTGGTGATGAGCTCCAGGTGGTTGACCTTGTTGCGGGGGTCGTTCAGCGCCGAGGCGTACTTGTCCAGCTTCTTCGCCTCGCCGTCCATCGTGTTCTCGTACGCGAACTCGAAGACGCCGTCGGCGTTGTTCAGCCGGAACGGGGACTTGCAGCTCTTCTGCTGGCCGATGTACTTGGCGTCGATCGCGGCGCCGTCCTCGGGGCGGACGCCGTCGGCGTCCATGCCCAGCTCGCGGCCGGACTCCGGGTCGGTCACCGAGGTGTACAGCCGGTACTCGGTCGATCCGGCGACCCGGACCTGGTAGGCCCGGCGCGCGTCGATCTTGGGGTCGCCCTTGGCGGAGGGGCCCAGCGCCGGGAAGGTCCGGCCGTCCTGCTCCATCTGCGTCATCCAGGCCCGGACGGCGGCCTGGTCCTGCGGCGACAGCGCCGGGAAGGGGCTGTTCGGATCGCGGGGAAGCGGCGGCATCCCGGGGGTGACGGTGAACGGCGGCGGCTTGGGTGCGGGGGCCGCTGCGGCGTCGGTCGCCCCGGCCAGGACGACGGCGGTGGTCGCCACGGCGGTCAGCCCGGCGCCGACGGGGATCAGGCTCGCCGCCGCCGCGTCGACCACGGCCGCCGCCTCGGCGAGGACCGCGACTTCCGCGCTGCCCTCGACTGCCGCGGTCATGGCCACCGCCGCGGCGCCGGCCTCGGCGGCGATCGCGGCCTCGCCGCCGGCGGCCGCCACGTCGGACCCGCCGAGGGTGACGACGGTAAGCAGGATGCCCGCCCCGGCGACGATGCCGGCGGTGATCGCGAGGTCCTCCAGCGTGTCGCGCAGGTCCTCGACCTGCTTGGCGTACGCCTCGCAGGCCTGGCCGAGCTTGAACGCGGCGTTGGTGAGGCTGTTGAGCAGCGGGCCCTCGGTGGCGCAGCCGTCGTGCACCTTCGCCCAGTTCTGCGCGAAGGAGGTGACGGCGCCGGAGGTGCTGGAGGCGGTGACGCGCAGGACCCGCTTGTCGCCCTCGGCGCCGAGCCTGGAGACGAGTTCCGCGAAGCCCTTCCAGTCGCTCGCGGCCTGCCGGAGCCTGCCCGGATCGCCCTGCGGCCAGAACTTCTTGAGGAGGTCGTGGACGGCGCCGCTGTCGTTGTGCCCGGCCGCGGAGCGGAGCTTGGCCTTGGCGACCTCCTCGTCGCACTCCGGGGCGCTCGACGCGGGGAGCTTCTGCGGGGCCATCATCGAGGCCGCGATGTCGGCGTCGGTCCTGAGGTAGTTGATCGCCATCGTGTACAGGCCGTTGGAGGTCTGGCCGAGCTGGCCGACCACCTGGGCCATCGCGTCGACGAGCTTCTGCGCGGCCGGATCGTAGGCGGCGGCGAACGAGCTGCCGGCCTCGTCGTCGCCCGCCATGCCCGCCGTGGCGTCCATGGCGAACACCAGGCTCCGGTAGATCTGGGCCGCGGAGTTCTGCAGATCGGTGAACCCGGCGGACGACAGCAGCATGTCGGCCGGTTTGACGTGAAAGTCCGTCATGGCGTTCTCCCCCGATATTTCCTGACATTCACGGTAGCAAGCAATGCCGACAGTGGCTGCCCCCGGCGCGGAGGCGGAGACGAACACTGAAGCGGGCGGAGGCGGAAGCAGGAGGAATCGGGAGGGGAGGCGGAGGCGGAAACGGGAGCGCCGCCCGGCTCGGCCGACCCGAGGGCCGGGCGAGCCGGGCGGCGCGCCGCACCGGAGCGGCGGGGCTGCGGCAGCGGTCAGCGCAGTCCGGCGAACAGGTCGTTCTCGGGCACGTCCGCGCCGGTGGTGTCACGGACCCGGACGAAGGTCTCCACGCCCCACAGGTCGTTGAAGCGCTCCTTGCCCATCCGCAGGAAGAAGATGTTCTCGCCCTGGCTGGCGTGCGCGGCCAGGGCGTCGAACTTCTGGTCGGCGAACTCGGTGGTGTCCACCCAGGTGGTGATCTCCTCGTCGGGGAGGCCGATCTCCGGCATCTCGCCGGCCTCGGACTGCTCCGGCTCCTCGAAGTCCGCGCCGAACTCGCGCATGACCTCCCCGAACCGCCGCACCATCGAGTGCGGTGCGGTCGTCCAGTAGACCTTGGGCGTCAGGTCGGTGAGTTCCAGCGCCGCCATCGTGATGCGGTGCGCCTGGATGTGGTCCGGGTGCCCGTAGAACCCGTTCTCGTCGTAGGTGACGACCACGTCGGGCTGGTACCGGCGCATCAGTTCGGCGAGCCGGGCGGCGCCCTCCTCGACCGGGGTCTGCCAGAAGGAGCCGGGCGCGTCATTGGTCGGCCAGCCCATCATCCCGGAGTCGGCGAACTCCAGCAGCTCCAGGTGGCTGACCTTCAGGACCTCGCAGCTCGCCTCCAGTTCCTCACGGCGCATCGCGGCGACGGCCGCCGGGTCGTGCCCCGGGTCGCCCGGCTTGACGCCCCCGGGCCCGTCACCGCAACCGCCGTCGGTACACGTGACGAGGACGGTGCGGACGCCCTCCGCCGCGTACCGCGCGAGGACACCCCCCGTCCCGCTGGCCTCGTCGTCGGGGTGGGCGTGCACCGCCATCAGCGTCAACGGCCGGTCAATCATGAAAACCATCCTCGGGTCTGAAAGTGCTCGGTTCGAGTCTGCGGTACGGCGGCAGGCAGCCGCCCCGCATTATCGGTGCCACCGGTGACAACCCAAGGGAACGCTTGGGGTGTTCCCATGAATCCCGAGGATTGACCAGGGGGCCGGGCGGATTCGATCATCACTGCAGGGCCTGGCGGCAACCGGCTCGACCCCGCGGCGATCCGGAGGCGATCCGGACGCACGGCGGGGGCGCGCGGTGCCGACCCACGACGTGCCGAGAGGAAACCACCGTGTCCGTTCCGTCCGAGAAGAACCGCACCACCCCCGCCGAGCAGACCGACGCCGTCCCCCGCCGGACGGTGGCGGTGCTCGGCCCCGGGGGAGTCGGCGGCCTGCTGGCCGCCGTGCTGTCCCGCGCCGGCCACCGCGTGATCTGCCTGGCGGGTGAGCCGACCGCACGCGTCCTGCGCCGGGACGGCATCCACGTCCGCAGCCCCCAGTTCGGGGAGTTCACCGCACGGGTCGAGGCGCGCACCGAACTGCACGAACCCGTCGACCTCTGCCTGGTGACGGTCAAGCAGACCGCCCTGACCGCGGCGGTGGAGCGGATCGCCCCCGAAGCGGTCGCCGACGGCGTGGTCGTGCCGCTGCTCAACGGGGTCGAGCACGCGGCCGAGCTGCGCCGGCGGTTCGGCGAGGAACGGGTCGTCCCCGGCGTGGTGCGGGTCGAGTCGACCAGGGTCGCCCCCGGCGCCGTCGAGCACGGCAGTCCGTTCACCGAGATCGACCTGGCCGGCCCGCCCGAGCGGCTCGCGGACCTCGCCGGGATGCTCCGGGCCGCCGGCGTCCGCACCCGGGTGATCGAGGACGAGCCGACCGTGCTCTGGGGCAAGCTCGCCTTCCTGGCGCCGTTCGCGCTGCTCACCACCCGCCACGGGCTGCCGATCGGCCGGGTCCGTACCGAGCACCGGGCCGAGCTGACGGCCCTGGTCGCCGAGGCCGCCGCCGTCGGCCGGTTCTGCGGCGCCGCCGTCGACCCGGACCGCACCCTGGCGCTGTACGACGCCTTCCCGGCGGAGGCGAAGTCCTCGATGCAGCGGGACGCGGAGGCGGGCCGCGCGCTGGAGCTGGACGCGATCGGCGGTGCGCTGCTGCGCGCCGCGGACCGGCAGGGTGTCCCCGTGCCGCTCGCCGCCCGGCTGGTGGCGGAGCTGACGGCGGGGGCCGCGACGCGTTCCTGAGGGCACGGGCCGGCCGCGGCGGGAGCTGCTGCGGCCGGCCGCCGGTGCCCCGGTCCGGCGGTGAATCGGCCCGTCGGCCCGGCGCTCAGTCAGCCCGTCAGCCCGTCGGTCAGTCGGCCTGGTCCGGCGGGAAGGGTACCGGGTAGGCCTCGGCGAAGTCCGCCGAGCGCGAGACCTCGCGCCACTTGGTGTCGTCCGCGAGCAGTTCGCGGTCCATGGCGATGGAGCCCTCGGCCGCGTTGACGCCGAGGGGCAGGTGGTGGGGGATGTCGCGCCGCTTGGCCATCCGGACCAGGATCTCGGCGGCGCGGACGGGGTCGCCGGCCGTGCTCGCTCCGTCGCCGCCCTGCCGCAGCCGCCGGTGGACGGCACCGACCGTCTCGTCGTAGGCCTCCGGGATGTCGTGGACGAGCATCGAGGAGCCGGCCCAGTCGGTGCGGAAGCCGCTGGGTTCGACGACCAGCACCTTCACGCCGAACGGCGCGGTCTCGGCCCGCAGGACGCGGCTGAACCCGTCGATGGCGAACTTCGCCGCCTGGTAGGAGGCGATGCCGGGCGAGCCGCCGACCCTCCCGCCCATGGACGAGAACTGGATGACCAGGCCGCCCTTCTGCTCGCGCAGCAGCGGGAGGGCGGCCTTGGTGACGTTGTAGACGCCCCAGAAGTTCGTCTCGAACTGGGCGCGGAAGTCGGCGTCCTCGGTGGTCTCGATCGGCGAGACGTTGGCGTAGCCGGCGTTGTTCACCAGCACGTCGATCCGGCCGAAGTGCGCGTGCGCCTCGGCGAGGGCCGCGCGGGCGGCCTCCGGGTCGGTGACGTCGAGCCCGACCGGGAGCACCCGGTCACCGAACTCCTCGACGAGGTCGCTGAGTTGATCGGGGCGGCGGGCGGTCGCGGCCACCCTGTCGCCGGCTTCGAGGGCGGCGCGGACGAGGGTGCGGCCGAAGCCGCGGGAGCTGCCGGTGATGAACCACGTCTGGTCCGCGGTCTGTTCCACGATCTGTTCCATGCCATTAGTAAAACACCGTTGCGGTAATAGCGCAACGGTGTTGCGGTAATACGGCAACGGCGTTGCTCTACGATGGCCGGGTGGAAGCAGCAGCATCGGAGTTCCGGCGGGCGCGCTCGCCCGAGGCCAAGCGGCAGCGCGAGGCCTCGATCCTGGAGGCGGCCCGGGCACTCGGCCGCGAGCGCGGCATCAGGGACGTCTCCCTGACCGACATCGCCGCCGCGGTGGGGATGCACAAGTCGGCGCTGCTGCGGTACTTCGAGACGCGCGAGGAGATCTTCCTGCGGCTGACCGCGGAGGGCTGGCAGGAGTGGTCGGACGCGCTGTCCGCCCTGCTGCGGGAGGCCGAGGACCCGGGGCCGGCGGCCGTGGCCCGGGCGTTCGCCGGCACCCTCGCGACTCGCGGGCTGTTCTGCGACCTGCTCGCGCACGCCCCGCTCAACCTCGAACGCCACGTCTCGCTCGACGCGGTGCGCGACTTCAAGCTCGCCACCCGCGCGGCCCGCGCGCCGATCGCCGCGGCCGTCCGGGCGCAGGTGCCCGCCCTGAGCGACCAGGACGTGGTCGACCTGGTCGCCACCGCCGTCTCACTCGCCGGGGCGATGTGGCAGATCGCGAACCCGGGCGCGGAGGTCGCGGCCCTCTACCGCAGCGACCCGCGCCTCGCCCACGCCGTCATCGAGGTCGAACCTCGGCTGGCCCGCATCCTGACCGCGACGATCGTCGGGCTGGCCGCCGAGGCCGCTTCCGCACGGGACTGACCGCCCGGGCGCGCCGTCGACGGGAGCGGACCACCGCTGGTCAGGACGGAACCTCTCGCGGATCCCGAGTGCCCGGCCGGACGGCCTGTGGAGCCGGCCCCGACGATCGCTGGAGCCCGCTCGCCAGGGCTCCGGCGATGCGATTCCCTGATGGCGGGCCGGAGACCGCCGGTGGGAGACACACCGCGGTTCCGACTCCGTACCACCGCACTTCCAGCAGGCCGGGCCTGCCGTGAACAGCCTTCCAGGACTTTCCAGGACAGCGGATCAAGGGAGAACGCGCGTGAAGATCAGCCGGAAGCTCGTCGTCAGCGCCGTCGCCGGCGGCATCCTCGCCGGGACCGTCGCGCTCGCCGCGCCGGCCAGCGCCGAGGTCAAGCCCATCGACTGCGCTGCCTCGCAGTACCGCGGGGTGACCGTCTACTCCGGTGGCCCGAACAACTACCACGCGGTGCGCTGCTTCGGTTTCACGGGCAGCGGCTCCCAGACGCTCAGCGTCTGGATGACCGGCACCTCCGCCGTGGGCTCGGGTGTGAACACCGGTTACACCAACTACTACACCAGCGGCGGCCGTGACACCGGCGCGCGCTTCAACCCGTGGAGCATCACGCCCTACATCGACATGAACTCGACCACGTACTCGGTCAACATCTGGTCCTAGTCTCCACCGCGGCGGGCGCCGGGCACGGTCCCGGCGCCCGCCGCCGCTCCCAGGGACGGTTCGTCATGAACGCAGTGCGCGGTACGACCCGACGCGCGGCCGGGCTGCTCGCCCTGGCGGTGTCGGTCGCGGTGTCGGCGGCGGCCGTCGCGGGTTGCGGGCCGGCCTCCGGCGGCGGCGCCGCGGCGGTGCCCGCCATCGGCCCCGTCGCGACCATCACGACGGTGGAGCAGATCGTCCGGCCCATCGACACCTACCTGGTGACCCCGCAGCAGGTCACCACCCTGCAGGCCGCCGCGAACGCCCTGAACGCGCGGTGCATGCGGGAGTTCGGACTGCCGCCGGTGGCCTCCGACCTCATCGGGTTCGACGAGCAGGCCCTGCGGTACGACCGCACGCACGCCCCGCTGTACGGCTTCTTCGACCCGGAGCGGGCCGCCGTGAGCGGGTACGACCGGGTTCCCGAGCAGTCCGCGCCGGCCGCGCCCGTACCCGCGGCCGCCCCGCCCTCGCCGGAGACGATGACGGTGGAGCACGGGGTGGACCCGACCGGGAAGGCGGTGCCCGCGTACGCCGGCAAGGCCGTTCCGGCCGGCGGCTGCAAGGGCGAGAGCACCCGCGGCGCGGGTGGCGCCCTCCCGCTGCCCGACCCGCAGGCCCTGCCGGACCACGGCCCCGGGGTCCCCACCGACGATCCGCGCGTCCGCGCCGCCTTCGCCGCGTGGAGCTCCTGCATGGCGACCAAGGGCTACCGCTACCCGACGCCGCAGGACGTCCTCGCCGACACCTCCCTGCTGCCGGGGACGGCCGAGGTGAACGGCGTGGTGTCCGTCCGGCACTCGGCGCGGGAGCTCCGGCAGGCCTCCGACGACGTGGCGTGCAAGCTGTCGACCAACCTGGTCGGCATCTCGCTGGCCGTGCAGTCCGCCTACGACACCCGGTACATCGAGAGCCACGGCCCGGCGCTGGCGGAGTACCGGCAGCGGATCGAGGACCGGGTCCGCGCGGCGGAGCGGATCCTCGGCGAGCAGGGCGAGGGCTGAGCCCGCCGGCTCAGCGGCCGGTGAGCAGTCCGGCCACCAGGGAGCGCAGCCCGTCCTCGTAGGTGTCCTCGGCGGTCAGTCGCTCCCAGTGCTCGCCGACCTCCGCGAGCCGGGGCAGCGCGACCGGGTCGAGTCCGGCGAAGACCTGTTCGCGGTAGGTCGGGCGGTCGTCCGCGGCGCGGCGGCGGGCCGCCGCCGCCCGGACCACGATCTCGCCGGCGGTGTAGTACCAGATCGCCCGGTAGCCCTGCACGGCCCGTTCGGGCGGGAGCCCGCAGTCGACCAGGCCGTCGACGATCTGCTCGACGAACCACAGGGCGTGGGTGGACATCAGGTCGTCGGCCGTCAGCACCTCCACGATCCAGGGGCAGGCGGCGAGCGCCCGGTGGATGGCGGCCGCCGCGGTGACGACCCGCTCGCGCGGCTCGGCCGGCAGCCCGGTGGGCGTCAGGGTGCGGGCGGCGTGGTCGTCCAGCAGCAGGACGAGCAACTCCTCCTTGTCGCGGACGTGGTGGTAGAGGGCCATCGGCGTGCTGCCGACCTCGGCGGCCAGGCGACGCATCGTCAGCTTCCCGACGCCCTCCTCGGTCACGATCCGGCGGGCCGCGCCGACGACCTCCTCGCGGGAGATGCGGGGAGGGCGGCCGGTGGCCTTGCGCGGTGCGGCGGGCTGCTGCGTCATGCCCCCATCATCCCCCGGCGCTCGACAGCGGAGATCGTCCGGGGTAGTTTCCTTACATGTACAAAAACTCGTTACGCCCCGGCCTGGTGCTGGCGGCGGTGACCGTCGCGCAGTTCGTCTTCGCGCTGGACATGTCGGTGGTCAACGTCGCCCTGCCCGCGATCCGCACCGCCCTGGGATTCGCACCACTCGACCTCTCCTGGGTCGTGCACGTCTACGCACTCACCTTCGGCGGCCTCCTGCTGCTCGGCGGCCGCGCCTGCGACCTCTACGGCCGGCGGCGCCTGCTCGTCACCGGCCTGGCCGTCTTCGGACTCTGCTCCCTCGCGGGCGGGCTGGCCCAGGAGCCCTGGCAACTGGTCGCCGCCCGCGCCGGCCAGGGCATCGGCGCCGCGGCCGCCGCCCCGGCCGCGCTCGCGATGCTCACCACCACGTTCACCGAGGGCCCCCGCCGGGTCCGCGCGCTCGGCGTGTGGAGCGCGGCCAACGCGGCGGGCGGCGCCCTCGGCGTCCTCGCGGGCGGACTGCTCACCGAGTACGCGAGCTGGCGCTGGGTCATGCTGGTCAACCTGCCCGTCGTGGCGGTGGCCCTCGCGCTGCTCCCCGCGGCCGGGCCCGCCGGCGTACGGCCTTCCGGCGAACGGCCCGTCGGCGTACGGTCCTCCGGCGAACGGCCCGTCGGCGTACGGCCCGTCGGCGAACGGCCCGCCCGGCGGGAGCGGCCGGACGTGCCCGGCGCCGTCCTCGCGACCGGGGGAGTGGGGCTGCTGGTGTTCGGCGTCGTCCGGACCGAGGCCCGGGGGTGGACCGCCCCGGCCACCCTGGCCACGCTGGCCGCCGCGGCCGTACTGCTGGCCGCCTTCGTCGTCACCGAAACCCGGGCGCCCGCACCGCTGTTGCGCCTCGGCCTGCTGCGCAGCCGCTGGGTCGCCGGGGCGAACCTGCTGGTGTTCCTGGCCGCCGCAGGGCAGTTCACCGCCTTCTACTTCGTCTCCCTCTACCTGCAGCAGGTGCTGGGCCTGGGCGCGGCGGCCACCGGTGCCGCGTTCCTTCCCTTCTCGGCGGGGCTGGTCGCGGGCACCGTCGTCGCCACCCGGGTCACGGCGGCCCGCGGCCCGCGCGCCGCGCTCGTACCCGGCGCCCTCCTGGCCGCCGCGGGCCTGGCCTGGTTCGCCGGCATCAGCCCTGACGGCGGGTTCCTCACCGACGTCCTCGGCCCGTCCCTCGTGACCAGCATCGGCACCGGGCTGGTGCTCGCGCCGGTCGCCGCCGCCGCGACCACCGGCATCGCCGCACACGAAGCCGGCCGGGCCTCCGGGCTGCTCAACAGCTCGCGCCAACTCGGCGGCTGCGTCGGGCTGGCCGCCCTCGCCACCGTCGCCGCCCACCGCACCGGAACCTCCACCGACCCCGGCGCGCTCAACGACGGCTACGCCCTGGGGCTGGCCGTCTGCGCCGCCCTCTTCGTCCTCGCGGCGGTCGTGGCGACCGTCGTGCTGCCCCGCCGCCGGCCGGACACCCCCGGCCCCCGACCCGCCACCCCGGCGGAGAAGCAACCGGAAGGAACCCCCGCATGACGATGACCCCGACCACCGCGGTCGACCTCTTCGCCTCGGCCCTGCACATCCACCCCGACGGGACCGTCCGGGCCACCGGACGCCGGATGACCGGCGGCGACCCCGGCGCCTGGCAGGTCGCCACCTTCCACGTGGAGACCGACGCCGACGTCCACGCCGACCACTGGGAGATGCACCCCGCGGCCGAGGAAGCGGTCTGCTGCCTGACCGGCGGAGTCCGCGTACACTTCCGCCCCGTCGCGCCCGGGGGCGCCGAGGAGACGGTACGGCTGACGGCCGGCCGCGCGGTCATCGTCCCGCGGGGGCGCTGGCACCGCCTGGAGCTCGACGCCCCCAGCGACCTGATGTCGATCACCCTGCGCACCGGCACCCGCCTCGAACGGCGCAGCGACACCCGCCTCGAACGGCGCACCGGCTCCCACTGAACCGGAGGCCGCCGGCCACGCGGCAGCGGCGCCCCGGAACGCCGCGAAGCCCGTGGTACCGCGGTACTACGGGCGCGCCGATGATCGGCCCCCGGTACCACGGTCCGGGCCGTCCCCGCCCCCTAGCGTGGAAGACCAGGGCGGCCGGGACGGCCCGGCCCCGGAGCACAGGGATGACCGATGATCGAGGCGCACCAGCTGACCAAGCGGTACGGCGAGAAGACGGCCGTCGACCGGCTGGACTTCACGGTCCGGCCCGGTACGGTGACGGGCTTCCTCGGGCCCAACGGGGCGGGCAAGTCCACCACCATGCGGATGATCGTCGGACTCGACGCCCCCACCGGCGGGACGGTCCGCGTCAACGGCCGCCGCTACGCCGAGCACGCGGCGCCGCTGCAGGAGGTCGGCGCGCTGCTGGAGGCCAAGTCGATCCACCCCGGACGCTCCGCCTTCAACCACCTGATGGCCCAGGCCCACACCCACGGCATCCCGCGCCGCCGGGTCGAGGAGGTCATCGAGATGACCGGGCTGCAGTCGGTGGCCCGCAAGCGCGCCGGGGCGTTCTCGCTCGGCATGGGCCAGCGGCTCGGCATCGCCTCGGCCCTGCTCGGCGACCCGGCCACCGTGATGCTGGACGAGCCCGTCAACGGCCTCGACCCCGAGGGCGTCCTGTGGATCCGCAACCTCCTCACCGGGCTCGCCGCCGAGGGACGCACCGTCTTCGTGTCCTCGCACCTGATGAGCGAGATGGCCCTCGTCGCCGACCACCTGATCGTCGTCGGCCGCGGCCGGCTGCTGGCCGACACCACCGTGCAGGACCTGGTCCGCGAGGCCGGCGGCGACGTGGTCAAGGTCGCCAGCGCCGACCCGGCCGGGCTGCGCACCGCGCTCGCCGGACCGGGAGTGGAGATCACCGGCCGGGCCGGTTCGGAGGAGCTCCTCGTCAGTGGCCGCACGGCCCGCGAGATCGGCCTCGCCGCCGCCGAGCAGGGCATCGCCCTGTTCGAGCTCACCCCCCGGACGGTCTCCCTGGAGGAGGCGTTCATGGAGCTGACCCGCGACGCCGTCGAGTACCACGGCACCACCACCACCACTGCCGCCGGCACCACCGGCACCGAGACCACCAGGAGTGTGGCATGAGTACCGTCGCACCCAGCGCCACGTCCGCTCCGACGGACCTGCCCGCCGCCCGTCCCGCGTACAAGGTCACGGCGCTGCGCGTGCTGCGCTCCGAGTGGGCCAAGCTGTGGTCGCTGCGCTCCACCTGGATCACCCTCGGCCTCGCCCTGCTGTTCCTGGTCGCGTTCGGCCTGATCGCCGCGTCCCAGTTCAAGTCGCGGATCAGCGACGGCCGCCCGATGGACCGGGACTTCGCCGCCGCGAGCACGCTCAGCCTGTCGCTGTTCGGCACCAACTTCTCCCAGCTGGCACTCGGCGTCCTCGGCGTGCTGGTCGCCGCCGGCGAGTACTCGACCGGCATGATCCGCTCCACGCTCGCCGCCGTGCCGCGCCGCCTGCCGGTGCTGTGGTCCAAGGCCACCGTGTACGGCGTGATCGCGCTGCTGCTCGGCACCGCCGGCGCGTTCACCGCCTTCCTCGTCGACAGCCGGATCCTCGCGAGCACCCGCGCCGCGATGACCATCTCCGACGCCGGGGTCGTGCGCGGCCTGTTCGGGGCCGCGCTCTACCTCGCGCTGGTCGGCGTGATCGGCGTCGCGCTCGGCGCCCTGCTGCGCTCGGTGGCCGGCGGCATCGCGGTCCTGGTGGCCTCCCTGATGCTGATCCCCGGCCTCACGGCGCTGCTGCCCAGCTCCTGGCAGGACCACATCAGCCCCTACCTGCCCAGCCACGCGGGCCAGGCGATGTTCGCCCTCCAGCACGACGCCACCACGCTCTCGCCGACGGCCGGGCTGGTCGTCTTCCTGGGCTGGACGGTCCTCGCCCTGGCGGGAGCCGCCGTACGCCTGGTGCGCACCGACGCCTGACCCACCCGTCAGGCCCGCGGCACCCGCGGCACCCGCGGCACCCGCGGCACCCGCGGGCCTGAGAGACTCGGAGGGCGGCGTCGGCACGGACCGGCGCCGCCCTTCACGATCCCGTCCGCGAAACCGTCCACGATCCCGGGCCGGATCCCTTCCGCGATCGTCCCCGCGATCGCCGAGCGCTTGCAGAACCACGGAGGTGCCCCCGGTGAGCGACCACGTCACCTCCACGGACCCGTCCGGCGGAGCCGAGATCCTCTCCGGCCCGGTGTTCGCCCGCCTGGCCCGGATCGGCCAACGGGTGCGCCAGGCCGACCGCGACCACCCGTGGGTGCTCGACGCCGCCGTGGTCGTCGCCGTCTTCGTCGTCTTCTGCCTGCCCGACCTGTTCCCCTGGCACGGCGACGACGGCCCGCGCGAGCACCGGATCGTCCTCGCCCGGCCGCCGCTGGCCGCGATGCTCGCGCTGCAGGCGGGCCTGGTCGTGCCGCTGCTGTGGCGCCGCCGCCGGCCCACGGAGGCCTTCGTCGCGATCATGGCGGTGTTCGTCCTGCAGTGGTCGCTGGGCGTCGGCCTGCGCGCCGACGCCGCCCTGCTGGTCGCGCTCTACAGCCTGGCCCTGCACGGCCGGCTGCGGCACCTGGCCTGGTCCTGCGGCGCCATGGTCGGCGCCATCGCCCTGGTCGCGGTGGCCGTCTCCGGCGGCGGGCTGCCCGTCGGCGACGCCCTGTTCTTCCTGTTCAGCGCCGCGACGGCGGCCGTCGCCCTCGGCATCGCGGTCCGCATCCGGCGCGCCCAGCTCGCCGGACTGCGCGAACGCGCGGCCCGCCTGGAGATCGAACGCGACCAGCGCAGCCGGCTCGCCGCCGCCACCGAGCGCGCCCGGGTGGCCCGCGAGATGCACGACATCATCGGCCACAACCTGTCCGTCATCGTCACCCTCGCCGACGGCGGCGCCTACGCGGCCCAGGCCTCCCCCGAACGCGGCCGGGAGGCCCTGGAGCTGATCGGCGACACCAGCCGCCAGGCCCTCGGCGAACTGCGCCGGATGCTCGGCGTCCTGCGGGAGCAGGGCGAGGAGACCGCCGAGTTCACCCCGCAGCCCGGCATCGCCGACCTCGACGGGCTGTGCGCCCGCATCCGTGCCGCCGGCCCGCAGGTGGTCTACACGGCGGCCGGCGACCTCGGCCACCTCGACCCGGGCATGCAGCTGATGGCCTACCGCATCGTCCAGGAGTCGCTCACCAACGCCCTCAAGCACGCCGGCCCCGACACCCGGGCCCACGTCACCCTGACCGCCGTCACCGACGGCCTGCGGGTCCGCGTCCAGGACAGCGGCCCGCCCCCCGGCGTGCGCACCCCCGCCCACCCCGGCGGCGAGGGCCACGGCCTCGCCGGCATCCGCGAACGCGCGGCGCTGTACGGCGGCAGCGTCACGGCCGGACCGGGCCCCGGTGCAGGATGGACCGTGGAGGCCGTACTCGACCTCACCCCCGACCCGACAGGCGGCCCGACGTGACCACCGTCCTCATCGTGGACGACCAGCCACTCCAGCGCTACGGCTTCCGCATGCTGCTGGAGAGCCAACCCGACACCGAGGTGGTCGGCGAGGCCGCCCACGGCGCCGAGGCCGTCCGGCTGACCGCCGACCTGCGGCCCGACGTCGTGCTGATGGACATCCGGATGCCCGGCATGGACGGCATCGACGCCACCCGCCGGATCGTCGCCACCGGCGGCCGCTCCCGCATCCTCGTGCTGACCACCTTCGACCTCGACGAGTACGCCCACGCCGCCCTGCGCGCCGGAGCCAGCGGCTTCCTGCTCAAGGACGCCCGCCCCGAGGAGCTGCTCTCCGGGATCCGCTCCGTCGCCGAGGGCGACGCCGTCGTCGCACCCGCCATCACCCGTCGACTGCTCGACACCTACGCCCACCACCTGCCGGTCCGCCCGCCCGGCGCGGCGCCCGTCGCAGACCCGCAGCTGGAGGCCCTGACCGAGCGCGAACGGGAGATCCTCGTCGCCATCGCCCACGGCTGGACCAACGGCGAGATCGCCGCACGTCTCGTCCTCGCGGAGTCGACCGTCAAGACGCACGTCAGCCGGGTCCTGGCGAAGATCGGCGCCCGGGACCGCGTGCAGGCGGTGATCTTCGCGTACGACCGCGGGCTGACGCGGCCGCAGCCGCCGGTCTGAGCCGCGGCGGGCGCCACCGGCGGTCGGGCGTCCGGCGAGCGGTCCGGGGGTGCGCGCCGCGAGGGCGGCCCGAGCGGGTCAGGCTGCGCCGCCGGTGTCCGGCGGTGGGGCGGTGGGCTGGAGCGGGTGCAGGACCACGGCGCCGATCGCGAGCCATCCGGCGGCGAGGAGCCAGCTGCCGAGGACGTCCAGGGGCCAGTGCACCCCGAGGTAGATCCGGCTGACGCCGACCACCAGGGTGAACACGGCGGCCCACCCGGCGGCGGTCCGGGCCGCCGCCGGGTGGGCCCGGGCGACGGCCAGGGCGAGCAGGCCGGAGCTGACGGCGGAGGTGAAGGAGTGGCCGGACGGGAAGGAGAATCCGGACGCGTCCGTCGCCCACTCCGCCTGGGGCGGCCGGGGTCGTCCGCAGGCGTGCATCACGCCCAGCCGTAGGAGTTGGCCCGCGATCAGCCACAGCACCGGCGCCGCCAGCTGGAGGACGGCTCGGCGGACGGGCCGCGGCGCGGGCGTGGCGCGGACGCTGACGGCCCCGGCGGCCAGGGCGAGGAGGTAGGGCACCACGGCGCTGCCGAGCCGGGTGAGCGCGACGGCCGAGCTCCGGGCGACCGCCGGGCGGTGGTCGGCGGCCCAGTCGGCGGCCGCCCGCTCGAAGGGGAACGGCGCCCAGGCGCGGGTGGCCAGCAGCACGGCGAGGGCGGTGAACAGCGCGGCGGCGACGCCCGCGACGAGGAGCCACCGTCGCCTGGCGCGGGCCTCCGGCGCGGTGGGCCGGGGCGGGTGCGCGGTCCTCGGCGGTCGGTTCATCGGGCACGACGCCTTTCCTCGGGGCCGGGAGCCTGCCGCTGCCGCCGTCCGGGCGGACGGCGGCACCGTCCCCATGCTCGCGGCGACCACCGTCCGGCTGGGCGCTGCCACGCCCGGTCGGCTGCGTCCGCCCGTCGGCGTCGGGCGGCCGGTACGGCCGGACTGCGGGCCGACCGCTCAGCCGGTCACCGGGATCCCCGCGTGTCGCAGGGCGGAGCGGGCCGCGTGGATGCCGCACAGGCCGTGGACGCCGGCGCCGGGTGGGGTGGCGGCGGAGCAGAGGTGGACGCCGGGGATGCCGGTGGCGTACGGGTCGAGGGCGGCGCGCGGGCGCAGGACGGTCTGGCGGGCGGTGTTGGCGCCCGTGCTGATGTCGCCGCCGACGAGGTTGGGGTTGTGGCGGGGCAGGTGGCGGGTCGGCAGGGTGGTGGTCGCCAGCACGCGCTCGCGGAACCCGGGCGCGAAGCGTTCGATCTGGGCGAGGACCGCCCAGGAGGCGTCCCCGTCGTAGCCGTGCGGCACGTGGGCGTAGGCGTACACGGGGTGGACGTCGCCGCGGGAGCGGCCGGGGTCGGCGAGGTACTGCTGGGCGACCAGGACGAAGGGGCGTGCGGGCAGCCGGCCGCGGGCGGTCTGCCGTTCGGCGTGGGCGACCTCCTCCAGGGTGCCCCCGAGGTGCACGGTGCCGGCCCGGCGGCAGTCCGGGTGGCGCCACGGGACGCCGCCCTGGACGGCGAAGTCCATGCGGAACGCCGCGGGCCCGTACCGCCAGCGCCGGTAGGCGCGCCGTACCCGTGGGGGCAGCCGGTCGCCGCAGAGGTCGGCGGCCGCGCCGGGCGCGACGTCCAGCAGGGCGATCCGGCAGGGCGGCAGGTCGGCCAGTGCGCGGACCGGGTGCCCGGTCTCGATGCGTCCGCCGAGTTCGGTGAGCCGTGCCGCGAGGGCCGCGGTGATCCGGCCGGAGCCGCCCCGGGCGACCGGCCAGCCGCGGTGGTGCGCGGCGGCGAGGAGGAGCAGGCCGACGGCGGAGGTGAGGGGCCGGTCGAGCGGGCGGAAGGCGTGTGCGGCGGCGCCGGCGAACAGGGCCCGGGCCCGGGCGGTGCGCCAGGTGCGGGCGAGCAGCGTGGCGGGCAGGGCGGCCCGTCGGCCGAAGTCGGCGAGCAGCAGGGGGTGCCGGGGGAACCGCAGCAGGGGGCGCAGGACGTCCTCGGCCAGGGCGTCGAAGTGCTCGCCGGGCCGGGCGAACACCCGCAGCCAGGCGTCGGCGTCGGCCCCGAGGGCGCGGGCGGTGTCGCGGACCGATCGCACGGCCGCGGCCGCCTCCCCGCCGTCGAGCGGGTGCGCCAGGTCGACCTCGGGCCAGGCCCACTCCAGTCCGTGCCGGGCGAGGTCGGGGGAGCGCAGCAGCGGGGAGGCCACGCCGAACGGGTGCACCGCCGAGCAGTGGTCGTGCAGCAGGCCGGGCAGGGTGCTCTCGCCGCTGCGGGCGCCGCCGCCGATCTCCTCGGCGGCCTCCAGCACGGTGACCGTGAGGCCGTGCTCGGCGAGCGTGACGGCGCCGGCCAGGCCGTTGGGCCCGGAGCCGACGACGACGGCATCGGTCATGTGCTGCCTCCCGGTGAACCTTCTCCCGGGACCCATGATGATCCCCGGTGTCCGTCTCCGCCGAGCCGCGCCGAGCCGTGCCCGCGCCGTGTTCGAGCTGAGCCGTCGTCACTTCCGGTGGGGCACCGTCGTGTACGGGCCGGCACCGGGCCGGCACCGGGCCGGAACCGACGCTCGACGCAGGACACGTTGTGTCCTATGGTGAACATCGTGTCCTCGCCGAGGCGCGCCCGGCGGTCCGGCCGGCGCGGGTCGCCGCCGTGCGCTGCCCGCTGCCGTGCGCTGCCCGCTCCGCTGCGCCTCCGTCCCGCCCCGCAGGGCCGAACACCCCTGGGAAGTGAAGGAGAACCACGGCATGGCCGACACGTTCGAAGCGGACAAGTCCGAGCTGGTGGACCTCGCCCACCGCCGGATGCAGGCCGCGATCCCCGACAGCGGCTGGACGGTGCGCCAGAAGCTCGCGCTGACCTGCCGCATCCTGTTCGACGCCGGGCACGACTCCGGCCTGGCCGGGCAGATCACCGCCCGGGCCGAACGCCCGGGCACCTACTACACGCAGCGCCTGGGACTCGGCTTCGACGAGATCACCGAGTCCAACCTGCTGCTGGTGGACGAGGACCTCGACGTCCTGGAGGGCGACGGGATGGCCAACCCGGCCAACCGGTTCCACAGTTGGGTCTACCGCGCCCGACCGGACGTCAACTGCATCATCCACACCCACCCGCTCCACATCTCCGCGCTGTCCATGCTCGAAACCCCGCTGGTCGTCTCGCACATGGACACCTGCCCGCTGTACGACGACTGCGCGTTCCTGGAGAAGTGGCCCGGCATCCCGGTCGGCAACGAGGAGGGCGAGATCATCGCGGCCGCGCTCGGCGACAAGCGCGCGCTGCTGCTGGCCCACCACGGCCAGCTGGTCGCCACCGGGACCGTCGAGGAGGCCTGCACCCTGGCCCTGCTCTTCGAACGGGCCGCGAAGCTCCAGCTGCTGGCGAGCGCCGCGGGGAGGATCCAGGAAATCCCCGAGCTGCTGGCGCAGGAGGCGCACGACTGGATCTCCACCCCCAAGCGCGGCCAGGCGAACTTCGCCTACTACGCCCGCCGCGCACTGCGCGCCGGGCACGGCGACGCCGTGGACCACCTGCCCGCTGCCGCCCCCACCCGGAAGGACTCCTGAGATGGCCGCGACCGTCCTCGACGGGATCATCGCCTACCCGGTGACCCCGTTCTCCCGCACCGACGGCAGCCCGGACCTCACCCGGCTCGCCGAGCTGATCGAGCGGCTGGTCGCCTCCGGCTGCCACGCGATCGCCCCGCTGGGGTCCACCGGCGAGAGCGCCTACCTCGACGACCGGGAGTGGTTCGACGTCACCGAGGCGTCGGTCGCCGCCGTCGCGGGCCGGGTGCCGACCGTGGTCGGCATCGCCGACCTCACCACCCGCAGCGCCGTCCGCCGGGCCCGGTACGCCGAGCAGGTCGGCGCCGACGTGGTGATGGTGCTGCCGCTGTCCTACTGGAGGCTGGACGAGCGGGAGGTCACCCGGCACTACGAGGAGATCGCCGGCGCGATCGGCATCCCGCTGATGGTCTACAACAACCCGGCCACCGCCGGGGTGGACCTCCCGCCGGAACTCCTGCACCGGCTGGTCGACCGGGTGGAGAACATCACCATGGTCAAGGAGAGCAGCGGCGACATCCAGCGGATGCACCGGCTCGCCCAACTGTCCGACGGAGCCCTGCCGTTCTACAACGGCTCCAACCCGCTGGCGCTGGAGGCCTTCGCGGCCGGCGCGGCCGGCTGGTGCACGGCGGCGCCCTGTCTGATCCCGGAGCTCACCCTGGCCCTGTACCGGGCGGTCCGCGCCGGAGCGCTGGACACCGCCCGGCAGGTCTTCTACCGGCAGCTGCCGGTGCTGCAGTTCCTGACCGGCGGCGGCCTGCCGACCACGGTCAAGGCGGGCCTGGCGCTGCGCGGCCTGGACGTCGGCGAGCCGCGGCGGCCGCTGCTGCCGCTGGCCGAGGAGCGGGCGGAGCGGCTGGCCGCGCTGCTGGCCGAGGCGGGCACCGTCCCGCCGGCCTGAGCCCGCGCGCCGGGCGTCACCGCCGTCCGTCGGACCCGTCGTGCGTCAGGGCAGCGTGGGGACCCGGTCCGAGGGGCCGGCCGGGTCGTCGTGGATGACCACGAGGATCTCGGCCGGCTCCGCCCCGGTGCTCCGACAGCGGTGCGGCAGCGCAGAGTTGAAGTAGACGCTGTCCCCGGGGCCGAGCCGTACGGTCCGCTCGGGGAACTCCAGCTCCGCGGTGCCCGCGTGGACGAACAGGAACTCCTCGCCCGCGTGGGACTTGTACGCCGAGCCGGTCGCGTCGGTCGGCGGGTACATCACGAACGGCACCATCTGCTTGCCGCTGAGGCCGGTCGCGATGCCCTCGTAGTGCGGGGTGCCCGGGCCGGTCCCGCCGGCGATCGGGGTGCGTTCGCCGGCGCGCACGACGGTCACCAGCTCGGGCTCCACCTCGTCCGAGAACAGCCGGCCGACGTCGACGCCCAGGGCGTGCGCCAGTTTGAGCGCGGTGGAGATGGACGGGTCGCTGAGACCCCGTTCGACCTTGGAGAGGTAGCTCTTGGTGACGCCGACCTGCTCGGCGAGCGCCTCCAGACTGAGCCGGTTCTGCTTCCGCAGCACCCGCAGTCTGCTGCTCATGCGCCACCTCTCACCCGCGGAATCGTCCGGTCCATCATCCCATCGCGGACGCACGGGCCGTCGGGGTGGTCCCGGTGCTCAGGCCTCGCGGGACGCGGCCACGGCGGTGGCGGTCAGGAGCAGCCAGGCGAGCCCGGGGATCACCAGGGTGACGATGAGCGGCCACTGGGCCAGGCAGAGGATCAGGGCCCCGATGTAGGTGGGGATGAAGATCGAGACGGCGGCGACCACCGGGGTCCCCCGATAGCTGTCGCGTGGCCAGGCCAGGCCGTACGCGGTCAGGGCCGTCCCGGCGCTCACCAGGAGGGCCACCTTGAGGGTGGACAGCCAGGGGATGTCGGGGGTCGAGGCGCGGTGTCCGTGCCAGGAGACCTCGACCGGCCGGCCGTTCCAGACCTTCACGTCCACGTCGGTTCCGATCTTCGCCTCCCGGTAGAAGGCCTCGCCGACGCTGAAGGTGCGGCCGGGTGCGGTCTCGCGCGCCACGGTCAGGTCGTAGGTGGTGGAGTCGCTGCTGTTGTCGACCTTCCGTGCCGTCACCTTGCCGGTCTCGTGGCGTACGCAGGGGGCGCCGGGCGCGGCGGCGGCCGTGCCGCAGTCCGGGGCGGCGCGGTAGGCGTCCACCGAGCGGTAGGCGTCCACGAACCAGCTGAAGGCGAGGAGGACGGTGGCCAGGCCCGCCGCCACGAGCAGCGCCCGGGCCAGGCCCCGGACGATCACCCAGTGGAGCCGGGGCCGGCCGGGCGGCCTCGCGTCCTCGATCCGTGCGTTCATCGAACCCCCTCGATCCCGTCCCGGGCACCTCCCCGATGCCCAGCAGTGATGATTCCAGGGAGGCTCCCGGCGGGAGAAGTCAATTCGAATCTCTTGTAACGCAGTTGTGGAACTTCTGTCGACGGGGCCGGTCCGCTCAGGGGATCGCGGCGGCCGTGGCGACCAGCGCGACCCAGCCGAGGAGGGGGATGCCCAGGGTGACGGCGAGCGGCAACGCCATCTGCAGGAGCGGGGAGCCGCCGACGAAGGCGAGGAAGCCGATGCCGAGGCCGGAGCCCGCGCCACCCCCACGATCGCGTCCCGGGCACCTCCCCGGGCGCCCAGCGGGATGATTCCAGGGCGGCCGGTCGGCGGGGAGCAACTCGGCTCCCTTGTGACGCAGTTGTGGAAGTCGCGGTGACGGGATCCGCCGGACGGGCGGCGCGTTCGGGTCGGTACATTGCCGCCATGACGACCTCCGAACCGCTGAGCCCGGTGTCCCGCACCGCCCTGTCCGTCGCCCGGGTCCGGGCCTACGAGAGCTCCCGCCCCGACCCGCTGTTCGTCGACCCGTACGCCGCCGCGTTCGTCACGGCGGCCGACGCGCCGATGTCCGCCTCCGGGCGGGGCAGCGACCTCGCCAAGGCCCTGGTCGCGCACGGCATCCTGCGCACCCGCTTCTACGACGACCGCCTGCTCGCCGCCGGGGCCGACCAGGTGGTGCTGCTCGCGGCCGGGCTCGACACCCGCGCGTACCGGCTGGACTGGCCCGCCGGAACCCGGGTGTTCGAGCTCGACCTGGCCCCGGTGCTGGCCTTCAAGGAGCGGGTCCTCGACGGGCTCGGCGCCGTGCCGAGCAGTGGGCGCACCACCCTGCCCGCCGACCTGCTCGACGGCGACTGGCCCGCCCGGCTGGTCGGGGCCGGGTTCGACCCGGCGCGCCGCTCGGCCTGGCTGGCGGAGGGACTGCTGGTCTACTTCACGCCCGAGGAGGCGGCCGGGCTGTTCACGGCGGTCGCCGGCCTGGCCGCCCCCGGCAGCCGGCTGCTGCTGGAGAAGGGCCAGGACGTGAAGGCGACGCCGCACGACCCGGCGCTCGCCCACATCACCGGGCTGTGGCGCGGCGGCCTCGGCCCCGACACCCACGGCTGGCTCGACCGGCACGGCTGGACCACCGCCCTCACCGCCCTGGACGGCCTCGGCGAGACGTACGGCCGCCCGCTGTCGCGGCCCACCACCAGGGGATTCATCGAGGCCGTACGGCGTGCGGACGGCTGAGCCCGCCGCCACGGGGCAGCCCGGCCGCCGGGCCCCCGCCCCGCTGTCGAGCCGCCCCCGGCCGGTCGGCCGTCATGTCCATGCGCTGGTCGATCACCCAGTCCGGGCGCCCGCGCCTGGTGCGTGCGACCACTCGTTCCGCCAGGTCTCGCGTTGCTTCAATCGCCGTGTCGATCAATCGAGGACGGTGACGGAACGTGGACCTGAACACGGTGGTGGAGCTGCGCGACGCGCGGCGGCGCGGGCCCTGGCGCCAGGGGGACGCCTGGCTCGGCGGCGGGACGTACCTGTTCTCCGAGCCGCAGCCGCACATCCGCCGGCTGATCGACCTCAGCCGGATGGGCTGGGAGCCGGTGCGGCTGACCCCCGACGGCGACCTGGAGATCGCGGCCACCTGCACGATCGCCCAACTGTCGCGCTTCGCCAAGGCCCTGGACCGGCCGGCGGCCCCGCTCGTCGAGCAGTGCTGCCGGGCCTTCCTCGCCTCCTGGAAGATCTGGCACATGGCCACCGTCGGCGGGAACCTGTGCAACGGGCTGCCCGCCGGGCCGATGATCTCGCTGGCCGCCGCGCTGGACGGCGTCTGCACCCTGCTCGCCCAGGACGGCGCGGTGCGCGAACTGCCCGTCGAGGACTTCGTCGTCGGCGCCGGGGTGAAGGACCTGCGCCCCGGCGAACTGCTCCGCTCGATCCGCCTGCCCGCCCGGGCCCTGGCGCGGCGCACCGCGTTCCGGCAGGCCTCCCTCTACGGGCTCGGCCGGTCCGCCGCGCTCATCATCGGGACCCGCGACCCGCTCGACGGCGAGCTGGTGCTGACCGTCACCGCCTCCACCGTGCGCCCGATCCGGCTGCGCTTTCCGCTGCCGCCGAACGCGGCGGCGGTGCACGAGGCGATCGCCCGCGGGATCGGGCCGCAGGAGTACTTCGACGACATCCACGGACACCCGGCCTGGCGGCGGCACATGACCTTCCGGCTGGCCGAGGAGATCCGCCGCGAGATCGTCCAGGAGCACCGCAGCGGTGAGGAGGACGGACGATGAGCTTCTCCGTCCGGGTCAACGGCGAGGACTTCGACGCCGAGCCGCGCGCCGGCCAGTGCCTGCGCACCTACCTGCGCGAGCGCGGCTGGTTCGGGGTGAAGAAGGGCTGCGACGCCGGCGACTGCGGCGCCTGCACCGTCCAGGTGGACGGCGAGCCGGTGCACAGCTGCCTCTACCCGGCGCTGCGCGCCGGGGGCCGCGCCGTCACCACGGTGGAGGGACTGGCCGAGGAGGGCGGTGAACTCCACCCGCTGCAGCAGAAGTTCCTGGACGCCCAGGGTTTCCAGTGCGGCTTCTGCACGGCCGGCATGCTGATGACGGCCTCGGCCCTCGACGAGGAACAGCTCGCCGACCTGCCGCGCGCACTGAAGGGCAACCTGTGCCGCTGCACCGGCTACCGGGCGATCGAGGACGCCGTCCGCGGCGTGCGGCACACCGAACGGCCGTGCGCCGGCCAGGCCGTCGGCCGCAGTCTGGGCGCCCCCGCCGGTCCCCAGGTGGTGACCGGCACCGCCCGCTACACCTTCGACGTCGACGTCCCGGGCCTGCTGCACATGAAGCTGCTGCGCTCGCCTCACCCGCACGCCCGGATCGTCGCCGTCGACACCGCGGACGCGCTGCGCGTCCCCGGCGTGGTCGCGGTGTTCACCCACGAGGACGCGCCGGACACCCTGTACTCCTCAGCCCGCCACGAGCACCCCACCGAGGACCCGGACGACACCCGGCTGCTGGACGACACCGTCCGCTTCGTCGGCCAGCGGGTGGCCGCCGTCGTCGCCGAGAGCGAGGGCGCGGCCGAGGAGGGCTGCCGGCGGATCGTCGTCACGTACGAGCCGCTCCCGTACGTGCTCGACCCGGAGGAGGCGATGGGCCCGGGCGCCCCGGTGATCCACCCCAAGGGCCCGGAGTCCCGGATCGCCCGCCCGCAGGACAACGTCTGCGGCGAGGCGCACGGCGAACTGGGCGACGTCGAGCAGGGCTTCGCCGAGGCCGACGTGGTGTACGAGGAGACGTTCCGGACGCAGCGGGTGCAGCACGCCAGCCTGGAGACGCACGGCTGCGTCGCCTACTTCGAGGAGAACGAGGAGACCGGCGAGGAGCGGATCGTGGTGCGCTCCTCCACCCAGGTGCCCTTCCTGACCCGGCGGGCCCTGTGCGACCTGCACGGACTGCCGATGGACAAGGTCCGCGTGGTGGCGGGCCGGGTCGGCGGCGGGTTCGGCGGCAAGCAGGAGATGCTCACCGAGGACATCGCGGTGCTGGCGGCGCTGCGCCTGCACCGGCCGGTCAAGCTGGAGTTCACCCGCGCCGAGCAGTTCTTCGGCGCCACGACGAGGCACCCGTTCACCGTCACCGTCAAGCTCGGCGCCAGGAGCGACGGCACCCTGACGGCCCTGCAGTTCCGGGTGGTCGCCAACACCGGCGCCTACGGCAACCACGGGCCGGCGGTGATGTTCCACAGCATCGGCGAGTCGATGGGCGTCTACCGGGCGCCGCACAAGAAGGTCGACGCCTACTCCGTCTACACCAACGCGGTGCCCGCCGGCGCCTTCCGTGGCTACGGCCTCGGCCAGGTCACCTTCGCCGTGGAGTCGGCCATGGACGAACTCGCCCGCCGCCTGGGCATCGACCCGCTGGTGCTCCGGGAGAGGAACGTCATCGGGCCCGGCGAGCACATGGAGGGCCCGCTCGGCGAGGAGGAGGACCTGCACATCGCCTCGTACGGGCTCGACCAGTGCCTGCGGGTGGTCCGCGACGCCCTCGCGGACGACACCAGTGCCGAACTCGCCCCCGAGGGCTGGCTGGTGGGCCAGGGCTTCGCCATGGCGGCCATCGCCTGCGGCCCGCCCGGCGGCCACATCGCCGACGCCACGGTGAAGCTGCTGGCCGACGGCACGTACGACATCGCCGTGGGCACCGCGGAGTTCGGCAACGGCACCACGACGGTGCACAAGCAGATCACCGCGGGCGCGCTGGGCACCACCGTGGACCGGATCGCCGTCCGGCAGTCCGACACCGACGTCGTCAGGCACGACACCGGCGCGTTCGGCTCGGCCGGCACGGTGGTCGCGGGCAAGGCCGTGATGAAGGCCGCCAACGCGCTCGCCGAGCGGATCCTCTCCTTCACCGCCGAGTACGCCCGCACCCCGCGCAGCCTGCTGCGGCTGACCGCCGAGGCGGTGGAGTGCGACGGGCGGACGGTGCCGCTCAAGGAGGTGTACGAGGCCGCGCACGGGCGGGGCGTGGAGCTCGGCGCCGACGGCCACTTCGGCGGCTCGCCGCGCTCGGTGGCGTTCAACTCCCAGTGGTTCCGGATCGCGGTGGACCCGGACACCGGCGAGATCCGGATCCTGCGCAGCGTCCACGGCGCCGACGCCGGCAGGGTGATGAACCCGCTGCAGTGCCGCGGCCAGGTCGAGGGCGGCGTGGCCCAGGCGCTCGGCGCGACGCTGTTCGAGCAGGTCCTGGTCGACGACCGGGGCGAGGTCACCACGGCCGCGTTCCGCCGCTACCGGCTGCCCGCGTTCGCGGACGTGCCGCGCACCGAGGTGCACTTCACCGAGACCTCCGACGCGATCGGGCCGCTGGGTGCCAAGTCGATGTCGGAGAGCCCGTTCAACCCGGTGCCGCCGGCCTTCGCCAACGCCCTGCGGGACGCCACCGGCATCCGCTTCACCGAGGCGCCGTTCCTGCGGGACAAGGTCTGGCGGGCCCTCGACGAGCACCGGCGGCGGCCCGCGTCACCGTGAGCCGGGCCCGGCCGGACGGGGATGAGCCGGACCGGGTCGGCGCCGGGGCGGTCCACTGTCAGGACCACCGGAGTGCACCCCCGTCCGCCGCCCTGTCGTCAGGTGATCCCACAAGAGCCGAACCACCCCGTCCGCCTTGTGTTTACGATGCCTGACACGCGTCAGCCATCGCATGTGCGAGACCCCCACTCGTCCATGGTGCACAAGGAGCACAGCATGATCGTCGGAGACCTCCTGGAGCTGGACGACCTCCACATCGAGGTCGCCTGGGCGAGCCCCCACCTGCTCGACCGCGAGGTGACCGGCGTGACCTCCACCGACCTGCAGGACCCGGCCCGCTACCTGCAGCGCGGTGAACTGGTCCTCTCCGGGCTGGTCTGGTGGCGGCCGGACGAGGGCCAGGCGGCGATGCGCTTCGCCAACGCGCTGCGCATCGCCGAGGTCGCCGCGCTCCTCGCCGGCGAGGGCACCCACGGCACCGTCCCCGCGGAACTGGTCGAGGCCTGCCGCCGGCACGGCATCCCCCTGCTGTCGGTGCCCACCGGCACCAGCTTCCGCTCCGTCACCGACCGCGTCTACCTCCGGCTGTGGGGGGACCTCCAGGCGCACGCCGAGGGGCAGGCGGCCCTCCCGGCCGCCGCCCGGCGCGCCCTGACCCAGCTGCTGCGCGCGCAGGCCTCCCCGGACGAGCTCCTGGAGCGGGCGGTCGCCGACCTCGGACTGCCCGGGTGCTCCCTGACCACCGGCTCCGGCCGGGTCCTGGCCACCTCGGCGCAGCCCCCGGCACACGGCTCCGCGCATGCACCGGCCCACGGCTCCGCGCACGGCCCGGCGCACACACCGGCCTCCGCTGCGGCGCACACCCCGCCTCGCCGTGCCCCGCGCACCGCCGCGACGCCCGTCCCGGTCGGCCCGCCCGCCGACTCGCCGTTCGACGGCTGGCTGCTGCAGCCCCACACCGAACCGGGCCCGACCGCCACCGCCCTGCTGCACGGCCTGGCCGAGCTGCTCGCCCCGCTCGCCACCCGCGACCGCGCGACCGCCACCGCCCAGCGGCAGACCGGTACCCGGCTGATCGAACTGCTCGACTCCGGCGCCGACACCGAGGCCGAGGCGGAACGCGCACTCGCCCTCTCCGGCCTGCCCCCGCAGCAGCGGCTCACCCCGGTCGCCGCGCGGATCGACGGCGCACCCGCGACCTGGCCGGTCGCGGCCCTGGCCGAAGCCCTCCACGAACTGCCCGCCCCCTTCGTCGCCGCCCCCGACGGCCGGGGCGGCGCGGTGGCCCTGTCCCCGGCCCCGGAGGACCGGATCGCGGAGACCCTGCAGCGCGTCCTCCCGCGCCTGGAAGCCGCCCTGACCGGCGGCCGGCGGCTGCGCCTGGGCATCGGCGCCACCGTCGAACCGCTCGCCCACGAGCTCCGGGCCGCGCTCGTCCAGGCCCGCTACGCGCTCGACGTCGAGCCGCCCGGAGCCGTCGGCCGCTGCTCGCGGATCACCTCCCTGGAAGCGCTGCTGCGGGGCGTCCCGGCCGAGATCACCGCGGAGTTCCGCCGCCGGGTCCTCGCGCCGCTGATCGAGCACGACCGGGCCAACACCGTCTCCCTGCTGGACACCCTGGACGCCTTCCTCCGGCACAGCGCCTCCTGGTCCAGGACGGCGGAGGCGCTGCACCTGCACGTCAACACGGTGCACTACCGGGTCAAACGGATCGAGGAGCTCACCGGCCGCAGCCTGCTCAAGCTGGAGGACCGTCTCGACCTGTGGGCGGCGCTGCGCTGCACACCGGCCTGACGCCGGGGTACTGGCCCGCCCGCCGGTCCGCTCAGGCGGCCACCGCCTCGACCACGGACAGCACCGTCGGCGTGGGGAGCACCCGGGACAGCCGCAGCCCGGCCCGGCCGAGGAGCTCCGCGAAGTCGGCCTCGGTGCGCTCGCGGCCGGTGAGGGAGGCCATCATCATCAGGTCCAGGGTCTTCGCCTGGTGCGGCGCGTTGCCCGGCGGGACCACGGCGTCCAGGACCAGGACCCGGCCGCCCGGCCGCAGGGCGCGGCGGCAGTGCCCCAGCAGGGTGACGCAGTCCTCGTCGTCCCAGTCGTGCGTGATCCGCTTGAGCAGGTGGACGTCGCCGTCCGGCACGGAGGCGAAGAAGTCGCCCTCCTGCGGCGTCCAGCGGCCCGCGATCTCCCCGTGCGCCGCCAGCCGGTGCCCGGCGAGCACGTGGGCGCGGTCGTAGAGGACGCCCTCCAGGCCCGGGTTGGCGCGCAGCACCTCCAGCAGCAGGCCGCCGTGGCCGCCCCCGATGTCCACCACCGTGCCGGTCGCCGGGAGGTCGCAGGCGGCCGCGATGAGCGCGTTCTCCGGGTCGGACATCGCCGCCATGCCGACGTGGAAGACGGCGGCCGTTCGCTCGTCCTTGGCGAAGTGGTCGAAGAACGGCACGCCGAAGAGGTTCTCGAAGGCCGTGGTGCCGTCGGTCAGACAGTGCGTCAGCTCTCCGGCGGGCCGCCACATGGTGCGGTCGGTGAGCATCAGGACGGCCGCCCGGACGGAGTACGGGACGCCGCTGCGCAGGGCCTGCCCGGCCGGTGCGAGGGCGAAGCGGCCCTGCGCGTCCTCCGTGACGACGCCCCGGGTGGCGAGCAGGCGCAGCACCCGGTACAGGTTGCGGTCGTCCGTGCCGGTCGCGGCGGCGAGTTCGGCGGGGGTGCGGGGGCCGTCCGCGAGGTGGTCGGCGACCCCGACCTCGGCGGCGGCGCGCAGGGCGGCGGGGAACAGGAAGCCGAGGGCCTCGTCGACGAGGAAGGCGGCGGACTGCCGCAGACCCGCCTCCCGCTCGTCCGCCGTGATGCCCGACGAGATGCCCGCGGTGATGCCCGCCGTGGTCTCCGCCGTGCTGCCCGCTGCCGTCCCGGGTGGTGCCGCGGGGCGCGCCCCGGCGCCGTCCGCCGCCCCTGCCGCCGTCCGGTCGCCGGTGGTCCGGTCCTCGTCCTGCCGCATGCCGTCCTCCTCCTCGAATCGGCCCCCGCCGGGGGAGACTGCCCAGGAGCGGCCGGACCGAAGCCCGCCGTCACCCGGCCGGGTGGTTTCGATCGCCCTCGGCGGCAACGGCTTTGACGTTTCGTCAACTTCGGTCAGTCGGACGCGGGTTCCGGTGGCCAGGTGTCGGCCGCCAGGACGCCGGTGGCGTAGGCGCGGGCGACCAGCGCGGTGCGGTTGGGCACCCGCCAGCGCCGGGAGAGCCGGGCGAGATGGTAGTTGACGCCGTCCGGGCCGAGCCCGATCTCGCGGGCGATCTGCGCGGTGGTGGCGCCCCGGGCGGCCGCGGCGAGGATCCGGCCCTCGACCGGGCTGACCTCGGCGCGCGGGCCCGGCGGCGGCACCACCCGGGGGGCCTCGACGGTGCGCAGCGAGAGCAGCAGGGCGGGGGTCTGCTCCGGAGTGTCGGCGACCAGGTCGACGGTCATCTCGCCGTGCCGCTCGTCACCGCGGGCGGGGGTCCAGGAGACCCGGGCCGGGTACTGCGAGCGCCGGTGCATCCGGACGGCCTCGGCGAGTGCCTGCAGGGTGTCGCTGTCCCGGAGGGTGAAGAACTCCAGGATCTTCCGGTCGCGGAACTGCCCCGGCAGCAGGCCGAACTCGGCCGCCATGGCGCGGTTGACGATCAGGGTCCGGCCGCCGAACTCGACCACCGCGATCGGCAGCGGCACGTGGTCCAGCAGGCGCAGTGCCCGGTTGCGCCAGATCACCGCCGCGTCCGGCCGGCTCCCCGGTGCCGGACCGCAGCCCTCGGTCGATCGCATGTCTGCTCCTCCTCCCGTGGCGTCCGCGCTCTCGTTGACCGACGCGCACGTGCGTGGCAGAGCTGACGGTTCGTCGGCAAGTCCGCGGATGTCCCGGGTACTACACAATCATGTAGTGATCACAGCCGGGACTCCCTTCCGGTGGGCGCAGAGTGGGGGGAGCCGAAAACCATCTGCTGCGGGAGGGACCACCATGACCGACACCATCACCGAAGCACCGGCCGGAGCAACGGCCGGAGCGCGGGACGAGGCGCGGGTCGAAGCCGGGAGCGGACCCGCCGCCGGGCCCCGGGGCGTCCCCCTGGTGGACATCTCCTCCGCGCCGCCGGTCGCCGCCCCGATGCTGCGGATCATGGAGCTGGCCAGAGAGCACGGCCCGGCCTTCGTCCAGCGGCTGCACGGCCGGGACACCCTGGTGGTCACCGGGCTGGAGCTGGTCGAGGAACTGGCCGACGAGACCCGGTTCACCAAGTCGATCGGCCCGGGCCTGGAGAACGTCCGCCGGTTCACCGGCGACGGCCTGTTCACCGCGTACAACGACGAGCCCAACTGGGCCCGGGCGCACGACATCCTGATGCCCGCCTTCGCCCTCGGCTCGATGCGCACCTACCACCCGGTGATGCTGCGGGTGGCCCGCCGGCTGATCGAGTCCTGGGACCGCCGGGAGGCCGCCGGCCTGCCGGTGGACGTGCCGGGCGACATGACCCGGATGACGCTGGACACCATCGGACTGGCCGGCTTCGGCTTCGACTTCGGCTCCTTCGAGCGGGACGAGCCGCACCCGTTCGTGGACGCGATGGTGCGCTGCCTGGAGTGGGCGATGACCAGGCTCACCCGCGACCCGGAGCAGGACCACAGCGAGCGCGACACCGCCTTCCGGGCCGACGCCGACTACCTGGCCGACGTGGTCGACGAGGTCATCGCCGCCCGCGCGGGCGAGGACGAGCAGGGCCCGGCCGAGGACCTGCTGGCCCTGATGCTCGGTGCGGTGCGCCCCTCGGACGGCACCCGGCTGGACGCCGAGAACATCCGCAACCAGGTGATCACCTTCCTGATCGCCGGTCACGAGACCACCTCGGGCGCCCTGTCCTTCGCGATGTACTACCTCGTCAAGCACCCGACCGTCCTGCGCGAGGTCCAGCGGGAGGTGGACGCGCTCTGGGGGGACCGGGCCGACCCGGAGCCGTCCTACGAGGACGTCGGACGGCTGCGGTACACCCGCCAGGTGCTCAACGAGGCGCTGCGGCTGTGGCCCACCGCGCCCGCCTTCAGCCGCGAGGCGCGCGAGGACACCCTGCTCGGCGGGCGGATCCCGCTGCGCGCCGGGGAGACCGTCTTCGTGTCGACCCCGATGCTGCACCGCGACCCGGTGTGGGGCGACAACCCCGAGCTGTTCGACCCGTCCCGCTTCGACGCCGAGCCCGAGGCGGCCCGCTCCCCGCACGCCTTCAAGCCCTTCGGCACCGGCGAACGCGCCTGCATCGGGCGGCAGTTCGCCCTGCACGAGGCCACCATGCTGCTCGGCATGCTGGTCCACCGCTACCGGCTGATCGACCACGCCGACTACCGGCTGACCATCAAGCAGACGCTCACCATCAAGCCCGACGAGTTCACCGTCGGCCTCGCCCGGCGCGCGCCCGCGCCCACGGCCGCCACCGGGCCGGCGGCCGGCCCGGCCGCGCGCACCGGAGCCGCCGCCGGGCGCCCCGGCCGGGTCCGCCGGGGCACCGGGCTGCTGCTCCTGCACGGCTCCAACTACGGCGCCTGCCGCGAGTTCGGCCGGCAGCTCGCGGAGGCCGCCGCCGACCTCGGCTGCGACACCGCGATCGCCCCGCTGGACGCGTACGCGGACGGGCTGCCCACCGACCGTCCGGTGGTGATCACGGCCGCCTCGTACAACGGGCAGCCGACCGACGACGCGGCCGTGTTCGTCCGCCGCCTCCAGGAGGACGGCGCCGCGGACGGCGTGCAGTACGCGGTGCTCGGCATCGGTGACCGCACCTACGCCGCCACCTACCAGCGCGTCCCCGCCCTGATCGACGACCGGCTCGCCGCCCTCGGCGCGACCCGGCTGGTGGCCCGCGCCGAGGCCGACGCCTCCGGCGACCTGTCCGGCACCGTGCGGCAGTTCACCGAGGACCTGCGCGCCGCCCTGCTGGAGCGGTACGGGGACGCCGACGCCCCCGCCGCGCCGCGCCCGGATGCCGTGTACACGGTGACCGAGGTGACGGGCGGACCGCTGGCCGCGCCGGCCGCCCGGCACGACATGACCGAGCTGACCGTCACCGCCGTCGAGAGCCTGACCGATCCCGGCCACCCCCGGGTGAAGCGCCTGGTCCGCCTCGCCCTGCCCGAGGGCACCGGCTACCGGACCGCCGACCACCTCAAGGTGCTCCCGGCCAACGACCCGGCCCTGGTCGAGCGTGCGGCGAAGCTGTTCGGCGCCGATCCGCGGACCGTGCTCAACATCGTCGCCCACCGGCGCACCGGCCTGACCGTCGACCGCCCGCTGACGGTGCGCGAACTGCTCACCCACCACGTGGAGCTGCAGGACCGCCCGACCGCCGGGCAGCGCGCCGTGCTGGCCGCGCTCAACCCCTGCCCGCCCGAGCAGGGCGCCCTGCGGGCCGTGCCCGAGGACGACCCGCGCACCCTGCTGGACCTCATCGAGGACCACCCGGCCCTGCAGGGCGGCCTGACCTGGCCGGTGCTGCTGGAGCTGCTGCCGCCGATCCGGCCCCGGCACTACTCGATCTCCTCCTCGCCGGCCGCCGGTGCGCACGAGGTGGACCTGATGGTCTCCGTGCTCAGCGCCCCGGCCCGCTCCGGGCGGGGCACCTTCCGCGGCACCGGCTCCGGCCACCTCGCCCGGGTGGCGGTCGGCGACACCGTGCTCGCCCGGGTCCGGCCCTGCCGGGAGGCGTTCCGGATCGGCCACCGCACCCCGGTGATCATGATTGCGGCCGGCACCGGCCTGGCGCCCTTCCGCGGCGCCGTCGCCGACCGCCGTGCGCTGCTCGCCGACGGAGCCGAACTCGCCCCCGCGCTGCTGTACTTCGGCTGCGACGACCCGGCGGGGGACTACCTGCACCGGGCGGAGCTGGAGGCGGCCGAGCGGGCCGGCGCGGTGTCGATGCGGCCGGCCTTCAGCGAGCGGCCGCAGGACGGGCGGCGCTTCGTGCAGGACCGCCTCGCGGCGGAGGCCGCCGAGGTCTGGCAGCTGCTCGCGGCGGGCGCCGAGGTGTACGTGTGCGGCGACGGCGCGCGGATGGCGCCGGGTGTCCGGGCGGCCTTCCGGGAGCTGTACCGGGAGCGGACGCCGGGCGCCGACGAGCGGCAGGCGCAGGACTGGCTGCAGGGGCTGGTCGAGGCCGGGCGGTACGTCGAGGACGTGTACGCGGGCTGAGTGCGCCCGCCCGGAACGGCCGTCGGCCCGCTGCATCCGCGCAGCGGGCCGACGGCCGGGCCCGGAGGGCCGGGGCGGGGTCAGTACACGTGCACCCCGTACGCGGCCAGCGCCGCGTTCGCCGGCTGGAAGAAGGTCGTCCCGCCCACGGTGCAGTTGCCACTGCCGCCGGAGGTGAGGCCGAGCGCCTTGGCGCCGTCGAAGAGCGGGCCGCCCGAGTCGCCCGGCTCGGCGCAGACGTTGGTCTGGATCAGGCCGCGCACGATGCTGCCGTCGCTGTAGCGCACGGTGGCGTTGAGCCCGGTGACCCTTCCGCTGTGCGTGCCGGTGGTCGAGCCGGTGCGCTTGACCGCCTCGCCGACGATCGCGTTCGGCGCGGAGGTGAAGCCGCCGGGGTGGCTCAGGGCGGAGTTGTCGTAGCGGACCAGCGCGTAGTCGTGACCGGGGAAGACCGAGTTGACGGTCGGTCCGATCAGCGTGGTGTGGGAGGCGTTGGTGTACCACTGCGAGGCGACGTTCCCGCAGTGCCCGGCGGTGAGGAAGTAGTAGGTGCTGCCGCTCATCACGTTGAAGCCCAGCGAGCAGCGGTACTGGCCGCCGTAGATCGCGTCGCCGGCCGAGACCAGCGGGCGGAGCGTGCCGGGGACGCGGCGGACGGTGAGGACGGTGGCGTCGGCGCCGGCGGCCTGGGTGATCCGGTCGAGCGCTTCCGTGGACACGGTGCTGTCGGCGGTCACCACGACGCGTCCGGCGGCCTCGTCGACGTACCACGCGGTGCCGTTGACCTCGGCGTTCAGGACGGCGTCGCTGATGGCGGCGAGCTGTTCGGGTTGGGGGGTGGGGGCGGCCGCGGCGCTCGGCACGGCGACCGCGGTGGCGGTCAGCAGGCCGAGGGCGACGGCGATCAGGCGGGTGCGGCGTCGTGTGGTGCCGGGGCGGGGGGTCCCGCGCTTGGTCCTCACCGATCTCCTCCTGGGAGTGGGGCCCCTCCGGGGTCCGGGGGCCGTGAGGCGCGGTCAGACGGTGGGCGGACTCCGGCGTGCTGTCCGGAAGCACGACGGATGATCTGCCCCTGACAGGCGCTGACCGGAAGTATCAGGAAACGGACAGTTCGGTACAAGCTTCCTGACCGGGTGTCGGCGGAGCCGCGCGCGGGCGGCCGAGCCTGCACGTCCGCCGTTCGGAGGTCCGGTGCCGCCTTCCGGTGAAGCCTTCCGGCGCCCTGGCCGGTCGTCAGGCCGGTGCCGGACGGACCGATCCGGAGAAAGTGTTATCGGCGCGGCCCGCTGCGGTCTCCCAGGTACGGGAACGGACGCACGAAGCCGCGGGTGAGGGTCCGCGGCGGGGATGCGGAGTTCGACAAGGGGCGCTCCGCGCGGAGGCACGGCCTCCGCCGCGTCCGTTCCCGGCGCCGCCGGATCGTCCCGTCCGGCCGGGCGCACCCGGCGGTCCGTCCGTTCCCTCCCTGCGGCGGACCGCCGGGGTCACCCGCCGGGGTCACCGCCCGGCGTTCGCGGCGCCCCGCGGGCGGGAGAGCCGCCACACCTGCTCCTCGCCGCTCTCGGCAGGAGCGACCGCCTCGCAGGGGCGGCGCACGAGGACGGTGAAGCCGAGGCGGGCCGGGACGGCGCCGCTGGTGCGGTTCGCCGCGTCGTGCACGATGTCGACGTGCTCCACCCCGGGGAGGCGGAAGGCCTGCTCCACCAGGGCCGCCGCGGCCCGGGTGGCCAGCCCGCGCCCGGTCGCGGCGGGGTGCAGCCAGTAGCCGATCTCCCGGACGTCGGCCGGGGAGTCGTCGCGCCGGTACAGCCCGCACGCGCCGACGACGGCGCCGTCCAGCACGACCGCGTAGGCGAAGTCGGCGCCGCTCGCCCAGCGCTCCGCCCGCGTGGCCAGGTACTCGGCGGCCGTGGTGCGGCTGTGCCCGGCGACCCACGGCATCCACGGCCGCAGGTGTTCCAGCGACTCCTCGATGACGGCGGCGTACTCGTCCAGATCGGCCTCGCCGGCGAACCGGCGCAGCGTCAGCCCGCCGAGGTCGATGACCGGCTGCGGGGACTCCGGCGGCGCCGGCTCGGCCAGGGGCACCGGGGATTCCAGGGGTTGCAGGGGTTCCATGGAGCGAGGATGGTCCGTGCCCGGCTCAACGGGCAACCGGATTCTGCGGCGTCGGTGGCGTCGGCGGATACGGCGGCTGCAGGGGCTCCGGCGGGCGGCGGGTGCCGCGGGTGCGGGCGAGGTGGAGCGCGGCGCCGAGACCGGCCGCCGTGCCGGCGACGACGAGCAGGGCGGCGTCGGAGAAGCCCACCAGGAGGAGGTCGGCGCGGCCGCCGGTCGCGGCGGCGGTGAACTCGGGATCGACCAGGCCGCCCGGGTCCTCGGTGACGCCGACGTGCTCGCCCACGGCGTCCCCGGCGCCGCACTCCACCGAGCCGCCGCGCCCCGGGTCGTCCTCGTAGCGCACGGCGCACCGGTAGGTGGTCGTCTTGCCGTGGCTGACCCGCACCCCGGTGACCGTGCCCTGGTGGGCGACGCCGCGCATCCCGAGCACGGTGGCCTGCGCGGTGTGCATGCTCAGCAGCGGCACGCCGAGCACCGGGGCGAGCACCAGCGTCATCGCCGCGATCCGCAGCGGACCGGACCGGCAGAGGGCGAACAGGGTGTGGAGCAGGCCGATCAGTGCGGTGATGACCAGTACCAGCGAGGGCACCAGAAGCCACGGGCCGAAGGCGCCGAGTGCCCCGCCGAGCGGCAGCAGGACGGCGGCGGCCGGGATCCACAGGGCCGTCAGCAGCGGGCGCCGCGGCCACGGCGGGTCGTCCTTGCCCCGGACACGCCGGCCGCGGGAGCCACGGGGGCCGGCAGGAGGGGGCTCGCTCGGTGTCATGGGGAGAGATCCTGCCAGGCCGGCGGGGCGGCGGTGAACCCTTCTCGGGGCTCCGTCCCGGCTTCCGCGCCGTCCGGGCCGAGCCGGGCCGGGCCGGGACCCTGGACGGACGTGATGCCCCGTGACGCCCCGGGCCCGCGCCGCCCCGGCGCCGCGATTGCGCCGCCCGGGCCGGGGCAGACGCCGACTGTGGACGACCGACGGACGACGCCGCCCGCCGCCGTGGTTCCGGGGCGGCCGGGGCCGGGGACGGGGACGGGCACGGCGCTGCGCGCGGCGCGGTACGGTGCGCGCGATGATGGTCACGACGGTGCCACGCCGTTCCGAACGGACCGGGAGCGAGCCATGCCACGGCCATCCGAGGAACCCTGCGAGCCGACCGGGCACAACGAGTCCGGCGGCCTGCGCGTCGAGGTGCTGGACCGGGGCCCGGTGCGGATCGTCACCGCCGCCGGGGAACTGGACCACGACACGGCGGACGGGCTGCGCGCCGCGCTCGCCCGGCCGTCGGTGCCCGGCGTGGAGCGGGTCGTGGTCGACCTCGCGGACCTGCGCTTCTGCGACTCGACCGGGCTGAACGTCCTGCTCCGGGCACGCCTGGACGCGGAGGCGGCCGGGTTCCGGCTGGAAGTGGCCGGCCCGAGCCCCGTCGTGGCGCGACTGTTCGCGATCACCGGTGCCAACGGCGTGCTGCGGATCCACCCCGACCTCGGCACGGCGCTCGAAGCCTCCGGGCCGCCCGGTTCCGCCGGCGATGCCCCGTCCGGCCCTGCCTCGTCCGGCCCGGCCTGAGGGGGCGGGCCGTGGACCACCCCGGCACCGGCCGGCCGCCCGGCCCGGAGCAGACCAGGCGGCTGACGCTCGCGGGCAGCGCCGGCGCGGTGCAGCGCAGCCGGGAGTTCAGCCGACAGGCGCTGCTGTCCTGGCACTGGCTGCCGACCGTCGACGAGGAGCGGCGGCTGGTCGTGGAGGACGTCCTGTTGATGGTCTCCGAGCTGGTCACCAACGCCTGTCTGCACGCGCCCGGCGGCCCGCGCGAGCTGCGGCTGCGGTGGGACGGCGCCCGGCTGCGGGTCGAGGTCGCGGACGCCAGCCCGGTGCTGCCGAGGCTGCGTCCGTACGCCGACCCGGGCCGGCCCGGCGGTCACGGCCTGCGGGTGGTGGACCGGCTCTCCCGGGCGTGGGGCTCGCAGCCCGAGGACGACGGGAAGCTGGTCTGGCTGGAGGTGCCGGCCCCGCCGGCCGACTCCCGGGCCGACGGCCGGGACTGAGGGAGGGACTGAGGGCGGGACCGAGGCCGGGACACGACGGCCGGGCCGACGGCCGGGACCGAGGCCGCGAGGACCGACTTCCGCCGGCCGCGTCGGCCCGCGCGTGCGTTTTTCCTCCTCCCGGGGCGTTTCCGGCCGCCCGTACGGGACAGCCGCGCTGTCGAGGGGCACCGGAGGGCGGGAGGAGCACCGGGCTCCCGTCGGCGCACGGCCCGGACGGAGCGAGAGGAGCCTGCGGCCATGACACAGCGCCCGCAGAAGTCCGCCGATCAGGCGGCCGAGCGGGCCGGGGGGCTCACCGTCGACGCCCGGCCGTGGGCCCGGGGCACCGTGCTCGCCCTGTACGGCGAGCTGGACCTCGACGCGGTCGCCGACCTGCGGACGGCCGTCGACCGGACCCTCGCCGGACGCCCCGGCGTACTCGTGATCGACTGCGCCGGGCTGGAGTTCTGCGACTCCACCGGGCTCAACGCCCTGCTCCGGGCCCGGGCCCGGGCCGCCGTCGCGGGCAGCCGGACCGAACTGGCCCGGCCCCGACCGCTGATCCTGCGCATGCTCGAACTCACCGGGGCCACCGATGCCTTCCCGATCCGCGAGACCGTGCCGGACTGACGCCGGACCTCGGCCCGCCGGACCGCCGCCGGACCGCCGCCGGACCTCGGCCCGCCCGACCGCCGCCGTCGGGCCCGCGGTGGCAGAGTGGGAGCAGGGCGGCGGACCGGCCGCCCGCGGTTCCGGGGTGCCCGGACGGTGCACCGGGCCGTGCGAGTGACGGATCCGCGCGGCCGATGGACCCGCGAGAGTGACGGATCCGCGCGAGTGACGGATCCGCGCGAGTGACGGATCCGCGTGAGCGGTGAATCCGGACGGTGGGACGGATGGACGAGCACCCCGTACCCGGCGGCCCCGCGGCCGACTCGGCCGAGCAGGCGCTGCGCGGGCTGCTCGCCGGGCTGACGGCCGTGCGCGACGGGGACTTCCGCACCCGGCTCGCCCCCGGCCGGCCGGGGGTGCTCGGCGAGATCGCCGAGGTCTTCAACGGGATGGCCGACCAGCTGGCCCGGGTGACCTCCGAAGTGACCAGGGTGGCCCGGGAGGTCGGCACCGACGGGCGGCTCGGCGGCCAGGCGCAGGTGCCGGACGCGACCGGGACCTGGCTGGAGCTGACCGACTCGGTGAACGCGATGGCGGGCAACCTGACCTGGCAGGTGCGCAACATCGCCCAGGTGACCACGGCGGTGGCCCGCGGCGACCTCACCCAGAAGATCGAGGTCGACGCGCGCGGCGAGATCCTGGAGCTGAAGAACACCGTCAACACCATGGTGGACACGCTGTCCTCGTTCGCCGCCGAGGTGACCAGGGTGGCCCGGGAGGTCGGCACCGAGGGCCGGCTCGGCGGCCAGGCGCAGGTGCCGGGCGTCGCCGGGACGTGGCGCGACCTGACCGACTCGGTGAACGCGATGGCGGGCAACCTCACCTGGCAGGTGCGCAACATCGCCCAGGTCGCGACGGCCGTGGCCGACGGCGACCTCACCCAGAAGATCTCGGTCGCCGCGCGCGGCGAGATCCTCGAACTCAAGACGACCATCAACACGATGGTCGACCAGCTGTCCTCGTTCGCCGACGAGGTCACCAGGGTCGCCCGGGAGGTCGGCACCGACGGCCGGCTCGGCGGCCAGGCGGACGTCCGGGACGTCTCCGGCACCTGGAAGGCGCTGACCGAGTCCGTCAACGTCATGGCCGACAACCTCACCGCCCAGGTCCGCGCCATCGCCTCGGTCACCACCGCCGTCGCCGAGGGCGACCTCACCCAGAAGATCCGGGTCGACGCGCGCGGCGAGATCCTGGACCTGAAGGAGACCATCAACACGATGGTCGACCAGCTGTCCTCGTTCGCCGACGAGGTCACCCGGGTCGCCCGGGAGGTCGGCACGGCCGGGAACCTGGGCGGCCAGGCCACCGTGCGGGGCGTCTCCGGCACCTGGAAGGACCTCACCGACAACGTCAACGTGATGGCCTCCAACCTGACCGGTCAGGTCCGCTCGATGTCCGAGGTGGCGACCGCCGTGGCGCGCGGCGACCTGTCCCGGAAGATCACCGTCGAGTCCAAGGGCGAGGTCGCGGCGCTCGCCGACGCGATCAACACCATGGTGGACACCCTGTCCGTGTTCGCCGACGAGGTCACCCGGGTGGCCCGCGAGGTCGGCACCGAGGGCACCCTGGGCGGGCAGGCCCGGGTGCCCAACGTCGCCGGGACGTGGAAGGACCTCACCGACAGCGTCAACTTCATGGCGCACAACCTGACCAGCCAGGTCCGCAACATCGCCTCGGTCACCACCGCCGTCGCCGAGGGCGACCTCACCCGCAAGATCGACGTGGACGCGCGCGGCGAGATCCTGGAGCTGAAGACCACCGTCAACACCATGGTCGACCAGCTCTCCGACTTCGCCGCCGAGGTGACCAGGGTGGCCCGGGAGGTCGGCAGCGAGGGCCGGCTCGGCGGCCAGGCCCGGGTGGAGGGCGTCTCCGGCACCTGGAAACGGCTCACCGAGAACGTCAACGAGCTGGCCGGGAACCTGACCCGGCAGGTCCGGGCGATCGCCGAGGTCACCGGCGCCGTCGCGTCCGGCGACCTGACCCGCTCGATCAGCGTGGACGCCTCCGGCGAGGTCGCCGACCTCAAGGACAACATCAACGCCATGGTCGGCTCGCTGCGCGAGACCACCCTCGCCAACCAGGAACAGGACTGGCTGACGAGCAACCTGGCCCGTTTCTCCGCCGCCATCCAGGCCCGCCGGGACATCCGCTCCGTCGCCGAGATGATCACCGACGAGCTGACCCCGCTGGTCGGCGCCCAGTACGGCGCGTTCTTCCTCGCCGAGGAGGGCGGGGCCGGCCCCGAACTGGTGCTGATCAGCGCCTACGGCCGCCCGGCCGGGGAGGAGCGGCGGCTGCGGATGGGGGAGTCCCTGGTCGGCCAGGCCGCCCGCAGCCGGCGCACCGTCGTGCTGGACGACCTGCCGCCCGGCTACGCCGCCGTCGCCTCGGGCACGGGCGCCGGCGACACCCGCTCGGTGGTCGTGCTGCCGATCGCGCTGGAGGAATGGCTCATCGGCGTCATGGAGTTCGCGTCCGTCCACCCCTTCACCCAGGTCCACCGGGACTTCCTGGACCAGTTCGCCGAGGCCTGCGGCGTCAACATCGGCACCCTGCTCGCCAACGCCCGCACCGACGAGCTGCTCGGCGAGTCCCAGCGCCTCACCGCCGAACTCCAGGCCAGGTCCGAGGAGTTGCAGGACGGGCAGGAAGAACTACGGCGCTCCAACGCCGAGTTGGAGGAGAAGGCCGCCCTGCTGGCCCAGCGCAACCGGGACATCGAGGCGAAGAACCTGGAGATCGAGCAGGCCCGCCAGGAACTGGAGGAACGCGCCAGGGAGTTGACCCGGGCCTCGCTGTACAAGTCCGAGTTCCTGGCCAACATGAGCCACGAGCTGCGCACCCCGCTCAACAGCCTGCTCATCCTCGCCCAACTGCTCGCCGAGAACGCGGGCGGCAACCTCACCAGCAAACAGGTCGAGTACGCGGGCGTGATCCACTCGGCCGGCACCGACCTGCTCCAGCTCATCAACGACATCCTCGACCTGTCCAAGGTGGAGGCCGGGAAGATGGAGCTGACGCCCGAACCCTTCGCGCTGCGCGAACTGCTGGAGTACGTCGAGTCCGGCTTCCGGCCGCTCGCCGACCAGAAGGGCCTCAGCTTCGAGGTGACCGTCGACCGGTCCGTACCGGAGCGGGTCGTCACCGACCAGGCCCGGCTGCGCCAGGTGCTGCGCAACCTGCTCTCCAACGCCGTCAAGTTCACCGACGAGGGCCGGGTCGAACTGCGGATCGAACACGTCGTGGGGGCGGACCTGCCGTCCGAACTCGGCCGGACCAGGGAGGCGGTGGCCTTCCACGTCGAGGACACCGGGATCGGCATCGAACCGGCCCACCTCGACACCATCTTCGGCGCCTTCCAGCAGGCCGACGGCTCCACCGCGCGGCGCTACGGCGGCACCGGCCTCGGGCTGTCCATCAGCCGGGAACTCGCCCGGCTGCTCGGCGGCACCATCACCGTCCGGTCCACCGCCGGGCAGGGCAGCCGCTTCACCCTCTACCTGCCGCTCGCCGGCCCCGCGCGGCGGCCCGGCGACCACCCGCGGACCGCGCCGCGCGTCCTGGTGGTCGAGCCCGACCCGCCGGCCCTGCTCTCCCAGCTCGCCCGCTCCGCCGCGGCCGAACCGGGCGGGACGGCGCAGCAGGCGCGGGTGGACGGCGCCGGGGACGAGACGGCGCTGCGGGCGGCCCTGGCGGACGGGCCGTACCGGTGCGTCCTGCTCGACCTCGCCCGCTCCGGGGACCTCGCGCCCGCCCTCGCCGCCACCGTGGCGGCGGGCACGCCGGTGCTCGGGTACGGGGGCGACGGCGACACGCCCGCGGGCGTGGAGCGCGCCTCGGGGCTGGACGACCTCCGGGAGCGGGTGATCGGACTGCTCGGGTCCGGCGGCGACGGGGGCGACGGGGGCGTGGTCGGCGAGGACGGCGGAGAGGGCCGCGGTGACGGCGGCGGTGCGGGCCGGCGGGCCGCGGAGGCGCCCGGATCGGCGCCCGCGTCCGGCCCGGCGTCCGTCCCCGCGACCGTCCCGGCGTCCGTGCCCGAGGACGACCCGCTCGCCGGGCGGACCGTCCTGATCGTCGACGACGACATCCGCAACGTCTTCGCGCTCACCGCCGCCCTGGAACAGCACGGGCTGATCGTCCGGCACGCCGACGACGGCCGCGCCGGGCTCGACCTGCTGCGCGCCCACCCCGAGACCGACCTCGTCCTGATGGACGTCATGATGCCCGGCCTGGACGGTTACGCCGCCATCGAGGCGATCCGCGCCGACCCCCGCTTCGACCGGCTGCCGGTCGTCACCGTCACGGCCAAGGCCATGCCCGGCGACCGGGACCGCAGCCTGGCGGCGGGCGCCGACGACCACGTCACCAAGCCGGTGGACACCGCCCGGCTGTTCGACCGGATGCGGGACTGGCTGGACGCGTCATGACCACCAGCCGACCGGACCCGTCATGACCACCGGGCCGGAGCCCACGGACCCCACCGCCCGGGCCCTGGCCGAGGCCGTCCGGCGGCTCCAGGGGACCGCCGTGCGCATCCACGCCGAGGCGCGGGCCAGGACCGCCGTCGACCTCGCCACCGGCATCCTGGCCGAGCGGCTCGGCCTGCCGACCGCCGAGGCCGCCGTGCACCTCGCCCGGCTGGCCCGGGACGCCGGAGTGCCGGTCGTCGCGCTGGCGGCGGACATCGCGGGACTGCCGGAGGCGGACACGGAGGACTTCGGCGCCCTCGGAGCGGGGCCGCCCGACCCCGGCGCCCCGGCCACCGGACTGCCCGACACCGGACTGCCCGACACCGGGCCGCCCGTCGCCCCCGCGCTCGCCGCCACGGCCGACCTGCAGCGCGCCGTCGAGGCCGTGCTGGACCAGACCGGAGCGGCCCTCGGCGCCTGCGCCGCGGCCGTCTGGCTGCGGTTGCCCGGCGGCGCGCTCGCCCTCGCCGCGCACGCCGGGCTGTCCGCCGACGAGGCCACCGCCTGGGACCGGGTGCCGCCCGGCGTGCCCACCCCCGCGCAGCGGGTCGTCGCCGACGGCGCGGAGCTGTGGCCGGGCGAGCCGGGCACCGACGCGCCCTCGGTGGGCACCGGCTCCGCCCGGGCCGTCCTCCCGCTGCTCGACCGGGGCCGCCGCCGGGGCGCACTGGAACTGGTGTGGGCCGGCCCGGCCCCGGACCTGGGCCGGCCCGAGCGCCGCCGGCTGTGCGCGCTCGCCGACCTCTGCGCGACCCTGCTCGGCCCGCCCAGCGCACCCGTGACACCCGAGGAGATCGACGTCCTCCTGGACGGGTTGCTCACCCCGGCCGTGCTGCTGGAGCCCGTCGTCCGGGACGGCCGGGCCGTCGACTTCACCATCCGGCGGGTCAACGCCCGGTTCCGCGACCCGCTCGGCCGCCCCCGGGACGCGCTGGAGGGCGCCTCGCTGCTGGAGACCTACCCGGTCGCCGTCGCCGCAGGCCTGCTCGAACGCCTGGTCAGGGCCCACGAGACGGGAACTCCGCAAGCGGCCGAGCAGGTCCGGCTCGCCTTCCGGAACACCGGGGCCGCCACCCCCGAGGCCGTCCCCACCGCCGTCCTGCTCGCCGTCGCCCCGCTCGGCGACCGGCTCCTGGCGAGCTGGCAGCTCGACGACGCAGGAGCGGCGGAGGACGAGCGGACCGCGCTGCTGCGCCAGGCCCAGCGGCTCGCCCGGGTGGCCGGGTTCGAGGAACGGCCGGGCGAGGGCCGGATCCGCTGGAGCGAGGGCCTGCACGAGCTCTACGGGCTGCCGCCGGACGCGGACCCCGTGCCGCTGGCCCGGCTCGCCGGGCACGCCCACCCGGACGACGGGCCCGCCATCCGACGCCTGCTGGACACCGTCCGGCACCGCCACCGCACCGCCTCGGCGGTCGTCCGCCTCGACCGGCCGGACGGCACCCACCGCTTCACCCGGGTCATCGCCGAGCCCGTCCTGGACGACCTCGGGCAGCTGACCGCGGTCCGCGGCGCCTACCACGACGTGTCCGCCCAGCACTGGACGGAGGTCGCGCTCGGCGCCACCCGGGAGCGGCTCGCCGACAGCGAGCAGGAGTCCGCCGAACGCGAGCAGCTGGCGCTCCGGCTCCAGCAGGCGATCCTGCCCGCCGCGCCGCCCCCGCTCGGCGTCACCGGGGTGCACGCCGCCGTCCGCTACCGCCCCGCCGCCCAGCGCGACCGGGTCGGCGGGGACTGGTACGACGTGCTGCCGCTGCCCGACAAGCGGGTACTGCTCGCGGTCGGCGACGTCGCCGGGCACGGCGTCGGGGCCGCCACCGGGATGGTCGCGCTGCGCCACGCCCTGCGCGGCCTCGCGGTGACCGGCGCCGGCCCGGCCCGGCTGCTGGAGTGGGCCAACACCGTCGCCCTGCGCGAACCCGGGCAGGTCACCGCGACCGCCGTCTGCGTGCTGCTCGACCCGGGCGGCGGCGAACTGCGCTGGGCCCGGGCCGGCCACCTCCCGCCGATCCGGCTCGGCGCGGCCGGCGCCCAGGTGCTGCCGCTGCCCCACGGGGTGCTGCTCGGCGCGCTGGACGACGCGGAGTACGAGGAGCGCACCGCCCGGCTCGACCCCGGGGACGTCCTGCTGCTCTACACCGACGGCCTGGTCGAGCGCCGGGACCGGCCGGTCGAGGAGTCGGTCGAGCAGCTGATCCGCGCGGCCGGCGCCCCCGGCCCGGACCTGGAGCAGTACCTGGACCGGCTGCTCGAACTCAGCCCCGCGGACACCGACGACGACACCTGCCTGATCGCCGTCCAGACCGAGTAGCCGGACCGTTCGGTGAGACGGGACCGGGCCGCGGCCGTTACGGACCGCGGCCGTTACGGACCGCGCGACCCGGGTAGGCGCGACCCGTCGGGGGAGGAGAACGGCACGGAAAGGACGGATCCCCCATGTTGCTGCTGGGACTCCTGCTGATGGCGGCGTCCGGCGCGTTCGTCGGGCTGCTGATCGCGGACAACCTCTCCGGCGGGCCCGAGTACCAGGTGACGATCCTCGGCACCGACCTCGTACGGCTGAACACCCTGGCCGTCTTCCTCGCCGGTGTGGCCCTCGCGCTGATCTTCTGCCTCGGCCTCGCCCTGATGTGGTCGTCCCGGCGGCGGACCGCGCGCCCGGTGGGCGCGGCGCGGTCGGCGCGGCACCGGGCGGGCTACCGGGAAGCCGAACCCGTGGAGCCGGTACGGCGGTCCGCACCGGCGGAGCGCGCCGCGCCGGGCTACGAACGACCCGTTGACGACACACCCGCCCAGGACGGCAGGGCCACCGACCCGCCGGACTCCACCGCGCCGGTCTCGACCGCGTCGGTCACCGACGCGCCGGGCGGCGGCGTTCGGGGCGGCGGCGTTCGGGGCGGCGGCGTTCGGGGCAGCGACGTTCGGGGCAGCGGGGCTCGGGGCAGCGCCGAGGAGGTCGCGCCCCCGGAGGAGCGGGCCGCCGAACTGGGCGGCCGGGAGGAACCGGCACGATCGGGAGGCTGGATGCGGCACCTGTTCGGACCCTGAACACCGTCCGTCCCACCGGTACGGAGGAGGAGTGATCGCATGTCGGGGGTCCGGGCGCCGTCCGTCCTCCGGGCCGCGAAGGCGGTCCGGCTGCCGCTCGCGGAGCGGCCCGGAGCGGCAGCCGAAGCACGCGCCGTCACCGCCCGCTTCCTGGCCGACGTGACCGACCGGGAACTGGTCCGCGACGCCGTGCTGCTGGTCTCCGAACTGGTCGGCAACGCCCAGCGGCACACCGCCGGCCCCGGCGCGCTGCTGCTCGTCCGGGGCGACGGGGCGCTGCGGATCGAGGTCAGCGATCCGAGCCGCCGCGCGCCGGTGCCCCGGGCGCCGTACACCGACAACGGATCGGGCGGCCTCGGACTGCACCTGGTGGAGCGGCTCAGCCTACGCTGGGGCTGGCGGCTCCTGGGACCGGGCAAGACGGTCTGGTGCGAGCTGCGGGTGCCGCCGTAGCGTGTCCGACCACCGCGGACGGGTAGGTGCCCGGATGAGCCACCACGGCACGGCGGCCGCGACTCCCGCCCGCGAACAAGCTCACCCTCGGGGGCAAACAAGCCCATCGACCACGGGAGGCCACCATGGACCTCGCGTTCCTCACCCCGCTGCTCGACCGACCCGGCCCCTGGGCCACCGTCTACCTCGACACCGACCGCGCCACCGAGGACGCCGCCCGGCGCCGGGCGCTGATCGACCGCGCCGCCGTCAGCCGGCTGGCCGACGCCGGCGCCGACGAACGCACCTGCGCGGCCGTCCGCGACCACCTGGCCGCCGAGCCCACCGCGGGCTCCCCGCCCGGACGGGCGCTGTTCGCGGCGGACGGCGAGGTGGCCCTGGACGTCCCGCTCGCCGCCTCCCCGCCCGACGTCACCGCCACCTGGGCCCCGCTCCCGCACACCGGCCCGTTGGTCGGCCTCCTCGACGACGCCGTACCCGCCTGCCTGGTCGCCGCCGTCGACCGCACCGGCGCCGCGCTGGAACGCTACCGACTCGGCCGCGGCACACCGGCCGGCACGGTCGAGGCCCCGCAGTGGCAGGGCCGCGGGCACCGCGCCCCGCCCGCCGACCGCCACGAGTGGCACTACCGGCACCGCGTCGAGGACACCTGGGACCGCACCGCCGGGATCATCGCCGACCACCTCGCCCGCACCTGGCCGCAGAGCGGCGCCCACCTGCTCGTCCTCACCGGCGACATCCGCGAACGCCGGGCCGTGGCCGCGAAGCTGCCCGGGCACCTGCAGTCCCTGGCCGTCGAACTGGACGGCGGCGGCCGGGTCGACGGGAGTGCCCGCGAGTCCTTCGACCGGCGCCTCGCCGCAGCCTGGAACGACCACCGCGCCCGGCACCTGGCCGAGGTGCTGGACACCTTCCGCACCGCCCTCGGCCGCCCCGGCGAGCACGGCACCGACGGCGCCGGCACCGAGACCGCGCCCGGACCGGCCGCCCAGGGCATCCCCGCGGTGATCAGCGCGGCCCGGCAGCACCAACTCGCCGCGCTGCTCCTCCAGTCGAGCGGCCACGACCCGGACCGCCCGGTGTGGACCGGCCCCGAGCCCGAGCACATCGGAGTCCACCGCGCCGACCTGCGCGGCATGGGCGTCGCCCACCCGGCACAGGCCCCCGCCGCCGACGCCCTGCTGCGCGCCGGCGCGGCCTGCGACGCCGAGGCCCTGCTCGTCCCGGACGCCCTCGCCGGCCCGCCCGGCGGCCTCGGCGCGGTCCTGCGCTGGCCCGCCTGAGTCACGCACCGACTCCCCGGGGCCGCCGGTCCGCCGGCCCGCTACCGCTCGGAGCTGCCCGGCAGGACCGGCTTCACGTCCAGCACCGGGGTGCCGTCGATCGCCTCCAGGTCACTGACCCGCAGGCGCGGGCCCTCCATGGCCAGGACGGTGACCCGGTGCAGGCCGATCGGGTTCGGCCGGTCCGGCGAGCGGGTGGCGAACACCCCGGTCTCCGGCCGGTCGCGCTCGCCGCGCGGGTGCACGGCCAGCACCTCCCGGTCGGCCCGGTCCAGCCAGGTCAGCAGCAGCACGTCCTGCCCGACCGCGAGGTCCCGCAGCGCCCGCTCCACCGACGCGTCGAACACCACCCACGCGTCCGGCCCGCCCTCGTCCCCCTGCCGGGGCGCCTGCGCCCGCTCCACCAACGGCGACTCCACCCGCCCGATCGCCCGCACCTCGAAGCTCCGCCCGCGCCCGCCCCGCCCCTGGGAACCCTGACCCGTCATCGCGCCCTCCGCATACCCGACACTCCGTCAGCAGGCACCGTACCGGGCCCGATCGCCCGCACGTCCGACCGTCCACCCCGGGCCCCGCCGAGCCGCCGCCGTGCTGCCACAGGACCACTTCCTCCTGGAGAGGATCGGCGCGTTCGACGTCCCCGAGGAACTCGACGAGCGGGCGCAGGCCGTCACGGAGCACCTGCGGGCGGCCCTGGGGGCGATGGGCGGCATCGGCAGCGGCCACGGCGCCGGTCTGTCCCGCCGGTTCGTCCGCGGCGAGACGGTGAGCGCCTTCCTCACGCTCGTACGCTTCGGCCCCCGGACCGGTCGTGGTCGGCCGCAGGAGTTCTGGGCGGCGCTGGTGACCGCCGGGGAGCTCCTCGACCCGGCGGACGGCGACGGGCGCGGGACCGTCGCGGAGGCGCTCGACACCTGCCGGGCCCGCCTGGCGCAGTGCGCCCGCTGAGTGCGTCCGCTGGGCGCGCCCCCTGACCCAGGTCAGGACGGACCCGGTTGGCCTCGCACCAGCCACGCCGGTTCGAGCGGAACCAGGTGCCCGGTGAGGGCGTGGACGTCGGACGGGACGTCGGCGCGGGCGAGGAGGGCCGGGAGGCGGTGCGCGGCGTAGGCGCGGTGGGCCGCGGCGGTGGACCACAGGGTGGTGACGAGGAACCGGTCGGCGGCGAGGCGGGTGACGGCCCCCGCCAGCATGCCCTCGGCCGCCGCCATGCCCGGTGTCCAGATCCGGTCCTGGACGTCCAGGAAGTGTGCGGCGCGGCCGGGGCGGAGCCGGCAGTCGGCGGCGCGCAGCACGGTGGCGCGGGCGAGGGCGTCGGCCGGGGAGGCGGCCGCGCCGGGCAGGGCGCGGACGACCGGGCCGGCGGCGATCCGCAGGTCCGTCCAACTGCCGTGCTGCGCCGCCTCGTCGGCGACGAGGTCGTGGCGCTCGCGCATGAACCGGGTGTAGGCGGGCTCGTCCGTCCACAGGGCGAGCAGGAGGGCCCGGTCGCCGTCCGGCGCCCAGCCGCCGCCCTGCCCGACGAGGCCGGGCTGGTCGGAGATCGCCGACCAGCGGCGCTGGCCGGCGGCGAACGCCTCGCGGGCGCCGGCCCGGACCCGGCAGTCGATCCACTTGCTCCACATGCGGTCCATCCTGCTGCGCCGGGCGGGCGGGCCGTCCATCGGGCGGTGGTCGCAGGGACCGTCGGGCCGGGGACGTGGGCCGTACGACGCGGTGCGGCCGTCCCGGATGGCCGGATCTTGCAGAGTCCCGTCATTGCCGCCACCACCGCTGCCGGGCGAGGCTGGGGCCATGGACGACGCACTCCGCCTGCCGCACCTGGTCGTGATCCCGGTCTTCCCCGGGGTGAACGCGCTGGACGTGACCGGGCCCGCCGAGGTGCTGGCGCTGGCCGGACGGCTGCTGCCGCCCGGGCGGCCCGGGTACGACGTGCGGGTGTGCGCCGAGCGGTGCGGGCCGGTGGAGACCTTCTCGGGGGTGCCGCTGCACGTGACCGCGACGCTCGCCGAGCAGCGGGTGCGCCCGGACACGGTGCTGGTACCGGGGCGGGTGGACCTGGGCCCGGACGGGCCGGTGCCGCGGGTGGACCCGGCGGTGGTGGCCTGGTTGCGGGAGGTCGGGCCCGGCGCCGGGCGGGTCGCCTCGGTGTGCGCCGGCGCCCACGTCGCGGCGGCGGCCGGACTGCTGGACGGCCACCGTGCGACGACCCACTGGGCGACCGCGGACCGGCTGGCCGCGGACCACCCGGCCGTCGAGGTGGACGCCGATCCGGTGTTCATCCGCTCCGGGCGGCTGTGGACCAGTGCGGGCCTGACCACCTCGATGGACCTCACCCTCGCCCTGGTCGCCGACGACCACGGCGACGACCTCGCGCTGGAGATCGCCCGGATCATGGTGATGTACCTGCAACGCCCGGGCGGGCAGAGCCAGTTCAGTGTCCCCCTGGCCCACGGGCCGGGCGCCCGGGCGGACCTGCGGACGCTGCGCCGCTGGATCGGCGAGCACCCGGATGCCGACCTTTCGGTACCCGCGCTCGCCGCCCGACTCGCCATGAGCGAACGGCACTTCGCCCGCGTCTTCCGCTCCGAGACCGGCACCACACCCGGGGCGTACGTCGAGGAACTGCGCCTGGAGACCGCCCGCCGGCTGCTGGAGCGCACCGACCACCCGCTGCCGGGGATCGCCCGCGCGTGCGGCTTCGGCTCGGTCGAGACGCTGCACCGGGTGTTCCGGGACCACCTCTCCACCACCCCCGGCGACTACCGGCGCCGGTTCGGCCTCACGACCACCGACTGACGGATCACCGACCGGCGGATCGCCGACCGGCGGATCACCGGCAGTCGGATCACCGACCACCCCAACGGAACGACCATCCCAAGGAGAACGACCACCGTGAAGATCACGGCCACGCACATCGGCACCGCGACCGTCCTGCTGGAGATCGGCGGCCTGCGGCTGCTCACCGACCCGGCCTTCGACCCCGCCCCGGCCGAGTACCGCCACGACCCAGTGGTGCTGCGCAGCACCGGAGGCCCGGCGGTCGGCGCGCACGAGCTGCCCCCGGTGGACGCCGTGCTGCTCAGCCACGACGAGCACCCCGACAACCTGGACGCCACCGGCCGGACCCTGCTCGCCGGGCGCCCGGTGCTGACCACGGTCGGCGGCGCGGCCCGGCTCGGCGGCGGCGCGCTGGGCCTGGCGCCGTGGCAGACCCGCGACCTGACGGTGGACGGCCGGACCCTGCGGGTCACCGGTACCCCCGGGCTGCACGGTCCGGTCGGGGAGGTGACCGGCTTCGTGGTGGAGGTGCCGGGCGAGCCGGAGGCCCTCTACGTCTCGGGCGACACCGTCCACTTCCCCGAACTGGACGAGGTCGGGCAGCGGTTCACGATCGGCACGGCCGTGCTGCACCTCGGGGCCGCCCGGATCCAGGCCTTCGGCGGCGGCGAGCTGATCACCATGGACGCGGCGCAGGCCGCGGCGCTGACCGCCTCGCTCGGTGCCCGCCGGGTCGTCCCGGTGCACTACACCTCGTGGGAGCACTTCACCGAGGGGCGCGAGGAGACCACCGCGCACTTCGCCGCAGCGGGCCTGGCGGACCGCCTGCACTGGCTCACCCCCGGCGTGCCCGAGATCCTGGGCTAGCGGGATCGGCGGGATCGGCGGGCCCGGCCGGATCGGTGGGCTCGGCGCGATCGGCGGGGCCGGCCGGATCGGTGGGCCGTCCCTGCCGCCGGGGCCCGGCAGCGGGGACGGCCCCGTCGAGCGGCTTTGGCTCCCGGCCGCCCGACCAGGCATGATCGGGGCATGGTCGAACGAGTCATTGCAGCGTGTGACGGAGCAGCCAAGGGCAACCCCGGCCCGGCGGGCTGGGCGTACGTGGTGGCGGACGCCGCCGGGACGCCCCAGCGCTGGGAGTCCGGGGCGCTCGGGCACAGCACCAACAACGTGGGCGAGCTGACGGCGTTGCAGCGGCTGCTGGCGGCGACCGACCCGGCCGTGCCGCTGGAGGTGCGGCTGGACAGCACCTACACCCGCGACTCGGTGACCAAGTGGCTGAAGGGCTGGAAGCGCAACGGCTGGAAGACGGCGGCCGGCAAGCCGGTCGCCAACCAGGAGCTGATCCAGGCGATCGACGCGCTGCTGGAGGACCGGGACGTCACCTTCGTGTACGTGCCGGCGCACCAGGTGGACGGCGACCCGCTGAACGCCGTCGCCGACAAGGCCGCCAGCGACGCGGCCCGCACCCAGCAGGGCGCCTCCGGCACCGCCGCCGACCTGCCCGAGCCCGACCCGGCCGCCGCCTCGAAGCCCCGCACGGCGCGCAGCACCGGCACCCGTTCCGGCGCGGCCGGCACCGCCGCGAAGCGCACCTCCTCGGGTACCTCCCGCACCCTGGCCGCCCGCTACCCGGGGACGTGCCCGTGCAGCCGCCCGTACGCCAAGGGCGACAAGATCACCAAGGTGGGTGCCGGCTGGGGCCACCCGGAGTGCGTGGCCGCCCACGCCTGAGCCCGGCCCGCCTGACCGTCGCCGCCCACGCCTGAGCACCGGGGCCGCCTCGCCCGTACTACCCGATGAGCGGCCCGAGCGGCCCGAGCGGACCGGGAGGTGAGTGCGGTGATCGTTTCGGAGACGGCGGAGTTCCACGTCGGGGACCAGGTGTGGGTGTACCGCGAGTCGTCCTACGCCGCGGTCGAGAGCGCCGTCGTCGTGGCGGCCCCCGCGGACGGCAGTCTGCGGCTGGAGTTCACCGACGGGCACCGCAGCCATCTGCGCTCCGGCCGGGTGGAAGTGCCGGCCGCGCGCCCCGCCCGGGTGCTCTGAGGGCCGGTCTTCGGACCCCCGCCTGCAGGGGTCCGAAGACCGGCCCGAGGGCCCGGTACCGGAAACACGACCGGCCGACCGCGGGTGCGGTCGGCCGGTCGTGTGTCGCGAGACGGGTGGGATCAGCCCTGCTGGGTGATCTCCTTGATGTCCTCGAAGCTCATGCCGAGCGAGTTGAACGCGCGGGCCTGCGTCTCCGGGACGCCGAGCTTGGCGAGCTCCTTGAGCTGGGCGTCGGTCAGCGGCGCCACGGCGGTGGCCGGGCCGTTCTCGGGGTCGAGGCCGGCGCCGGGGCGCGGGCCGGGGCCGCCGGCGGCGAGGCCGAGCACCGCCTTCATCAGGTCCTCGGTGGTCGTCTTGACCGCGTCGCCCGGGGCCTGGACGTTCGGCGCGGACTTGTCGAAGGCCAGCTTCACCGGGAAGTTGACGCCCGGCTCGATCTTGTCCGCCAGCTGGGCGAAGTCGAAGGTGGCCGAGGAGAAGGCGCCGTCCTTCAGGTAGAGGTCGACACCGACCTTGCGGTCCGGCACGTCGCTCGGGGCCTGGCTCGGGAACTTCTTGAACTGCTGCGGGAACTTGTCCGCGACCGGCTTGACGGCCTTGAACATCTCGTCCACCAGCTGGCGGGCCGGGGCGCTCATCCAGATGTGCTCGGTGCCGTCCTTGCTGCCCTTGTCCTCGTACGTGACGGTGCGGGTGAGCACGTCCTTGAGCGAGTTGACGAGCTGCTTGGCGGCCTCCGGGTCGGCGGTCGGCGCACCGCTCGGGGTGGCCTTCTTGCCGTCGTTCTTCTTCGCCTCGTCGGCGAGTTCCTGGAGGTCGAGCGAGATCCACTTGCCGGCCAGCACCTCCTTGACCGCGCCCATGTCCGCCGGCAGGTCCTTGCTGACGGCGTCCACCTGGGAGGGGTCCTCGCCGACGAGCTTCACCAGGCCCTTGGCGTCGACGTGCAGGTAGCCCTTGGCGTCGACCTGGCGGTACTCCAGCAGCGAGGTGCCGTTGCGGTCGGCGATCACGTAGGAGATGCGCACCGACTTGTCGAGCGTCAGGTCCTTGTCGGCGGCCGAGCCCTTGGCGTTCTTGAACGCCTCGATCTCCTTGAGCGGCTTGTCGGCGGAGACCGCGACGGCGATGGAGAGCCCGGACATCGCCTTGGCGCTCTTCTCGTCCATCCCGCCGCCCTCGGCGCCCTTCTCCCCGGTGGCCTTGGCGAAGGCGACGATCTGCTCGGGGGTGGCGTCGATGGAGAGCTTGAAGCCGGCCGACTTGCCGTCGCCGACCTTGTCGAAGGCCTTCGAGACCTTCTGGGCGGCGGAGAGCTGCTCGACGGTGCCGCAGGCGGCGAGACCGGTGGCGAGGACGGAAGCGGTGACGGCGACGGGCATCGCACCGCGGGCGGCCTTGCGGATGGCGGTGTTGATGGTGCAACTCCTGTGTGACTGGGCCCGATCGGACGACCGGGCCTTCCCTCCCCTGTGGCGTGCAGCGCCACAGCGCATACACATGTGATCACATTATCAGCAAGTCGTCGCACCATTATTTGGCGCAGGCTTTAAGCGATGTGGCCGGAAACGTCCATGATGGCCGGATAGGTCCGCCCTGTGCGAGGTCTGCGCCGAGCTGCCACGAGGTTCCACGAGCCGCCGCGCGCATCCGGAGCCCGGCCGGACCATGCCGAACCATGGCGGAACCTTTGCCGAGAAGGGGTGTTCAGGCCCCCGGCACCCCTTGTTAGCCTCAGCCGATTTCCCGCCGGGCAGGTCGGCGGACAGACGGGGCATGAGGTACCGAAAGCATGGCAATTCGCCGGGCGAAGCAGAAGGCCCAGGTCATCGAGAAGCTCTCGCAGGTGGCGCCGCCGGGGGAGACCTTCATCGCGTGCGTGCACGTGGAGACCGGACCCAGCCCGTGGCTCAACGCGGTCTTCGACGAGGTGCCGCTGCTCGGCCTGATCGTCGCACTGACCCGTCAGTTCTACTTCCTGACGCTCACCAACAGCTCGATCGTGGTCAACTCGGCCAGCCGCTGGACCAACCGCCCCGGGGACGTCGTCGCGGTCTTCCCGCGGCACGCCTTCCCGGTCAGCCGGGTCAAGCGGGCCTCGATCTGGAGCTCGATGTACCTGCAGCTGCCCACCGGCGGCAAGCCGACCCGGCTGAACATCCACCGCTACTGGCGGGCCGAGCTGGACCAGCTGAGCACCGCCTTCCCGCCCGGGTCGATCGACGCTGCCTCGCAGCCGTTCGAACTCGCGCCGCAGGGCATGCCGTACGCGGCCCCGCAGGGCCAGCCGTTCCCGCAGCAACAGCAGCAGTCGTACCCGGCTCCGCCGGCGCAGCCGTACCCGCCGCAGGGTCAGCCGTACCCGCAGCAGCAGCCGTACCCGGCCCCGCCGGCGCAGCCGTACCCGCCGCAGGGCCAGCCGTACCCGCAGCAGCAGCCGTACCCGGCCCCGCCGGCGCAGCCGTACCCGCCGCAGGGTCAGCCCTACCCGCAGCAGCCGCCCTACGGCGGCCAGCCGGGCTACCCCGCGCAGCGGTGACCCCGCCCCGGGAGGGCTGAACACGCCCCGGCCCCGGCTCCCCGCATGGGGGGCCGGGGCCGCGTGGTTCCCGTGGCGGCTGCCGCCGCGGCGGCCAGGACCGCCTACGAGTGCTGCAGGGCGACGATGACGAAGGCGACGGCGGCGATGACGATCGTGCCGAGGACACCCAGCACGGTGGGCGTCAGCCGGTCCCGGAACTGCTTCGGCGGCTTCACCCGCTGCGTGGGGTGGGTGCTGTACTCCCACCAGTTCACCAGCCGCTGGACGTTCGTCTGGAAGTCGGCGGCCGGGTAGATCCGGCTGGTCGCCAGGCCCGGCAGCGAGCGGCGGCGCCCGTTGGTCGTGAAGATCCGTGCCGCGCTGGACACCGAGCCGTTGGCCTTGGTCTCCCGTACATCGACCCACTTGATCTCGTGCCACGGGTAGGTGCGGCCGCGTCCGAGGCCCCAGCAGACGGTGACGCCGTCGGCGCCGACCCGGCTCCAGGAGCGCCAGCTGAAGACGAAGGTCGGGACGCAGAGGGCCAGGGTGCCGAGGATCAGCCAGAGCGTGCCGGTGGAGCCGAGTTTCGACTCGCCGAGGACCAACTGGGTCACGAGGACGAGGAGCAGCGGAAGGAGATTCGACCACGAGGGCCGGAACAGGTCTTTCCCCCGGAAGATCAGTTCGTTCACCCGGCGCACACTACGCCTGTGCTTCCGGGCCGGAACAGGGGGGTGCGAGTGTCTTGCCAGGCGGCCCGGTCCCTCCCTACCGTCGAAGGGCGCAAGCTGACAGACCGTCTCACAAGACGCTGGGGCGGTCTCCCAAGACGTCGTGCCACCCGGTGAAGGAGCGACGATGCCACGGACAGGTCCCCGGCGCCGCCTCGGCGTCCGATCCCTCTGCACTCTCGCGGCCGCCCTCGGCCTGCTCGTCCCGGCTGCCGCCACCAGCAGCAGCGCCGCGCCCGGCGCGGCGCCGGCCCTGCGGGAGGTGATGTTCGTCGGCAACAACTGGGAGGGCACCGCCGACGTGATCGAGTCCTCCGGCGGCCTCGGCAAGGTCGGACGGATCGACGTCATCCCCGACAAGGACCAGCGGCTCGCCGAGATCTACCTCGACCCGGTGAAGCTCGCCTTCTTCCTCGGTGTCCGGCTCGGCCCCGGCGAGGGCCACGACCAGTTCGTCGACGACATGTACAGCACGCCCGACGGCACCGCCGTGGTCGTCTCCCGGCCCAGCTTCGCCGACGTCGTCTCCCTCGACCTCGCCACCGGACGGATCAAGTGGCGCTTCCCGGTGGCGGGTTACCGCGCCGACCACATGGCGCTCTCGCCGGACGGCACCCGGGTGGCGGTCTCCGCCTCCACCGCGAACACCGTCCACGTCCTGGACGTACGCACCGGCACCGAGCTCGGCTCGTTCCACACCGGGGACAAGCCGCACGAGAACATCTTCACCGACGGTGGCCGGCAACTGTGGAACATGTCCATCGGCAACGTCGAAACCGCCCTGGACGCACCGTGGCTGGACTGGACGAAGGGCGATCGGCACATCACCGTCGTCGACGCGGCCACCCTGGCGCCGATCCGGGTGATCGACATGCGCAAGCGCCTCGACGACGCCGGGCTCGGCGGGTTGTCCAACGCCGTCCGGCCCGCCGTCTTCTCCCCGGACGGCTCCAAGCTCTACTTCCAGGTGTCGTTCTTCAACGGCTTCGTCGAGTACGACGTGGCGGCCGACCGGATCACCCGGGTGAAGACCCTGCCGGCCGCCCCGGCCGCCGGTACGGACCGCACCACCTGGCCCAACGACTCCCGCCACCACGGCCTGTCGATGAGCCCGTCGGGCGACCGGCTCTGCGTCGCCGGCACCGTGGACGACTACGCGACGGTGGTCGACCGCGCCACGCTCCAGGAGGGCCCGCTGGTGCCCGCGTCCAAGCCGTACTGGGCGACGGTGAGCGGCGACGGGAAGTCCTGCCTGATCTCCGAGAGCGGCGCGGACCGGGTCACCGCGATCGACTTCGCGACCGGGCTCAAGACCGCCTCGGTCGCGGTCGGCCGGCATCCGCAGCGGGTCCGGCTCGGCCACGTGCCCACCGGCTGGACCGGCCCCACGCCGCCCTGATCCTGCGGGGCAGGGTGTTCGGCACCCCGCCCGGCGGCCGCGGGGACGGCCTCGCCCGCGGCCTGCCGCTCCTGCTGGCGCCCCTACCTGCGGCCCCGCCGGGCCGCGGCCGGCTCCCGGAGGGTGCGGCGGGCCGCGGCCAGGGTGAGCAGGCCCCACAGGACGGCGAGCACGGCGGTGACGTAGACGCCGCCGCCGAGGATGGAGAGGTCGTCGTCCAGCGGGGCCGGCGGGGCCCAACCCTCCGGGTCGACCAGCACGTTCATGGTGCTGCCGACGTCTGACCGGCCCGAGCAGCCGAAGCCGCCGACCTGGCCGTGCGGCAGCGGCTGCCCGTCGGCCCGGCGGATGTCACAGGTCCAGCTGACCCTCCCGCTGCGGTCCTTCGAACTGTGGGCGCCGGTGACCACCACCTCGGTCTCCACCCCGCGGTGGGTCAGGATCTGGGCGCGGAGGCTCGCCGTCGGAAGCACCATCAGCAGCACGCCCGCCAGGACGGCCGGCCAGAGCACCCAGTTGCTGGGCCGGACGAACCCCAGGCCGGTGATGCCCGCCGCGAGCACCAGGAACGCCGCGATCGCGCAGAGCACCTGGTAGTCCGGGTCGGTGGCGATCGCCAGCAGACCGACCATCAGCACCGGGGTGAGCACCCCGACCAGCCACGCCGTCCGGCGGACGGCCCGTGGCGACAACTGCGGCGCCGGGAGCCTGCGGACCCGCTTCGGGGGCGGGACCACCCCGTCGGCGCGCGGTCTCTTCTGCTTCTTCTTCTTCCCCGCCATGGAGCCCCCGTCCGGTGGTGCTTGGTGCTTGGTGCTTGGTGCGTGGTGCGTGGTGCGTCGTGCGTGGTGTGCGTGCCTGCGACAGTGTGACCGCAGCTCCGGAGGTCCGGAAGGGCGGGGGCCGGATCTCCGGCTCCTCGGCCACCACCAGGCGTTCGCGCGGAAGTTACCGACGAGTTCACCCCAAGCTCGTCCGAAGTCTTGCCGCCCGTGCCGCTCAACAAGTTGGATGCACAACATCCCGCGACCCGACGGGTCCACGACACGCCCCACGGAGCCCAGATGCCGCTGTCGTCCGTCCGCCGTGCCCTCGCCGCCGGTGCCGCCGCCACCGTGATCGCCACGCTCGGCGCCGCCCCCGCCTCGGCCGAGAGCGCGCCGCTGACCGCGCCCCCGCTCGACGTGCTGACCTACAACGTGTTCCTGATGAGCACGTCGCTCTACCCCAACTGGGGCCAGCAGTACCGGGCGCAGGCGATCGCCTCGGCGGACTTCTTCCAGGGCCACGACGTGGTCGTGCTGGAGGAGGCCTTCGACAACGCGTCCTCCGACGCGCTGACCGCCAAGGCCTCGGCCGCCTACCCGTACCACACGCCCGTGGTCGGCCGCTCCACCGGCGGCTGGGACGCCACCTCCGGCAGCTACAGCTCCACCACGCCCGAGGACGGCGGGGTCACCCTGCTCAGCAAGTGGCCGATCCTGCACAAGGAGCAGTACGTCTACAAGGACGCCTGCGGCTCGGACTGGTTCTCCAACAAGGGCTTCGTCTACGCCGTCCTGGACGTGAACGGCCGCCGCACCCACGTGGTCGGCACCCACCTGCAGTCCACCGACTCGGGCTGCTCCAGCGGTCAGGCGGCGGACATCCGGGCCAGGCAGCTCGGCGCGATGCGCGCCTTCCTCGACGCCAAGCGGATCCCGGCCGCCGAGCCGATCGTCCTCGCGGGCGACCTCAACATCGACTCGCACGGCTCCGAGTACCAGGCGCTGCTGGACAACGGCAACCTCGCCCCGGCCTCCGCCCGCACCGGCTGGCCGTACTCCTTCGACACCGCCGACAACTCCGTCGCCGCCTACCGCTACCCGGGCGACCCCAAGGAGGACCTCGACTACGTCCTCTACCGCGCCGACCACGCCCGGCCGCAGCAGTACGCCAACCAGGTCCTCCGGGTGCACAGCACGCCCTGGACGGTGAGCAGTTGGGGCAAGAGCTACACGTACACCGACCTCTCCGACCACTACCCGCTCGCCGCGCACTGACACCGCGCGGGGCCCGGGGCCGGGCGCCGGGTGTGGGATGCGTCACCGACTCGCCCCACCTGCGGTTCGGCCCCCTACGATCCTGAACGCCGAGGTCAGGCGCCGTCGTACCCCGGCGGCGCCCGCCCGGCGCCCAGCGATCAGCCCCAGGAGAAGCGCACGTGACCACCCCCACCGCCGCGCCCGACAGCTACTTCCAGCGCACCGGCGAGAACCGCTACAAGCCCACCGCCCACGCCCAGGGTGCCTGGCACCCCGACGAGCAGCACTTCAGCCCGCTCGGCGGCCTGGTCGTCCACGCGATCGACCGCCACCGCACCGACCGGGTGCGGACCGACCGCCCGGGCGGCGCACTGGCGCTGGCCCGGATCAGCTTCGACATACTCGGCCTGATCCCCCTCGACGAGATCGAGGTCACGGTGGAGACCGTCCGGCCCGGGCGCACCATCGAGCTGGTCGAGGCCACCGTGGTGGCCGGGGAGCGCGCCGTGGTCCGGGCCCGCGCGTGGTTCCTCGCCGAACTCGACACCGCGGCCGTCGCCGGGACACACGACCGGCCGCTGCCCGGGCCCGAGGAGTTCGAACCGTGGGCGATGGGCGGGCTGTGGGGCGGCGGCTACATCGAGTCGATCGACGTCCGCCGGCGGGAGTCGGCCCCGGGCCGGGCCGCCGCCTGGATCTCCACCCCGGTCGAACTGGTCGCCGGTGAGCCGAGCAGCCCGTACGCCTCGTTCATCGCCCTGGTGGACACCGCCAACGGCATCGCGGCGCGCCAGGACCCCACCGCGTGGATGTTCCCCAACACCGACCTGACGATCCACCTCCACCGCCGCCCCGAGGGCTCCTGGACCGGCCTGGACACCGCCGTCAGCTTCGGCCCGACCGGCCACGGAGTCACCAGCACCGTCCTGCACGACCGGCAGGGGCCGGTCGGCCGCGCCGAGCAGATCCTCACCGTCCGCCCGCAGCCGGGCAGTTGACGGAGGCGGCGCCGCCACCGGTCGTGGGTGGCGGCGCCGTCGGGGAGCAGCGCGGGTACGGGCTCAGGAGGCGGGCAGCGAGTCCATGAAGGAGCTGACCGAGAAGACCGCGTTGCCCGGGCCGGCCGGACCGTAGCCGGGCGGCGAGGAGAGGCCGAACTCCTCCAGGGTCGCGCGGTAGGTCTGCAGCAGGCGGATGTGGTACTCCAGCGGCGCGCCCTGCGGGTTGGCCTTGCCGAGCGGGGTGGTGGGCTCGGGGCACCAGGTGGTGAAGCGCGGGACCACGCCGTGGGACATGAAGTAGCGTAGGCCCTCCTCGGTGGAGGCGATCGCCTCGTCCACGGTGGTGAAGCCGAAGGGCTCGGCCATCTCCACGCCCGCGACGAAGTTGGGGATCACGTTCTGAGGGCCGAACACCTCGGTGGAGTCGAGGATCCGGCGGTGCCACTCGTCGCGGCCGACGTAGCGCTCCTTGCCCGGGCAGTAGAGCTCGAAGAGCCGCTTGTCCCACACCTCGAAGTTGGGGTGGTAGATCCGCACGCCGTAGTCGTGGAAGCGCTGCACGTCCTCGCGCGGCAGCGCCTGCGCCACCACCTTGCCGATCCAGCGGCCGGGGAAGCGCTCCTCGATGGCCTTGGCGTACTGCCCGTAGAAGTCGGCCTCGTCCCGGCCGCCGACCTGCGAGGTGATCGCCCCGCCGGTGAGGGTGTACGCCCGGGAGGCGCGCGCGGTGTCGTGGCGGTCGATGATCTCCAGCGCCTCCAGGACCTCCTCGACCGGCTTGACGCCGGTGTACGGGCGGCTGGCGGCCTTGTGCTGGCGCCAGTTGTGGTTGATGTCGCAGTACTGGCACTCCTCCTTGGCGCCGAAGTACTGGCAGACCCGGAACACCGTGAGGTAGATCAGGTACCCCCACTGGATGGTCGGGGCGACCTCCATCACCGACTTCCCGTTGGCGAGCGTGTGCCGGTAGTAGTCCGGCATCGGCGGCAGGCCGACGTCGGCGATCCGCGCGCCGTCCAGGTAGAGGCCGAGGGTGCCGTCCTCCCCGGCGCCGACCCGGTACGGCGAGTCCGGGTTGACCCGCACCGACACCACCGTGCGGCGCAGCCCGTACGGCCCGCCGGTCAGCACGACCTCCTCCGGCGGCCGGTTGAGCGCGGCGGCGCCCAGCTCGGGCAGGGTGCGGTGGTCGAAGGAGAAGATGAAGTACGACTTCGGCTTGACCTCGCCGCCCCCGTCGGCCTCGGCGCTGCCGCTGAGCGCGGACTCGTCGAAGGCCATTCCGCCGCGCAGCAGGTCCTCCTTGATCACCGCCTCCCGGGGCACGTCGGGATAGCGCTCCATGAGCGCCTCGACGAGTGCGGTGCGGCTGCGGGCCTGGCTCTCCATGCGCTGCTCTTCCTTCCTGGCCCCGATCGTCCACGGCGCCGTGCCCATTCTCGTCCCCCTTATGCGCCCGGTCCTGTCCGGCCGCGCTGGGGAGGGCCGCCCGGTCCGCGGTGGGGGCGAGGGGGGAGGTGCCCGTCGGCGGGGAGCGCAGGGGCCGCCGGTCATTCGCCGTCGAACGGCCTCCGCCGGATACGGCCCCTGTACGGCCCCTTGGCGCGGCCCCGGCGCGGCGGCGTCGGCGGGACACGGGGGTGGTCGCCGGGTTGACGCGGCACGCGGGCGGGTCGGGCCGGCCGGTTCGGCGCCGGGGCGCCCCAGTGCGGGCCGGACCGATGCATGACAGGGGCGTTCCCAAACACCGTCAGCCCGAACGTTCACCCTATCGGGTGTAGAAGATCGTCCGTTGCGTTCCGGAACGCGCCTTCGCGCCTACGGTTGGGAACCGAGCGAGACGGGGCCCGTCGCCCGGAGTTCTCTTCGCGGCGGGCGAAATGACGACCCGTCATATCGTGCGACCCATTCCAGAGGAGGCTCCATGCCCCTGCGTGTCAGAACGGACTCACCACCAGGGTCCGCCGTCGCTGCGGCGGTGGGCTCATGAGCTCCCCGGCGATCGAGCGCATCCTGCGCGGACCCACCGGACTGGGCACCGCCGGGCTGCAGTTGAGGCCGCAGGCCCCGGCGGCGGAGGCCCCGGCCGCGGAGGCGCCGGCCGCGGAGGCGCCGGCGGTCGAGGCGCTGGCGGCCGAGGCTACGGCCGTCGAAGCCCCGGCGGTCGCGGTCCCGGCGGCCGGGGCCCCGGTGCCCGAGGTCCCGGCCCCCGAGGTCTCGGCTGCGGAGGCCCCGGTGTCCGAAGCCGTCGTCCCCGATGTCCAACTGCCCTCCGTCCCCGCGCCGACCGTCCCGGCCCCGTCCGTCCCGGTCCCGTCCCTCCCCTCGCCGACCGTCCCGGCCCTGCCCGGTGCGGCCGCGTTCGGCATGGCCGCGCTCGGGGTGGCTCCGGCCGCCGCGGCGCCGGACGGCGGCAAGCCCAGGACCGGAGACCCCATCCCCGGTCTGTACCACCACCCCATCGCCGAGCCCGACCCGGCGCGGGTGGAGGCGCTCAGCCTGAAGATCAAGGCCTGGGCGATCGACGAGATCGAGCTCTACCCGCCGGAGTGGGAGAAGGACTTCGACGGGTTCTCCACCGGGCGCTACATGGTGGCCTGCCACCCCGACGCGCCCAGCATCGACCACCTGATGCTCGCGGCCCGCCTGATGGTGGCCGAGAACGCGGTGGACGACTGCTACTGCGAGGACCTCGGCGGATCACCGGTCGGCCTGGGCAGCCGCCTGCTGCTCGCGCACACCGCCCTCGACCCGCTGCACACCACGCCGGAGTACCACCCCGCCTGGGAGGCCTCGCTCTCCGAGGACGCGCCCCGGCGTTCGTACCGCTCCGCGATGGACTACTTCGTCCGCGCCTCCACGCCCTCCCAGGCGGACCGCTTCCGGCACGACATGGCGCGGCTGCACATGGGGTACCTGGCCGAGGCCGCGTGGGCGGAGACGGACCACGTGCCGGAGGTGTGGGAGTACCTGGCCATGCGCCAGTTCAACAACTTCCGCCCCTGCCCGACGATCACCGACACCGTCGGCGGCTACGAGCTGCCCGCCGAGCTGCACGCCCTGCCCGCGATGCAGCGGGTGATCGCACTGGCCGGCAACGCCACCACGATCGTCAACGACCTGTACTCGTACACCAAGGAGCTGTCCAGCCCCGGACTGCACCTGAACCTGCCGGTGGTGATCTCCGAATGCGAGGGCGTCTCGCGCAAGGAGGGCTACCTGAAGGCCGTCGGGGTCCACAACGAGCTGATGCACGCCTTCGAGGCCGAGTCGGCCGCGCTGGCCGTCGCCTGCCCGGTGCCGACCCTCGTACGTTTCCTGCGCGGCGTGGCCGTGTGGCTCGACGGCAACCACTACTGGCACCAGACCAACACCCACCGCTACACCCTGCCCGACTTCTGGTGACCGCCCCGGCGGCGGCACCGTTCCCGGTAACCCTTCGTAAGAACCTTTGGAGTTGACCCATGTCCCTGACCGACGACCTCACCACTTCCGGCAACACCATCCCCGGCCCGGCAACTCCCTACCAGGGCGACATCGCACGCTACTGGGACCACGAGGCTCGCCCGGTCAACCTTCGCCTGGGCGACGTCGACGGCCTCTACCACCACCACTACGGCATCGGCGAGATCGACCTCGGCGCGATCGGCGACCCGGCCGACAGCGAGCGCGAGAAGAAGGTGATCGCCGAGCTGCACCGGCTGGAGTCCGCACAGGCCGACGTGCTGCTCGACCACCTCGGCGACATCCGGCCCGACTCCACCCTGCTGGACGCCGGCTGCGGGCGTGGCGGCTCGATGGTGATGGCCCACCAGCGCTTCGGCTGCAAGGTCGAGGGCCTGACCCTCTCCACCCAGCAGGCGGACTTCGGCAACAAGCGCGCCGCCGAGCTCGGCATCGGCGGGTTCGTCCGCTCGCGGGTCGCCAACATGCTGGACATGCCGCTCGCCAACGGCAGCATCGCCGGCTCGTGGAACAACGAGTCCAGCATGTACGTCGACCTGCACGACCTGTTCGCCGAGCACTCCCGGGTGCTCTCGGTCGGCGGCCGGTACGTGACCATCACCGGCTGCTGGAACCCGAAGTACGGCCAGCCGTCGAAGTGGGTCTCGCAGATCAACGCCCACTTCGAGTGCAACATCCACTCCCGCCGCGAGTACCTGCGGGCGATGGCCGACAACCGCCTGGTGCCGCAGGCCGTCATCGACCTGACTCCGGACACCCTGCCGTACTGGGAGCTGCGGAACACCACCTCGCTGGTCACCGGCATCGAGGAGGCGTTCATCGAGTCCTACAAGGACGGTTCGTTCCAGTACGTGCTGATCGCGGCCGACCGGGTCTGATCCGGTCGGAAACGCCCGACGGCGGCCTCCCCGCACCCGCGGGGAGGCCGCCGTCGGCCGTGCGGGCCGCTACCGCCGGGTGAAGGTGAGGTGGGTGACACCGCTCGGGCTGGACACCGCCTCGGTGCGGAACCGCCCCTCCAGCCCTTCGAGCCCCGCCCAGAGCGGCTCACCCCGGCCGAGGACGATCGGCACCACGACCACGTGCAGGTGGTCGATCAGGTTGGCCTCCAGGAAGGCGCGGACCGTGCGGGGGCCGCCGCCGATCCGCACGTCCTTGCCGCCGGCCGCCTCGCGGGCCTGCCGCAGCGCCTCCTCGGGCGTCGCGTCGAGGAAGTGGAAGGTCGTCCCGCCCGCCATCTCCAGCGTCGGACGCGGGTGGTGGGTGAGCACGAAGACCGGGGTGTGGAACGGCGGGTTGGGCCCCCACCAGCCCTTCCACTCCTCGTCCTGCCAGGCGCCGCGCTGCGGCCCGAACTTGTTGCGGCCCATGATCTCCGCACCGATGTCGTCGGCCCAGGCGCGGGCCATCGCGTCGTCCACGCCGGTGTCGCCGCCCTCCTTGCCCTGCATCCGCCGGAACGTCCGGGTGCCGAAGAACCACTCGTGCAGCCGGTGGCCGGCGTGGCCGAACGGTTCGTCGAGGGTCTGGCCCTCGCCCGTGCCGTAGCCGTCGAGGGAGATCGAGAAGTTGTGGACCCGGACCAGGGACATCGGCTTCCTCCGCCGCTCGGTGCCTCGGTGCGGGCGGGCCGCACCCCGTTCGCGCCACGCTAGCCCGCGGGCCCGGATTCCTGAGGCTCCGTCACCGTCCCTGGCGTGGCGGACCCGACGGGACCGGACGCGGACCGGACGGCGGCCGGAACGGACCGGGCGGGCGCGCGTGAGAGGTGTGGACGAAGGGGAAGGGACCGGGGGAGAGTCAGCGCACTCGTCACGCTATTGTCGTGCCTTCTTCACGCGGAGCACGCCTTGATCGGGGATGCTCCGTCAGGCTGCCCGGAGGAGGCGGCCGACACGTCGAACCTCGGGGGGTTCCCATGACCGTACGCCGCACCCTGGCCGGATTCCTGGCGGCCGGCCTGCTCGCCGGCGCCGGCGCGTTGATCACCACCGCCCCGGCGGACGCCGCCCCGGGCGGGACGGGCGAGCTGCCGTTCGGCTCGGCCACCACCGTCGGCCTGCACAACACCTACGACCCGGCCGCCTTCCCGTACCTGGCCCAGGGCCTGGACACCGGCACCGGGATGATCGAGTTGGACCTCTGGCCGGACATCATCACCAAGGAGTGGAAGGTCAGCCACTCCAACCCGCTCGGCAACAGCAACAACTGCACCGCCGCGACCACCCCCGCCCAGCTCTACGGCGGCGGCACCAACAAGAACCTGGAGAACTGCCTCGACGACGTCCGGGTCTGGCTCGCCGCGCACCCGGCGGCCGGGCCGCTGGTCGTCAAGCTGGAGCTCAAGCCCGGCTTCTCCGCCAACCTCGGGATGGGCCCCGACCAGCTGGACACGCTGATCGCCCAGCACCTCGGCTCCGCCGTGCTGCGCCCCGCCGACCTGCTGGCCAAGCCCGGCGGCGGCTCGTACGCGAGCCTCGACGAGGCGGTCCGGGCCGGCAACTGGCCGAGCCGCTCGAAGCTGGCGGGGAAGGTGCTGCTGTACGCGATCCCGGGCACGGTCGAACTGGGCAACCCCTTCGACACCCTGCACACCGACGTCGAGTACGGGCGGCACCTGCGCGACCTGGCGGCGGCCGGCCGGATCGGCCAGGCCCAGCTGTTCCCGTCCGTGCTGGGCGCCGCCAGCGGCGACCCGCGCAGCCGGTACACCGGCGCGGACGCCTCGATCCGGCCGTGGTTCGTGGTCTTCGACGGCGACGCCGCCACGTACACCGGCGGCATCGACACCGCGTGGTACGACACGGCGCACTACCTGCTGGTGATGACCGACGCCCACAAGGTCGCGCCGGAGATCAGCGGCACCGACCCGACGGCCGACCAGGCGCGGGCCCGCGCCGAGCAGCTGGCCAAGGCGCACGCGAGCATCGTGTCGAGCGACTGGCGCAAGCTGCCGGCGGTGCAGTCCCTGGTGCTGCCGCGCGGCTGACGTCCGGCCCGCGCTCCACCCTCCACCGGGCTCCGCTCCACCCTCCACCGGCCTGAGCTCCACCCCCCGACCGGGCCCCGGCGACGCACCCCGCGCCGGGGCCCGCCCCTCGTGCGGGGGTGTCAGCCGTGGCGGTCCAGCCGGGCGCGGACGGCGTCGGCGTCCCGGTGCTGCAGGTCCTCCAGGATGGCGAGGCCCTGCCTCCAGGAGTGCACGGCCGACTCGCGGTCGCCGAGCGCGAGGTGGGTGTCGCCGATGTGCGTGTGGATCTCGGCCTGGAGGAAGTAGTCGCCGATCACCTGGCGCAGCCGCAGCGACTCCTGGTACGCGGGCAGCGCCTCGGGGTACTCGCCGACGCTGTGGTGGATGTAGCCGATGCTGTCCAGGATCGAGGACTGGGCGGGGAGGCTGCCGCACTCGCGGGCCAGGTACAGGGCGCGCCGACAGGAGGGCAGGGCCTCCCGGGGACTGCCGAGGAGCGTCAGGTACCAGCCGACGCTGTTGAGCGCGAGGGCCTGCCCGTGCAGGTCGTCGATCGACTCGAACACCCGCAGCGCCCGTCGGGACTCGGCCACCGCTTCGGCGTAGGCGTGCTCCTCGCCGTGGGTGATGGCGAGGTCGAGCTGGGTCTTGCCCTGCCGCGCGCGGTCCCCGAGCTCGGCGAACAGGTCGAGTGCCAGGCGCAGTTCGCGGTGCGCCCGGGGCTGGCGGCCCTGCGAGCGGTGCACCTGGCCGAGCCAGCGGTGCGCGTGCGCCCGGCGCGCGAGGTCCCCAGTGCGCTCGGCGGCGGCCAGGGCGGTCTCGCTGACCTGCTGCCACTGCTGCCACAGGCCCGACTTGAGCAGGTAGGACACCTGCGCCCCGGCGAGCTGCCAGGTGTGCCCGTCCAGCCCCGCGCGCTGCGCGCAGACGACGACGCCCTCCAGGACCTGCTGCTCCTCCCGGTACCAGTCCAGGGCGTGCGGGCGGTCGGTGAGGCTCTCCGGCGTCACCCCGGCGGACGGTTCCGCGAGGGCGAGCGGCGGCCAGGAGACGTCGTCGGCGTACGCGTGCAGTCCGGCGAGGTGGGCGGTGTGCAGGTAGTGGTCGACCATGCGCAGCGTCGCGTCGGCCCGTTCCCGCGGGGAGTCGTGGCGGACCGTCTGTTCGGCGGCGTAGGCGCGCAGCAGGTCGTGGAAGCTGTACCGCTCGCGGTCCGGTGTGGTGATTAGATGGGCGCGGTGGAGTTCGTCCAGGAGGCGGCGCGCCTCGGCCGGCGGCAGACCCGCGAGGCTCGCGGCCGCGGCCGCGCTGATGTGCGGGCCGGGGTGCAGGCCGAGCAGGCGGAACAGGCGGGCGGCCTGCGGGGCCAGGGCGTGGTAGGACCAGGAGAACACCGCCCGGACGTCGGCGTGGGCGTCGTCGACGGACAGCGCGTCCAGCCGGGCGCGGGTGTCGCGCAGTTCGTCCGACCACACGTCCAGCGGGGTGCCCGGGTGCTCGGCGGCGCGGGCGGCGGCGATGTTCAGGGCCAGCGGCAGCCGGGCGCACAGTTCGACCAGTTCCCCGGCCGCGTCCGGTCGGCCCAGCACGGTCTCGCTGCCCAGGCGCCGCGCCAGCAGTTCGAGCGCCTCGTCGCGGGAGAGCACGTCGAGGGCGAGCGGCACCGCGCCGTCGAGGGCGACCAGGGCGGGCATCCGGTTCCGGCTGGTGACCAGCACCAGACAGCCGGCCGATCCGGGCAGCAGCGGTCGCACCTGCTCCACCCCCCGGGCGTTGTCGAGCACGACCAGGGTCCGGGTGTCGGCCAACCGGCTGCGGTAGAGCGCGAGTTGCCCCTCCGGGTCGGCGGGGATCCGGGTGGCGGGCACGCCCAGCGCCGCCAGGAAGCCGCGCGCCACACCGGCTGCGTCGACCGACGGGCCGACGGGGTCGAAGCCCCGCAGGTCGGCGAAGAGCTGGCCGTCCGGGAAGCGGTCGGCCACCTGGTGGGCGAAGTGCACGGCCAGGGAGGTCTTGCCCACCCCGGCGGTGCCCGCGATCGCCGAGATCACGACCGCGCCGCAGTCGGGCACCCGATCGCCCAGCAGCGCGTGCAGTTCCTTGAGTTCGCGGGCCCGCCCCGTGAAGTGCCGGACGGCCGCCGGCAGCTGACGCGGCACCTCGGCCTCGGGGACGGTCCGGCCCGGGGCCGCCGGCCGGTCCTGCGCCGCCGATCGGTCCTGCATCGCCGATCGGTCCTGCGGCACCGACCGGTACTGCGCCGCCGCGTCGGGCCTCCCGGCCGCCGGCATCGAGCGCAACTCGTCACGGTCCCGGGCGATCTGCTGCCACCGCTCCCGCCACCGCGCCTGCTCCGCCGGGGCCGCGCCGCAGGCACGGACGAGGGCCAGGCAGACCTCCAGCCGCGGCAGTTCGCGCCGACGCGGGTTGAGCGCATCGGACAGGGTGCTGCGCGCGACCCCGCTGCGCCGCTGCAGTTCCTGCAGGGACGGCTGTCCCGCCCGTACCTTCAGCGCACGCAGCTCACGTATGTAGGCGGCCACGCTCCCGGCCGGTTCGTCCGCCTGCCGACGCGGCTGCACTTCCGTCATGCGATTCCCCCTGTGAGACCGGCCGCCCGCGCTGGGCAACCGGGTTCGTCCGGACTCGACCGAGAACATTGTGGTGCCCGTGCCGCGATCCGCAGACTTCTTTGCAGACGAAAAGTCCGCCGGCTCGGTGCCGGGGGCGAGGAGGGGGACACCATGCGGATCGTGCAGCGGCTCGCGACCGGCGGCAGGGCGGTCTCCTGACGCGGCGCGCCGAGCGGTGACCAGGATCCGCCAGGGAGCGGGCCACGGCGTCACCCGGGTTCCAGGAACCGTCGCGCGTACCCCGGTTCGAGGGGAGCGACGGATTCCGAGAGCCGGAAGGGACGGGGGTTCTTCCGGCTCGTGGGGTGCGACCCGGGCATCGCCGAGGCCCGTGCGGAGACCGGCACCGACGTCCCTCCCGGCACCCGACGGCGCAACGGCCGCGGCCGGTGGCAGGGACTGACGACGGGCGGCACCACCGACCCCACGCGGTGGTGCCGCCCGTCGTCGTACCCGTCGTGCCTTGTCGGCCCTTCCGGTGGAGGGCTCGCCCCGGGCGGACGGCACGCGGTAGCGTCGGCACCGAACTGATCTCACTCCCCGGAGGTTCCCGTGCCGCAGATCCTGGTCGACCACTCGGCCGAACTCGACTTCGACCGGACGGCCTTCGCCGACGAGGTCCACAAGGCGATCACCGAGGTCATCGACACCACCGTCGACCACTGCAAGACGCTCTTCCGCCCCGCCGCCCACCACCGCGTCGGCGACGGCACGACCGGGGAGGCCGCGGTCCTGGTCGAGGTCAAGATCCTGGCCGGCCGCACCACTGAGCAGCGCGCCGAACTGACGGACCGGATCCTCACGATCCTCCGCTCCCGGATCACCCGGCCCGCCGCCCTCGGCGTCCAGGTCACCGAGCTCGACCGCGACACCTACCGCTTCGTCCACCACCCCGGCGCGCACTGACCGCTGCGCACCTGCACCTGCACCCGCACCCGCACCCGCACCCGCGTCCTCGTCCGCGCCCGCGTCCGCGTCCGTCACCGTCGGTGCGGCGCCGTGCAGCGCCGCACCGACGGGCACGATTCCGTCGACCGCCGAACGGTGCCATGCTGGGGACATGACGGAAAGCAGCGCGGCCGTCCCGCTCCGTGAGCGGTCGGAAGTCGGCGGACGCCGACGGGAGTTGGCCGCGGCGACGGTGGGGTCGGTGGTCGAGTCCTTCGACTGGAACATCTACGCCGTGCTCGCGCCGTACTTCGCGGCGGACCTCTTCGGGCACGGCAAGCACGGGGTCGGCGGTGTGCTCGGCGCGTACGTCACCTTCGCGGTGGGGTTCGTGGCCCGGCCGGTCGGCTCGTACCTGATCGGGCGGCTCAGTGACTCCCGGGGGCGGCGTTCCGCGCTGAGCCTGGGCATGGCGGTGATCGCCGTGGCGAGCCTGGGCATCGCGGCGGTGCCGGGCCGGCACGCGATCGGGGTCTGGGCGGCGGTGCTGGCGGTGGTCGCACGGGTGGTGCAGGGGCTCGCCTTCGGCGGGGAGGCGCCGAGTGTGGCCGCGTACGTGACGGAGACGGCCCCGCCGCGGCACCGGTTCGCGTTCAGCTCGGTGTCGTACGGCGGTGTCATCCTCGGTTCGCTGCTCTCCTTCGGGGTGCTCACACTGCTGATCCACACCATCGGCAAGTCCGGGCTGGAGAACGGTGGTTGGCGCTGGGGATTCGTGGTCGCCGCGCTGCTCGGGCTGGCCGCCGTCTGGGTGCGGCGGCAGGCGCCGGAGAGCGCGGAGTTCCACCGGGCCCGGGCCAACGCCGCCGCCGGCGGCCGTCCGCCGTTCCTGCGGATGCTCCGTGAGCACCGGTGGGCGGCGCTCACCGTCTTCCTCAACACCCTGGGCGGGACGGTCGGTTACTACTTCGCCCTGGTCTACCTCCCGCAGTACGCCGCCGCGTACCACGTGATCGACAAGGAGTCGGCGGCCTCGTTCATGACCGTGGTGCTCGGTGTCGTGCTGGCCACCATGCTGCTCACCGGCGCCGCCGCCGACCGCTTCGGCCTGCTGCCGGTCGCCCGGATCGGGTTCGGCCTGCCGATCCCGCTGGTCGGGCTGCTGCTCGCCGGGCTGCGCGGGGGCTGGCTGCCGTTCCAGGTCGTCGCCGTGGTGCTGGGGATGCTGGTGGCGACGGTGCTCGGCACGCTCAACGTGTTCACCGGGCTGCTGTTCCCGACCGAGGTGCGGGCGGTCGGCCTCGGCGTGGTCAACGCGGCCACCATCGCCGCGTTCGGCGGCACCTTCCCGCTGCTCGCCGCGTGGCTGGGCGACCGGCACCTGCTCGGCGTGATCCCCTGGTACGTCACGGTGTGCACGATCGGCCCGGCCCTGGGGCTGCTGACGGCGATGAAGGTGCCCTCCTTCGCGGCCGCCGTCCGGGACACCGCGGCCGTGTCCCGCCGTTCACCGGCATCCACCTGACGGACGATCATCGCCTGTGGTTGAGTGGTCCGGACATACGCCGAACGGGGAGGGCGAGCGTGGGTACCGACAGGCCGGACACCAACGAACCGGACAGTGCAGCCGGGAGCAGCGGATTCGACAGCAGCGGATTCGGCGACGACGGATTCGACGACAGCGGATTCGGCGACAGCGGATTCGACACCGACGCTTCCGAGAGCTGGCTGACCGAGGCAGGGTTCGAGGACCCGCCGCAGGTCGACCTGCGCACCGACCGGGCGCACTCCGCCCGGGTCTACGACTACCTGCTCGGCGGCAAGACGAACTTCCCGGCGGACCGCGAGGTCGGCGACCGCGTCATGGCCGACCTCCCGGGCGCGCGCGAGGGGGCCACCGCCGCCCGGGCGGTGATGCACCGGATGGTGCGCCGGCTCGCCGAGGTGCACGGCATCCGCCAGTTCCTGGACGTCGGCACCGGCATCCCGACCGCGCCCAACCTGCACGAGATCGTCCAGTCGGTCGATCCGTCCTCCCGCGTGGTGTACGTGGACAACGACCCGATCGTGCTCGCCCACTCGCGCGCGCTGCTCACCAGTACCCCCGAGGGCCGCACCGCCTACGTGCAGGGCGATCTGCGCGATCCGGAGAAGTTCCTCGCCGACCCGGCGGTGGCCGGCACCCTGGACCTGAACGAGCCGGTGGCGCTGACGCTGATCAACATCGTGCACTTCCTCACCGACGAGGCCGCGCACCCGCCCGTCCGCAAGCTCCTGGACGCCCTGCCCGCCGGCAGTTTCCTCGCGCTGACCGCGGGCACCGGCGACACCGCGCCCGACCGCGCCGAGATCGGCGCCCGCCGCTACGCGGAGGCCGGGATCGAGGTCCACATGCGGCCGCGGGAGGGCGTCGAGCGCTTCTTCGCGGGCCTCGAACTGGACGATCCCGGTGTGGTGCTGATCAACCGTTGGCACCCGGAGCTGGGCGGCGAAGCGCCGTCCCCGGGGCTGGCCGACGAGCAGGTCCCGGTGTACGGGGGAGTGGGCCGCAAGGTCTGACCGCCCAGGGGTTCGGCCCCGTCGAGGTGCGGCCCGTCGAGGTCCGGCCGGGCGAGGTCCGCTCCGGCGAGATCCGGCCCCCGCACGGCCGGCCACCGCCGATATTCCGTCAGTTCGACGACCGTCAAACGGGAGCTTGCCGAAACGATCGACCTTACGTGCACATGTCATTAAAGTGACTGCCTGTCGAACCCCCACTCGGCAAGCGGAGTCCCCATGACCATTGCACGCAGGTCCATCCTCAAAGGCACCTCGGCGGCCGGAGCCGCCCTCGTGGCAGCAGGCACGACGGCGGCCGCGCAACCCGCGGCCGCCCAACCGGCCGATGACGCCCCCACCAGCCCGCTCCTGCAGTCCACCCCGCACCGCAGCGGCGCAGCCGGCGTCATCGGCCTGCACCTGCAGTTCGGCAACGACCCCGGTGCGGAGATGACCGTCTCCTGGCTCACCCCGCAGTCCGTCCGCCGCCCGCAGGTCCGCTACGGCACGCCCGACGGCGGCCTCGGCCGGGTCGTCCAGGCCGAGACCCGGACCTACCGGGACTCGATCGACAAGGTCGAGGTGTACGTCCACCACGCGCGCCTCACCGGCCTGCGCCCGGGCACCACCTACCTGTACAGCGCCGGCCACGACGGGGCCAATCCCGAGACCGGCACCTTCACCACCGCCCCGCGCGGCCGGGCGCCCTTCACCTTCACCAGCTTCGGCGACCAGGCCGCACCCAACCTCCGGCGCCTGGTCACGTTCCCCGACGGCATGCCCTCGCCGCTCGGCAAGTACCCGGTGTTCATGAGCAGCCAGGTGGGCACCGCGGCCTCCGCGGACATCGTCGCCGCCGTCGAACGCATCGGGCCGCTGTTCAACCTGATCAACGGCGACCTCTGCTACTCCTCCTACGCCGGCCGCCACGGCCAGAGCCGCACCGCGACCTGGGCCGACTGGTTCATCAGCAACAGCCGCTCCACCCGGCTGCGCCCCTGGATGCCCTGCGTCGGCAACCACGAGAACGAGGGCGGCAACGGCCCGATCGGCGCGCTCGGCTACCAGGCCTACTTCTCCCTCCCCGACTCCACGGCCTCCTCCGACGAGGAGACCCGGGGCATGTGGTACGCCTTCACCGTGGGCTCGGTGCGCTTCATCAGCCTCGCCAACGACGACGTGGCCATCCAGAACTCCGGCGACATCTATCTGCGCGGCTACTCCGGCGGTGCCCAACAGCGCTGGTTGGAGCGAGAGTTGCGGGCGGCGCGGAGCAACCGGTCGATCGACTGGATCGTGGTGTGCATGCACCACCCGATGATCTCCAGCTCGATGCACGGCGCCGGCAGCGACCTCGGCATCCGCGAGACCTGGGGCAAGCTGTTCGACGCCTACGGGGTCGACCTGGTGGTGTGCGGCCACGAGCACTACTACGAGCGCTCCCACCCCGTCCGCGGCACCCTGCCCAACGACACCCGCACCCCGGTGCCGACCGACACCCGCACGGACATGATCGACACCGGGCGGGGAACCGTCCACATGATCATCGGCGCCGGCGGCAACGCGGCCACCACCCAGGACGACCTCTTCGAGCAGCCCAAGGGCCGGGTGGTCATCGGCCTGGAGGACCCCAAGCCGGGCGCGCCGTACCGGGAATCGGTCTGGCTCACCGAGGACGCGCCGTGGGCCGCCGTCCAGGACCGCGAACACGCCCACGGCTTCGCGGCCTTCGAGGTCGACCCCGGTGACCGGCGCGGCGGCACCACCACCATGAAGGTCACCTACTACACCTTCGACGGGCCGCACGGCGACCTCACGCCGGTGGACACCTTCACGCTGTACCGGCGCCGGACGGACGGTCGCGACGGCTGAGACCGGGGCTGGGGCAGGGCCAGGGGCGGGGACGCACCCGCCCCCGGCCCTGCCCCCGGACCCCTCCCTCAGCGGCGGAAGATGCCGGTCAGCACGTCCCACCAGCTGCGCCGCTGAGCGGGGAGGGCGGGGGCCGCGGCCCCCGCCCTCCCCGCGCCCTGCGCCGCCCGCTCCGCCTCGGCCGCCAGCTGCGCCAGCTCGGCCCGCTCAGCCGCCGCCCGCTCGGCCTCGGCGACCGACTCCGGGTCCGGCTCGATGTCGCGCGGGGTGAACTCCACCGGCAGCGCCGTCAGATGGCGGGAGATCCAGGCCGAGGTCCAGGTCAGGTCCTCCTCCTCGACGGCGAGCCGGAGGTCCGGGAGCAGGGTGAGCAGGATGTCGATGCCGGCCTCGGCGACGTGCCGTCCGATGTCCTGGCCGGGGCACTCGTGCGGCCCCGCGCCGAAGGACAGGTGCGAGCGGTTGCCGTACAGCGGGGTGGCCAGGTCCGGGCGGACCACCGGGTCGACGTTCCCGGCGGCGAGCCCGAGCAGCAGCAGGTCCCCGGCCTTGATCTGCTGCCCGCCCAGCTCGGTGTCGGCGGTGGCCCAGCGGCCGGCCACCAGGGACATCGGCGGGGAGTCCCACAGCACCTGGTCCAGCGCCTCGCCCAGGGTCATCTGGCCGCCGGAGAGGTGGGCGCGGAAGCGCGGGTCGGTGAGGACCATCTTCAGCGAGTCGGCGATCAGGTTGACGGTGGTCTCGTTGGCGGCGAGCAGCACCACCCGCAGGTGCTCCATCACCTCGTCCTCGGTCAGCCCGGCCGGGTGCTCCAGCAGACGGCTGGTCAGGTCGTCGCCGGGGGCCTCGCGCTTGATCGCGATGGTCCGGCGCAGACCGGCCACCACGTACTCGTTGCTGGCGATGGCCGTCTCGGTGCCCTTCATCAGGTCCCGTGCGGCGTCGACCAGTTGCGGCCCGTACTCGTCGGGCATGCCGAGCAGCTTGGTCATCACCAGCATCGGCAGGTGCTCGGCGAACTGGGTGATCAGCTCGGCCCGGCCGGTCGGCCCGACGACCTGGACCAGGTCGGTGGTGAACCGCCGTACGTGGCGGCGGATGCCGCGCCGGTCGAAGCGGTTCAGGCCGTCCAGGACGGCGCCGCGCAGCCGGCGGTGCTCCTCGCCGTCCGCGAACACGCAGATCGGCTGCCAGGCGATCACCGGCAGCAGCGGGGAGTCCATCGGGAGCTCGCCGGAGCGCATCGCCGTCCACAGGCGCGAGTCGCGGGAGAAGAGCGACGGGGTGCGCATCGCGGTGATGTTGGCGCCGTGGCTGAGGACCAGCCAGGCCCGGTGGTCGCCGTGCAGCAGCACCGGGGCGACCTCGCCGTACTCGGCGCGCAGCTTCTCGTAGAGGCCGGCCGGGTCGGCCTCGGCCTCCGGTCCGTAGAGGCGCCGCAGGCCGCCGGGGCCGATCGGGCCGGGCGTCCCGATCGGGCCGGGGGCCCCGGGGGAGGCGGTGGGTCCGGAGGGGCCGGTCGTCGCGGCCGGGGCGGCGGCGCGGTCGTGCGCCGGGCAGCCGGGCGGCGGGGTGGGGACGGCGTCGTCGGGGAGCGGGGTGGTCACAGGATCTCCGGTCACGGGGGTCGGTCGGGGCGGCGTCAGCGGACGGGCGGCGCGGCCAGCTCGTACAGGTAGTGCATCAGCGTCATCAGGGTGTCCCGGCTGGACTGGCGGCTGCGCGCGTCACAGGCGACGATCGGCACCTCGGTCGGCAGGTCGAGCGCCCCGCGCAGCTCCTCCAGGGGGAAGCTCGGTGCCTCGGGGAAGCCGTTGACGGCCACCACGAAGGGCACGCCGCGCTCCTCCAGCCGTCCGATCACCTCGAAGCTGACCTCCAGCCGGCGGGTGTCCACCAGGACCACCGCGCCCAGGGCGCCCTCGAACAGGCCGTTCCAGAGGAACCAGAACCGCTCCTGTCCGGGGGTGCCGAAGACGTACAGCACGAGCCGGTCGCTGATGCTGATCCGGCCGAAGTCCATGGCCACGGTGGTGGAGGTCTTGGCCTCGACCCCGGTGGGGTCGTCCACGCCGACCCCGGCCTGCGTCATGGTCTCCTCGGTGGTCAGCGGGCGGATCTCGCTGACGGAGCCGACCAGCGTCGTCTTGCCGACGCCGAAGCCGCCCACGATCACCACCTTGACCGCCGTGCTGACGCTGTCCGGCAGCAGGTCCGCGCCGGCCGGCCCCACCACCGTGTCAGAGCCGCTGAAGTCCATGGATCACCGCCTCCAACAGGGCCCGGTCGGGAAGTTCCGCCGCCGGTACGGCGGCGCGGGCCTCGATCAGTTCGTCGTCGAGCAGGTCCGCCAGCAGGACGATGACCACGCTCGTGGGCAGCTCCAGGTAGGCGGAGACCTCCGCCACCGAGAGCGGGGAGCGGCACAGCCGCAGGATGGCCGCGTGCTCGGGCTGCAGGGCGGGCGTCGGCTCCCCGCGGGAGACGATCAGGGTGACCAGGTCGAAGACGCCCGGCCCGGACGGACCGCTGCGGCCGCGGGTGATCACGTACAGGCGGTCGGGCTCGGGGCCGTCCCAGCCGCCCTGGTCTGCCGTCATGCAAGCGCCTCACTGTGCTCGTTCATGCGGCCGTCCCGCCGCCGGGCCGGTCCGGGGTCCGGTTCACGCGACCACCTCGGGGTTGCGCGGCGGCGTGGACAGGTGCTCGCCGATCCGGGCCACCAGGTCGCGCATCTGGTGGCTCACCAGCCCGGCGTCCACGCCCTCGTCGGCGAGCACCGCGAGGTAGGCGCGGTCGCCGGCGGCCATCAGGTAGAAGTAGCCGCCGTCGACCTCGATCACCACCAGCCGCATCGAGCCGTCGCCGTGCGGGAACTCGTGCCCGACGGCGGCGGCCAGGCTCTGCAGCCCGGCGCAGGCGGCGGCGAGGCGGTCGGCGGTGTCCGGGTCGGCGCCGTACTGGGCGATCCGCAGCCCGTCGGCGGACAGCACGATGATGTGGCGTACGTACGGGACACTGTCCGCGAGGTCGTTGAGGATCCAGTCCATGTTGCTCCGGTGCGGAATCACTGCCAATCGCCCTTCCCTGCAGTCTCTTCACTGGTGTGTCCGGTCGGACCGGTGGCCGGGCCGTCGCCGTCGGGGGCCGTCCCGGTGCCCTTGTAGCCGTCCATGAACGCCTCCAGCCACAGGCCCGGCTGCTTCGGCTCCTTGGCCGGGCGGGGCGCCCGGGCCGCCGGTCCCGCCATCGGTCCCGAGGTCGGCCCGGCCGGCTGGGCGGCGGTGCGCGCGGGTCCGGCGGGGCCGGTCCGCGGCATCGGCCGGTGGCGGCGGCGCTGCGGGAGCCCGTTGGCCGTCCGCTCGGTCACGATCACCTCGTCGTCCCCGGCGGGCGCCGCCGCGGTGGACGGTGACCCCCACGGGTTGGTCGAGCCGTAGGACGGGCCGACGCCGGCCGAGGTGGTCGGGGCGCCCCAGGGCCGGGCCGGAGCCGCGTGCCGGGGCGGGTTCGCCGGGAGCGGGCGCGGGCCGGAGAAGGCGCCGATGCCGTGCGCCCGCCCGGTCGGGGGAGCGGTGGTGAGCAGCTCCTGCGGCACGACCAGCACCGCGCGCACCCCGCCGTACGCGGAGCGGCGCAGCGACACCTGGAAGCCGTACGCCTGGCAGAGCCGGCCGACGATGGCGAAGCCCAGCCGGGGGGACTCGGTGAGGTCGTCGAAGTCCTTGGAGACCATGGCCTCGCGCATCGCCTGCTCGGCGCGGGCGCGGGCCTCGTCGGTGAGGCCGAGGCCGCCGTCCTCGATCTCGATCGCCATCCCGCTCTGCACCTCGGACGCGCTCAGGTGCACGTGGGTGTGCGGCGGGGAGTAGCGGGTGGCGTTGTCGAGCAGCTCGGCGACGGCGTGGATCAGCGGTTCGACGGCCGGTCCGGTGACCGAGATCTGGGCCACCGGGTGCAGGTCCACCCGCTGGTACTCCAGGATCCGGGACATGCCGCCGCGCAGCACGCTGTAGAGCGCGATGGGCCGGGTCCACTGGCGGCCGGGGCGGGCGCCGGACAGGACGGCGATGCTGTCGGCGAGGCGGCCGGTCAGCGCGTTGCCGTGGTCCAGGCGCAGCAGGTCGTCGAAGACGGCCGGGTCGTTGCCGTGCCGGTCCTCCATCTCCCGGAGGTCCTTGGCCTGCCGGTGGATGATCGCCTGGACCCGGCGGGCGATGTTGACGAAGGCGCGCTCGGCGGAGTCGCGCCGGCTGACCTCGTCGTCGACGGCGACGGCGATGCCGTGCGCCACGGACACCAGGGACTTGCGGAACCGCGGCGAGACGGACGCGTCGCCCTGCTCGACCGGCTTCAGCAGGATGTCCATCGAGTACCCGTACCGGGACCCGGAGACGACCCGGCGCAGCTCGACCTCGGCCAGCCGCGCGAGCTCGTTCTCCTGCCCGGCCAGCCGGCGTTGCAGGTCCTCCGCCTGTCGGGCGCTGCGGTCCCTCAGCTCGGTCAACGCACGCCCCCGGCGGGCCGATTCGGCGGCCACCACGGCCACCAGCACGGTGCCCGTCGCCCCGCACCACAGCACCCCGGCCCGGGCCCCGGCGCCCACCACCGCCGCGGCGGCCGCGACGGCGGCCGCCATCACGGCCGTCGGCAGCAGCCAGCCGAGCAGGGGTGCGGGTCGCCGTCTGGCGGGTGACGATCCAGGTCGAAGCATTCAGCATCCTCAAACGATCGGAACAGTACGGGGACGGACGGCGACCGGCTCCGGAGGCGTGGTGCTGCAGCATAGCCAAGTTCAGGACAATCCTGACCAAGACTCAAAAATACTGTCCCTCAACCGACTTGTGGCAACTTGCCGGACATGCCCGACATCTCGCACACCAGTCCCACACCCGGCGGATCGCCGCCCCGCACCAGGCTTCTCGCCCTGCCGCCCGCGCACCGGCAACCCGGCCCGGATTCGCCCATGTGAAGGGTTTCCGGCCCAAGTCCCCGCGCGGCGAACCGAGTTCGTGCTACAGGATGCCGATGTCGGTCAATGTCACGCCAGTTGATCACCCGGACGAGGGGGTCATCGGCGGTGTGGTGCGCTCCGGCGCGGCCCGGAGCTGTTCGATGCCGTCGTCGAAGCGCGGATTCGTCTGCGTGTCGAGTGCCTCGCCTCCTAGGGTCATCGCATGACCGACCACGGACACCGAAGCCCGGATCCGCTGGGCCAGACCCTGTGCCACCTCATGGGCCACGGGGTCTGGACGGGCATGCTGGAGGACGCGTTCGAGCGCCGGCACCCGATCGGCGCCACCCTGCTGCGGCAGGGCGAGCCGGGCACCCATGTCCTCGCCCTGCTGGCCGGGGTCGCCAAGGTCTGCCGCCGGGAGCGCAACGGCGACGTCCGGCTGCTGGCGTTCCGCGGCCCCGGCGAACTGCTCGGCGAGGTGGCGGTGTTGGACGACGGCGCCCGCTCGGCGAGCGTGCACGCCAGATGCCTCGCGGCCAAGCCCGTCTGCCGGTTCCTGCGCACCCGCGGCCTGCTCATCGACGACCCCGACCTGCACCGCGACCGCGACCTGGTCTGGATCGACAGGGTGCTGGCCGCGCTGCCGCAACGTGTCGCCGAGGAGGTCCGGGCGTGGGCGGACGTGCTGCGCACCCAGGGCCCGCGGGAGGACGAGCCTCGCAGCTGGGAGAGCATCCGCAGCTACCTGACCCACCTGCGGCCGGCCCTGACCGCCTGGGCGCAGGCCGGGATGACCAGCCTTCGGGAAGCCACCGCCGACCACCTCCAGGACGCGCTGGACGACCTGGACGGAGCCGCCCGGCGCCAGCTCACCATCGCGTTGCGCAGCCTGTTCAAGGCGCTCAAGCGCGAGCGCCTGGTCTTCCGCGACCTGGCACGCCACCTTCCCGTGGGAGATCTGACGGGCATTCCGCGGCCGGTCCCCTCCGACGTGCCGGCCGGCCTGCTCGACCACGCCACCACCGCGTTCGCGCGGCTCGCCATCGCACTGGCCGCTGTCCACGCCGTCCTGGCCTCCGAGATCCGCACCGCGCTCGCCGCCGATCTGAACCTCTCCCGCGGCACCCTCGTACTGCGCCGCGGCATGCGGCGGCACACCCTCTACCTGGAGGCGTTCACCCACCGCCTGGCCGCCGACTGGCTCACCTACCGCCACCGGCGTTGGCCCACCAGCGTCAACCCCCACCTGCTGGTCATCCAGAAGACGGCCCTCGACCCGGACCACCCAGCTGTAGGCCGGATCACCATGCAGCTGAACCTGGTCCTGCCCAAGGGGCACACCCTCGACAAGCTCCGCCAGGACCGCATCCTCGACGAGGCGTTCGCCACCGGCGACCCGCTCAAGCTCATGCGGCTCTTCGGTATCACCGAAGACACCGCCATGCGCTACGTCACCACCGCCCACCCGGAACGCACCACCAAGCTGCCCCGGTAGCCTCACCGCCACCACCTGCTCGGCCGGCGCGCCGACTCAGCCGGCGGTGTCGGGGCTGGCGCGGGTCGCCCGCCGCCACCCGTCAGTGATGTGGGCCCCATCCCGTGGCCGGCGAGGCGACGCTGAAGGCGCTGGCCGCGGAGGCCGCGGCGAACGAGGCCCGCTACCGGGCGCGGGTGCGCACGGTGCTGCGCTCGTCGTACTCGGGGCACTGGCGGCGGATGCTCTCCCCGCTGCTCGGGGCGCTGGAGCTGAAGTGCAACAACACCGCCTACCGGCCGGTGATGGACGCGATCGACCTGCTGAAGCGGTAAGCAGACTCGGTAGAGCTTGAGATCGCAGGCCCGCGAGCGGCCGGTCGATCAGCGGGGCAGGATGCGCATTACTGCCTCGCGTTCGCCGCTGAGCCGCAGGCCTTGCTGTACTGCGGCGCTCAGATCGAGGTCGCCGAGCAGAGTCGCAGCCAGCAGGTGCGGCGGTCCGGTCAGTGACGCGGTGGGGTGGTCGACCCGGCCGGCGTGTGTGTGCACCGAGCCGTCCTTGACTTCGATGACCAGGTCCTCGCTGCCGTCGGCGTGCAGTTGCAGGGCGATTGCCGGCTGGTCGGGGCGGTGGTCGGTCAGTGCCCGGGCGGGCACGTCCAGCCAGTGGGTGCGGAAGGTCTCGTTGCCGCCCGGCTCACGCAACAGCGGCACGCCCCACCGGCTCAGCTCCTGCAGCACCGGCTCCAGCGCGCGGCCACGCTCGGTGAGGGAGAACAGGGTGCTGGCCACCGGCGGCGGGGCGGCCTCGCGGTGGATCAGGCCGGCTTCCTCGAGTTCGCGGAGCCGGTCGACCAGCAGGTTGCTGGCGATCCCGGGCAGCCCGTTGCGCAGGTCGGTGTGCCGGCAAGGACCCAGGGCGAGCAGTTCACGGACGATCAGCAGGGTCCATCGGTCGCCGATGGTGTCCAGTGCTTTCGCGATGCCGCAGTACTGCCCGTAGGTGCGCATGCCACCATTCTACATCGTGGTGTTGAGATTCAAAACTCTCTTGTTGACTTTCTCAACAAGGTCGGTCTAGCGTCGCTGCCCATGACCTCCACCCTTTCCGTGCGTCGGCTGGCCTGGGCCGGCGTCGAGATCCGTCTCGGCGACACCCGCCTGCTGATCGACCCGCTTGAGAACGTCGCTCCGCTGGCGCCGGTGATGGGGCCGCCGCACCGGCCGGTCGACCCGGTCGATACCCCGCCCGGCACCCACGCCCTCATCACCCACCTGCACCCCGACCACTACGACCACGACCTGATCGCCCGGATCGCGGCCACCGGCACGATCGGCTGCCACACCCCGAGCGCGGCGGCGCTGCACGAGGTGGGCATCACCCCCGTCGCCCAGGACCTGGGCCAGTCACGCCGCATCGGAGAGCTGACCGTCACCCCGGTGACCTCGCTGGACTGGCGCGGCAACGACTGTGACCAGGTCGCCTGGGTCGTCGAAGGCGCCGGCCGGCGGGTCATCCACTGCGGCGACACCCAGTGGCACGGCAGCTGGTGGCAGATCGCCCGCGACCACGGCCCGTTCGACGTCGCGTTCGTCCCGGTCAACGGCGTCATCGCCCACTTCGAGGGCTACGCGGCCAACGTCCCGGCGACCATGACCCCCGAGCAGGGCGTCGAGGCCGCCGTCGCACTCGGCGCCGGCACCGTCTGCGCCATGCACTACGGCCTGTTCCACAACCCGCCGTTCTACACCGAACAACCCGACATCGAGCAGCGCTTCCAGCATGCCGCCGACGAGCGCGGCATCACCGCGGCCATCATCGCCGACGGCCAGCCCGTCCTCTGACCATCAGAAACAAGGAGCAACACATGAAGATCGTCCTGTTCGGTGCCAGCGGCAACATCGGCCGGCCCACCACCGAGGAACTACTGCGTCGCGGCCACACCGTCACCGCGGTCACCCGAGCCGGCCACATCGACGGACTCAAGCACAAGGCCCTGACCGTGACCACCGGTGACGTCACGGACGCCGCCGCGGTCGCCGGCCTCGCCGCCTCCCACGACGCCGTACTGTCGGCCGTCGGCCCCCGGATCGGCCAGGAGAACGACCGCGCCACGATCCTCGGTGCCGCCCGTGCGCTGATCGACGGACTCCGCCGAGCCGGTGTCACCCGCCTGGTCACCATCGGCGGTGCCGGTAGCCTACGCACGCCGACCGGCGCCCGGGTCATGGACGACCCGGACTTCCCCGCGCTGTGGAAGGCCAACGCCGAGGCCCAGTCCGAAGCGCTCGACCTCTACCGCGGCGTGCACGACCTCGACTGGACGTACGTGTCGCCCGCCGCAGTCATCGGAGCGGGCGAGCGGACCGGGGCCTACCGCAGCGCCGGGGACACCCTGCTCACCGACGACGACGGCAACAGCCGCATCTCGTACGCCGACTACGCGATCGCCTTGGCCGACACGATCGAGAGCGGCACCGCGATCCGCCGCCGCATCACCGTGGCGTACTGAGCCATGAGCAACGACGCCGCCGGCCGGCAAACCCGATTCATCGTCCTGCTCGCAGCGCTCGTGGCCCTGGGACCACTGTCCATCGACGGCTACCTGCCCGGACTGCCGGACCTCGCCGGCGACCTGCGCGCCAGCGCCGCGGCCACCCAGCTCACCATCACCGCCTGCCTGGCCGGGCTGGCCATCGGGCAGCTGATCGCCGGGCCGCTGAGCGACACCTACGGCCGGCGGCGTCCGTTGCTGGCGGGCCTCGCCCTCTACACGATCGCCAGCGCGCTCTGCGCGGTGGCGCCCGACGTCCGGACCTTCGTCGGCCTACGCCTGGTCCAGGGCATCGGCGGGGCGTTCGGCATCGTCATCGCCAACGCCATGGTCCGCGACCGCACCTCCGGAACCCGCACCGCACGTCTCTTCTCCGCACTGACCTTGATCACCGGCCTGGCGCCGGTGTTCGCGCCGGTCCTCGGCGGCCAGCTACTGCGCGTCACGGCCTGGCCGGGGATCTTCGTGGGCCTGGCCGTACTCGGCGCCGTGATGCTGGCGGCCTCCGCCGCAGGACTGCCGGAGACCCGGTCCTCCGCGGCACGCCAGCCGCTGCCGGCTGTCGTCGGGCAGCTGCTCAGCGACCGGGTCTTCACCGGGTACGTCCTGGCCAACGGCCTGGTCTTCGCGGCGATGTTCGCCTACATCTCCGGCTCGCCGTTCGTCCTGCAGGAAATCCACGGCCTGTCACCGCAGCAGTACAGCGCCGTGTTCGCCGTCAACGCCGCCGGACTCATTGCGGCCGCGCAGATCAGCGGCCGGCTGGTGGCCCGGGCCGGCGCCCGCGTGCTGCTGCTCGCCGGTCTGCTGGGCGCGACAGCCGGTGGCACCACGGTCCTGGGCGCCGTGCTGACACGGGCACCCCTGCCCGCGCTCCTGATCGGCCTGTTCGTCCTGGTCTCCAGCGTGGGCCTCGTCATGCCGAACGCCGCGGCCCAGGCCCTGGCCGACCACGGCGGACACGCCGGGTCGGCCGCCGCTCTGCTCGGCTTCAGCCAGTTCATGATCGGCGGGGCACTTGCTCCGCTGGCCGGCGCGGGTGGCGCCACCGACGCCTTGCCGATGGGAATCATCGTCGCCGTGCTGCCGGCGCTCGCTCTGCTCACACTCGGCGTCCTCACCCGGTCGGTGCCCGGTGAGCGCACTCGCAGGCCGGCTCGCCAAGGACCTGCCGGGCACCGGCGACCGCGCCGGCACATCGATCGCAGACGCGGCAAGGTCCACTAGCAGCTGAAGGGTCGGTGGCCCAACCGTCGCGAACCGCGCCTGCCTGGCACACCCTCCGCCAGGCCGAAGTTTGACGCGCGGTGGATAGAACACCACCGGCATTCGGACTGACACTACTCAAGAACGGTGTCGTCTGCGCTGAAGATCAGATGTCGTTCAACGGAAACGAGCCCCCAGGACCCTCAACAACTCCTTCAAAAAACCCGCCTCTTCAAGAACCTCGCAACACCCTTTGATGAGGAAATCCCGGGACAATCGGGCCGCAAGGCATGACCGAACGTCACCTCAGTTACAGAGCGCTACTTGTCACTTCGCCGTAGCTTCGGGAGGACAGGGCCTGGACGCAGGGCACGGCGTCCAGCCAGGGCACGGTCTTGCGGTCGGTGAACCAGCACACTTCGATCCCGTCCGCCCGGTAGCGGGCGGTGCGCGCCTCGATGCCGGTGATGGCGATGGCTGCCATCTGGGCTTCCAGGGCGGCGCTTGCCGTCCGGGGAGGTGGCCAGCACGTCCGCTCGCCAGGAGCCGTCGGGTGAGGGGACCTCGGACTCGGCGTTCCAGCCGGCCGCGCGGGCGTGGTGGGCCAGGTCGAGCTTGAGGAGGTGGTGCTGCATGCCCTCGCCGGCGGCCTTGGCCTCGCAGTGGGGCGCGTTGTTGGCGTGGCACAGGAACCATAGTTCGTAGGCTCCGTGGGTGCGGTGGACCAGGTGCAGCCGCCACTCGCACTCGTAGCAGGTCAGCGGCGAGGGCGTTTTGGTCTTGTAGATGCTCTCGCGGTCCTGGCCGCAGCCCAGGTCGGCCTGGGTGACGTCGACGCGGCCCCACTGGCCGTGGACTCCGACGAAGACCATCGTGTTTCCTTCCTTGTCGAAGGGGCCGGTGAGGTGCCGCTGCTACAGCCGCCCGGAGGGTCAGACCGGCCGTAGCGGCGGACGCTCTTCCTGCCGTGCCGGGCCGTGGCCTCCGCCAGGTGCGGCACGCATGTGCTGGCACTGACGGGCATTGGCGGTGAAGGCGGCGCTGGTGGTCCGGGAGTAGGACTCGCAGCCGCGCATCGCGCGGACCAGCATGCGGGTGGCGTAACCGCGGCGCTGCCAGCCGTCGGTGACCCGGATCTTCGCAACGAGTCCGAGTTCGCACTGCTGGCAGATCTTCCAGGTCAGGCGCGCGAAGTCGTAGCCAGTGGCGTCGACGACGCGGATCTGCTGCCAACCGCTGTCGCTGATTGACGGCAGGTAGAGCCAGCGCTCCTGCTGAGGTTCCGGAGCGCGGTCTGGGACGGCAACGTCGACTTCGTCGCGTCGGCCGGTGAACGCCGCGCGCAGGCGCGACACCAGGTCTGCCACGCTCCGCATCGTCCCATCCGGACAGCCCTGGTGGGGGCGGATCCTCAACTATCGACTGGGCGAGTATCGAACCCGTATGCGTGTCTGGATCGATCCGCAGATCACGGGCGGGTTCCGCCGTATCCATGTCCAGGATTTCGCGAACCCGCGCGCTTCCGTGCGGGCCGACACCAAGGCGGCGGTGTTCCTGGCGTTCACGGGCGCGGTGCTCGCGACCTTCATCCCCTTGGACACCGGCGGCACCGCTCCCGGGGGCCGGCTGCTGCGGTGGACCGCCGTGGCGAGCGCGCTGCTGGCCGTCGCCTGCTTCGTCTCCGCGCTCGTGCCGCGTCACCGCAAGGGGCGTGGCGGAGACCTGCCCGGCCCGGGGTACTTCGAGCACATCGCCCCGGGCGCGGGCCCGGACCGTCTGCGCCGCGCGTTCGCGCGGGCCGGGCGCGACCCGGCCAGCCCGCTGCTCGCCGCGCTGGCCGGGACCAGCGCGATCATCCGGGCGAAGTACCGCTGGATCGAGGCGGGGACCGTCCTGCTCCTCCTGGCGCTTCCCCAGTTCGCACTGACCCTCCGGCCGTTGTAGAGCGGAGGCCCCGGCCGCACCACGGCCGGGGCCGCGGCGGCCCGCCGAGGCAACAACTGTTGCGTTCCGTGGCAACAGTCATTGACGGACCGCGGCAGCGATCCCTACAGTGCGGTCCCATGGAGACGGACGATCTTGGTCGGCGGGTGGCGGCGGACGTGGCCGGTGGGGGCGGGGTGGCGGGGTTGCGGCGGCTGTCGGGGGTGATCGAGGCGTTGGAGGAGCGGCGGACCGAGCTGGTGGAGGAGTTGCGGCGCGGGCAGGAGGCGACCTGGGAGGAGATCGGGCGGGCCTGCGGGATGACCCGGCAGGGGGCGACGCGGCGGTGGGCGGGACGGCTGCGGGCGCGCTCGTTCGGCGTCGCGGCGGCCGCGTACCAGGCCGGGCGGCCGGGGTACCCGCAGGCGCTGATCGGATCGGCGGTGCCCCGGGAGGCCCGGCGGGTGCTCGACCTGGGCGCCGGCACCGGCAAGGCGACCCGGCTGCTGGTGGAGGCGGGCCTGGACGTGGTGGCGGTCGAGCCGGACGCGGGCATGCGGGCGCAGCTGGCCGCGGCGGTGCCGAAGGCGGCCGTGCGCGCCGGCTCGGCGGAGCGCATCCCGCTGCCGGACGGGAGCGTGGACGCCGTCGTGGTGGCACAGGCCTGGCACTGGTTCGACCCGGCGGCCGCCGTCCCGGAGATCGCCCGGGTGCTCGCCCCCGGCGGGACGCTCGCCCTGGTGTGGAACGTCCGGGACGAGTCCGAGCCCTGGGCCGCCGAACTCGGGGCGCTGATGCACCGTCCGGCCCGGCAGCGGATCGACACCCGGCCCGTCCTCCCGGCGCCGTTCGGGCCGCCCGAGCGGCTGGAGATCGGCTGGGAGCACGAGACCACGCCGGCCGGGATCGTCGAGATGGTCGCCTCGCGCAGCTACGTCATCGCGCTGCCGGAGGCCGAACGCGCCCGCCTGCTGGCCGACGTCGGGCACCTGCTCGCCACCCACCCGGACCTGGCGGGCCGGGACGTCATCCGGCTTCCGTACCTGACGAGGTGCACCCGTGTCCGCCTCGGCTGAGCCCGTCGCCGGGAGCGCCCCGGCGACCGTCGCCATCCGCCGCCTGGGGCGCGCGGACGCCGAACCGTACCGGGCGTTCCGGCTCACCGCGTTGCGCGAGACGCCGAGCGCTTTCACCTCCGGCTACGCCGAGGAGTGCGCCAGACCGATGGCCGCGACGCTCCGGCGCCTGGCCGAGGCCGAGGACGGGCCGGGCGCGCTGCTCGGGGCCTTCGACGCCGACGGCACCCTGGTCGGCACCGCCGGGCTCACGGTGGCGCGGCGGAGCCGGGAGCGGCACAAGGGCACGCTGTACGGCATGGCGGTGGCCCGCGGCGCGGCCGGGCGGGGGACCGGGCGGGCCCTGGTGCGCGAGGTGCTGCGGACCGCCGCCGCGGACCCGTGGCTGCAGCAGGTGCTGCTGACCGTCTCGGAGGGCAACGAGGCGGCCCTGCGGCTCTACACCGCCTGCGGGTTCGAGGTGTGGGGGCGGGAGCCGAGGGCCGTCCTGGTGGACGGGCGGGCCGTCGCCAAGCTGCACATGGTCCGGCTGCTGGACACCGGGCCGACGGACGAGCGCGGCCGGCTCTGAGCCCGGGACGGGGCCCGGCCCGGGCGATTGTCGGTGCGAGGGCATAGTTTGGGGTCGTCGGAGGGCCTGAGCCGCCCCCGCGCTTCCATCTCCGTTGCCCGAAAGGGGTCTTCGCCGTGTCCGTCGCCGTGGGAGAGCAGGTCACCTACCTCGAACTGTCCGAGGACGAGGGGAGTGCGCACAAGTTCTACGAGGTGCGCATCGCCGGTGCGGTGGTGACGGTCCGGTACGGGCGGATCGGCGAGCCCGGTCAGAGCAAGGCCACCAGCTACCCCAGCGCCGAGAAGGCGGCCGCCGCGGCCGCGAAGAAGATCGGCGAGAAGGTCCGCAAGGGCTACGCCCCCGCCGTCCAGGGCGTGCGCCAGCGCCGCGCGGTGACCAGGCGGCAGATCGTCAGCACCCGTTCCACCGCCCGCCAGGCTCCGCTGCTGTGGCGGTTCCGCTCCGGCTCGCCCGCCTTCGGGATCTTCGTCGGGGAGGAGCACGCCTGGGTCGGCAACGAGCGCGGCGACGTCTACACCCTCACCCACGACGGCGAGGTCACCGCCCGCTACGGCCTGCCGGACGGCGTCAAGTGCATCGTCGCGGACGACTGGTGGATCTACGCCGGCTGTGACGACGGCAAGGTGTACGACCTGGGCGGCAAGGTCCCGCGGGTCGCCTACGAGATAGCCCAGGACGTCGACATCTTCTGGCTCGACATCCACGACGGCGTGCTCGGCGTCGCCGACGAGCGCGGCGGCCTGACCACGGTGGACCACGAGGACGAGTTCCAGTGGCGCCGCCAGGCCGACGGCCGGGCCGGCTGGATGGTGCGCTGCGACGCGGACGGCGTCTACCACGGCCACTCGCGCGGCGTCGCCCGCTACGACAACCGCAGCGGCGACCCGCGGTGGCACACCCCCACCAACGGCGAGGTGCTGTTCGGCTGGCAGGAGGCCGAGGAGGTGTTCGCCGGCACCGGGCGCGGCTGGGTGCACCGGCTGCGCAAGTCGGACGGCGCCGAGGTGGCCGCCTACCGCTGCGACGCCGCCGTGTTCTCCTGCGCGGCCTCCCCGGACGGCGAGTACGTCTTCGCCGGGGACAACCACTCCTCGGTCTACTGCTTCGCGGCCGACGGCACCCGGCTGTGGAAGCTCGCCACCGGCTGCGGCTCGGCGTACAGCATGCAGTACCGGGACGGCCGGCTGTACCTGGTGACCACCGACGGCTCGCTGGCCTGCCTGGACGCGAGCGAGCAGGCCGTCCGGGCGGCCGAGGGCGGCACGCTGCCGAGCACCGCCGAGGTCGGGAGCGCGGGCTGGGAGCCGGTGCTGGCCGGCGCGGAGCTGGAGACTGTCGTGGTGGCCCCGGGTGCGGGCACCGGCGGCGGGATCGAGGTGGAGTGCGTCCAGGACGGCGCCCGGCTGCGGGTGCGGGTGCTCTCGCAGGGCTACGACCCCACGTGGCGGGTGCAGTTCCCGAAGGACATCCGGGTCCCCGGGGCGCGCTACGTGGTCGCCGAGGTGCGGGAGTCCGCGTCCGGCGGCTTCTACCGGGCGCGCGGCGAGATCAAGCGCCTGCTCTGACAGCCGGGCCCCGGGGCCGGGGCAGCCGCCCTGGCCCCGGGGCTGATCCGTGGCAGCGGATCAGCGGAGGCGGAGCACCAGCTTGCCGGTGTTCTCGCCGCGGAACAGCATCTGCAGGGTCTCCGGGAAGTCGTCCACGGTGCCCTCCACCACCTGCTCCTTCACCTTGATGCGGCCGTCGCCGATCCAGCCCGCGATCTCGGCGGCCGCCTCCGCGTACCGGCGGGCGTAGTCGAACACCACGAAGCCCTCCATCCGCGCCCGCCGCACCAGCAGTGACAGGTAGTTGGACGGGCCCTCGACGGTGCTCTCGTTGTTGTACTGGCTGATGGCCCCGCAGATCACGACCCGGGCGTGCATCGCGAGCCGGGTCAGCGCCGCGTCCAGGATCGGCCCGCCGACGTTGTCGAAGTAGACGTCGATGCCGTCCGGGGCGTGCGTGCGCAGCGCCTTGCGGACGTCCTCGGCGCGGTAGTCGATCGCGGCGTCGAAGCCCAGTTCCCCGGTGAGCAGCGCGCACTTCTCGGGACCGCCGGCGATGCCGACCACCCGGCAGCCCTTGACCTTGGCGATCTGCCCGACCATGGTGCCGACCGCCCCGGCGGCGCCGGAGACCACCACGGTCTCGCCCTCCTTGAGCGCCCCGACGTCCAGCAGCCCGAAGTACGCCGTCATGCCGGGCATCCCGAGGGCGCCGAGGTAGGTGGACAGCGGCGCGAGCGCGGGATCGACGGTGATCGCGCCCTTGCCGTCCGACACCGCGTACTCCTGGACCCCGAAGGCCCCGACCACGTGGTCCCCGACCCGGAACTTCGGGTGGTTCGACGCGACGACCTCGACCACCGACCCTGCCCGCATCACCTCGCCCAGCGCCACCGGCGGCAGGTACGACGGGCGGTCGTCCAGCCACCCGCGCATCGCCGGATCCAGCGACACGTACCGGGTCCGCCCCAGGAACTCGCCGTCCCCGGGCACCGCCACCGGCTCGCTCCCGTGCGCCCAGTCCTCCGCCCGGACCTCCCCGACCGGCCGACGGGCGAGGCGGATCTGGCGGTTGACTCCGGTGTCTTCGGTCATGACGTCTCCTGGGTGCGCACTCGGCTCGGGAAGTTCGACGGCCCGATTCTAAGCAAGCGCTTATTCATCTGACCAGAGCCTGCCACCTTCCGTGAGGTGACAGGGGAGTCCGGCAGCAGCCGGCACCGGCGTCGGTCAGTAGCGGTCGAGGAGGTGGCCGTAGCCGCCCGTCTGCCAGACGATGCGGCGGAACTCCCGGAGGTCGAGGGCCGCCGTGCCCAGTCCGACGGCGGCCGGGAAGTGGACGGTGCCGCAGCGGGCGCAGTACCAGGCCTTGGCCCACAGGCGTTCGGCCCGGGGCCGTCCGGCGAGTTCCTTCTCGGCCGACGTGTGGAGCAGTACCGCGGTCAGGAAGAGGAGGCCCGCGAGGATCACGGCGACGGCGGGCACCATGGGGGAGATCTCGAAGGCGTGGTGGTCCTGGAAGGTGGAGAACTGCGGGTCGTCGTCGTTGAAGTCCCTCGCGAAGGATCCGGCGAGGAAGGTGAAGACGGCGATCACGAGCAGGGCGACCCCCACGCCCACCGCGGTCCGGACGGGCGCCCGGTTGTCGATCGGCGCGGGCGCCAGGGCGCGGGACAGGTCGGACACGATCTCCCGGGTCCGGTAGTGGTGGTGGTCACCGTGCGGGTGCCGGGACGTCACGCTGCTGCGCCCGGCGTGGTACACCGCCGGGACGCTGCGGACCTGGTCGGTGAGCCCGCAGCGCGGGCAGGGGCGCAGGGCCGGTTGTGGCGGCGGCGGTGGCGGTGCGGGTACGGCGTCGTGGGTCCCCATCGTGATCTCCCCCGTGGCGGCGTCCGGCCGGGGCGGCCGTCCGTCCGTACCGGCTCAGGACGCCGAAGCTGCCGCCGTGGTTGCGGTCAACTCGCGCCGAGTGCAAGCTTGTTGGAGATACCCGGCGGGTGACGGGTCCAGTCGGCCGGGGCGGGGGTCGCTCGGTCGGGGCAGGTCGGTCACCCGGTCACCCGGTCACCCGGTCACCCGGTCACCCGGTCACCCGGTCACCCGTGACCCGGTCGCGTCCTCGCCGGCCGCCGGAGCGGGGTGGCCCGGCTGCCAGCCGAGCGCGGGCCCGAGCCGGGTCGCCAGATCGGTGAGGATCTGCACGTAGTCCCGGTGTTCGAAGGTGAACGGCAGGGCGAAGGCGACCTCGTCGACCTCCCGGTACCCGGCGTGCGCGTGCAGTCGTTCGACGAGCTGCTCGGACGTGCCGACCAGGTCGGGGGCGAACAGCAGCCGGGCCGGTCCCTGCGGGGCGAGCGTGCGCGGGGTGCGGGCGAGGGCGTACGCCTCGTACCGGGCGCGCTGTTCGGGCGTGGCGCTGTCGGTCGGGATGACCACCAGCCCCTGGGAGACCCGGGCCCGCTCGCCGTCGGGGTGGCGTTCGCGGAAGGCGCGGACCTGTTCGGCCTGGATCGCGGCGAAGTCGGGCGGCCCGTCGTCCGTCTCGGCCTTCACCACGCTGCTGGTGAGCAGGTTGATCCCCTGTTCGCCGGCCCAGCGGGCGGAGCGCAGGCTGCCGGCGCCGTACCAGAGCCGGGCGGCGAGGCCGGGGGAGTGCGGCTGGACCCTGCGGGAGTACGCCTCGATGCCCTCGGTGCCCTCGAAGTCGGAGGCGTCCTCGCCGCGGAGGAGGGCGAGCAGGCGTTCGGCGCGTCGGGGGCTGAAGTCCTCGTGTCCGCCGGTGTCGGGGTAGAGCGCGTCGCGCACGTGCTCGTAGTGGATGGGCGGGCCGACGGAGAAGCCGGGGTTGAGCCGGCCGTCGGACAGGACGTCCAGGGTGGCGAGGTCCTCGGCGAGGCGCAGCGGGTTCTCCCAGCCGAGCGGGGTGACGGCGGTGCCGAGCCCGATGCGGCTGGTGCGCTGGCCGGCGGCGGCGAGCACGGCGACGGGGGAGGAGATGCCGTACTGGAGGTGGCGGTGGCGCAGCCAGGCGTGGTCGAAGCCGAGCTGCTCGCCGAGGGTGATGAGGTCCAGGGTGGATTCGTGGCCGCGGCGCGGGTCGGCCTCGTCGAAGAGCCCGATGGTCAGGAAGCCGAGCTTCCGCAGGGGGCGAGGGTCCGGCGACATGGTGGGTGGCTCCGCGGGTTGTGGGACGGCCCGGGGGAGGGCCGGAGCGGTGGTGCCCCTCGAACGTAGGCGTCCCGGTCCCGGTCCGACAAGATCGGCACGCGATCCGGACACCCGACCGCAACGGACCCGCAACGGCGGGCAACGCCGCGCAACACGGCGTCGTGCGTCGCGGGGCCCGCGCCCGGGTGCGGCGCGGGCCCCGCGTGGGACCGCCGGTCAGCAGCTGCGCAGTTCCGGGCTCTGGTTGCGGATCTGGTTGCGCAGCGAGGTGAACTCGCGGTACGCCTCGCTGTCCTCGGCGCCGGGCCGGAAGGCGCCGACGCGGTGGCAGTTGACGAAGGCGAGCTTCACGCCGAAGTGGTCCTCCAGGCTGCCCCGGATGGCGTTGCTGGCGAGCGCGCGCAGCAGCTGGGCCCGCTGCTCGTCGCTGGGCGTGGTGTTGTCGGTGGTGAACTCGTCGTCGCCGGCGGCGAGTTCGGTGCTGAGCCCGGCGACGACCTGGTAGGCGTACGGGAGCGAGTCGCGGACGGTGGCGAGGAAGTCGGCCTGGTCGACACGGCCCTCCCGGGCCTGGGCGAGGAGGGCGGGGGAGACGTCGAGCGACATGGGTGTCCTCTTTCGGGGGTGTGGGGCGTGTCCGGGCGTCGGTGGGCAGCAGCCACCGCCATGGTTATCGAAGATGAAAACCATTACGGGTAAGCGTCGCGCCCACCCTGACGTCCTGTCAAGCACCGCCCCCCGAAGGACTGACGTCCGCCGCCGACGGCCGGCGGACCTTGATGACCAGCGTGGCGATCACGACCGCGAGCGCCGCGAAGACCAGGCCCATCTGGAAGGCGCTGGCGATGCCGTGCACCAGGACCTGCGAGGAGTAGGGCTCGGGGAGCTGTCCGGTGGCCTTGAAGCGCAGGGCCTCCTGCGGGGTGGCCTGCTGCAGGAACGCGCTGACCTGCTTGCCGGCCTCGTTGCGGCTGGCGGTGCCGTAGACCGTGACCAGGATCGACAGGCCCAGGGACCCGCCGACCTGCTGGGTGGTGTTGAGCATGCCGGTGGCGGCGCCGGTCTCGTGCGGGGCGACGTGGGAGACGGCGGTGAGCATCACCGGGACGAAGATCGAGCCCATGCCGAAGCCGAAGAGCAGGGTCGGGCCGAGGACGCCGCCGACGTAGGTGGTGTTGATGTCGATCTGGGTCGCCCAGGCGACGCCGGCCAGCACCAGGACGGAGCCGGTGACCAGGAACGGCTTGGGGCCCCACCGCAGTTGGTTGCGGGCGGCGAACTGGGCGGCGGCGATGATGGCCACGCTGATCGGCAGGAAGGCGAAGCCGGCCCGCAGTGGGCTGAACCCGAGGATCTCCTGCACGAACAGGGTGATGAAGAAGAAGATGCTGAACATCGCCGCGGCCACGCAGAGCATCAGCCCGTACGCGCCGGAGCGGTTGCGGTCGCGGAACAGGTGCAGCGGGGTGATCGGTTGCGGCACGCGCCGCTCGTTGAGCAGGAAGGCGGCCAGCAGGACGACGGCGAGGCTGAACGCGGTCAGCGTCACGGGGTCCGTCCAGCCGTGCTCGGAGGCGCGGATGAAGCCGTACACCAGGGAGACCATGCCCGCGGTGGCGGTGAACGCACCGGTGAGGTCGAAGCGGCCGGGGTGCCGTTCGGACTCGTTGATGTAGAGCGGCGCCAGCAGGGCGATCGCGATGCCGATCGGCACGTTGACGAAGAACACCCAGCGCCAGGACAGCCAGGACGTCAGCATGCCGCCGAGCAGCAGCCCGATGGCACCGCCCGCGCCCGCGACGGCGGAGAACACGCCGAAGGCCCGGTTGCGCTCCGGGCCCTCCTTGAAGTTGGTGGCGATCAGCGCGAGCGCGGTCGGCGAGGCGATCGCGCCGCCGAGGCCCTGCAGGGACCGCGCGGCGAGCAGCCAGGCGGAGGACTGCGCGACGCCGCCGAGCAGCGAGGCCAGGCTGAAGACCAGGACGCCGACCATGAACACCCGGCGCCGGCCGAGGATGTCGCCCGCCCGGCCGCCGAGCAGCAGCAGCCCGCCGAAGGTCAGGGTGTAGGCGTTGATGACCCAGGACAGGTCGGTGGTGTTGAACCCCAGTGCCTGCTGGATGTGCGGCAGCGCGATGTTCACGATCGTGATGTCGAGGACGACCATGAGCTGGGTGGCCGCGATGACGGTGAGGGCTATCCCTGGGTGCTGGCCCCGACGTGCGGTCGCGGGCGGAGTCTTGGCCAGGGCGCGCGAGGTGACCATGGCAGGTTCCCCAATGACTCGGGGGTGAACGAGGGGAGGGGACGGATTCGTTCACCTCCACCGACACTAGTCCGGGGAGATAGGGAACACAACCGTTCATTACGGACAAGCGGCGATTTCCGGACACCGGGGACGAACGCCCACCGACCGCTCGACCCGGGCCTCCGGCCGTCCCGCTCAGACCAGCCCTGCACCCCAGGCGCGGGCGCGGTCGAGCTCGCCGGCGCGCAGCGGGCCGTCGTTGTCCTCCACGATGAAGCCCTCGGGTTCGGCGACCACGTCGAAGTGGCGGTGGGCGAGCCGGTGGGCGATGCCCTCGGCCGCGCCGCCGGACCGGGCCATGTCGACCCTGGTGTCGAACGCGGCCGCGTGGGTGCCCGGTTCGGTCGTCGGGAGGTCGTGGAACCAGGACCGCAGGCCCGGGCCCGCGGCGGTCTCCCGTGCCTCGGCCGCCGCCGTCTCGCGGCCCTCCTGGCGCCCCTCGACCGCCGCGGCCATCCGGCGGCTGAGCCCGGAGGACATGCCGTGCATGTGGGTCGGGCCGCCGACCACCAGCAGGTCCGCGGACCGGGTCTGCTCGGCGTCGGCCTCGGCCACCGCGAGGCAGTCCACGGCCGCCCCGGGGTCGGCCCGGCGGACCCCCTCGGCGATCGCCTCGGCGATCTCCCGGGTGTTGCCGTACATGCTCTCGTACACGATCACGGTGTGCATGGTCTCCACCTTTCGTCACCTCCAGCCTCGCGCCGGCGGCGTTCGGCGGCGGTGGGCCGTTCGGCCCGGATCGGGGCCGTCAGGCCCTCGTGGGGACGGCGGTTCGGCCCGGCGGCCGCACCGGGCGCAGCGCAGGCGCGCAGGCAGGCAGCCAGGCGGGCAGGCGGGCGCCGAGGGCCGCGCGCCTGTCAGAGGTGGAAGCGCCGGGTCTCGCCGGGCCGGATCGTCGCCTCGGTGCCGCGCAGGCGGACGCGGACCGGCTCCTGGCGGTCCGCGCGCAGCCGCACCGTGACCGTGCGGCGGTCGACGGCGATGCCGAGGCCCCAGTGGCCCCGGTAGCGCAGCTCCAGCTCCAGGCGGCCGAGCGCGGAGGGCAGGTGCGGGTCGAGCCAGAGCGCGTCCTCGCGGACCTCCAGGCCGGTGTAGCAGCGCTGCAGCAGGTCCACCGCGCCCGCCATGGCGCCCAGGTGGACGCCCTCCGCCGTGGTGCCGTGCTGGCTGTCCCGCAGGTCGGCCACCAGGGCGTCGCGGAAGTACCGCCAGGACGCGCGGCGGTCGGAGCGGGTGAGCACCCAGGCGTGCACCACCGAGCTGAGCGTCGAGCCGTGGACGGTGCGCCGCAGGTAGTAGTCGGTCGTACGGCGCAGCAGCTCGTGCCCGGCCGGGTGGCCGAGGCGCCGCAGCAGGTCGCGCACCTCGCGGGCGGAGAACAGGTACCAGAGCATCAGCGCGTCGGCCTGCTTGGAGGCCTTGTAGCGGTTGACGCTGTCGCCCTCGGCCTCCAGGATCCGGTCGAGCCGGCGCAGGTCCGGGTAGCGGCGCCGGTAGCCCGCCCAGTCGAGCTCGGCGAGCCGCTCGTAGCCGTCGAACTGGCTGAGGACGCCGTCGTGGAAGGGCACGTGCAGGTGCCGGCCGACGTCCTGCCAGCGCTCCAGCTCCGCGGTGTCGAGGGCCAGGCGCTCGCGCAGCTCGTCGCGGCGGTAGCCGGGCAGGGCGTCGAGGGCGTCGCGGGCGCGGGCCAGCACCCAGGAGGCCAGCACGTTGGTGTAGGCGTTGTCGTCCAGGCCCGGCCGGTCCGCCCAGGGGTAGGCGTCGTGGTACTCGTCGGGGCCGAGGACCCCGCGGATCGACCAGCGCTCCCGGGCCCGGTCGTAGTCGGCGGCGGAGGACCAGTAGCGGGCGATCTCCAGCAGCATCTCGGCACCGGCCGAGGCGAGGAAGTCCCGGTCCCCGGTGGCCTGGTAGTACTGCCAGACGTTGTAGGCGACGGCCGAACCGACGTGCCGCTGCAGGTGGCTGTGGTCCGGCAGCCAGCGGCCGGACAGCGGATTGAGGTGCAGCTGCTGGGACTCCTCCCGGCCGTCGCCGGCGCTCTGCCACGGGTAGACCGCCCCCCGCAGGCCGAGCGCGCGGGCCTGCCGCCGCGCGGCTTCCAGGCGGCGGTGGCGGTGGCGCAGCACGGCCCGGGCGAGCTCGGGGAAGCGGAGGTCGAGCAGTTGCAGCACGAACAGCTCGTCCCAGAAGACGTGCCCCCGGTACGCCTCGCCGTGCAGCCCCCGGGCCGGGATGCCGACGTCCAGGTCGACGGAGTGCTCGGAGTACGTCTGGAGCAGGTGGAACAGGTCCAGGTGCAGCGGGCCGGCGCCGTCGAAGTCGGCCTCGATCCCGCAGCGGCGCCACAACTCCGCCCAGCGCAGGGCGTGTTCGGCGAGCAGCTGCCCGAAGTCGGCGGCTTCGGCGGCGAGCAGCCGGGAGGCGCGCAGCGGGGTCCCGGTCGCCCGGTCGCGGGAGGTGTGCACGGCGACCGTCTTCGTGACGGTGACGGGCCGCCCCGCAGTGGCCTCCAGGGCGAGGAGGTGGGCCGTCCAGCCCTCGCGCTGCTCGGTCGTCACCGTGTGCGCGCGGTCGGCGCTCGTGCGGGCGCACAGGGCGATCCGCAGCGGCGAGTGGAGCGCCTCGGCTTCGAGCCGGAGCAGCCCCGTGCCGTCCACCCCCTGACCGGCCGGGACGAGGTGGCGCCCGGCCAGCCCCCGGTAGCGGGCGACCCCGGTGTTGGCGACGTCGCCGTCCAGGCCCGAGCGCACCTCCAGCAGGCCGGACCAGTTCTCCGGGGTGAAGGTGCTCTCCAGGGCCAGCAGGTGCGGCCGGGCCTGGCTGGCCAGGCGGCGCTGCACCAGCCTGGTCCGCCGCCCCTGCCCGTCGACGACGAGGGCGGTGCGGGTCAGCAGCCCCCGGCGCAGGTCCAGCTCCAGCGTCTGCTCGGCGGGCGGCCCGGTGAACCACGCCCCGCCGGCCGGGCGGAAGGTCAGCGGCAGCCAGTTCGGGCAGTTGACCAGGTCCTCGTTGGTGACCACGCGCCCGGCGACGGCCGACTCCGCCCGGTCGTAGCAGCCCGCCAGGTACGTCCCCGGGTAGTGCACCCCGTCCGCCACCGCCTCCGGCGCGGCGCCCCGGCTGACCACGTACCCGTTGCCGACCGCGCACAGGGCCTCCCGCAGCCCCTCCTCGGCCGGGTCGAAGCCCTGGTAGCGGAGGGTCCACGGGTCCGGCATGTCGGGATGCTCCGCTGGTGGGTCCGCTGCCACGAGGTGACCTCCGTGCCGACCGGTGTGCCTCCAGTCTGCGCATCCCGCGGCCGGGCCGCCCGCCTGCTCCTCACTACCGGCCTGCTGCCCGCCACCTGCCGGCTGCCGCTCGCCCGCCGCCGTCCGGCCCGCGGGCGGGGCCGATCGGCCCTTCCCCGGGCCGGGGCGGGGTGGCGAGGCTGGAGGGCGGAGACAGGAGGTGCGCCATGACCGCTGCCCACCCGTCGCTCACCACCGCGGAGGCCCTGCTGGCCGACGGCACCACTGTGGAGCTGCGGCCGCTGGGGCCGGACGACCACCGGGCGGTGCTCGACCTGCACGCCGCCGGGATGTCCGAGGAGAGCCGCCGGATGCGGTTCTTCGGGGTCAGCCGCAACGCGCCCGCCCAGGCCGCGGACCGGCTGTGCGGGCCGTCGCGCACCGGCGTCCTGGCGCTCGGCGCCTGGGCGGGGGACGAACTGGTCGGCGAGGCGGACTGCGAACTGCTGGACGAACCGTCGCGGACCGCGGAGCTGGCCCTCGCGGTGGCCGACCGCTGGCACCACCGGGGCGTGGCCACCCTGCTGCTGGAACACCTGGTGCACGCCGCCCGGGCCGCCGGGATCCGGTTCTTCGAGGCCGACACCCTCTACGGCAACCAGGCCGTCCACCAGGTCTTCGCCGACCTCGGCCTGCCCGTCCGCCGGCACCACGCCCAGGGTGAGGTGAGGATCCGGGTGCCGCTGGACGAGGGCGACGAGCACTACCGCTCGGCCGTCGACGAACGCGGGCGCCGCGCCGACGTGGCGAGCCTGGCCGCGCTGCTGCGCCCCGCCTCGGTCGCCGTGGTCGGGGCGTCCCGGCGGGAGGGCTCGGTCGGCGGGACCGTCCTGGCGAAGATCCGGGAGGGCGGGTTCGCCGGTCCGCTCTGGGCGGTCAACCCGCACGCACGCGAGATCGGCGGCGAGCGCGCGTACCCGTCCGTCTCCGCGCTGCCCGCCGTGCCGGACCTCGCCGTGCTGGCCGTGCCCGCCGGAGCCGTCCCCGGCGTGGCCGAGGAGTGCGGCGAGGCGGGCGTGCGGGCACTGGTGGTGCTCACCTCGGGCCTCGGGCCGCAGGAGGCCGGCCGGCTGATCCGGGCCTGCCGCCGGCACAGCATGCGGCTGGTCGGGCCGAACAGCCTGGGCCTGGCCCAGACCGATCCCGCCGTCCGGCTGGACGCCGAGTTCGGCGGCGCCTTCGCCCGGCCCGGCACCGCCGGGGTGGCCGTGCAGAGCGGCGGCGTGGGGATCGCCCTGCTGTCGCGGCTGACCTGGCTGGGCATCGGGGTGTCGAGCTTCGTCTCGCTCGGCGACAAGTACGACGTCAGCGGCAACGACCTGCTCCAGTGGTGGGAGGCGGACGGCCGCACCGACCTCGCGCTGCTCCACCTGGAGTCCTTCGGCAGCCCGCGCGCCTTCGCCCGCACCGCCCGGCGGGTCACCCGCACGATCCCGGTGCTGACCGTCGACGCCGGCCGCTCGACCGCCGGCCGCCGCGCCGCCGCCTCGCACACCGCCGCGGCCGCCACCCCCACCGTCACCCGGGAGGCGCTGTTCCGGCAGGCCGGCATCACCGCCACCCGCAGCATCGACGAACTCGTCGCGGCCGCCGCCCTGTTCCACGCCCAGCCCCTGCCCGCACCGCGCGGGGCGGTCGCCGTGGTGTCCAACGCGGGCGGCATCGGGATCCTCGCGGCGGACGCCTGCGCCGAGGCCGGTCTCGCGCTGCCCGAACTCCCGCAGGGTCTGGCCGAACTGCTCCCCGCCGGCGCGTCCGTGCGGAACCCGGTGGACACCACGGCGGCCGTCACTCCGGTCGAACTCACCCACCTCCTCCGGGCGTTGGAGGAGGAACCGGCCGTCGACGCGATCCTGGTGTGCCTGGTTCCGACCGCGCTGGGCGCCGCCACCGGCGAGGACCCGGTACGCGCCCTGGTGGAGGGCCCGGCCCGCCGCCGCGTCCCGGTCGTCGCCGTGCTGCTCGACCAGCAGGTGCCCGTCCGGTACCGCAGCTGCGCCGACGGCGGCGTGCTGCCGGCCTACTCGGACGCGGTGGCCGCCGCCCGGGCCCTCGTCCACGCCCGGGACCGCGCCCGCCGACTCGCCGAACCGCCGTCCGCACCCGTCGCCGCCCCGGACTGCGACCGGCAGGCCGCCCGCAGCCTGGTCGACGGCTACCTGACCGCCCACCCCGGGGGCGGCTGGCTGGACCCGCTGTCCACCGCCGACCTGCTGGCGGCCTACGGGCTGCCGCTCACCACGACCGTCTGGGTGCGGGACGAGCAGGCGGCGGTGGCCGCGGCCGACGGGCTCCGCGGGCTCGGGCACGACGCGAAGGTCGCCCTGAAGGCGTACTGGCCCGGGCAGGTGCACAAGAGCGCCGTGGGTGCCGTCCGCACCGGCCTCGCCACGGACGCCGACGTGCGCGAGGCCTACCGCGAGTTCACCAAGCGCTTCGGCGCGGAGCTGGTCGGCGCCGTCGTCCAGCCGATGGCCGCGCCCGGGCTGGAGCTGCTGGCGGGCGTGGTGCAGGACCGCGTCTTCGGCCCGCTCGTCGTCCTCGGACTGGGCGGCACCGCCACCGAGGTCCTGGCCGACCGGGTGGCCCGGCTCGCCCCGCTGAGCGAGCGCGACCTGACCACCATGGTCACCGAACTGCGCAGCGCCCCACTGCTGTTCGGCCGGCACGGCGGGGCGGCCGTCGACCTCGCCGCCGTACGGTCCGTCCTGACCGGGCTGTCCCTGCTCGCCGAGGACGTCGCGGAACTCGTCGAGGCCGACCTCAACCCCGTCATCGTCCGTCCGGACGGCGCGGTCTGCGTGGACGTCCGGGTGCGCCTCGAACGCAGGCCGTCCTTCGACCCCTACCTGCGGCGGCTCCGGCGCCCCGCGGCCGCCGGGCCGGCCTTCGAGGAGGAGTGACCCCGGACCGGCGCCGCACGGGGCCTGCGGGCCGGGCCGGCGCCGCGGCCGGAGGCGCCGCCGCCCGTGCGCAGCGCTTCGCGGCGGCGCAGAATCGGTGGTGTCACCGCCCGCGCACCCCCACGGAGCAGGCCATGGACACGCCCCGGCCCGTACGCGTCTTCCTGCTGGACGACCACGAGGTGGTCCGGCGGGGCGTCCGGGACCTCCTGGAGGCCGAGGCGGACATCGAGGTCGTCGGCGAGGCCGGCACCTGCGCGCAGGCCCTCGCCCGGGTGCCCGCGCTGCGCCCGGACGTCGCCGTGCTCGACGTACGGCTCCCGGACGGCGACGGCGTGAGCGTCTGCCGGGAACTCCGGGACGGTCTGCCCGGCCTCGCCTGCCTGATGCTGACCTCCTTCGACGACGACGACGCCCTGCTCGACGCGATCATGGCCGGCGCGGCCGGTTACGTCCTCAAGGAGATCAAGGGCGCCGACCTGGTCGGCGCGGTCCGCACGGTGTCCTCCGGCCAGTCGATGCTCGACCCGGCCACCACCCGCAAGCTGATGGAGAGCCTGCGCCACCACGACGAGCAGAGCGAGAGCGACGCGGCCCTCGCCGGTCTGACGCCCCGCGAGCGGGAGATCCTCGTCCTGGTGGGGGAGGGCAAGACGAACCGGCAGATCGGCCGGGAACTCTTCCTGGCCGAGAAGACGGTGAAGAACCACGTCTCGCGGCTGCTCGCCAAGCTGGGCGTCGAGCGCCGCCTCCAGGCCGCGGTCCTGGCCGCCCACGCCGACCCCGAGCAGCACCACCAGCGCCCGCACTGAGCCCGTCGCCTGCACTGAGTGCGTCGCCGCACCGACCCCGACGGGCCCGGCCGGCCCCGGAGACGGAGCCGAACGGCCCAAGCGGCGCGCCGGCCCCCGGCCGCATGCTGGAGGTGATCGATCTCCCTGGAGGCGGCCATGCCCACCCTCACCCTCGACGCCCCCGCGCTGGAGAAGCTCGTCTCCGCCGCGGTGGCGGCACCCTCGATCCACAACAGCCAGCCCTGGCGCTTCCGGCTCCAGCCGGACACCTCGACGCTGGAGGTCCGGGCCGACCGCAGCCGGGCCGTCCCGGCCGTCGACCCGCAGGGCCGGGCGCTGCACATCTCCGTCGGCGCGGCCGTCCTCAACCTGAGGGTCGCCGCCCGCCACCTCGGCTGGGCGCCCGAGGTGAGGCTGCTGCCCGACCCGGCCGAACCCGGACTGCTGGCCGCCGTCGAGCTCGACACCCCGGCCGGCGCACCGGTGCCGGGCACCGAGAAGCTGTACGAGGCGATCTGGCGCCGCCACTCCAGCCGCACCCCGTTCACCGGCGAGCCCGTTCCCCCGGCCGTCCTGGACGAACTGGCCACCGCCGCCCGGTCCGAGGACGCCCTGCTCCACCTACCCGACCACGCGGAGACCGCCCGACTGCTGCACCTCACCGCCGAGGCCGAGCGCCGCAACACCACCGACGAAGCCCAGCGCACCGAGAGCCGCAGCTGGATCCGCAGCGGCGAGGCACCGCCGTACGGCATCCCGGTCGGCGCGCTCGGCCCCCAGGACGCGGCCGGCCGGCTGCCGATGCGTGACTTCTCCGCCATCCACGCCGACGAGCACCGGGCCCCCGCGCGCTTCGAGGCCGAGCCCCGCATCGCCGTCCTGGCCACCGAGCACGACGCCCCGCGGGACTGGCTGCAGGCGGGCCTCGCCCTGGAACACGTCCTGCTCGCCGCCACCGTCCACGGCGTCCGCGCCTCCCTGCTGCACCAGGCCATGGAGTGGCCCTACCTGCGCTGGGAGGCCCGCGACCCGCACCGCGGCCCCGGCCACGTCCAGATCCTGATCCGCCTCGGCTACGGCCCCGAAGGCGCCCCGACACCGCGGCTGGCCCCGGGGGAGGTGCTGGACCGGCCCTGATCCCGGAGCCCTCGGATCCGGCGTTGAAGACGGACCCTAGGACAGCGGAACCCGCCAGACCAGCTCGGTGCCGCCCTCGGGGCGGGCCCGCGCGGTGAAGGCGCCGCCCAGGGCGGTGGCGCGGTCGGCGAGGTTGGCCAGGCCGCTGCGGCGGCCGCCCTCGGGCAGGCCGACGCCGTCGTCGGTCACGGTGACGCTCACGTCCGGGCCGGCCGCGACGGTGGCCTCGACGGTGGTCGCCTTCGCATGGCGGGCCGCGTTGGACAGCGCCTCCTCCAGGACGGCGACGGCCGCGTCCGCGACCTCGGCGGGCACCGTGACGTCGAGCAGGCCGGTCATCCGCAGGGCCGGCGCGAAGCCGAGCGAGCGGGCCGCGCGGTCGACCACCTCGACGACGCGGCTGCGCAGTCCCTCCGCCGCCGGGCCGCGCTCGCGCAGCCGCAGGCCGAAGATGGTGGCGCGGATGGTCCGGACGGTCTCGTCCAGGTCGTCGATCGCCCGCAGCACCCGGTCGGCCGCCTCGGGGTGGTCGATGAAGCGGGTCGCGCCCTGCAGGGTCATCCCGGTGGCGAACAGCCGCTGGATGGCCAGGTCGTGCAGGTCGCGCGCGATCCGGTCGCGTTCCCGCAGCAGCGCGACCTGCTCGGAGTCCCGGCGCCGCTCGCCGAGTTCCATGGCCACCGCCGCCTGCCCCGCGAAGCCCAGCAGCGGCCCGGACCCGCCCTCCTCGAACAGCGCCGCCCCGGCGGCCCTGGCCAGCATCAGCACCCCGCGGATGCCGCGCTCGGCGGTCCCGACGGGGACGGCGACGGCCGGGCCGAGGCCCTCCCAGCGCGGTGGCCCGACGGTGATCCTCGGGTCCCGCCGGACGTCGGGACTGACCACCAGCCCGCCGGTGCGCACGGCGGAGCCGACGAACGACCCCTCGACCGGCAGCACCAGACCGCGGTGCTCCTCCGCACGCAGCCCGACGGCGATCCGCACCTCCAGCTCGCGGGCCTGCGGCACCGGCACGGCGAACACGGCGAGGTCCGCGCCGGCGATCTCGGCCGCCCGGGCGAGCAGCAGGTCCAGCACCTCCTGCTCGGCGCTGCCCGAGAGCAGGCTGCTGGTCACCTCGGCGCTCGCCTCCAGCCAGCGCTGCCGCTGCCGGGCCCGGGCGTACAGCCGGGCGTTGTCGATGGCCACGCCGGCGGCGACGGCGAGGGTGGCGAGCACCGCCTCGTCCTCGGCGTCGAAGTCGCCGCCGCCGCGCTTCTCGGTCAGGTAGAGGTTGCCGAACACCTTGTCGCGGATCCGGATCGGCACGCCCAGGAAGGTCCGCATCGGGGGGTGGTCGGCCGGGAAGCCGTAGGAGGCCGGGTGGTCGGAGAGCCGGGAGAGCCGCAGCGGCTCGGGGTGGCGGATCAGCTCGCCGAGGATGCCGTGCCCGGACGGCAGGGCGCCGATCAGCGCGACCTGTTCGTCGGTGACCCCGACCGGGATGAACTGCGAGAGGCGCTGGTCCTCGCCGATCACCCCGAGCGCGCCGTACTCGGCGTCCACCAGGGTGACGGCCGCCTCCACGATGTGCTGCAGCACCTGGGTCAGCTCCAGGTCGCGTCCGACCGCCAGCACGGCCTCCAGCAGGCTGTGGACGCGGTCGCGGGTGCCGCGGGCGGCGTCCAGGCGGGCCTGGAGTTCGTCCAGGAGCTCGTCCAGCCGCAGCTTCGGCACGGGGGCGCCCGGCTGCGACGCACCGGCCTCCGACGCGCTGTCCAAGGGAACCTCCCTGGCTCGCCCCCGATGGCCCACGGACCAGCGTAGGCGCGCGGCCCGGGCCGCGTCGGGCGGAAGGGGGGTCCAACGGCCCCGTCGGAGCACCCCACCGGCCCCCTGGCGGCGGGTGGGGCCGCGGATGACGCTGGAAGGGCGAGCGGGACCGCCACGGCTCCGCCGTCCGAGAGGAGCGACCGCAGCATGAAAGCGCTCACCTACCACGGACCCGGCCGCCGCACCTGGGGCGACGTCCCCGACCCGGCCGTCCGCGACCCCGAGGACGCCGTCGTCCGGGTGGACGCGGTCACCATCTGCGGCACCGACCTGCACATCCTCAAGGGCGACGTCCCGGAGGTCGAGGAGGGCCGCGTCCTCGGCCACGAGGCCGTCGGCACCGTCACCGGGACCGGGCCGGGCGTCCGCACCGTCGCGCCCGGCGACCGCGTCCTGATCTCCTGCATCTCCGCCTGCGGCCGCTGCGCCTACTGCCGCGCCGCGAGCTACGGCCAGTGCACCGGGGGCGGCGGCTGGATCCTCGGGCACCTGGTCGACGGCTGCCAGGCCGAGTACGTCCGCACGCCCTTCGCGGACACCTCGCTGTACAAGCTGCCCGACGGGGTCCGTGACGAGGACGCGCTGCTGCTCGCCGACATCCTGCCCACCTCGTACGAGGTCGGCGTGCGCAACGGCCGGGTCGGGCCGGGCGACACCGTGGCGATCGTCGGCGCCGGGCCGATCGGGCTCGCCGCGATCCTCACCGCCCGGCTGTACAGCCCGGCCCGCATCATCGCGGTCGACCTCGCGCAGAGCCGCCTGGACGCCGCCAAGCGCTTCGGCGCCGACACCACCCTGACCGTGGCCGAAGCCACCCCGGAGGCCGTCCGGGGCCTGAGCCGGGACGGGCTCGGCGTGGACGTCGCGATCGAGGCGGTCGGGGTGCCGGAGTCCTTCGAGCTCTGCACCCGACTGGTGCGCCCCGGCGGCCGGGTGGCCAACGTCGGCGTGCACGGCGGGCCCGCGACGCTCCACCTGGAGGACCTCTGGATCCGCAACGTCACCGTCACGACCGGCCTGGTCGACACCCACAGCACCCCGATGCTGCTCGACATGCTGGCCGTCGGCCGGCTGGACGTCGGGGGTCTGGTCACGCACCGGTTCGGCCTCGAAGAGATGCAGGACGCGTACGACGCCTTCGCGGACGCGGCCGGCACCGGGGCCCTCAAGGTCGCCCTCTTCCGGACCTGACCCGCCTCCCTCCGTCGACTCCCGCCCCGTCCCGGCCACGCCGGAGTGCCGGGCGTGGGCAGGACACGCGCCGCCGCCCCGGAAGCCCGTTCCGGGGCGGCGGCGCGAGTCGCGAGGCGCGTGGGACTCAGCCCGTGATCGCCTTCAGGGCGGCGCTCATCGTCGCGGCCATCGTGGAGGTGCCGTTGTAGGAGCCGACGGTGGCGTCGTTGAGGGCGTTGACGATGTCGTCCCCGGCGACCTGGTTGTTGTCGCCGACGATCACCGTCCCGTAGTTGCCGCCGGTGGCCTGGGCGGCCTCCATGGCGCCGGTGGCGACCCCGGCCGTCGTCCCGCTCGCGCCGTTGTGGGAGCCGACGGTGGCGTCGTGGCCCGCGTTGATGATGTCGTAGCCGGCGACCTGGTTGTTGTCGCCGACGATGACCGTCCCGTGGTTGCCGCCGGAGACGACCTCGGCGCTCGCGGCGGTCGGCACGGCGGCCAGGCCGGCGGCGGCGAGCAGGATCAGCGTCCGGGTGAGGCGACGGTTCATGGGTGTTTCTCCGCTTCTGTCGGTTTTCGTCCCCGGTCGGGGCGAAGGCGACAGTAGGCGTCGCCCCCCGGGGCGGCGGGCGATGGTCCGCCGCCCGTGGCGTGTCGGACCCGGGCGGAGGATTCCCGGTCGCCACGACGCACCGCCCCGGGTGGCGGCCTCGTGCGCCGCGGCCGGTGACCCCGGCCGGGGTTCACCCGTCCGGATGGCCGGCGGCGCGGCACGCCGGGGAGCGGCGGTGGCGCAGGGCTAGGGTCGGCGGGGCCGGTCCGCCCCACCACGGGAGAACGATGCCGAGGGTCCCCAGTCTCCGCTCACGGTGGGCGAGTGCCGCCGCCGGGCTGGCCGTCGTCGCGTCCGCCCTGACGGGCTGCGGGAGCAGCGGGCAGAGCGGCCAGGCCACCCTGAACTGGTACAACTTCCCGGACGACTCGGGCGCCCTGCAGCAGGCCGCCGACCGCTGCGGGCAGCAGTCCGGCGGGCGCTACACGATCCGCTACAACAAACTGCCCCGCGGCGCGGACGGCCAACGCCAGCAGCTGGTGCGCCGGATGGCCGCGCACGACACCGACGTGGACATCCTGGGCCTCGACGTCACCTGGCCCGCCGAGTTCGCCGAGGCCGGCTGGATCCACGAGTGGACCGGGCAACTGCGCGACCGGGCCACCGCCGACACCCTCGACGCGGCGGTGCGCACCGCCACCTGGCAGGGCCGGCTGTACGCCGCGCCGTACAACTCCAACACCCAACTGCTCTGGTACCGCGACGACCTGGTGCAGACCCCGCCCAGGACCTGGGCCGAGATGCTGGCCAAGGCGGACGAGCTGGCCCGCGCCGGCAAGCCGCACTACGTGGAGATCCAGGGCGCCCAGTACGAGGGACTCACCGTCTGGTTCAACACCCTGATCACCAGCGCCGGAGGCTCGATCCTCACCCCCGACGCGCAGGCCCCCTCGCTCGGGGCGCCCGCGGTCACCGCCGCCACCGTGATGCACGACCTGGCGACCTCACCCGCCGCCGACCCGTCGCTGCCGAACCAGATGGAGGACCAGAACCGGCTCGCCATGGAGTCCGGCACGGCCGCCTTCGAACTCAACTACCCCTTCGTCTACCCCTCGATGAAGGCCAACCAGCCCGAGCTGTTCCAGCACTTCCGCTGGGCCCCGTACCCCGCCGTGATCCCCGGCCGCCCCGCCAGCGTCACCATCGGCGGGATCGACCTCGCGGTGGGCGCCTACAGCCGGCACCCCGACCTCGCCTTCGAGGCCACCCTGTGCCTGCGCGACCGGGAGAACCAGCTGACCAACGCGCTGAAGGGCGGCCTCCCGCCCTCCCTGCGCAGCCTCTACCAGGCGGCGGAGCTCACCCGGAGCTACCCCTTCGCCGCGGACGTGCTCGCCGCCCTGGACTCCGCGAGCATCCGGCCGAAGACCCCGGCCTACCAGAACGTCTCCATCGCCGTCTCGCACACCCTCTCCCCGCCCGCCGACATCCGCCCGGAGAAGGACGTCGCCGACCTCCACGGGCAGATCCAGGACGCCCTCGGTTCGAAGGGGCTGATCCCGTGACACCGTCCACCGCCTCGCGCGCCACGGCCGGCAAGGCCCCGGCCGGGCCGTCCCGCGGCGCCCGCCAGGAACGCCGGCTCGGCCTGCTGCTGTGCGCCCCCGCGGTCGTCGTGATGCTCGCCGTCACCGCCTACCCCATCGGCTACGCCGTCTACCTCTCGCTCCAGCGCTACGACCTGCGCTTCCCCGAGCAGGCGCACTGGGTCGGGCTCGCCAACTACGGCGCGGTGCTGAGCTCGCCGTACTGGTGGCAGGCGCTCGGCGTCACCGTGCTGATCACCGTCGTGTCGGTGGCCGTCGAGCTCGTCCTCGGCCTCGCCCTCGCCCTGGTGATGCACCGCGCCGTCTTCGGCCGCGGCACCGTCCGCACCGCCGTCCTGGTGCCGTACGGGATCGTGACCGTCGTCGCCGCCTACTCCTGGCAGTACGCCTGGACACCCGGCACGGGCTACCTCGCCGCCCTGCTGCCCGAGGGCAGCGCCCCGCTGACCGAGCAGTGGCCCGCCATCGGCCTGATCATCCTCGCCGAGGTGTGGAAGACCACCCCGTTCATGGCTCTGCTCCTGCTCGCCGGACTCGCCCTGGTGCCCGACGAGACCGTCCGGGCGGCGATGGTGGACGGCGCGAGCTTCGGGCAGCGGCTGCGCCTGGTGATCCTGCCGCTGATGAAGCCGGCCATCCTGGTCGCCCTGCTCTTCCGCACCCTGGACGCCTTCCGCATCTTCGACAACATCTACGTGCTGACCGGCGGTTCCAACGGCACCGGCTCGGTGTCGATCCTCGGCTACGACAACCTCTTCACCGCGCTCAACCTGGGCATCGGATCGGCGATCTCCGTCCTGATCTTCGTCTGCGTCGCACTCATCGCCCTGGTCTTCGTCAAGCTGTTCGGCACGGCGACGCCGGGCGCGGAACCGGAGAGCCGATGAGCACCCGACACGCCCGGACGCTCACCGGCTGGGGCGTCGCCAACCTGGTCGTCGTCCTGTACGCGCTCTTCCCGGTGTGGTGGATCGTGGCGCTCTCCTTCAAGGACCCCGCCACCCTCACCGACGGAAACTTCGTGCCGCGCGAGTGGACCTGGGCCAACTACCGCGGCATCTTCCAGACGTCGGAGTTCACCCGGGCCCTGGTGAACTCGATCGGCATCGCGGTGATCTCCACCGCCATCGCCGTCGTCCTCGGCACCATGGCGGCCTACGCGGTGGCCCGGCTGCGCTTCCCCGGCAAACGGCTGCTGATCGGCATCTCCCTGCTGATCGCGATGTTCCCGCCGATCTCGCTGGTCTCACCGCTGTTCAACATCGAGCGGGTGCTCGGCCTCTTCGACACCTGGGCCGGGCTGATCATCCCCTACATGACCTTCTCGCTGCCGCTGGCGATCTACACCCTCTCCGCGTTCTTCCGGGAGATCCCGTGGGACCTGGAGAAGGCGGCCAAGGTCGACGGCGCCACGCCCTGGCAGGCGTTCCGGCTGGTCATCGCACCGCTGGCGGCACCCGGCGTGTTCACCACCGCGATCCTGGTCTTCATCTTCTGCTGGAACGACTTCCTCTTCGCGATCTCGCTGACCTCCACCACCTCGGCCCGGACGGTGCCGGCCGCCATCGCCTTCTTCACCGGGAGCTCCCAGTTCGAGCAGCCGACCGGCTCGATCGCGGCCGCCGCCGTGATCATCACGATCCCGATCGTGGTCTTCGTGCTGCTGTTCCAACGCCGCATCGTCGCCGGACTCACCGCCGGCGCAGTCAAAGGTTGAGACCGCCCCACCCGGCGGACCAGGAAGGCGGACCGTGGCCGAGATCGTCCTCGACGGCATCACCAAGCGCTACCCCGACGGCGCCCTCGCCGTCCGCGACGTCAACCTCACCATCGCCGACGGCGAGTTCGTGATCCTGGTGGGCCCGTCCGGCTGCGGCAAGTCCACCACGCTCAACATGATCGCCGGGCTGGAGGACATCACCGACGGCACCCTGCGGATCGCCGGGGAGGTCGTCAACGACCGCGCGCCCAAGGACCGCGACATCGCCATGGTCTTCCAGAGCTACGCCCTCTACCCGCACATGAGCGTGCGCGACAACATGGGCTTCGCGCTGCGGCTGGCCAAGACCGACAAGGCGACCATCGCCGCCAAGGTGGAGGAGGCCGCCCGCATCCTGGACCTCACCCAGCACCTGGACCGCAAGCCCGCCAACCTCTCCGGCGGCCAGCGCCAGCGGGTCGCGATGGGGCGGGCCATCGTCCGCGACCCCAAGGCCTTCCTGATGGACGAGCCGCTGTCCAACCTGGACGCCAAGCTCAGGGTCCAGATGCGCACCCAGATCGCCGCGCTCCAGCGCCGTCTGGGCACCACCACCGTCTACGTCACCCACGACCAGGTGGAGGCCATGACGCTCGGCGACCGGGTGGTGGTCATGCGGGCCGGCGTCGTCCAGCAGGTCGGCTCGCCGCAGCACCTGTACGACGAGCCGGTCAACCTGTTCGTCGCCGGGTTCATCGGCTCGCCCGGCATGAACTTCCTCGGCGCCGCGCTGGAGGAGAACGCGCTGCGCACCTCGCTGGGCGCGCTGCCGCTGGACGACCGCACCCGGCGCGCCCTGGAGCGGGCGGACGCGCCCCCCGAGCTGATCGTCGGCATCCGCCCCGAGGACTTCGAGGACGCCGCGCCGGCCGAGCACACCGGCGGCGTCACCTGCACCGTCACCGTCGAGGTCCGGGAGTCCGTGGGCTCCGACGTGTACGTCCACTTCGCGGAGGAGGGCGGGCCGGCGCCGACGGAGGAACTCGCCGAACTCGCCGCGGACTCGGGCCGGGCCGACACGGGCATGCAGGAGCACCGCGTGGTCGCGCGGCTGAACACCGCGACCCGCGCCGCCGAGGGCCACCCGCTGGAGCTGTGGGTCGACACCGCCCGGATCCACGTCTTCGACCCCCGCGACGGCGCCAACCTGACCCACCCGGAGCGCCAGCCGGGGTGAGCCGGGCGGGGGCTGTTACGGGGTGCCGCCCTCCTGGCGGGCCATCCACTCCATGATGGCCCGTTCGGTGACGGCGAGGTCGTCGGTGGGGCTGAACTGCAGCAGCTCGGTTCCGGCGTCGACGTACGGCCGGTGGCCCGGCGGCTGGTAGAACGCGTCGCCGGCCTCGTACACCTCCTCGTGGTCCCCGAAGACGTAGCGCATGCGTCCGGCGATGACGTAGCCCCAGTGCGGGCAGTGGCACATCCCGCCGGGCAGTGCTTGCAGCGGACCGTCCAGGTCGGCCTCGGCGGCGAAGGAGACGAACTCGACCGTGTAGCCGTTCATCTCCGCGCGGCGGTCGGTCACCGGCCCGAACTCCTGGACCTGCGGCGCCGACTGCTTGGATACCTTGGGCATCGGTACGGCTCCTCCCGGTGGCAACCCCGAGACTTCCCCTCGTGTCGAGTCGACCACTTCGCGCCCCGGGCCGCATCCGGGCCGGACGCCGGAACGCGCGCCGCCGGTCCGGAGGAGGTCCGGACCGGCGGTGCGCGCGGGTGGGGTGCGGGTGTCAGGGCGCGGGTGTCAGGGCGTGGGTGTCAGGGCGCGGCCGGGGCGGCCGGCGCGCGGCGGGACAGCGCGTCGGAAGCCTTGACCGTGCCGTACAGGGAGACGGCGAGGGCGAGGACCAGGGCGGCGCCGGCGGCGAAGAGACTGCCGGAGGAGACGGCCTTGGCGCTGCCGGCCTCGGTACGGGCGGAGCCGGCGAGGAACGGCACGACCGCCAGCACCGCGACCCCGAGGACGACCTCGCCCCAGACGACCTTCGGGAAGTGGTGCAGCGTGAGGTGGCGGAGGGACGCGGTGTCGTCGGCGCGGCGGGCCCGGGCGATGCGAGGCATCAGCCAGAACTGGTTGAAGGCGCCGGCGGTGACCAGGGCGAGGACGAGGAGGACCTTGACGAGCAGGGCGAGGCCGTAGCCGGTCGTCCACAGCTGGGACACCGCGCCGACGTGCTTCCAGGTGAGCCAGAGGCCGGAGACGACGACGGCGCCGACGCAGACCATGGCGACGAGGCTGAAACGGCGCCACAGGTCGGCCCACAGCGGGCCGGCCGCGTCACCGAGGCGGCCGCGGGCGCCGGCGAGGGCGACGAGCAGGGCGAGGCCGCCGAGCCAGACGGTGCCGGAGACGATGTGGACCTGGTCGAGGACGAGGTCGAGCCAGCGGTCGAGGTCGGCGGGCGCGGTGGTCGGGACGGCGGCGATCAGGGTGACGGCGAGGGCGGCCGGCAGGGCGGCGAGCGCGACGCGGTCGGTGTGGCGGCGGACGGCCGGGACGAACAGGGCGGTCAAGGCGGCGGCCGTGGCGAGCAGGACGGCGTTCTGGACGAGGTAGACCGTGCCCTGGGAGATCCAGGCGCCCTTGGCGGCGGGGGCCCGGAGGAAGTCCAGGATCCGGTCGGGGGCGAGGGCGTCGCCGAAGGGCATGCCCTTGCCGGAGCGGGCGACGCGGGCGGCGAGCTGGAAGTAGCCGGTGACCAGCAGCACCACGCCCGCCCAGGCGAGGTACACCGCCGATCTGGATCTCAGGACGGCCGCGTCGTGCGTGCCGTCCTCGCCGCCGGTGCGTTCGGCGGCCCGCAGGGACGGGAGGACGGTGGTGGCGTAGGTGACGGTGGTGCCGATGGCTCCGCTGAGGCCGATGAAGTAGCCCGTCTTGGTGAGGATCCGCCAGAGCTGGGGCGTGGTGTATCCGGCCGTGTTCGCGGCCAACAGCAGACTGTTCATGAGGGAAGGCTAGCCTTAGGAAGGTTAGCCTTCCCTCATTCTTGGCCCTCGGCTGTCCTATCGTCATGAATCCGTGATGAACCTTCGGGAACCGGTGTGGGTCGAGGTGCGTACGCGCCGGCGGGGGCGTTTCGTGGAAGCAGCGCGGGAATCGCGTCACGACGAGTCGGCAAGGGAGCGGTGACATGGCTGTGGTGATGTCGATGCGGTGGGTCGGGGCCACTCCGGAGCAGTACGACACGGTGCGTGACGAGGTCCGCTGGGAGGAACTCGAACCGGCGGGTGCGCAGCTGCACGTCGCCTGGTTCGACGCGCAGGGCCTGCACGTGACCGACGTGTGGGATTCCCAGCAGGCGTTCGAGACGTTCTTCGCCGAACGGCTGGCCCCGGCGGTCGAGAAGGCCGGCATCCCCGGCGCACCGGAGACGACGTTCAGCCCGCTCCACCGGCGCTTCGTCGTCCCGGGCGTCAGCGGCGCCGCCTGACCGGACCCGGCGGGTGCGGACGGCACACGGCGGGTGCGCCGTAGCCCGGCGCACCCGCGCGGGGGTCAGGGCCGGGCCTCCAGGAGGATGTTGAGCGGGGCGCTGTCCTCGGCGATCCGCCGCACCCGGGTGAGCCCGCCCGCCGCCAGGACCTCCCGCAGCCGGGCCTCGCCGGCCATCGTGCCGAGCGCGGCCGCGCCGGTCTGGGCGAGCGAGGACGGGGTGCACACCAGGGTGGAGATCGCGTAGCCGACGCGGGCGTAGGGATTGGCGAAGTCGTCGGCGAAGCGGTCGGCGGCCAGCGGCTCGACGACCAGGACGGCGCCGTCCGCCGCGAGGGCGGCCCGGGCGTGCGCCACGGCGGCGACCGGATCGCCCATGTCGTGCAGCGAGTCGGTGAAGGTGATCAGGTCGTAGCCGTCGCCGGGGTAGCCGGCGGCGTCGGCGACCTCGAAGACGGCCCGCCCGTCGAGCCCGGCCTCGGCGGCGGACGCCCGGGCCCGGGCGACGGCGGCGTCGTCGGGATCGAAGCCGACGACGGTGCTGCGCGGCCACCGCTGGGCGATCAGGATCGAGGAGAGGCCGTGGCCGCAGCCGACGTCGGCGACCCGGGCACCGGCGTCGAGCCTCGGCACGATGCCCTCGACGGCGGGGATCCAGGCGGCGATCAGGCCGTGCACGTACGCGGGGCGGGTGAAGCGCTCCTGCGCCAGGCCGAGGGCCGGGTGGTGCTCGCCCCAGCCCATGCCGCCGCCGGTGCGGAAGAAGCCCTCGATGCGGTCGAGGTCCGCCCAGAGCGCGATCAGGCCGGGGAAGACGCCGATCAGCGCGGTCGGGGAGCCGTCGTCGGCGAGGACGGCCGCGTACTCGTCGGTGAGGGTGAAGCCGTCCGTCGCCGGGTCGTGGTCCAGGTAGCCGGCCACGGCGACGCCGCGCAGCCACTCCCGGACGTAGCGCTCCACCAGGCCGGTGCGGGCGGCCAGTTCGGCGGAGGTGAGCGGGCCGGCGCCGGCCATCGTGCGGAACAGGCCGAGCCGGTCACCCAGCACGATCAGCGGTGCGGTGCAGTTGACGCCGAGCTCGCCGAAGACGTGGCCGACGGCGGCTTCGAGTCGGTCGGGGTCGACGGTCGGGGGCGTGGAACCGGTCGGCGACGCGGGTTCGGTCGGGATCGGGGTCGGGGTCGGGGTCGGGGTCGGCGTTCCGGCTTCGGCCGGTGCTGCGGTTTCGGTGGCGGGTGCCATCTCGATCACCTCTTCGGAAGTGCTGGTGACCGAGAGGCGTGGGAAACCGCCTCACAAGCTGTGGGACGGGCGCCAGCCGGGCCGTCGGGCGGTTGCCGTCGGGCGGTCACAGCTGCCAGTGCACCGGCTGCGCGGGGCGGTAGGCGCACGCCCGTCCGGTGGTGACCGACGCGGCGAGGTGCCGGCCCAGCTCGGGGTGCTCGCGCTCGATCCGGCGCATGGTGTCCCGGATCCGGGCGGTGACGGTGGTGCGCGCCCGCTCCCCGGCGTCGCCGAGGCGGCGCGGGCGCCCGCCGAGGCCGTACGCGCCGCGCAACTCGGCGACCAGCGCGTCGCGTTCCTCCTCGGCGCGGGCCAGCCGGGGGACGTCGTCGAGCTCGCGGGCCTCGGCGATCTCCCCGTCGAGGCGGTCCAGCCGGGCCCGGTAGGCGGCGCGCGCCCGTTCGTCCGCGCGCTCGTCGCTGCCGGAGGGCGGCTGGTCCGGGCCGCCCAGCAGCCGGGTGGCGGAGACCTCCCGGCCGGGGGAGGACAGCAGCAGCGCCAGGTCGTGCAGGCCCTTGGCGTCCTTGAGGACCACCGTGCGGCCGCGGTACCCGAGCGTCCACAGCTGGCCGTCCCGGTGGAACACGTGGTCGCTGTCCGCCCGTGCGAGGGTGGCCCGGGCGTCGTCGCGCAGCCAGTCCAGGCCGAGCTCCTCGGCGGCGGCCAGCGCCTGGGCGAGCAGCAGGCGACCGCGTTCGCCCGCCGGGTCGCGGGCCAGCAGCGCCCGGCCGAGTTCGAGCCGGGCCCGGACGGCGACGGGCCGGGCGCCGAGGCGGTCGGCGCCGTCCAGGGCGTCCGTCAGGTGCCGGACGGCCTCCGGCCCGGTGGCGGCCAGGCCCAGGTAGAGCGCCACCGGGCCGAGGACGGCGACACCGCCGCCGATCACGATGGTCTCCCGCTCGTACGGCAGCAGCCGCCGGTAGCGGTCCTCGCGCACCTCCGGAACGCCGGCCGCGACGGCGATCTCCACGTCGAACGCGAGGCCCGCCAGCGCCCGCCACCGGTAGCGGGACAGCACCTCGGCGGCGGGCAGCGCGCGCAGCACGGCGGCGGCCGCCCCGGGCTCGTCGGCCGCCAGGTGGTCGAAGCAGCGCCAGTGCGGCAGGAACTCCGGCGGCAGCCCGGCGTCGCCGCACTCCGCCAGCGTGGCCGCGACCCCGGCCGGCCCCTCCCGGGCCAGCGCTCCGGCGATCCGCTGGGTGGCGCTCACCCCGGCGCCGTCCGGTTCACCGATCGCCTCGGCCAACTCGGATGCCTCGGCGGACAGTTGATCGGCCTCGCGGTAGCGGCCGCGGAGCAGCGCCCAGGCGGCGTCGCGGGAGCGGACCAGGTAGCGGGCGCGCGGCAGCCGGGACCGCTCGGCCGCGTCCGCCGCCCGGCGCAGCGCGTCCGCCGCGCCCGGGTCGGCGAGTTCCAGCAGCGCCACGAAGCGGCACAGCGTGCCCTCGAACTCCAGTGCCGTGTCGTGCGCCGCCACCGCGGCCGCCACCATGCCGTCGGCGAGGGCCAGCCGGTCCTGCGCGGTGCCCGGCGCCCAGGTGACGTCGTGCTGCGCGAACAGCGCCGTGGCCAGGGCGTGCGGATCGCCGGCGGCGCGGGCCCGGTCCGCGGCCCGCCGGGCGAGGTCCCGCGCCCGGGGGGTGTCCCGCTCCGGCCCGTCGGCCAGCTCCCGGGCCAGCGCCGCGAGCACCTCGGCGTGCACGGCCGCGTGCGGCCCGCCGGCCAGGGTGGCCTCGGCGCGCTCCAGCCGGTCGACCACCTCGCGCGGGGAGTCGTCGCTGCGGACGCCCGCCTCGTGGAGCCCGAGCGCGGCCGCCGCCAGCAGCTCCGGCCGGTTCGCCGCCTGGGCGGCCTCGGCCACCTCGGCGAACCGGCGGGCGGCCGAATCCCTCGCCCCGGCGCGCAGTTCGGCCTCCGCCAGGTCGGCGCGCAACCGCAGTGCCGCGGGATCGTCCGGGGCGGTGAGCCGTACCGCCTGCTGCCACCACCGGGCGGCCTCCTCGTACGCGAGCAGGGCCATCGCCTCCTCGCCGGCCCGGACGGCGTGCCGGACGGCCGGTTCGACCGGGCCGAACGGCAGGGCCTGGCCGTGGTGCCAGGCCAGCTCGGCCGGGCCGGCGGTGTCGGCCAGGGCCCGGGCGGCGGCGAGGTGGAGTTCGGCGCGGCGGGCCGGATCGAGCCGGTCCACCAGCTCCGCCCGGAAGAGGTCGTGGACGAACCGGTAGCCGTCCGGGCCGTCCCGGGCGACGATCCGCGCGCGCAGCGCGGGCTCCAGCAGGCCGGGGACCTCGGCCCGGGGCACGGCCGCGACGCCGGCGAGCCGGTCGGCGGTGAACGCGCGGCCGAGCACCGCGGCGGTGCCGAGCGCCCGGGCCGTCCGGTCCGGCAGCCGGGCCAGGCGCCGAGCCACCGTCTGCCCGACGGCCGTGGGCACCGTCGGGTTGTCGCTGCCGGCCGGGTTGTCGGCGGCAGCGGCGCGCAGCCGGGCGACCTGCTGGACGAAGAACGGGTTGCCGCCGGTCCTCCGGTGCACCAGGTCCGCCGCCTCCGGCGTCGCGGGCGGCCCGAACCGCTCCAGCAGCGTGCCGACGCCGGTCGGGTCCAGGCCGCCGAGCACCACCACCTCGGCGCCGGGCAGCGCGGGCAGGGGGTGGTCGTCGGGCAGCTCGACGTCCCGGTAGGTGCCGATCAGCAGCAGCGGCTCGTGCCGGGAGCGCCGGCCCAGGTGGCCGAGCAGCAGCACCGACGCCGGGTCCGCCCACTGCAGGTCGTCCAGGACCGCCACCAGCGGGCGGCCGTCCCGCAGCAGCAGGCCCGCGATCCGGTCGAACAGGGCGAGCCGGGAGTCCGCACCGCCGGCGGGCGCCGCCGTGCGCCGCGGCGGATCCTCCCCGGGGAGCTCATCCCCGGGTGGCTGTTCCCCGGGTGGCTCTTGCCCGGGCGGCTGTTGGCCGGGCGGCTCCGGGGCGAACGGCCCGGCCCGTCCGGTGACCGCGCGCACGATCTGCTGCCAGGGCCACAGCGCGGGTGCGACACCCCCGTCCTCGCACAGGCCCCACACCGCCGTCACACCGCTGCTCCGGGCGTACCGCACCACCTCGGCGGCGAGCGCCGTCTTCCCGATCCCCGGCTCCCCGGCCAGCAGCACCAGCCCGCCGCGGCCCGCCGCGGCGCCGTCCACCGCGCGGCACAGCGACGTCAGCAGCGCGGCCCGGCCCACGAGCTCCGACTCAACCGGCGGCCCCACACCGGCATTCTCCCACCGGGCCGGGCCCGTCACCCCGTGCGGATCACTGCGCGCGCACGATGACCACCGGGCAGGTGGCGTGCTGCGCGCAGCGCGTGCTGACCGAGCCGAGCAGGGCCCGGGTGAAGCCGCCGTGGCCGTGGCTGCCGACGACCAGGACCGCGGCGCCCCGCGACGCGTCCAGGAGCACGTCCGAGGCGTCGCCCATCACCAGTGCCGGGCGGATCTCCACCGGATGGTCCTCGCCGAGCACCGACTGGAGCTCGTCGGCGAACTTCCGGTCGGCCACGTCCCGGTCGAGGGCCATGTCGACCACCGGCGCCGACCAGCCGAAGTGGCTCGGCGGCTCCCAGGCGCCCACCGCATCGACGACCCCGCCGATCAGCGTGGCGTGCCGGATCGCCCAGCGCAGCGCGGCGTGCGACGACGGCGAGCCGTCGACGCCGACCACGACGCGGGGAGCGGATTCGTTCGCGTCCATGTGCACCGTCCTGTCGGTCGTCGCCCCCTCCACCACGGTGCGCGCCGCCCGGGGCCGCCGCCAGTACTTACCGGCAGCCGGGTGACGGCGGCCCGGCGGCGGGCCGGCCGCTCAGCCGGCCAGGCCCGGCAGCACCTGGGCGCCGGGCAGCCGGGCCAGCGCCCGGCCCGGGAGGATCAGCTTGCCCCGGCGCCGGCCGCTGCCGACCAGGACGTACGGGGCCGCGGCCACCGCCTCGTCGATGAGCAGCGGCCAGGCGGCGGGCAGGCCGACGGGGGTGATGCCGCCGTACTCCATGCCGGTCAGCTCGACCGCGACGTCCATCGGCGCGAAGGACGCCTTGCGCGCCCCCAGGTGCGTACGGACCGCGCGGTTGACGTCCACCCGGGTCGTGGCCAGGGCGAGGCACGCGGCATGGGTGACCTCGCCGACGCGTTTGGCGGCGACCACCACGCAGTTCGCGGAGAGCTCCGGCGGCGTGTCGTACGCGGCGCAGAAGACCGCGGTGTCCGCCTGCTCCGGGTCGGTGTCCACGTAGAGCACGGACGCGGCCGCGTCCCGGGCGTCCCAGTTCTTCAGGGCGTCGGCCACGGGGGCGGCCAGGTCGTCGCACACCTCCAGCGCGGCGAAGGCGGTCGGGAAGCTGCCGAAGGGCGGGGGCACGGGCTCGCTCATGGGACGGACTGTAGCGCGGCCCGCCGCCCCGCCCGGCTATCCCCAGTAGCCCGCGTGCACCGCAGCCGCCTCCTCGAACAGGTGCGGGCCCGACACCTCCACGGTGTCGCCGCCCGCGGCGAAGACCCGTCGGCACGGCAGGTCGAGCACCGGCTCCTCCGGGTCGGCCCCCGCGATGGCGATCAGCTCGGACGCGCCGAGCGCGTAGACGACCTGCCGGATGCCGCTCCAGTAGATCGCGCCGGCACACATCGCGCACGGTTCGGTGCTGCTGTACAGGGTGGCCGCGGTCAGCTGCGCCGGGTCGAGGGTCCGGGAGGCCCGGCGGACCAGGTTGATCTCCGCGTGGGCGGTGACGTCGCGGTCCGTCAGCACGGTGTTCTCGGCGGTGAGCAGGACGTTCCCGGCGGCGTCGGTCAGCACCGCGCCGAAGGGGTGGTTGCCGCGCTCGCGCGCGCTGTTCGCGAGCCCGATGGCGGCGAGCAGGTGGGTGCGGGTGTGGTCGGCCATGGCGGGCTCCTCGGGGTGCTGGACGGGTGCGGTCGGGTGGTGGGTCGCGTGGCGGGTGGGGCGTCGGAACGGGTGGCGGGGTCGGGTAGCGGGGTCGGGCCGTGGGGTCGGGCCGTGGGGTCAAACGTATGACGGCGGGCGTTCGACGGAAGCGGCCCGGCAGCGGGCGCCCGGGTGACAGGATGCCCGGGTGAACGAGATCACGCGTGCCGCCGAACGCCTCCTGGCCACCCGGTTGTCCGATCCCGTCGACCTGGGCGGGAGCACCCGCACCACCGTGCTGCGCTGCCGGACGGCGGAGGGGCGAAGCGTCGTCGTCAAGGCCTACACCGGCGGGCGGGACGCCCTGCGCGGCTTCACCGCCGAAGCGGCCGGGCTCGCGCTCGGCCTGGCCGGCCCGGAGGTGCTCGGGGTGGACCGCGAGGTGCCGCTGCTCGTCCTGGCGGACCTCGGGGACGCGCCGACGCTCGCCGACCTGCTGCTCGGGGACGACCCCAAGGCCGCCGAGGAGGGCCTGCTGGCCTGGGCGGTCGGGCTCGGCCGGCTGGCGGCCCGCTCGGTGGACCGCCGCGCCGACCTCACCCGGCTGTGGGCGCGGTACGACACGGGCACGCCCACCTGGGCGGAGGACCCGTGGATCGCCCGCGCCGCCGCCGCCCTGCCCGGCGTGCTGGAGGCGGCCGGCGTCGCCGTACCGGACGGCCTCGGAGCGGAGCTCGCGCGGATCGGCACGGCGGGCGGGGAGGAGTACCCGGCCTTCACCCCGGGGGACACCTGCCCGGACAACAACCTGCTCACCCCGGACGGGCTCCGGCTGCTCGACTTCGAGGCCGCCGACTTCCAGTCGGTGTTCCTGACCGCCGCCTACTGCCGGATGCCGTTCTCCTCGTGCTGGTGCGTGTTCGCGCTGCCGGACGGGCTCGCCCGGCGGATCGAGGCGGCGTACCGGGCCGAGGTCGTCCCGGTGTACCCGGCGCTGGCCGAGGACGCGGTGTGGGAGGACGGGATGCGGCGGGCGGTGGCCGTGTGGACGGTGCACGCCACCCTGGGGCTGCTGCCGCGCACCGCCGAGGACGGCCCGATGCACCGCACCCGGCGGCCGGTGCCGACCCGGCGCCAGGTGCTCAGGCACCGCTGGGAGACGGCGGCGCGGCTGGACGGGCTCCCCGCGTTCACGGAGACGATGCGGCGCCTGCTCCGCGAGGTCGCCGACGGCTGGCGGGTGGACCCGCTGCCCGGCTACCCCTGCTTCGGGCGCGGAGGCGCCGACCTCGGCTGACGGGCCGCGACGGCCGCCACTCCATCCGGCCGGTCAGCCGTACGGGACGACCGCGACCGGGCAGTGGACGTGGTGGATCGCGGCGTGCGCGACCGGGCCCAGGTGGTGGTGACGCAGCGGCCGGTGGTGACTGCGGCGGCCGACCACGAGCAGCCGGGCCGTCGCCGCCGCGTCCACGAGCTCGACCGCGGGCCTGCCCCGGACCAGGTCGGCCGTCACGGCCACCTCGGGGTGCCGGGCCCGCCAGGACTCCAGCGCCTCCGAGAGGTCGGCCCGCTCGTCGCCGGACACCTCGCCCTCCAGCCCGCCGATCGCGCCGTAGGACATGTGCTCGCTGCCGGCCGGCGGGGACCAGACGTGCACCACGCGCAACGGCGCCGAGCGGAGCGCGGCGGCCTCGAACGCGAAGGCCAGCACCGGATCGGCCGGGTGCGCCAGATCGAGGCCCACCGTCACCGGGCCGTCCGGCTCCTCCTCGCCCGCCCGGACGAGCACCACCGGGCAGGCGGCCCGGCGCAGCACCTCCTGGCTCACCGAGCCGACCAGGAAGCCGCGGACGGTGCCCAGCCCGCGTGAGCCGAGCACCAGCACGGCGGCGCTCCCGGCGGCGGCCTCCAGCGCCTCGGCGGGCGCGGCGGACTCGGTCGCGGAGGAGACCTCCACCCCGGGCGCCAGGGCGCGCAGGGCGGCCTCGCGGGCGGCGAGTTGCGACCGGACGTGCCGGTAGCTCTCGTCGCTGCCGACCACGTCCCGCTTCGGCAGCGGCCACGCCTGGAGGATCCGGAGCGGCAGGCCCCGGCGCTGCGCCTCACGGGCGGCCCACTCGGCGGCGGCCAGGCTCTCCGGCGAGCCGTCGAAGCCGACGACCACGGATCCGGTCATGGCGTCCTCCTCGGTTCCGCGCTGGATCGGGGCGGCGGGGGCGGGGCCCGGCCGCCCGGGTGCGGTGCCCCGCGGCCCCGGGCTCGGTGCCCGGCGGGCCCGGGTGCCGCCCCAGTATCGGCAGTGGACGCGGCCGGCGCCTCCCGGGGCGTTCCGCCGGGTGCCGGCCTCGCCCCGGCGGAGCGGTGCCGCCGCCCGCCCGTACCGGCTGAGCAGCGGAAACGCCCCTCGGGTGAGCGGATATCCTGATCACATGAGCGACAACCTTCCCGCGTGCCCGCAGTGCGGCGGCGAGTACACCTATGAGATGGACGCCCTCATGGTCTGCCCGGAGTGCGGCCACGAGTGGGCGCCCGCCGACGTCGGCGCGGCTGCCGCCGGGGGCGGGGAGCGGGTGGTCAAGGACTCGGTCGGCAACGTGCTGAACGACGGCGACACCGTGACCGTCGTCAAGGCCCTGAAGGTGAAGGGCAGCGCCTCCGGCATCAAGGCCGGCACCAAGGTGCGCAACATCCGCCTGGTCGACGGGGTCGACGGCCACGACATCGACTGCCGCATCGAGGGCTTCGGCGCCATGCAGCTCAAGTCCAGCGTGGTCAAGAAGGCCTGAGCGGCCTTCGCGGGCCTCGGCTCGTTCTCGTGGACCTGAGGCTCGTCCTCCGGCGGGGCCGGAGGACGAGCCTCAGGCGCGGATCCGGCGGAACACGACCAGCAGGGCGACCGCGGTGAGCGCCAGTAGGATGCCGGCCTCGACGAGCTGGACCGGCACGAGGTGGTCGGCCGGGTGGTAGCGGAGCCAGACGGCGGTGGCCCCGTCGCAGGGGGAGGACTGGCAGGTGTCGTCGGAGATGCGGCTGCCGTCGGCCAGGACGGAACCGCGCTCGACCAGCCACGCGTTGGTGGGCTGCCCGATGAAGGAATGTCCGGCGTCCATCGGGACCACCGTCTCGACGATCGGGTGGAAGTACGGGCGGACCAGGCTCATCAGGCCGTGGGCGCCCGCGACCAGCGCGCCGGTGAGGAACATCGCGGGCAGCGTCCGGCGCACCAGCCGGCCGACCAGGACACCCAGCGCCAGCGCGAACAGCGACCAGGCGATCGGCGCGACCCCGAGGGCCGGGTAGGTGAAGAACTGGAACGGCGGGTCGAAGGCGACCGGCCCGTGCACGATGTCCGTCCACCACACCCAGGTCATCAGGGAGGCGAGCGCGCCGCTGAAGACCAGCACCGCGAGGCCGGGCACCGCGAGCCGGGCGGCCAGCCAGCGCACCGGGCTGACGGACTGCGCGCGGATCAGCCGGATGGTGCCGCGCTCGTACTCCTGGGCCAGCAGCGGCGCGCCGACGAAGACGCCGATCAGCAGCGGGACGGCGGTGACCGCGGGCTGGAGTATCCGGACGAACCAGTAGTTCGGCCGGTCGATCGGCGAGAGCAGCGTCCAGCACCGGGTGCCGGACCAGGTCGAGGGGCTGTAGCAACCGGTGCGCCGCAGGACGCCGATGGTGTGCCGGCTGGCGAGGTGGATCCAGAGGAGGTCGGCCGCCGCCAGGACCAGCACTGCCGCCAAGGTCCACAGCACCGCCCGGCTTTGACGGGTCGTCAGCCAGAGCATCCCGCGCAGCCCGGGGGCGGCGGGGTGGCGGCTCGCCGGTACGGTGGCGCGGTCGGGCAGGACGTTCGTGCTCATGCGGCGGCCCCGTCGTTCGTGTGCTCGTCGTTCGCGTGCTCGTCGTTCGCGTGCCTCGTGGCGAGGTTCCCGTCGGCCGGGCGCTCGGTGGTGGGGTGCCCGTCGACCGGTGCGCGGAGGTAGCCGAGCAGCAGCTCCTCCAGGCCCGGCCGCTCGCCCTCCCACGGACCGTCCAGCGGCTCACCGGTGCGCACCAGCGCGGTGGCCCGGCGTCCGCCGACGCGCTGCTCGACGACCAGGTCGGCCGGGAGCGCGGCGGACCCGGCCGGCCCGGTGACCAGCTGGTGCCCGTCCAGGATCTCCTCCAGGTCGCCGGCGAGTCGGATCCCTCCGCGCTGGACGAGCAGCAGGTGGTCGATGACGCCCTCCAGCTCGGGGAGGATGTGCGAGGAGACCACGATGGTGGTGCCGCGTTCGGCGGCCGCGGACATCAGGGTGCCCATGAGCTGGTGGCGGGCGAGCGGGTCGAGGTCGGCCATCGGCTCGTCGAGCAGCAGCAGGTCGGGGATCTTGCCGAGGGCGAGCGCCAGGCAGACCCGGGTGCGCTGCCCGCCGGAGAGCGAGCCGATCCGCGCCTTGGGCCGCAACTCGCCCTGGTCGACGATGCGTTGGGCCGTCTCCTGGTCCCAGACCGGATTGAGCTCACGGCCCATCCGCAGCGTCTCGGCGACGCTGAGGCCCGGATAGAGCGGCTTGTCCTGGGCCACGTACGCGACCCGGGCCCGCTGCTCCGGTGTGCCGGCGGCCTCGCCGAACACTCGCAACTCGCCCTCAGTGGGGGCTAGTTGTCGGGCAGCGAGGGAGAGCAGGGTGCTCTTGCCGGCTCCGTTGGGGCCCACCACGCCGCAGATCCGCCCGGTCGGGACGGTGAAGTCGCAGTCGCGCAGGGCCCAGTCACCCCGGTACCGCCTGCCGAGGCCGACGGCCTCCAGCGCGGGCGTCATGGTCGTCGGGTCTTCCACCCGGTCCCCCCACTGTTCTCAGTTCGGTGTTGCCGGGGAGACCCCGGTGTCGAAACGCTGCTCCAGGACGGAGGCCATCAGCGCGGCGATGTCCTCGCGCTCCAGGCCCGCCTCCCGGGCCCGGTCCACCCAGCCGACCAGGTCCGCGCGCAGCGGACCGTCGGCCGCCGCCTCCGGCCGGGCGAGTGACCGCCGGACGAAGGTGCCGAGCCCAGGCCGGGGCTCGACCAGCCCCTCGCGTTCGAGTTCGCGGTAGGCCTTCAGCACGGTGTTGGGGTTGATCGCGGTCAGCTCCACCACCTCACGGGCGGTCGGCAGCTTGTCCCCGGGCTGCAGCAGCCCGAGCCGCAGGGCCTGTTTGGTCTGCTGGACGATCTGCTGGTAGGTGGAGACGCCGCTGCGCCGCTCGATGCGGTACTCGATCACCGGCGTTCCGGCCTTTCACTAGTTCAATAGTGGAATGGTGGCCCACTGCGGCGCGCGGGTCAAGCCGAACCGGGGGAGGGGTGGGACGAACGGCCCGGTCAGGGGCGTTTGAGCAGCAGCAGGCCGTCCCGGTCGACCAATCGCCGGTAGCCCGACTCCTGGTAGACCGTCAGCATGCGGGCGGTGTCGGCGACGGCGCACGGGGCCCGCACGCTCGGATCGAGCAGATCGACGACCACCCACTCCGGACCGGGCCGGGCGGGCTCCCGGCACACCAGGGTGACCTCCGTCCGGTCGGTGAGCTGGGCCGCCAGGCGGTTGGAGGCGGCCACCGTGGCGTCGTCCGGTATCAGCCGGAGCATCGCCCGGGTCTCGGTGAGCCGCGGCGAGGTGCGCCAGGCCTCCGGCATCACCACCTCGTGCAGCGGGTAGAGCGGCAGCGTCACGACCGTCACCAGGGCGCTGACGAGCAGTGCGCGCCGGGCGCGGCGGGGGAGCGGGGCGGGCCTGGTTGCGGCCCCGCCGACGGTTGTGGCCTCGCTCGCGGTCGCGCCGACGGTTGTGGCCTGGCCGACGGTCGGGTGCCGGTCCCGGGAGCGGGCGAGGGCGTCGACCAGGGCGGCGACCGCGATCGGCATCAGCACCGCGCTGTAGTGGTAACTGACGCCCCAGTAGTGCGGGTTGGCGGACAGCAGCCGCCAGGCAAGGGTGGGCACGCAGAGCAGGAAGAGCGGAGAGCGCAGGCCGAGGAAGCCGGCCGTGGCGGCGAGCAGGAACAGCAGCAGCCACTTGACCGGCGGCCACAGGAGGCGCAGCGGCAGCGCCCACGGCGCGGACTGCCCGCCGCCGTCCAGCTGCTGCCAGTAGTCGAAGCCTCCGCCGGAGTTGAACGCGGGCAGCACCACGAGCACGGTCACCGCGGTCGCGGCGAGGCCGACGGCGGCGAGGGCGAGACCGGGCAGCGGGGTGCCGGCGGCCTGCCGGGCCTGCCAGGCGATCAGCAGGCCGACGGCGGCGACGGTCAGGCCCAGGTCCTCCTTGACCAGCAGCAGCGGCAGCGACCAGAGCGCGGCGGCCAGCGGGCGGCGCCGGCCGAGCGCGGTGGCGGCGAAGGCGAGCAGCGGGACGGCGAACGCGATCTCGTGGAAGTCGTCGGCCGCGGCCCTGACGATCCCCCAGGAGGCCCCGGTGACGCAGCCGACCACCAGAGCCACCCGCGGCCCGGCCACCTCGTGGGCCCAGCGGGTCAGCGGGACGACGGCCAGTGCCATGAGCAGCGCCTGGGCGACCACGAGGGTGAGCGGCGTCGGGAAGGCCCGGTACGCGGGGGCGAGGGTGGCGATCAGCGGGTGGAAGTGGTCTCCGAGCAGGTGGTACCCGGGCCCCTTGAGCGGCACGATCGGCGCCCGCAGGTGCGCGTACGCCCGGATGGCCTGTTCGAAGATCCCCAGGTCGTAGGCCTTGGTGAGGCCGCGGCGGTGCCGGTTGGCGGCGACGCAGACGTAGAGCGCGGCGAAGACCGCGGCCAGGCCCCAGGCCAGTGCGGCGGGGTGGCGCGACAGGCGCGGGGTGCGGGCGGGGTGGCCGGACGGGGCCGCCGGCGGCTGGGGCCGCGGCTGAGGTGGGGGCGGGGGCTGGGGTGGGCTGTGCGGGGAGGGGGCCAGGGGCATCGGCATTGAACCCTTTCACTATTCGATTAGTGGAAGGGTGATGGAAGGCTGAGCGGGCGTCAAGCTCGGCCCGGGCGAGGCCGGGTGGTGCCGGGCGGTGTGCAGAAGCGGACGTGCATCACCATCTTGACTGGTGATGCACGCCTGTCGCGGTGGAGTCACCATCTCGACCGGTGATGGCAATGTGTTCCGACGTCACGCCCCTGACAGGTGCGCGGCACCACAGGTGACGGTAATGCCGGGGGCCGTGGCCGGTGGTCGACGGGTCAGCCGGCCCGCCCGGATCCACGGTCGAGGAGTCCTGCCCGGTGCCGTCACCGGAACATGTCGGCCGGTGCGGTCAGTGCGCGCCCATGGCGGGCGAGGTCTTCTTCCGGGCGCGGTAGGCGGCGGCCTTGATCTTGTTGCCGCAGGACTCCATGCCGCACCACTGGCGGCGCATGCCCCGGGAGCGGTCGATGTAGATCCGCGTGCACTCCGGGTTGCCGCACTCCTTCAGCAGGGGGACGTCCGGACCGCTGAGCAGTTCGACGGCGTGCCGCGCGACGGTGGCCAGGGCCTGTCCGGGTGTCGCCTCGTTGTGCCGGCCGGCCACTGTGAGCTGCGGCGTCACGGGGGTCCTGCGTGCGGCGGCGTTGAGCACGGCGAGCGCCTCGCGGTCGAAGTCCTCCTCGGCGAGGCGGTTGGTGACGAGCCGGTAGACGGCCTCGCGTACGGTCTGTGCCTCCCGGACGTCCTGCTCGTCGCCGGGCGTGATGGTGTCCACGAGTCCGCAGTCCAGGTACCAGGCGTTCAGCCGCTCGGGCGTCACGAACATCTCGAACCGGGTCGACCGCCGCGCGCGGAGGGTCGCGGCGAAGTCGAGGGCCGGGTGCCCGCACACGAAGACATGGTCAAGGTTCACATCACCATTCTGACAGGTGACTGTCAGGGGTGCAAGGACCGGCCGGTGCGCGGGCAGCGCCCACGGCTGCGCGCACCGGCCGGGTGTGAGGGGACGCGGCTACGGCTGTGTGCACCGCCCGTCCGGCTCCCGCGGTGGTCGGCCCGCCGGGCGCGAAGCCCCGGACGCGGGCCGGACCACGCGCCGGCGGTTCACACCGCGGGGGCCCCGGTCTCCTGCAGCGTGCCGTCGGCCAGCCGCAGCCAGCGGTTCACCCCGATCTCGGCGAGGAACCGCTCGTCGTGGCTGACCACCAGGAACGCGCCCCGGTAGGCGTTGAGCGCGCTCTCCAACTGCCCTGCGCTGACCAGGTCGAGGTTGTTGGTCGGCTCGTCGAGCAGCAGCAGCTGCGGGGCCGGATCGGCGCACAGCACGCAGGCGAGGGTGGCGCGCAGCCGCTCCCCACCGGAGAGCACCCGCACGGGCAGGTGCGCCCGGGCGCCGCGGAACAGGAAGCGGGCGAGCAGGTTCATCCGCTCCGCCTCGGGCCGCTCGGGCGCGAAGGCGGCGAAGTTCTCCGCCACGGTGCGCTCCTGGTCGAGCAGGTCCAGCCGCTGCGAGAGGTAGGCGATCCGGCCGTCGTTGCGGGTGATCAGCCCGTCGTCCGGGGAGAGTTCGCCGGTGATCAGGCGCAGCAGGGTCGACTTGCCCGCGCCGTTGGGCCCGGTGAGCGCGATGCGCTCGGGGCCACGGACGTTCAGGTCGACACCGCCGTCGGCGAACACGGCCCGGCCGCCGTGGCGGACCTGCAGCCCTTCGCCGAGAAACAGGTTGCGCCCGGCGGGCACCTGGGTGTCGGGCAGTTCCAGGGACAGCCGCTGTTCGTCGCGCAGGGCGCGGCCGGCCTCGTCGAGCCGGGCCCTGGCCTCGCTGACGCGGGTCGCGTGCACCTGGCCGGACCGGCCCGCCGACTCCTGGGCGCCGCGCTTCATGTTCCCCGCGAAGATACGGGGCAAACCGGCGTTCTTGAGGTTGCGGGCGGCGTTGCTCGCCCGGCGCTCGGCGCGTTCGCGGGCCTGCTGCATCTCCCGCTTCTCCCGCTTCAGCTCCTGCTCGGCGTTGCGGACGTTCTTCTCGGCGGCTTCCTGCTCGGCCCGCACGGCCTCCTCGTACTCGGTGAAGTCGCCGCCGTAGTAGCGAAGTTCGCCGCCGTCGAGTTCGGCGATGCCCTGCATGCGATCGAGCAGCGCGCGGTCGTGGCTGACCAGCAGCAGGCAGCCGTTGAAGTCCGCCAGCACGTCGTGGAGCTTGCGCCGGGCGGCCAGGTCGAGGTTGTTGGTGGGCTCGTCGAGCAGCAGGACGTCGGGGCGCTTGAGGAGCTGGGCGGCGAGGCCGAGCGAGACGATCTGGCCGCCGCTGAGCGTGCTCAGGCTGCGGTCCAGGTCGAGATGGCCCAGGCCGAGCCGGTCGAGCTGGGCGCGGGTGCGCTCCTCGATGTCCCAGTCGTCGCCGATGGTGGTGAAGTGCCGCTCGTCGACGTCGCCGGACTCCACGGCGTCGATGGCGCTGATGACCGCGGCGACGTCGAGCACCTCGGCGACGGTGAGGGCCCCGGTCAGGGGGAGGCTCTGGCTGAGGTAGCCGAGGGTGCCACTGACCGTCACCGAGCCGGTGCTGGGGGTGAGTTGACCGGCGATCAGCTTGAGCAGGGTGCTCTTGCCGGAGCCGTTGGGGGCGACCAGGCCGGTCCGGCCGGCAGGCACGGTGAAGGACAGGTCGTGGAAGACCGGGGTGTCGTCCGGCCAGGCGAAGGAGAGGTTCGAGCAGACGACGGCGGCGTCGGACATGGAGGTGACCTCGAAAGGGGGTGAGGGCAGGGCTCTGGAGCGCTGCCCTGGGCAGACACGGGAAAGGGGTACGACGAAGCCGACCACTTCGGCGGCGGCGCTTCCGGTGCGCCGGCCGGTGGCCGTCAGATCCGGATCTCACCCGGAGATGTCGTCGTCACCCGCCATGTCTGCCACTCCTCGATCACACGAACGTCAGGTCACGCGCAGCGTAGCAGGTTGTTCCGCGAAGGCCGCCGCCGTTTTCCACCGGCCCCTCCGCGTCGGCGCGTTGACCGCCGCGGTGGGGCGGATCACCGGCAGGGACGGCCCCGACCTGTCGGCCTTCGGGCCCTTCGCGTTCCGGTCGCCCGGGGGTGCGCCGGGCGGGTGCGCGGGTGGCGCCGGCCGGGTGTCAGCCGACGCGGTAGCGCACCGGGAGGGACCGCACGCCGCGGATGATTCCGGAGCCGATCCAGTCGAGCGAGTCCACCGGGACGGCCAGGTCCAGCTCCGGCACGCGCGCCAGCAGGGTGCGTAGGGCGACGGTGGCCTCCAACCGGGCGAGCGGGGCGCCGAGGCAGTAGTGGACGCCGTGCCCGAAGGCCAGGTGACGGGCGGCGGGCCGGGCCACGTCGAGGCCGGCCGGGTCGCCCCCGCCGTCGGCCTGCGGGGCGTCGTGTCCGGCGGAGCCGAGGGCGACCGCGACCAGGCTCCCCCGGGGGATCGACACCCCGCCCAGGTCGAGGTCCTCCGCGGCGTAGCGGTTCGTGGAGCGCTCGACCGAGGTGTCGTGGCGCAGGAACTCCTCCACCGCGCCCGGTACCAGCTCCGGCCGCTCGCGCAACAGGCGCAGCTGGTCGGGGTGTTGCAGCAGGGCGAGCACCGCGTTGCCGAGCAGGTTCACCGTGCTCTCGTGGCCCGCGACGACCAGCATCAGGGCGGTGCCCACCAGCTCCTCCTCGGACAGCCGGCCGTCCTCCGATCCGCTGCCCGGGTGTCTCTCCAGGCCGCTCTTCGGGCCGGCTCCGTGGTCGCCCGGCGAGTCGCGGACGGCGACCAGTGCGGAGAGCAGGTCGTCCTGCGGGCGGCGGCGCTTGTCCGCGACCAGGGTGGCCAGCAGCGCGTGCAGGGCGGCCAGCGCCCCGCGGTGTTCGGGCGAGGTCACCTGCAGCGCCTGCCCCGACCAGCGGCGGAAGTCCCGGTGGTGTTCCGGCGGGATCCCGAGGAGTTCGGCGATGACGGTGGCCGGCAGCGGGGCGTTGAACGCCTCGACCAGGTCGATCACACCGGACGGCGGCATCCGGTCGATCAGCGCGTGGGCGATCTGTTCGATGCGCGGCGCCAGCGCGGCCGTCCGGCGCGGGGTGAAGGCGGTCGCGGCCAGGCGGCGCAGCCGGGTGTGCTCGGGCGGGTCGGCCTCCAGCATCTGCGCGCCGAGTCCGACCGAGGGCTCGTGCAGGACGAAGCCGGCCGCGGCCAGCGCCCCGGCGGCGGGGGTGGCGTCCTTGAGCAGGGCCGGGTGGGTCAGCGCCTCGCGGGCCAGGTCGTGGCCGACGACCAGCCAGCCGGTCAGGCCGGGTTGGAACTCGGCGGGGTGGACGGGGCCGAGCTCCCGGAGCGCGGCGTAGCGGGCGGGGGCGTCCGCCTTGAAGGCGGGATCGAGGACCACTCGGCCGTCCCGGTACGGGCAGGGCTCGTCGGTGTCCATGAGGTGTCTCCTGATCGCTCGGTGTTCGGGTCGGTCTGGTCGGTGTGGTCGGTGTTCGGGCCGGTGGGTGGTCGGTCGGCAGGTCGGCAGGTGGGTGTGCGGGCGCGGACGCGCCGGAGGGGCATGCGCGTGCTGCGCATGCCCCTCCGGCGTCGGGGAAGCTCAGTCGTCGCCGTCCAGGACGGTGAGGACCTGCAGCACCTCCAGGTAGATCCACACCAGCGTCGTGGTGAGGCCGAAGGCCGCGAGCCACGCCTGCTCGCGGGGGACGCCCTCGGCGAGGGCGTCCTCCACCTGCCGGAGGTCCAGGGTGAGGAAGCCCGCGCCGAGCAGGACGCCGACGGCGCCGAACAGCAGGCCGAGGACGCCGCGGTGGACGCCGAGGTCGTGGCCCACGCCGAGGGCGGAGAAGAGCAGGTCGGCGAGGAGCAGCAGGAGGAAGCCGGCCGCGGCGGTGGCGAGGAAGCCGGTGAACCGGCGGGTGACCCGGACCCAGCGCATCCGGTGCGCGACCAGCACGGCCGCCGACACGGCGAAGGTGCCGAGGACGGTCTGGACGACCACACCCGGGGCGAAGTAGGTCGAGGTCGCGCCGGAGATCACGCCGAGGAACACGCCCTCGAACGCCGCGTACCCGAGGATCAGGGCCGGGGACGGCAGCCGCCGGACGGCCTGGAGCATCGCGAGGGCGAACGCGACGGCGGCGGCGCCCAGGGCGATCCCGTACGAGCGGCCGAGGTCCGCCTCGTCGACGGGCAGGAGGAGCCAGGAGAGTACCGCGGTCAGCACCACGGTGCCGAGCGTCGTCGCGGTGCGCACGACCACGTCGTCCAGGGTCATCGCGGGGGCGGCCGGGGCGGCCGGCGGAACCGTCGGGGCGTCAGGCGTCAGAGTAACGGCGGGCGTTGCGGCGTGTGCTCCGTCGGTGCGGGGGCCGGCCGCCGGTGGGCCCCCGGCCGGGGTGCGGACCGGCCGGCGCGTCGATGCCTCGGTCGGTGCGGCGATGCGGGCGGCGCCCCAGCGGGAGAAGACCGGGTTGGTGCTCTTCACGTCAATCCTCCTCGTCGGCCGCGGGTGTGCGGCCTGCGGTGGAGCGTCGTCCTGGAGCGACCGTGCGGAGGCGCACGTGTGAGCACGCCCGCGCCCGGGGCTGACGACAACCCCCCTTGTATCACCACTCTGGCAGGTGACGTAGAGGCCGGGCAAGTCATCCTCACGGCCGGTCTCCGGCGGGCTCATCCGGGCGGCGCTCCCGGGTGGTCGAGCAGTCCGTGGAGGAAGCCGTCCCAGTCGATGCCCTCCAGCTCCGCCTCGGCCGGGACGATCCGGTAGGTGGCGTCCAGCCAGGCCGCCAGCGGTCCGGTCGGCAGCTCGAAGAGGGCCTCCAGCTCCGGGGTTTCGAGGAGCAGCCAGGAGGACGGCTGCTCGTCGGCCCGGCCCGGCCACATCCGTACGTCGCCGCAGCCGCTCATCGCCGTCAGTCCGCCGTGCAGGAGCGCGCGGCCGAACCGCCAGACGAGGCTCGGGCCGCGTTCCGCGAGGAACTCGACGGCGATCACCGCGGGCGTCCGCGGGTCGAAGCGGAACTCCGCCCGCGAGGGGAGCCGGGTGAACTCGTCGAGCATCCGGTCGACGTCCAGGACCAGGGGCGGCAGGTGTGCGGCCGTCGGGTGTGCCCGCAGGGGCGGTCGGTCACGGTGCATGGCATGGTTCCCCTCCGAGGTGCGGACTGTGCGGCCCTCACTCTCCGCCGGGGGCGGGCCCCCGCGCATCGGTCACTTGACCGTCGAAGGGCGGTGCGCGGCGGGGCGTTCACGAAGCCGGGGCGGTGCGGCGGGCAGAGTCGGCCCCGCCGGAGGCACCGTCATTTGACTGCCCCCTCCCCGGAGTCGGCCGGATCGGGGCCGGATCCGGGGAGGGCCGGAGCGGTGTGCACGACGACGGGGCCGACAGCACATGGCTGTCGGCCCCCTCCGGTCGTCCTCCCGCCGCGCCGGACCCGCGGAACCCGGCTGCGGCGCGGCTCACTTGGCGCGCAACGGCCCCGCGAAGGACTTGCGCAGGGACGGCGGGGCCGCCACCGGCAGGAGCGCGGCGAGCATCCTGCCCTTGACGGTGGTCGGGTGCCGGGTGAGCTCGACGTCGACCCTGGTGCCCTCCGCCCCGGGGGTCAGCCGGAACACCCAGCCGCCGCCGGCCCCGAAGAGCTTGGAGTCGAGCGTCGTGATGGTGACGGTGTCGCCGCCCGGCTCCCACTCGTACCGCGCGCGCTCCCACGCGGCTGCGGTGCCCTCGGTGACCTCGGCCCAGGTGTCGCCCCGGTCGTGGACCTCGAAGTGCTTCGCGTCGATCGTGGGCCAGGTCTGCGCCCGGGAGGGGCCGAAGTCGGTCAGCACCGCCAGGACGTCCTCAGGGGAGAGCGTGGAGACGAGATGGAACCGTACGACTGCCATGATGGGCTTCCTCGGGGATGAGTGGCTGGTCGGGCCGGTGATGCACCGGCCGTGGCGGGGGTGCGGCGGTGCCCGGTGCGGCCGCTGCGGGTCACCGCGCGGTGGGGTCGGGTGCGGGGAGGGCGGCCGGTCAGCCGGCGGTGGCGCGGGCGGCCTGTTCGATGACGTCCGCGACGAGGCGCGGGCGGGAGACGGCGACGGAGTGCGAGGCGGCCACCTCGGTGGTGTGGGCGTGGGCGCGCTCGGCCATGTAACGCTGCACCGCGACCGGGATGTTGAGGTCCTGGGTGGTGACGACGGACCAGCTGGGCGTGGTCTGCCAGGCCGCGCCGGTGGCCTTCTCCTCCAGGGCCGCCTGGGCGATCGGGCGCTGCTCGGCGGCCATCAGGGCGGCCCGGCCGGCCGGGACGTCGGCGGCGAACTGGTGGCGGAACGCGTCCTGCTTGATGTAGAGGTCGGTGGCGGTGCTGCCGTCACCTTGCCGGTAGGTGACGGGGTCCAGGGCGCCGGGGAGGGTGGAGCCCGGGTACCTGTTGGTGAGCTCCAGGGCGGTCTCGCCGGGGGCGGGCAGGAAGGCGGCCACGTAGACGAGGGCCTTGACGTCGGGGTCGTCGGTGGCGGCCTCGCTGATCACGGTGCCGCCGTAGGAGTGCCCGGCGAGGACCTTCGGGCCCTTGATGTGGTCGAGGACGGTGCGCAGGGCGGCGGCGTCGGAGGCGGGGCCGCGCAGCGGGTTGGCCGCGGCGACCACGGGGTAGCCGTCGGCGCGGAGTTCGGCGATGACGCCGTTCCAGCTGGAGCCGTCGGCGAAGGCGCCGTGCTCCAGGACGACGGTCGGCTTGGCGCGGCCGCCGAAGGCGTCGGCCCCGGCCCCGGCGGCGCCGCCCGCGCCGAGCGCGGAGCCGGGCGCGGTGAACGCGCACAGCGCCAGGCCCGCCGTGGCCGCTGCGACCGCACCCGCCATCAGCCGCTTGCGCCCACCCTTGATGCTTGCCACGACAAACCCCTTTTCGGATATTCCGGACATGGCCGGGCCGGCTGGTGCCGACTTCGTCACCGCTTTGACTGGTGATGAGTTTGTCGTGGCGTCGCGTTACCTGTCAAGGCGGTGACGCGATGGCGGGCTACCCGCGCCGCACCAGGGCGTCGACCCGGACGGCCACGGACAGCAGCTCCCGGTCGGCCCACCGGCGCCCGATCAGCTGCAGGCCGACGGGCGGTGACGCGGTGACCGGAAGGGGCACCGTGACCGAGGGCAGGCCGGCGACGGCGGCCGGGGAGGTGTTGCGGATCAGGGTGAAGAACGTGGGCACGTCCTGCCCGTTGAGGGGGAGGGAGTCCTCGAAGCGGTGCAGCGGCCGGGCGCACACCGGGACGGTGGGACTGAGGATCGCGTCCAGGCCGTTGGCCGTGAACAGGTCCTCGTAGGCCGCCTGCATCACGCGGCGCCGGGCGAGCGCCCCCTGGAGGGCGGCGTCCCCGGGGTACCCGGGGCCGGTGGGCAGGGCGGTGGCCTTGAGCATGTCGCCGATGACGGGGTCGGAGACCGCGTCGAGGACCTCGGCCGGGGTGAGTCCGGCGCGGTGCTCGTCGAGGTAGCGGCCGAGGGCGTCGGCGAACTCGCCGAAGACCAGCGGGAATCCGATCCGGGAGTCGTGCTCGACCAGGTGCGCCGTGTCCACCGGGACCCAGGTGGTCCGTTCGGTGGTCAGCCGGTCGACGGCGTCCTGCCAGGCGGCCCGGACCGGGCCCTCCAGATCCTCGGTGAACACGTGCCTCGGCAGGCCCAGCCGGAGCCGGCGTCCCGGGTCCTGCGGGCTCCCGGTCGCGCCGGTGACGACGGTGTCCAGCGTCAGGAGGAGGTCCAGGGTGTTCGCCATCGGGCCGGGTGTGTCCCGGGTGGGGCTCAACGGCGTGACGCCCGCCGAGGGGTAGCGCCCGGCGCTGGGGCGCAGGCCGTAGATGCCGTTGAGGGCGGCGGGGATGGTGATCGAACCGCCGGTGTCGGTGCCGAGCCCGGCGTCGGCGACGCCCGCCGCCACCGCCGCGGCCGTGCCGCCGCTGCTGCCGCCCGCGAAGAGGGCGGGGTCGGTGGCGTTGCCGACGGCGCCGAAGGCGTGGTTGCACGAGGTGGCTCCCAGGGCCAGCTCGTGCATGTTCGTCTTGCCGAGGACGATCGCCCCCGCGGCGCGCAGGGCCCGTACGACGGGTGCGTCCGTGGCGGGGACGAACTCGGCGAGCGCCGGGGTGCCGGCGGTGTTGGGCAGGCCGGCGACGTGGATGTTGTCCTTGATGACGAGGCGCCAGGGGGCCGGCTCTTCCTGCTTCTCCTCCTGCCCCTGCTGCTCCGCCCCGCGCCCGCCATCGGCGTCGTGGCGGGCCGCGGCGGCGAGCGCTCCCTCGGTGTCGAGCGTGATGAACGCGTTGAGGTGCTCGGTCGCGGCGGCGCGGTCGAGCGCTGCCTCCACCGTCTCCTGCGCGCGGCCCCGGCCGGTCGGGTCCGGGTTGACCATGGACGTGTCTCCTTGTGACGGTGCGGGTGAACGGCTGCGCCGCGGCCCCGGCCGGGCAGTGCCGGCCCGGCCGGGACCACGCCGGAAAGGGACACTAGCGGTGTCGCCAGGCCGGTACCACCCGGTAACTGGGCGCCGCGGGTGGAGCGTTGGACCGGGCCGACGGCCCGGCGTCGACCTGGGTCGGGCGGAGCGGAGCACGCACGTGTGTGCGGCGGCGAGGTGTGGAGCCCACCGCGTCATCACCTGCTTGACAGGTGATGGATCCGCGCGCACGCTGGTGGCGTCGTCGGCGGCACCGAGGGAGCCGCCCGGGACCGGCGAAGTGGAGAGTGGCCATGGACGAGGACCGCACCCGCGACCCCGCCGCCGAAGCGCGGCACGCGCGCTACGGGAGGCTTCCCGAGCGCATCCGCTTCGAGGACATGACCGAGGAGGTGGACACGGCGCCGGGCCGCCGGGCGGGCGACCCGTACGACCCCGAGGGCTCCTGGAGGTTCTACAACTGCCTGGCCGTCGACCTGGGCGCGTAGCCCCCGCCCCGCAGTCCCGCAGTCCCGCCGTCCTGCCGTTCTGCCGCGCCGCCGCCCGGCGGACGCCCGTCCGGGGTGCGTCGCCCCGCCGGGGCCGCTGCCTCATGTGCCCGGGACACCGGGTGCAGGAGACTTCTGGCATCCGGTGGGTCGTCGGAGAGGACGGGGTGCTCATGGCTGCGGAGAGTGCGCGGAGAGCCTGGCGGCGACCCCGGTCCCGGCCCCGGCCCCGGTCCCGCCCGGCGGAGCGCCGGCTGGCCATGGCGGGGCTGTGCGCCGTCGTCTGCCTGGTGGCCGGCGGACTGTGGATCGGCTACGTCCTGAGCCACCAGGGGTCCGCCGGGCTCTCCCAGCCCGTCCACCACCTGGCGGTCCTGGGCTACGGTCTCGCCGCCGTCGCCGGCGGGGTGCTGCTGCACGCCCACCGGCCGGGGAACCAACTCGGCTGGGTGCTGCTCGCCTACGGCACGGCGCTGATCGTCCCGCTGGCCGCGCAGACCCCGGTCTGGGTCGAGGTGGACGATCCGCGCGTCGTCGGGGCCGTGGTGGTCCTGACGTCGATCGGGTACACGGTCAGCGGCACGCTCTGGCACGCGCTGCCGCTGTTCCTGCCGGACGGGGCGCTGCCGAGCCGCCGGTGGTGGTTCGCGATCGGCGCCGTGGCCCTGTGGATGCTGCCGCAGGCCTGCTACTACGTCTACCAGCCCACGGTGTTCGGCCGGCCCAACCCGCTCGCCGACACCGCCGTCGCCGGCTGGCTGCGGGCCTTCAACGACCGGCTGCACCTCACCCAGCTCGTCGTGTTCGTGGTGCTGACCGTCCTGGTGGTCCTCGTCCCGCTCGCCCGCACCCGCGGGATGCCCCGGCGCCGCCGGCAGAACGTCCTGATCGCCCTCGGCGTCTACCTGCTGTGGGGCGGCGCCGAACTCGGCTACTACTTCGACGACCAGAGCACCCCCTCCTACGTCGCGTTCGCGGTGGCCTCCGCGCTGTGGACGCTCACCCTGGCCGTGATCGTCGTCCGCGACGGCTCCTGGCGGCTCGACCGGGCGGCCCGGCGGGTCCTGGTCGGGCTGCTGATCGCCGCCGGGCTGGTCGTGGTGTTCGTGCTGGTGGCCTGCGTGCTCTCCACCATGCTGATGCCCGGCCGGCGCGGTGCGGGGGCGCTGCTGCTGGTCGCCGCCGTCTTCCTGCTCGCGGCCGGCCTGCCCCGGGGCGTGCGCTGGGCTTCGGGTGTCGTCGACCGCTGGTACTACGGCGCGCGCGCCCAGCCGTACCAGGTGCTGCGCAGCCTGGCCGGACGGGTCAGCCAGACCGTCGACCCGCAGGACGTGCCCGCCGTGCTCTGTGCCACGGTCAGTGACGAACTCCGGCTCTCCGGTGTGGCGTTGACCGTCTCCACGCGCGGCGGCGAACGCCCGCTGGCGGCCGTCGGCGACCGCTCCGGCAACAGCGAGGCCTTCGCCCTGGTGCACCGGGGCGCCGAGATCGGCCGGCTCACCGTCGCGCCGCGCCCGGGCCAGCGGGCCCTCGACTGCAGCGACCGCGACATCCTGCGCTCGCTCGCCGACCAGGCGGCGCCCGCCGTCGCCTCGCTGCAGCTGATGGAGGACCTGCGGGCCAGCCGCGAGCAGATCGTCGCGGCCCGCGAGGAGGAGCGCCGGCAGCTGCGCCGCGACATCCACGACGGACTCGGGCCGATGCTGGCGGGTCTGCGGCTGCGGTTGCAGGGGGCGGCCGCGGTGGACGACCCGGCGATGTTCTCGGCCACGCTGACGCGGGTCTCGGACGACCTGGCCACGGCGGTCCGGGAGGTGCGGCGGATCACCGACCGGCTCGGCCCCACCGCGCTGGGCGACTACGGGCTGTCGCGGGCGCTGGGCCGGCTCGCGGAGACCTTCAGCGGCGACGACCTCGCCGTCACGGCCCGCCTGGAGCCGGACCCGCTGCCGGAGCTGCCCGCCGCCGTGGAGGTCGCCGTCTACCGGATCACCGCGGAGGCCCTGAACAACGTGCTGCGGCACGCCCGGGCGAGCAGCGCCACGGTGTCCGTGCGGGTGGACGGCGGGGACCTGGAACTCCTCGTCGAGGACGACGGGCAGGGCCCGGGGCGCCGCGGACCGGCCGACCCCGGGGTGGGGCTGCGGTCGATGTCCGAGCGGGCCGCGGAGATCGGCGGCAGCTGCACGGTGGACGCCCTCGGGCGCGGCACCCGGGTGCACGCGGTGCTCCCGCGCCGGCCCGCGAGCGGCTGAGCGCGGCGGCCTGGCCGGGCTGCCGCGGCCGCGGGCCCGGTCCGGACCGGCCCCGCCCCCGGCGCGACGGGCGCTCCGGGGGCGGGATCCGTGACCGGGTTCGAGGACGGGGGATCGATGGCGGGTTCAGTTGCAGTTCGGCGGGTTGGGGCACAGGCCCTTGGGGCCGCCGCCGCCGGGCGCGTGCCCGATGTGCGGTCGGCGCTTCGCTCGGTGGCCGCCTGCGCCGTGCTCGACCGGGCACCTGCACGCCCGGGCGGCCGCGGCGACGCTGATCGCGGCGAAGAACGCCGCGGCACCGGCCGCCAGCAGCGCCGTACTGGCCGTTCTGTCGGTCATGGTGACCTCCACGGTGGGTTTCGCAGGTCGGTCGTGCCGGCCTGCTCCTCCATGCCACCGCCGGTCGCGCCCCGTCCGCATGGGGCGACGGTCCCGTCCCGGTCCCGCCGGGCGGGAGCGCGCTCACGGTTCGTGGCGCGGGCACCGGGGAGCCTCTGTTCGAAGCGTATCCGGGCGAACTCTCGCCGCAAGTCGGCCAGTTGGCACCCGGTGCCAGCCGGTGCGGCGATCCGACCAGGACGGGGGCCGGGACGTCGGCCTCCGTCGGCGTCGGGACGTCGGGGGCTCCGTGCCGGTGCTGGCGGCCCCGGCGCACGGGTGCCTCTTTTCCGCCCCGGTGGGCCGGTCCGGGATAAACTTGACCGGCGGTCAGGTTCTGGCCTGCTGCCGTACTGGACCGGCAGTCCAGTTGTCCGCCGGAGTGTCGACCGGGTGTCCGCGGGGCGCCGGGCGAACAGGGAAGAGGACTCGATGACGGACGGCCGACGCGAACGCGCCGATGCGACCCGCAACCGGCGCGCGATCCTGCGGGCGACCGAGGAGCTCCTCGCGGGGCACCGGCCCGAGCAGATCTCGATGGAGCAGGTCGCGGCCGCCGCCGGGGTGGGGAAGGGCACCGTCTTCCACCGCTTCGGCAGCCGGATGGGCCTGATGCGGGCGCTGATGCAGGAGCGGGCCTTCGACCTGGAGGAGGCGGTGCGCTGCGGGCCGCCGCCGCTGGGCCCCGGCGCCCCGGCCCGGGAGCGGCTGCTGGCCTTCCTGGACGCGGTGGTCGACGTCGTCTCCCGCAACAAGAGCCTGCTGGCCGCGCTCGGCCACGCGGTCTCCGCGAACCCGCCCTCGCCCGACCAGGGGCCGCGCGAGGCGCACCCGGTCTACCGGGCGTGGCACGAGCACCTCGCCGCGCTGCTCGCCGAGCAGCGGCCGGAGCTGGACGCCGAACTCACCGCCCACATCCTGCTCGGCGCGCTGCACAGCGACCCGATCCTGCGCCTGCTGGAGCAGGGCGAGGGGGAGCGGCTGGCGGACGCGCTGCGCGAGCTGGCCGTGTCGCTGCTCGGCCGCTGACGCCGGCCCGTGACAGGGTTGGGAGGGAACGGGTTCGTTCACTAACATCGTCAGTAGCCCCGTGACGGGGAATGGCCGGAGGAACGGGACAACCCGTTCGCCCGCGGGCGCCGACTGCGGCCCCGAACGGAGATTCGGTGGTCCGGAGAACCGCGGCGCGGGTGAACGCGTGTACCGATGGGATCGAGGAAGGACGACTGGAGAAGGTGCGCAGCCATGACCGCTGAAACGGATGCCGTGCGAGGACCGGTGGCGGGCGCCCCGCTGCGGCGACGCGGCGAGGCGCTGGAGAGCGCCATCTACGAGGCGGTCCTCCGACAACTGACCACCGACGGCTACGCCCGGCTGACCATGGAGGGCGTGGCCGCCGCCGCGCAGACCGGGAAGGCCGCGCTCTACCGCCGCTGGTCCTCGAAGGAGGACCTGGTGATGGACGCGCTGAGGGCCAGCCTGCCGCCCGGCGCGTCGGCCCCCGACACCGGCAGTCTCCGCGGCGACCTGCTGGAAGTCGTGGCCAGGCTGCGCGCCGCGATGTTCAGCGAGCTGGGCGCCGCCGTCCGGGCGATCATGAGCGAACTCGACCACCAGCGGGCCCACGCCTTCGTGGCGATCGTCTTCGAGCGGGTGGTCGAGCCGACGACGGCACTGCTCGCCGAGGTGCTGGACCGCGGGACGGAGCGCGGCGAGGTCCGCCCGGGGGCGGTCACCCCGCTGGTCACCGACGTGGTGCCGGCGCTGATGCTGTACCGGATCAAGATGTGCGGCGGGGACGCGGTGCAGCTCGACCCGGAGGAGATCGTGGACGAGGTGCTGCTGCCGATCGTCCGCCCCTGACGGGCGGGGTACGGCGATCGGCAGCGGCCCTCGGGAATTCCCTCCTCCGGAATCGGCCGGAATCAAGCGGGAATCGAGCGGGAATCGAGCGGGAATCCCGACCGGAGCGGTCCGGTGCGGTTACCGGCGAGGGTTCCGGGGGAATTCCGGAGGTTTTCGGTGAAGGCGCGGGAGGCGTTCACGCCCCGCTGCGGCGGAGCATCTCCTCGCGCTCGACGACCTTGACCCGCTCGCGGCCCTCGGCCTCGCCGAGCGCGCGCTCGTGGGCGTCGAGCAGCTGCCAGCCCGCCCAGGTGGTGTACCGGACGCCCTGGCCGCGCAGGTGCTCCTCGATCGCCGCCGGGTCGGGCTCGGCGGCGCCGGGCAGCCGGCCCGCGGCGTGGTCGTCCAGCAGGCAGGCGACGGTCTCGTTGGCGTCGCCCTTGGTGTGGCCGATCAGGCCGACCGGGCCGCGCTTGATCCAGCCGGTGACGTAGGTCGCGGTGCGGTGCGAGCCGTCGCCGTCCAGGACCCGGCCGGCCGTGTGCGGGACGGTGCCGGAGACCGGGTCGAAGGGCAGCTTGGGCAGCTCGTCCGAGTAGTAGCCGACGGCCCGGTAGACCGCCTGCACGTCCCAGTCGGTGAAGCGGCCGGTGCCGCGCACGTTGCCGGTGCCGTCCGGCTCGGTGCGCTCGGTGCGCAGCCCGACCACCCGGCCGTCCTCGCCGAGGACCTCCGCCGGGGACTCGAAGAAGTGCAGGAAGACGCGGTGCGGGCGGTCGCCGACGTCGCGGATCGCCCAGTTCTCCAGCGTCGCCGCGACCAGGTCGACGTGCTTGACCGCGCGGCGCTGGGCGATCGAGCCGGCGTCGTACTCGATGTCCTCGGGGTCGACGATCACCTCGATGGTGGGGGAGTGGTCCAGCTCGCGCAGCTCCATCGGGCTGAACTTGGCCTGGGCCGGGCCGCGGCGGCCGAAGACGTGCACCTCGCGGGCGCGGTTGTGCTTCAAGCCCTCGTGGACGTTCCCGGGGATCTCGGTGGGCAGCAGCTCCTCGGCGGTCTTGGCGAGGATGCGGGCGACGTCCAGCGCGACGTTGCCGACGCCGAGCACCGCGACCTTCTCGGCGTCGAGCGGCCAGCTGCGGGGCACGTCCGGGTGGCCGTCGTACCAGGAGACGAAGTCGGCCGCGCCGTAGGAGCCGTCCAGGTCGACGCCGGGCAGGTCCAGCGGACGGTCGGCGGTCGCGCCGGTGGCGAAGACCACGGCGTCGTAGAACCGGTGCAGGTCGTCCAGGGCGAGGTCGGCCGGGTAGTCGACGTTGCCGAACAGCCGCACCTGCGGCTTGTCGAGCACCTGGTGCAGGGCCGTCACGATGCCCTTGATGCGGGGGTGGTCGGGGGCGACGCCGTAGCGGATCAGACCGAACGGCGCGGGCATCCGCTCGAACAGGTCGATCGAGACGCCCGGCGTCCGGGCGGAGTCGGACTTCAGCAGGGCGTCGGCGGCGTAGATGCCGGCGGGGCCGGCTCCGACGATCGCGACTCTGATCGGGCGAGGCATGACGGGCGGTCCTCCGGTGGGTGCGCAGCAGGAGGTGGTCTGGACCCGTTCAGCCAACCCCGAGGTGGGGCGCGGGTGTAGTCGGTTCCGATCTATGGGGTCATAGGGACGACCTATGGGTACGCGGGAACCCGGGGCGGCCGGGCCGGGCGGGTGCCCGGAACAGCCGCGTGGGGTGGTGTGCATGTGGGTGGTGTCCGCGTGGGTGGTCCGCGTGGACGGTCAGCTCCCGTCGGCCGGGGTCTGGGCGGGCACGGCCGGCGGCTGTGCCGCGGCCCCCGCGGTCTTGCCGCCGTCGGCCGGTCCGTCCGCGATCCGGGCGGCGGAGGCCTCGAAGAAGCGCAGCAGCTCCACCGGGAACGGAAGCACCAGCGTCGAGTTCTTCTCCGCCGCGACCTCGACCACGGTCTGCAGCAGTCGCAGCTGCATCGCCGCCGGGGTCTCGGCCATCCTGGTGGCCGCCTCGGCGAGCTTGGACGCGGCCTGGAACTCGCCGTCGGCGGTGATGATCCGGGCCCGGCGCTCGCGGTCGGCCTCGGCCTGGCGGGCCATCGAGCGCTTCATCGAGTCGGGCAGGCTCACGTCCTTGATCTCCACCCGGTCGATGTGCACGCCCCAGCCGGTCGCCGGGCTCTCCAGCATGACCTCCAGCCCCTGGTGCAGGTTCTCCCGGCCGGAGAGCAGGTCGTCCAGCTCGCTCTTGCCGATGACCGAGCGCAGCGAGGTCTGGGCGACCTGCAGCATGGCGAAGGCGTAGTTCTGCACGTCCACGGTGGCCCGGATCGGGTCGATCACCCGGAAGTACAGCACGGCGTCGACGCTGACCGAGACGTTGTCCTTGGTGATGCCCTCCTGCGCGGGCACCGGCATGGTGACGACCTGGACGTTGACCTTGCGCATCCGGTCCAGCACCGGCAGCAGCAGGGTGACGCCGGGCTCGCGGACCCGGCCGCTCACCCGCCCGAGGCGGAACACCACGCCGCGTTCGTACTGCTGCACCACCCGCACACCGGTCACCAGCCAGAGCAGGACCACCACGGCGACGATCACGGCCACTGCCACGATTCCGACCTCCCCCGTCGCGGCGCAGCCGGGCCGGGTCCGGGTGGGCCCTGTCGCTCGGTGCGAGCCGCGCAGGACAGTATGCTCCCGGCCCGCCGGGCCGGACAGACGGGTGCGGGGCGGTTTTGACGGATCTTTGCCACCGGCTCCGCTGCGGGCGCCTGCGGCCCTGAGCAGGTGGCTCGTCAGCGGACCGCGCCCCGGCGGACGGCGCCTCAGTGGACAGCGCCTCAGCGGACAGGGCTTCAGCGGGCGCCGGCGCGTTCCGGCTGCTTCGCGCCCGGTGCCGCTGCGGCCTCGACCCGGCGGCGCGGGCGGCCGGCCAGCGCGTTGATCGCCGCGACGGCCAGGCCCAGCCCGAGCGCGATCAGCCAGGCGCGCCGCTGGTCGAGGTGCGGACCGGCTGCGACCGAGGCCAGCACGGCCACGCCCAGGGTGCTGCCGAGCTGGCGGGAGGTGCTGGCGAGCGCGGAGGCCACGCCCGCCTGCTGCGCCGGCAGACCGGTCACCGCGGTGTTGGTGATCGGCGGGTTGACCAGGCCGAAGCCGAGCCCGAGCACGAGGTACCCGGCCGCGTACGGCAGGTAGCCGTCGCCCCCGGCCGCCAGGGCGAGCAGTCCGGCGCCCAGCGCCAGCAGCAGGCCGGAGCCCACCAGCAGCCGGCGCGCCCCGACCACCAGGAGGAGCCGGCCGCTCAGCGGCGACACCACGGCGATCATCAGCGTCGCCGGGAGCAACGCCAGTCCCGTCTCCAGCGCGGAGGCGTGCCGCTGCTGCTGCCAGTACACGCTGGACACGAACAGGAAACCGGCGAGGATCGCGAACGCCAGCACCGCGCTGACCGTGGCGGCGGTGAAGGTCGGACGGCGCAGCAGCGCGAGCGGGAACACCGGGTGCGCCCGCTCCTTCTCGACGGCCACGAACGCCACTCCGCCGCCCACCGCCAGGGCCCCGCACACCAGCGGGGTGACGCCGCCGAAGCCGGCGTGGGCGCCGTGGATGAGCAGTTCGGTGACGCCGAACACGGCGACCGCGCCCAGGGCCAGCCCGACCGGGTCGAACGGACGGGGCGCACCGGCCCTGGTCTCCGGTACGCGCACCGACGCGGCCAACGCGAGGACCACCACCGGCAGGTTGACCAGGAAGATCCACCGCCAGCCCAGCGCGTCGATGAGCGAGCCGCCGACCAGCGGGCCGACGGCGGCGGCCAGCCCGAAGATGGCCGCCCAGAAGCCGATCGCCCGGGCCCGGCGCACCGGGTCCTCGATCGCCGTGGTCAGGGTGGACAGCGCGTTGGGGCCGAGCAGCGCGGCACCGCAGCCCTGCAGGACACGGACGGCGATCAGCTGGTCGGGGCTGCCGGCGAGTGCGCAGCCCAGCGAGCCGACGCCGAAGACGAGCAGTCCGGCGCGGAACATGGTGCGCCGCCCGAGGCGGTCGCCGAGGGCCCCGGCGAGGAGCAGCAGCACCGCGAGGGTCAGCGTGTAGGCGTCCACGATCCAGGCCAACTGGGAGGGCCCGGCCGCGAGTTCGGAGCGAAGGGTGGGCAGGGCGACGTTCACCGCGGTGGAGTCGAGGCTGGTGATGAACAGGGAGGCGCCGCAGACGACGGTCAGGCCGGTCGGGCCGAGGACCCGGTGTTCGCGCGGCGGCCGGTGGACGTGTCGGGGCACGGCGGACGGCATGGGGGACCCCTTCCGGGTCGAGACGGGAAACGGCGACGGGCGGGGCGCGCCCCGGCGCGGAGGCCGGTCGGGCGGGCTGCGGTCGCTCTTCCTCGAACCTAGGCGGCCTGCGGATTTGCAGCAATCGGCAAAATGGCAACTGATACTTTCACCTGGTGCAACTGTCCTCGGTCGACCTCAACCTGCTGGTGGTCCTCGACGCCCTCCTGCAGGAGAGCTCCGTCACCCGCGCCGCGGACCGGCTCAACCTCTCCGTCCCGGCCACCAGCCGCGCCCTCGGCCGGCTGCGCCGCGCCTTCCAGGACCCGCTGCTGGTGCGCTCCGGTCGCGGGCTGCGGCCCACCGCCGCCGCCGTGGACCTCCGACCGCGGCTGAGGCTCTGGCTCGAACAGGCCGAGGAGCTCCTCGACCGTCAGGCCCGCCCGCTCGACCGCAGCCTGACCGTCGTCGCGCCGCAGGACCTGATCATCACCAGGAGCGCCGACCTGCTCGCCCGCCTCGCCGCGGCCGCCCCCGCCGCCGAACTGCGCCTGCTGGCCTCCGACGGCGGGCGGGACGGCGCCGAAGCCGTCCGGGACGGCACCGCCGACCTCGCCGTCGTGGTCAACGCCGCCAAGTACCCGGACCTGCGCTCGCTCGGCCTGGTCCGGGCCGGACTCACCGCCGCCGTCCGGGCGGACCACGGCCTGACCCGCGGCGAGGTGACCGCCGAGCGCTTCGCCGCCGCCGGGCACGTCCTGGTCTCCCGCAGCGGGCGGCCGGAGGAGGCGCTCGACCGGGAGCTGCGCGAGGCCGGCGTGCCCCGCACCGTCCGCTGCGTCGTCCCCGGCTACCTCGCCGCGCTGCAGCTGGTCGGCCGGACGGACCTGGTCACCGTCGCCCCCGCCGTGCTGGTCCGCGAGCCGGGCGCGGCCCTCGGCGTCGTGCCGGTCGACGTCCCCGCCCGGCTGCGGCCGCTGCGGGTCACCCTCCTGTGGCACCCGCGCCGGGACCAGGACCCGCTGGTGCGGCTGCTGCGGGAGAGCCTGGGCGCGCTGGCCGCGGAGCTCACCGGGGCGGGCGACGAGCCGCCGCACTGAGCGGCCGGACCGGGCGGCGGGACTGGGCGGCCGGCCTGTGCTGCCGGCCTGTGCTGCCGCGTCGAACTGCCGCACGGATCCGCCGCGTCGAACTGCGGCGTGGAGCCGCCGCTTCGAACTGCCGATCGGGCCGGAGTGCGGAGGCGAAGGCGCCGGGTGCGGGACCGTACCGGTGGCCCGTCGGGACGGATACCGTCACCGGGTGACCACGACGAGCAACTCCACGTCGCCGGAGGCCGGTTCCGTCCGGCCGCCACTGGTGACCCGGGCCCTGCTGCTGCGCTTCGTCTCGCTGTTCGGGTCCTCCGTCGGCTTCAACCTGCTGCTCTCCGCCGTCCCGCTGTACGCCCAGGAGTCCGGCGGCGGCGACCACGCGGCCGGCCTGGCCACCGGTGCGCTGATGCTGGCCACCGTCGTGGGCGAGCTGGCCACGCCCGCGCTGACCGCCCGGTTCGGCTACCGCCCGGTGCTGGCCGCCGGGTTGGTGCTGCTGGGCGCGCCCGCGCTGGTGCTGGCCGCGACCGCTTCGATGGCGGCGGTGGTGGTGGTCTGCCTGCTGCGCGGGATCGGCTTCGCGACCGCGTTGGTGGCGGGCGGGGCGCTGACGGCCTCGCTGATCCCGGCCGAACGGCGCGGGGAGGGGCTCGCGCTGGTCGGGGTGGTCTCCGGAGTGCCGTCCGTGGTCGGCCTGCCGATCGGCGTCTGGCTGGGCCAACACGTCGGCTGGGACTGGGTGTTCGCGATCGGGGCGGTGGCCCCGCTGGCCGCCGTCGCCTCCGTCCCCGCCCTCCCGGACCGCAGGGCCGCGTCCGGTCCGGCGGTGGGACTGCGGGAGGGGCTGCGCAGTGCCGCCCTGCTGCGACCGGCGACGGTGTTCGGCGCCACGGCGCTGGCGGCGGGAGTCATCGTCACCTTCCTGCCGCTCGCCGTCCCGTCCGGCGGAGCCGTCGCGGTCGCGCTGCTGGTCCAGCCCGGGGCGGCCACGCTGGCCCGCTGGCTGGCCGGGCGGTACGGGGACCGGCGCGGCTCGGCCGGGCTGGTGCTGCCCGCCCTGCTCGCCGCGGCGGCCGGGATGCTGCTGCTGGCCTGGACGGACAGCGCGGTGGCGGTCGTCGCGGGGGCGGCGGTGTTCGGTGCCGGCTTCGGCGCCGCGCAGAACGCGACGCTGGCGCTGATGTACACCCGGGTGCCGCCGTCCGGGTACGGCACCGTGACCGCGCTGTGGAACGTCGCCTACGACGGGGCGATGGGCGTCGGCGCGGTCGCCTTCGGGGCGGTCGCGGGCGGGACGGGCTATCCGTGGGCGTTCGCCCTCACGGCGGCGGTGATGCTCGCGGCGCTCGCCCCGGCCCGGTGGGACCGGGGGAGCGCCGCGCCGGAGTGAGGGACGCGCCGGGGTGAGCGCCGCGCCGGGCGCGGACCCCCTGCCCGGTGTGACCGCCCGTCAGGCCCGGAAGACGGCCGCGTGCTCGGCGGCGAACTCGGCGAAGGAGCGGGCCGGGCGCCCGGTCAGCTTCTCCACGTCCGGGCTGACCGCCGCGGCCTGCCCCGACGCGTACAGCCCGTACAGCTCGACCATGCCCTCGGCCCGCCACGGGTCCCAGCCGGCGCCGAGCATCCCGGCCAGGGCCTGCTCCGGCGCGAGCGCGGTGTACGCCACGTCGCGGCCCGCGACCGCGCCCAGCTGCTCGGCCAGCTCGTCGTGGGTGAGCCCGGCCGGGCCGGTCAGGGTGTAGACCGCGCCTTCGTGGCCGTCGGTCGCCAGCACCTCGACGGCCGCCGCGGCGACGTCCCGCGCGTCCACGTACGACACCGCGCCGGTGCCGCCCGGCACGGCCAGCGTGCCGGACCTCACCGACCCGGCCATGCCCAGGAAGTTCTGGTAGAAGCCGTTCGGCGCGAGGACCGTCCACGGCAGGCCGGAGGCCCGCAGGTGGTCGAGGCCGCTGACGTGCGAGCCGACGAAGCGCACGCCCTCCGGGCGGTGCTCGACGCCCGCCGCCGCGTGCAGCACGATCCGCGGGCGGCGCCCGGTGCGCACCGCGGCGTCGATCACGTTCCGCTCGTGCCCGGCCATCTCGGGGTGCACGGCCACCAGCAGGTAGACCACGTCGGCGCCGGCCAGGGCCGCGTCCAGCGACTCCGGGTCCGCGAAGTCGGCGGCCACCCGCTCGACCGCGTCGTCCCACCCGGCCGGCCCCGACGAACCGGCGCGCACCACGGCCCGCACCGTCGCACCGCGCTCCCGCAGCCCCGCGACGACCTCGGACCCGACCGTACCGGTGGCACCCGTCACGACGATCACGGATGGCACTCCTCCCCGTTGTGGACCCGGACCTGATTCCGCGTCAGGCCGATGATCGCAGCCGGGTGGTGCGGGATCAAGGCCGGGTCCGGGGGCCGCGGCCCGCGGCGTCGCACCGCCGACGGTGCTTACCGACACGCACGGGCCGGGCCGTTGCTCGACTTGCCGCAGGGTGGGCGCTTGGATGGTTCCGCCCTGGTCAAACGGACGGACCCGTACGGGGTCACGCCCGGCCCGCGGCCCGAACACCCCGGCAAGCCGAGGAGTCACCACCGTGCACGACACCCCCGACCCCGCCGTCGTGGCCCGCCGGATCGCCGAACGGCGGGAGCAACTGGGCCTCGGCGAGGAGGAGCTGGCACGACGGGCGGCGATGGCGCCCCGCTACCTGCGGCACCTCCTCGAAGCCGGGCCCGGGTTCGACCCGGGGGGCTTCGTCCGGATCGCCGCCGCCCTCGGCAGCAGCACCGACGAGCTGCTGTCGGGCCGCGCCGACGCCCCGCCCGGGCACGGCGGCCCCGGGCCGCGGCCGCAGCTGGAGAACCTCACCGAGGCCGAGTGCTGGGAGCTCGTCGGCACCCACGGCATCGGCCGGATCGGCCTGCCGGTCGAGCCGGGGCCGGTGGTGCTGCCCGTCAACTACGTGGTCGACCGGGCCTCCTTCGCCTACCGGACCGGTGCGCGCCACGCCACCGCGCCGGAGGAGGGCGCCGCGGTCTCCTTCCAGGTCGACCACATCGACGAGTACCTCGGCCGCGGCTGGAGCGTGCTCGCCCTGGGCCCGGCCCACTACGAGGACGACCCGGGCGAGCTGGAACGCCTGGACGGCCTGGTCGGCGCGGCACCGTGGGTGGGCGGCGACCGCCGGCTCTGGGTCCGGATCCGGCCGGAGGAGGTCACCGGCCGACGGCTGGTCACGGGCTGAGGCGGCCGTCGCCCCGTGCTGTCGCCCCCGGCACCGGCAGCGGTGACCGGCTGCGGCATCATGGCGAGGTCAGCGGAGTCGGCCCCGGGGGAGTGCGGTCGTGCAGTTCGTCGTCCACCGGGACCCGGTCGGTCGCGCCGCGTCCCACCACATCGCGCGCGCCGACCTGGCCCCCTTCGGACTGGACGGGCGGGTCGAGCAGCTGTGGCTCCGGGCCCTGAACGACGGGAGCCACCAGGTCGCCTGCATACCCTTCGCGGCCTACGGGATCGCCCTGGGCGACACCGTGCTGCTCGACGACGAGGACTACGTCAGCGAGGTCGTCGGGACGGCCTGGCACCGGACGCTGCGGCTGGTGTTCGTCCCCGGCCTGCCGGCCGACGACCTCCGCGCGGCCGCCGACGGGATGAGGGCCGAGACCGGCGCGGCCGGACTGCTGAGCGAGTGGGAGGGCGACCGCCTCGTCGCCGTCGACGTCCCGCCCGACGTCGAGCCCGCCGGGCTGCTCGCCGTGATGGGGGCGCTGGTCGAGGCCGGACACGCCCGCTGGGAGTGGGCCGACGCGATGCCGTTCGCCGCCCGCTCCTGACGCCTCCTCGGTGAGCCGCGCCGCGCGTCGCCACGCGCGCGGTGCGCGGCGCGCGGTGCTCGACAAGCGATGCGCGGTGCTCGACAAGCGATGTGCGACGGACGAGGTCGGGCGAGGCGGGGCCGTCAGCCGCGGTCGAGCAGCTCGCGGACGCGGTCGGCGACGAGCGCGGGCTGCTCGGCCTGGATGAAGTGCCCGGAGTCCACGCGCTCGTAGCGTCCGTCGGGCAGGGCCTCGGTCCAGCGGCGCTGGTGTTCCTGGAGCGCCGGGTGGTTGCGTTCGCCGCCCCGCCGGGGGCGGTCGGCGGAGAGCAGGACGGTCGGGCAGGCCGGGGGCACCGGGGGCCGGGCCCGCAGGCGGGGGACGGCGGCGGCCACCGCGCGGAACTCGCGGCGGGTCTGGGCGATGCCGGCCGGGACGAAGTCCTCGGCGAGCATGGTGGCGTAGGTCTCGGGCGGGAAGACCCGGCGGACCTCGCCGCCGGCCAGGCGGGCGACCGCCCGGAGCCGGATCAGGGGCCCGACGACCGCGAGCGTACGGTCGACCCGCCGGGCGATCTGCTCCATCGCGTCGTACGCCGGGGCGGTCTCCGGCGTGGGGTCGACCAGCAGTACCCCGCGCAGCCGGGGCGCCAGCCGCTCGGCGGCGAGGCGGGCCACCAGACCGCCCATGCTGTGGGCGACCAGGACGAAGCGGCCCGGGACGGTGGCGTCCACCAGGGCGACCAGGTCGGCCGCCAGGTCCTCGACGGTCAGCGGGGCGTCGCTGCGCGGGCTGCGGCCGAAGCCGGAGCGGTCGTACGCGACCAGCCGGGCGCGGTCGGCGAGCAGCGGCAGGACCGGGTCCCAGGAGGTGCGGCCGAGGCCCTGGCCCGCCTCGAAGAGCACGTGGTCGGGGCCGTGGCCGGACTCCTCGACGTACAACGGCCGTCCGTTGACGGTCACCTCCCGTCCGCTGGTGCGACCCGTCCGTGGTGCCTGCCGTGTGCGGCGCATGTGCTGGTGCCCCCGTTCCGCGCGCCCGGATCCCCGTCCGGGCGCTGACCGTTTTCATCTTTGAGAATGGTAGCGGCTGTGAAATCGTGGAGCAATGGACCACGATCCCGCCGACCTTCTCCTGCACCCGGTGCGCCTGCGCGTGGTGCACGCCCTCGCCGGGGGCCGAGTGCTCACCACCACGCAGCTGGGCGAACGGCTGTCCGGCGTCTCGAAGGTGACGGTGTACCGGCACGTCGCGCTGCTCGCCGAGGCGGGCTTCCTGGAGGTCGCGGAGGAGCACCGGGTGCGGGGCGCCGTGGAACGGCACTACCGGCTGCGCGAGGACCGTCCGGCGGTGGACGGCGCCACCGCCGCCGCGATGTCGACGGAGGACCACCGCCGGGGCTTCGCGGCCGCGATGGCCGTCCTGCTCGCCGAGTTCAACGCCTACCTCGACCGGGACGACGCCGACCCGGCGGCCCAGGGCGTGTCCTACCGGCAGGGCACGTTCTGGCTCAGCCCCGAGGAACTCGCCGAGCTGGGCGGCGAGTTGTTCGCGGTGCTGGCGCCGCGGCTGGCCAACCGCCCGGCACCGGAGCGGGATCCGTACCTGATCAGCCCGATCGTCTTCCCGGCCGCGGGATCCGCCGGAGCGGCCGCTGACGGTCCGTGAGCCCGACCGTCGGCCCCGGGGCCGGCCGCCCCTGCGCGGCCCGTGGACGCGCGCGCCGATGACTGGTATCCAGGCCACTGGGCAGCCGGACGGAGCCGGCGCCGCGCCGGGACGTACCACCAGGAGAGCAGGGGCGATGCGCAGAGTTCTGATCGTCGGTGCCGGGCAGGCCGGACTCCAACTGGCCCTGGGGCTGCAGGCCCACGGCTACGACGTGACGGTGCTGACGGACCGCAGCGCGGAGGAGGTGCGCGCCGGACGGGTGCTGTCCAGCCAGTGCATGTTCGACTCCGCGCTGCGCACCGAGCGCGCCCTCGGCCTCGACCTGTGGGCCGACGAGGCACCCCGGATCGAGGGCGTCGGGGTGTCGGTGGCCATGCCGGACGGGCCGCGGGTGATCGACTGGGTGGGGCGGCTGGACGCCTACGCGCAGTCCGTCGACCAGCGGCTGAAGATGTCGACCTGGCTGGAGGCCTTCGCCGGGCGCGGCGGCCGGGTGGAGCTGCGCACGGTGACCGCCGCCGACCTGCAGCACCTGGCCGGCTCGTACGACCTGGTGCTGGTCGCCTCCGGCAAGGGCGTGCTGGGCTCGCTGTTCGAGCGCGACCACGCGCACTCGCCGCACGAGCGGCCGCAGCGCGCGCTGGCCGCCGCCTACGTGCACGGGCTCGCGCCGCGCCCCGAGCACGACTTCCCCGCGGTGCGCTGCAACGTGGTGCCCGGCATCGGCGAGTTCTTCGTGATGCCCGCCCTGACCATGTCGGGGCCGTGCGACATCCTGCTCTGGGAGGCCATGCCGGGCGGACCGGCGGACGCCTTCGACGGGCTCCGCGACCCGGCCGAACACCTCAGGGTGACACTGGAGTTGATGAGGACCTTCACGCCTTGGGAGTACGACCGGGCCCGCGCCGGTGTCGAACTCACCGACGCCGGCGCCACCCTGGCCGGGCGCTTCACCCCGGTGGTCCGCCGCCCGGTCGGCGAACTGCCGGGCGGCGCCGCGGTGCTGGGCGTGGCGGACGTCGTGGTCACCAACGACCCGGTCACCGGGCAGGGGGCCAACAACGCCGCCAAGTGCGCGGCGGTCTACCTGGAGGCGATCCTCGCCCACGGCGACAAGCCCTTCGACCGCGACTTCCAGCAGGCCGCCTTCGACGGCTTCTGGGAGATCGCGGGCCCGGTCACCACCTGGTCCAACGCGATGCTCGCCCCGCCGCCCCCGCACGTCCTCGACCTGCTCGTCGCCGCCGGCGAGCACCAGGCGGTGGCGGACCGCTTCGCCAACAACTTCAACGACCCGGCGGACGTGGCGCGGTGGTACCTCGACCCGGACCGGGCCGCCGCGTACCTGGCCTCGGTCACGACCGGAAGCTGAAAGGTCAAGAGCTTCCCAAATCGGGTGCGATCGCGCGTCGATCATGGTGGGTTCGTGTCGCCCCCTCGCCGAGGGGGACATTCGGCTCGGAACACGAGCAGTACGGACATCCGGACAACAGGAGACAGCGGTGGCGGTCGACGGGGGCAACATGGCCCAGGTTGTGATCGATACGGCGTACAACGAGCGCAAGCGGCTGCACACCGGCCGCAGTCGGACCACCACCATGATCGTGCTGGGTGTCCTGGCCGGGATCGGCCTGTTCCTGGCGCTGGTCGTCGGCAAGTCCGACCCGGACTCCGCGCCGACCTGCGACGGCCACACCATGACCCGGAACAGCGAGTGCCGGATCTGGTCCAACCACGGCGGCGGGGGCATCTACTCGTACGACGAGATGATCGACCGTCGGGAGTCCTCCAACGGCGTGTGGCGGGTCATCGGCTTCGGCGGCGCCGGCCTCGCCGTCGTCCTGATGGCGGTCGCCTACACCAAGCTCGACCCGAACCGCCCCTGGGGCAAGCCGGTCAGCGCGGCCTGCCCGCGCTGCCGGGAGCTCAACCTGCGGGAGAAGCTCACCGTCCACAGCGTCACCAAGGGGCGCACCACCCACCGCTACAGCGGCATCGTCACCCTCTGCACCCCGGCCTGCGGCTTCTCCACGATCCGCCAGCGCTGACCGGTCCGGCCGCTCGGCGCCCGGGCCCCGTCCTCCGGTCCCTGCGCCCGGGCCCTGCGCTCCGGTCCCCGCCCTCCGGGCCGGGACCGGAATGGGCCGTCCGCCTCCCACCCACTACGCTCGGTGCGGATCGAACGGACGATTGGGTGAAGCGAGTGAGCAGGTGGGAGCGGGCGCTGGACGCGGCCGGCGTGCACGACCCCGGGCTGCGGGCCGACTACGGCCGACAGCGCCGGCAGGTCGCCCGGTACAAGCGGGAGGTCACCCTGGCCGCCGGTCTGCTGCTCCCGGACCGCACCGTCCCGCACGTGATCGCGGCCGCCGCCTTCATGCACCGCACCGACACCCTGCTCGACAGCGGCCCGCTCGCCGAGCGCCGGGCGGCGTCCGCCCGCTGGCAGCGGGAGGTCACCGGGAGCCTCGACGCCGACCGCACCGACGACCCCGAGCTGCGCCCGCTGCTGAACAGCGTCGCCGCGCACCCCGCCCTGCGCGGGCACGTCCTGGACTTCCTGGCCGCGGCGGAGACGGACCTCGACTTCACCGGGTTCGCCACCGAGGAGGAGTACCAGGCGTACGTGGACGGGTACTCGCTGCCCGGCTTCATGCTCGTCGCCGGGCTGCTCGGCCCGGACGGCGACCAGGCCGCCTACCGCGCCGCCTGCCGCACCTACATCGACGCCGCCCAGCGGCTGGACTTCGTCAACGACCTCGCCGAGGACCTGGCCGAGGGCCGGCTGACCGTCCCTGCGGACACTCTGAGCCGGCACGGCGTCACCCGGGCCGACCTGGAACAGGCCCGCGACCTGCCGGCCGTCCGGACGCTGCTCGGCGAACTGCTCGACCGGGCCGACCGGGCCCTCGCCGAGGGCGGCGCCGTCGTCGAACTGGTGCCGGCCGCCCACCGGCCGATGGTCCGCTGCCTCCTCGGCGTGGACGGGCTCGTCAGCGCCGCCGCCCGTGCCGACCTGGGCGCGCTGCTGCGCCGCTCCGCGAGCCCGGCCAAGGGGGCCGCGCTGCGCCTGCTGGGCCGCGAGTACCTCCGGGCCCGCCGGCTGCGCGGCTGAGGGGCCCGCCGCTTGCGCGGCTGAGCGGCCGGGCGGTCCGCCCGCGCCACCGCTGACGAATCGTCAGGGTCCGTGCCGTGTGCGTGAGTCGGCTCCGTGGGGTGGGCCGGCCCGGGACGCCGCTTCGGCGGGGCCGCTGCCGTGAAGTCCACAGCCGACCTGCGGACTATACCCCAGTCGACACATCTTGAACGCACGAGCCCCAGGCGTCACTCCAGGGCGCAGTAGGCGCCCGGCCTGTGTCGAGACTTCGCCGAAGTCCCTGCCTGCACTCCGTCATCGTCACTGATAGTCGCGACGATGACGCATTGCGTGTTCATGGCACCCCCTTCAGGTGATGGATGCGTTCAGGAAGATAACGAAAAGGCCCCGCCTTCTCTCGCCTTGGATTTACTTCTTGACTCCATCTGGCACATGCGGGTTGACTCCCTCCCACTCCGCCGCACTGTCGCGGCGACGTCAGGGAGGCACCCCCACATGAACGCAATGATGCGTCGCGCCGTCATCGCCACCGCAGCCGTCTCGATGGCCCTGTCCATGGCCGCCTGCGGCAAGGCCGGCAGCGACAAGAAGGACTCCGCCGCGAGCGGCGACAACAAGTCCATCGGCCTGCTGCTGCCCGAGAACGCGTCCTCGACCCGCTACGAGTCCTTCGACCGCCCGTTCATCGAGGCCAAGGTCAAGGCGCTGTGCGCGGACTGCAAGGTGCTCTACAACAACGCCGAGGGCAGCGCGGCCAAGCAGAAGCAGCAGTTCGACACCCTGATCGCCCAGGGCGTGAAGGTCATCGTCCTGGACGCCTTCGACGCCACCTCGACCCAGTCCTGGGTCAAGGAGGCCGCCGCCAAGGGCGTGAAGGTCGTCGCCTACGACCGCCTGGCCACCGGCCCGGTCGCCGCCTACGCCTCCTTCGACAACGAGAAGGTCGGCGAGCTGCAGGGCCAGGCCCTGGTCGACGCGCTCGGCGCGCAGGCCGCCGACGCCAACGTCGTCATGATCAACGGTGACGACGCGGACCCGAACGCCGGCCAGTTCAAGGCCGGTGCGCACAAGGTGCTCGACGGCAAGGTGAAGAAGGTCGTCTACGAGCAGTCCGGCGAGTGGAAGCCCACCGTCGCCGGCCAGAAGATCGGTGCCGCGATCACCCAGCTCGGCAAGGACGGCTTCCAGGCCGTCTACTCCGCCAACGACGGCATGGCGGGCGCCATCATCACCCAGCTCCAGGGTGCGGGCATCAAGGTCCCGGTCGGCGGCCAGGACGCCGGCCTCGACGCCATCCAGCGGATCGTCAACGGCGACCAGGCCTACACCATCTACAAGGCCTACAAGCCGCTCGCCGACACCGCCGCCGAGCTGGCCGTCGACCTCCTGCAGGGCAAGGACGTCAAGTCCGTGGCCACCGCCAGCGTCGACAGCGCCACCGACAAGGGCATCCCGGCCAAGCTGCTCGACCCGAAGGTCGTCACCAAGGCCAACATCAACGACACCGTCATCGCCGACGGCCTGTACAAGGCCGCCGACATCTGCACCGCGGACTACGCCGCCGCCTGCGCCACCGCCGGCCTGAAGTAGCACCGCCCGGGCGGAGCTCCCCGCCTCCCCGGGGAGCACCGCCCGCAGCGCGCGGCAGGCCCCGGCCCGCCCCGACAGCCCCTTTTCGACGTTCACCCGCCCGCTCCGCACGGCGCGCGGGCCACACCGGCCGCCGACCCACCATCACGGCGTGCGCGGGAAGAAGGAGATGGTTCACGTGACAGGCGCACCCGTACTGGCGTTGCGCGGGGTCTCCAAGCGCTTCGGCGCCGTCCAGGCACTGACCGACGTGCACCTGGAGGTACACGCCGGCGAGGTGGTGGCCCTGGTGGGCGACAACGGCGCCGGAAAGTCCACGCTGGTGAAGACCATCGCCGGCGTCCACCCCATCGACGAGGGGACGATCGAGTGGGAGGGCCAGGCGGTCTCCATCGGCCGCCCGCACGACGCCCAGGCCCTCGGCGTCGCGACCGTCTACCAGGACCTCGCGCTGTGCGACAACCTCGACGTGGTCGGCAACCTCTTCCTCGGCCGTGAGCTGAAGCGGTTCGGCACGCTCGACGAGGTCGCCATGGAGAAGCGCGCCCGCGAACTCCTCGACACGCTCTCCATCCGCATCCCGAGCGTGCGCATCCCCATCGCCGCCCTCTCCGGCGGCCAGCGCCAGGTGGTCGCCATCGCCCGCGCCCTGGTCGGCGACCCCAAGATCGTCATCCTGGACGAGCCCACCGCCGCCCTCGGCGTCGAGCAGACCGCCCAGGTCCTCGACCTCGTCGAGCGCCTGCGCGACCGCGGCCTCGGCGTCATCCTGATCAGCCACAACATGGCCGACGTCAAGGCCGTCGCCGACACCGTCGCCGTCCTGCGGCTGGGCCGCAACAACGGCGTCTTCGAGGTGGCGAACACCTCGCACGAGGAGATCATCTCCGCCATCACCGGCGCCACCGAGAACGCCGTCACCCGCCGCCAGGCACGACTCGCGGAGGAAGCGAAGTGACCACCGAGCAGACCACCCCCGACACCCCCGCACCGGCCGCCCCCGCGGTCGACCCCCGCCTGCTCGTCCGCGAGGCCGGTCTGGCCGGCTACGTCGCCGAGTTCAAGCAGAAGATGAAGAACGGCGACCTCGGCTCCGTGCCCGTCGTCCTCGGCCTGATCCTCATCGGCGTCATCTTCCAGAGCGTCACCGGCGACTTCCTCAACGCCGACAACCTCACCAACATCACCAAGTGGATCGCCGGCCCCGGCCTGATCGCCGTCGGCATCGTCTTCGTGCTCCTCCTCGGCGAGATCGACCTCTCGCTCGGCTCCGTCGCCGGCGTCGCCGCCGCGATAGCCGCCGTCCTGTCCGTGCGCTCCGGCTACAACGAGTGGCTCGCCTGCCTCATCGCCATCGCCGCCGCCGTCGCGATCGGCGCCCTGCACGGCTTCTTCTTCGCCAAGATCGGCGTCCCGGCGTTCGTCGTCACCCTCGCCGGCCTGCTCGCCTGGAGCGGCCTGCAGCAGTACGTCCTGGGCGACAAGGGCACCGTCAACGTCGTCAACGACGGCGTCCTCGCCAACCTGGACACCTACTTCCTCGGCGACGGCGACGTCGCCTACACCTGGGGCCTCGCCGTCCTCGGCGTCGCGCTCTTCGGCGCCGGGCAGATCATGGACGCCCGCCGCCGCAGCGCGGCCGGCCTCGCGGCCCGCCCGATGAGCGAGATCGCGCTGCGCACCGGCGTCCTCGCCGTCATCGCGCTGACCGCCGCCTACATGCTCAACCAGGACCGCGGCCTGCCGCTGCCCCTGCTCGTCTTCCTCGGCGTCGTCGTCATCACCGACTTCGTCCTGCGCCGCACGAGCTACGGCCGGCAGATCTTCGCGGTCGGCGGTGGCGTGGAGGCCGCCCGCCGCGCGGGCATCAACGTCGCCTGGGTCCGGATCTCGGTCTTCATGATCTCGGCCGGCATGGCGGCCCTCGGCGGTCTGTTCATCGCCTCGCAGCAGGGTTCCGCGGACAAGATCCTCGGCGGCGGCAACGTCCTGATGAACTCCATCGCGGCGGCCGTCATCGGCGGCACCAGCCTGTTCGGCGGACGCGGCAAGACCTGGTCGGCCCTGCTCGGCATCCTGGTCATCCAGTCGATCATCACCGGGCTCGACCTGGTCCACGTCAACCAGGCCATCCAGTACATGATCACCGGCGCCGTCCTGCTCGCCGCCGTCGTCCTGGACTCGGTGTCCCGACGCACCCGCAAGACCGCCGCGCGCTGACCCGCCGTCACGCGCTGCCCGGGCCGGCCCGGTACCCATCCTTCGGGTACCGGGCCGGCCCGTGCCGTGTGCGTGAGCCCGGCCGCATACGGCGTCCACAAGAGGCGCTCGCCGCAGCCGCCGCCGCCCTGCGTGGACCGCTGCGCCGAGTCGTCGCGGGGCCGGCTCGCCGGGGGCACGGGCTGAACGAGCGAAGCCTTCGCCGGGTCGGGTGTGGCAGACGACGGAGTGATCCCCGGGATCGGCATCCTGCTGGTGGCCCGATCAGCAGGCGAGTGGGTGCCACCGCACCGATCGCTCGCCCACCAGGTAAGGACAGCCCGTGAAGTCATTCGGGAAGATCAGCGCCATGTGCGCCGCCGTTGCAGCAGCCGCTCTCCTGGGCGCTCCCGCCGCTCACGCCCAGGGCGACGGCGGACTGCTCGGCCTCGGTCTCCTCAACACCCCCGCCCTCACCGTCGCGTGCATCCCCGGAGGGCTGGTGAGTCAAGGCAGCCCGTCCACCGGCAACCAGAACACCGGCTGCAGCCAGTCCGCTTCCGGAGCGGAAGCAACGCCGTCGTCGAGCGCCGGTGGCCTGCCCGCGCGCCAGACCGTCAGTTCGTCCGTCGCCGCCCAGCCCGGAGAGCTCGCCACCGCAAGTGCGCGCTGCCCGGCGGGGACGGTGGTCACGGGCGGTGGCCTCGCGACGGATGCCGGCTCCTCCTGGGACATCAAGAGCTCCGCCGCCACCGGGACCGCCGACCCGAGCACCGGGGGCGCCTGGTCGGCGAGTGCCAAGAACACCGGCACCGCGCCCCAGATGCTCACCGTCCATGCGGTCTGCGCGGGCCGCGCGGCCTGAACCACGGCCCGCCACCGGTTGCGGCCCCCGGGGCCCGGACCCGACAGCCCCTGTCGGATCCGGGCCCCGGCACCCCGACACGGCGGAATGGCAGCGGAACGATCAATGAGTGGAGCGGGTGCGGATCAACCGCACCCGCTCTTCCGTGCCTGCCCCAGTACACCTTTCCCGACGAGCTGTCAGGTCGTGTTCGAGGGCGAAACATCGCAGGTCGCTGGCGGATCGCTCAAGCGCCGCTGAAGAGGCGGTGGCGATGCGCCGTGGGGGCACGGACTACCGGCCAAACGCCCCGTCGGCCATGTCGGCGGCGGGTTCCCGAGGCCTAGAGTCGTCCTCGGGCGGCGCGACAGCAGGGTTCGAGTGACCCTCGACCGACGCACCCACGGGGGGCCCGGCACATCCCACAGCACCCGCTTCGCAGACCCGTTCCCGGATCATCCGGCACGCCTGCCACCTCAAGGGAGTCCGCCATGTCCGACAACGCTCTCGACCTCCAGGACCTCGACCTCAGCGAGCTGAACGTCACCGCGCTGCGCGACACCGTCGCGCTGCCGGAGAACGGCGCGTCCTGGGGCTCCTGCTCCTGCCAGGGCTCGTCCTCCTGCGCCCAGCCGGAGACCATGGTCGCCCCGCTTTCCTGACGACTCATCAGCTCACGACTCGTCACATCACCGTCCGGCAAGCCTCGTTCGAGAACCCAGGGAGACATCATGTCCGACCGTACACAGGGCACGCTCGCGCTCGATGACATCCTCGCCCTCGACGGCCTCGACCTCGGGGAGCTGACCGTCACCTCGCTGCGCGACACCGTCGCGCTGCCCGAGACCGGCGCCTCCGGCGGCCCCAGCTCGACCTCCTGCGGATCGTCCTCCTGCGGCGCGCCGCACCCGCCGGTCCTCGACACCTTCTGAGAACCGGCCCCACCGAACCACCCCGCACCACCCCGTACGCCGAGCATCGCCCCGCACCACCAGTGCAACAACTTTGAACCCGGCGCGTTCGCGCGGACGCGCCGGGTTCCTGCCGTGCACCGCCCAGGCCCGTCGGAGGGAGCCGCCATGCCGAACCGAGCCCTGCCGCGTCCCGTACTCCGCCCGGTCCCCGCACCCGTGCCGGCACCGGTCGCCCACACCGCCCGCCACGCCCTGGTGCGCGCCACCGTGCTCGCCCGGCCCGCACAGTCCGCACCGTCGGCAGCCGTACGGAGCCTGCTCGCCGAACTCGGCACCGTCGAAGCCGCGGAGGCGGCCCTGCGGACCGACCTCTGCGACGACCTGTACGACAGCCGCACCGGGCACGACGAGGAGTTCCACCGCCGGATCGTGCTCCCGCTCCGCCGCGACCTGCACAACGGACGCCCGCCCCGCGCCGCCCACCTCGACCGGCTCGCCGACCTGCCGCAGCGCGTCCCGCGGCTCGCCGACTGGCTGGACCTGCGGCAGCGCCGCGCCCGGCTGCTCGCCGCGCTCGCCGACGCCGTCCCGCCCGCGCTCGCCGCCGAACGTGCCGCTCTCGCCGAACTCTGCCGTGCGTCCGCCTTCACCCGGGCCGTCGCCCTCACCAGCGCCGACCTGCTGCGCGCGGTCGCCAACACGGCGCGCGCGGCCGACTCGACGGGGGAGCGGCCGGCCCGCGCCCGCAAGGAGGAAGCCGCCGTCCTGCGCCACGCGCTGCGGGCCACCACCAAGACCAGCCCGCTCACCTGGTTCACCTCGGTCGGCTGGTCCTCGGGCGACGGCCTGCCGGACGGGTACGCGGAGGACGCCACACCGGACGGGCCCGCAGGGGACACCACGCCGAACGCCATGCCGGACGCGCCCACCGGAACGCCGGTGCCCCCGTACGCGGTGGTCCGGGAGAACCGGACGCTGGTCGCCGCGCTCGTCCAGGCCCTGCTCGACGACCCCCGGCGCAGCCGCACCCTGCCGCACCGGATGACCGGCGCCGCCCGCGTCGCCGACGGCCGTGCCCACTACGCCCGCAGCGAGGTGGTGTTCGCCGGCGGCCGCTACCTCGTCACCCGCGAGGAGGAGGTCGAACTGGCCGACCGGCCCGAACTGGCGCTGCTCGCCTCGCTCGCCGACACCCCGGACACCCCGGACCGCCTCGCCACCCGCCTCGCCGCCGCCCTCCGTCGCCCGGAGGACGACCCCGTCGTGCACCGCTTCGTCGGCCAGCTCCGCACCGCCCGCCTGCTGGTGCCCACCGACCCGGTCGACCCGCAGGACCCGCAGCCGCTGCGCAGCCTCGCCCACTGGCTCCGGCAGTGGCCGCAGGACGCCGCGATCGTCACCCTGGTCGACCACCTGGCGGACCGGACGGCCGAGTTGGCGGACGCGCCGGGCGAGCGCCGCCCCGCGCTGCTCGCCGCGCTCGCCGACGCCTGGCACCGGGTGCTCGCCGCCGCCGGCCGACCCGTCCCCGCCGAGGCCGCACCGCTCACCGTTCTCAGCGAGGACGTCCACGCGCCCGCGCCGCCGCAGCGCCGGCCGAGCCGGGCCGACCGCGCAGCGCTCGCCGAACTCACCGCGCTGGCCGAGCTGTTCGACCACGGCCACCTGATGCGACGGGCCGCCTGCGACCGGTTCGTCGCCCGCTACGGCGTCGGCGGGGTCTGCGGCACGCCGTGGGAGTTCGCCGCGGATGCCGCCGAGGCCTGGTCCGCCATCGCCGTACCGGACGAACTGGCCGCCCTGCGGGCCGAGTTCGCGGCCGTACCGGAGACGGGCGGCGAGATCGTCCTCCCCGCCGAGCGGGTCCGGGCGCTGGCCGCCCGGCTGCCCGACTGGACCGCGGCCCGGCCGCTCAGCTACTCGTGGTTCGTCCAATCCGACCCCACCGACGGCCTGTTGTGCGTCAACCACGTCTACGGCGGCTGGGGGCGCTTCGCCAGCCGGTTCCTCGACGCCACCACACCGCGGGCCGCCGCCGACGTCACCCGGCAGATCCGCCGCGGCCTCGGCGAGGGAGCCCGCGCGGCCCAGATCCGGCCGGTCGGCGGCTTCAACGCCAACCTCCACCCCCTGCTGCTCGCCGACGAGATCGGCCCCGACCGGCGGTGGACCAACCTGGTCGAAGCCGACCTCGACCTCGTCCACGACCCCGCCTCCGACCAGCTCCGCTTCCGTCTGCGGAGCACCGGCGAACTGCTGGACGTCCTCTACCTCGGCTTCCTCGCGCCGGTCATGCTGCCCCAGCGGCTCGCCCCGCTGCTCGCCGACCACCCCAACGGCGTGGTCGACTTCCGCCCGCTGCTGCCCCGCACCGCCCTCGGTGCGCCCGGCGGCACCGTCACCGGGACCCCGCGCCTGCGCCACCGGCACGTCGTCCTCGCCCGCCGCCGCTGGCACCTGCCGCCGGCCGTCCTCGACGCCCTGCGCGCCGACCTCGCCGCGGACCCCGGCGCCGACGGGATCCCGGCCGGGGCCACCGCCCGCTGGCGCGCCCTGCTGGGCCTCCCCGAACAGCTCTTCCTCCACCCCGTACCGGCCGCCGCCACCACGGACACACCCGCCGACGCCTTCGTGGCCCACCTGCGGGCGCCGAAGCCCCAACCCGTCGACCTCGGCAACCCTCTGCACCTGTGCCACCTCGCCAAGTGGCTGACCCGGTACCCGAACGGGGTGGTGCTGGAGGAGGCGCTGCCCGCCATCGCCGGTACGGCGGAGCCCACCCGGACGGTCGAGCTGGTGGCGGAGACCTACCGGCCCGGACGGGCGGGCGCCACGGGCCCCGAGGAGGGAGCCCCGTGACCCGGGCGCCGTCGCACGCGAGGGCCGGCCGGCCCTCGGGCGGCCCGCGGCACGGTGCCGCGGAAGCCGGCGGCCCGCCCCCGGGTGCGAGTCCGCTCCCCAGTCCTTCCCCCCGTCCCGCTCCGCACTGCCGAGGAGGCGTCCGATGAGTGACCTGGCCGACGGCCCGGAGGCCGTGACCGCCCGCGATGTGGTCCTGACCTACTACCAGCCCGTCAAGGCCCGCGCGCTGCGCGAAGCCGTGCTGCCGGCCGCCCGGCAGGCGGCGGCGGACGGGCTGGAGGCGCACGTCGAGCGGCACTGGCGGTTCGGGCCGCACCTGCGGCTGCGGCTGCGCGGCCCGGGGGCGCGGGTGGCCGCCGCGGCCGAGCGGGCCGCCGAGGGGCTGCGGGCCTGGACGGCGGCGCACCCGTCGGTCGCCGACCGGACGGACGAACAGCTGCTGGCCGAGGCCGCCGTCGCCGGACGGGTCGAGCTGATCGCGCCGCCGTACGGGCCGCTGGTGCCGGACAACACCGTCCGCGTGCTGCCCGTCGACCCGTCCGCCGGGGAAGCGCTGAACGCCCTGCTGGGAGCCGGGTCCGCCGAACTGCGCGACGAGTTGATGCGGCTGGGCCTGCCCGCCCTCGGCGCGGGGTGCGACTTCCTCGGCGCGCACGGCGACGCCTCCGAGGCCCGCGTCCAGCTGGTGGTGTCGGCGCTCGCCGCCCACGCCGCCGCGCACCCGGAGGGGCTGATCGGCGGGCACTACTCGATGGTCTCGCACCTGGAGGACTTCCTCGTCCACGAGGACCCGGACGGCAGCCTGCGGGCCGCCTTCGACCGGCGCTGGGACCGCGTCGGCGGCGCCGTCACCGCACTGGTGGGCCGGATCACCGACGGCGGCGCGCGCGGCTGGGAGCGGGACTGGGCGCACTGGTCGGCGACCGCCTGGGCCCTCGCGGAGCGGCGCCACGCGGCCGGGATCGACCTCGGCGGCAGCCGCGAGGAGTACCGGGCCCGCGCGGCCGCGGTCGGGGACCCGGAGACCGCCGCCCGCTGGGACTTCGCCCTGCGCACCCGCTACAGCGACTTCCACTGGCTGCTGCACCGCTCCGACCCCGGCGGCACGATGTGGACCCGCCCGGACTACCTGATCTACCGGGCCTGCACCAACGGCCTGTACCGGCTGTTCGCGATCTGCGACGTCCGGCCGGTGGAGCGCTACCTCGCCGCGCACCTGGTGGTCCGCACCGTGCCCGAGCTCACCGGGCACCGCTGGCAGGACCGGGTGGACGAGGTCATCGCCGCCGTGGAGGGTGCCGCGTGACCGGCCGGGCCGGGGGTCCGCAGGGGGGCGTCGTACGGCCCCACCTGCGCCCGGGCGTGGCGGTGACCCGGCTCCGGGACGGACTGCACCTGCGCGGGCGCGGCAGCAGTCTCACCCTGGAGGGCAGCCGCGCGCTCCCCGCGCTGTGGAAGCTGCTCGACGCCCGGCTCGCGCCCGGTGCGGACCCGGCGGCGCCGGTCCCCGAGCCGAAGGTGGCGGCGGCGCTGGCCACCGTCACCGCCCGGCTGCGCGAGCACGACCTGATCGTGGACCACCCGAGCGGCGCCCGACTGCCGCTCTGGCCGGGCGCGGTGGCGCCGGAGCCGGGTGGCGCGGCGGCGGCCCTCGCGGCCACCCGCCCGGTGGTGGCCGCCGCCGACCCGGACGGCCCGCTGGCCCGCGCGGTGGCCCGTGGCCTCGCCCGGGGCGGGACGGCCGCACCGGCGGTGGTCGCCGACGCCGGGCTGCCGGCCGGGCGGGTGGTGGCCTCGGTGGGCGCCCCGCCGGTGGCGGTCGCGGTGCAGTGCGGCGCGGACGGCGGGTTCGTCACCGAGCCCGCCGACCCGGCCCGCACCCGGGCGGACGCCGCCGCCCTCGCGGCCCGACTGGGCACCGGCCCCGGCGCCGGTTCCGGCACCGACGCTGACCCGGGTGCTGGACACCCCGGCGCGCTGCCCGTCCTGCTCGGCGCCGCGGCCGCCCAGCGGCTGCTGTGCGCCGTCGCCGGCCTGCCGGACCCGGGCGAGCCGGGCGACGACCCGCGCCTGCTCGCCGGTCGCCCCGCCGTCCTGCTCGCCGAGGCCCGCCCGACGCGCGCCGAGCACCACCCGTGGGCGGCGGGTGCGGGCGGTGCCGCCGAACCGCCCACGGACCTCGTCGAGGCCCTCCGCCGGGTGACCGCCCTGGGCGATCCACGGCTGGGCGTCCTCGACGCGCCGTCGCCCGGCGACCTGCCCCAACTTCCCGTCGCCCTGGTCTCCTGCGCCACGCCGTCCGGCACCCTGGTGGCCGGCGCGGCCCGGACGGACCTCGCCCGGCTGGCCGCCGCCTGCCGGTCCGCCGAACTCCACCTGGCGGCCGTCGACGGGGGAGCGGCCCCGGTGGTGGGCGCCGACCCGGAGCACGCCCTCGGCCGGGCCCTGCGCGCGGCGGCCCTCGACCGCGCCGCGGCGGACGGCCTCGCCTCGCACGGACCCGCGCTGCCGGAGTCGGCCTGGCGCGAGCACCCGCAGGCCGCGCACTGGTGGGCCGTACTGGCCCGTCTCCTCGGCCGGTCGCCAGCTCTGACGATCCGTCAATTCCAACATGGTGTAAGGGCCTTCCTGGCCGAGGTCGACGGGAGCCGAGCCGTCGAGGCCACCCCCGCCGACGCCGTCGCCCACGCCGCCCTGGCCGCCCTCACCCGCCTCCTCGCCCGGCGGAGCGGCCTGGCCGCCGCCCACCACACCGCCCTCACCGGCGCGGCCGCCCCGCTCGCCGCCGCCGGGCGCCACCCGGCCGCCTGGACGGACGAGGGCTGGACCGACCACTGGCTCACCGGACTCGCCGACCGCGAAGCGGACCTGCGCGCCGCCCTGCACCGCCTGACCGGCCTGCGCACCGCCCCGTGGCGGCCCGCCACCCCCGCCGTCCGTCCGCTCGCCAACGCCCTGGACGGCTGCGGGTTCACCGCACTCGTACGCTCAGGAGACGGCCGATGAGCGAACTCCCCGTCCTCACCCCGGCGCAGGCCCTGGCCACCACCCGCGGCACCGCCGTGGTCCACCTCACCGAGTGGACCCTCTGCCTCGCCGCCCGGCTCAGCCGCCACGCCCTGGCCCACCCCGTGCGCCTGGTGCCGGTGCGCGAGGACGGCGCGCTGACCCTGGTCGGCCCCGTCCTGCACCCCGGCGCCCCCGCCTGCCTCGGCTGCACCGAGTACCAGCGGCTCGCCACCGCCGGCGGCCGGGTGCCCTGGCAGAGCCCCGAACTGGCGCTCGCCGGCACCGGCACCCCGGCCTTCGGCGACGCGGTGGCCGCACTCGCCGCCGAGCTGGCCGCAGCCGTACCGGCCCCTGCGCTCGCCGCCGAGCCGGCCGCAGCCGTACCGGCCCGCGTAGGAGCACCGGCCCCCGCCGAAGCGCCGGCCCCCGCCGCGGCCGCACCGGATCCGGCCGACGTCGGCCACGCCACCGTCCACCTGGTGAACGGTGCCCGCGCCACCTGGTCCACCCACCGGGTCCGTCCCGTCGGCGGCTGCCCCGTCTGCCACCCGCTGCCCGCCGACACCGCGGAGGCCGCCCGGCTGCCCGCGACGCCCCGCCCGCTGCCCGACCCGGCCGTGCTGCGCGGCCCCAACGACCGTACGGGCGCCGAGCAGTTGCGGGCCGAACTGCACGACGAGCGCTTCGGCCCCGTCCGCCGGCTGTTCCGCACCGAGGACTCGGCGTTCGCCCTCACCACCGCCTGGGCGACCGACGGCCGGACGGTCGACGACGGCGGCTACGGACGGGCGGAGGACTTCCGTTCCAGCGAGCGGGTGGCCCTGTTCGAGGCCGTGGAGCGGTACGCCGGCATGCGGCCGCTCGGCCGCCGGACCGTCCTGCGCGCCTCCTTCGCCGACCTGCGGCGCGACCTCGGCCGCGACGCCGTCCTCGACCCCGCCCGGCTGGGCCTGCCCGACCCCGCCCACCACGGGCACCCCGCCGCCACCACCGTCCCGTACACCCCGGACCTGGAACTCGACTGGGTGCACGGCTGGTCGCTGACCCACCGCCGCCCGGTCGCCGTCCCCGAGCACGTCGCCTACTGGGACCTGCCGGCCCGCGACCGCCCCCGCGTGGTCTACGAGTCCTCCAACGGCTGCGGACTCGGCAACAGCCCCCAGGAGGCCGCGCTCTACGGCCTGTTCGAGGTCGCCGAGCGCGACGCCTTCCTGATGGCCTGGTACGCGGGCACCCCGCTGCCCGGCGTCGCCGTCCCCACCGAGGACCCGCAGGTCGCCGACCTGGCCGCCCGGGCCCGGCTGTTCGGCTACCGGCTGACCCTCCTCGACGCCACCAACGACCTCGGCATCCCCGCCGTGATCGCCCTCTGCCGCCACCACGGCGGCCACCCGGACACCCCGCGCACCTTCCTCGCGGCGGGCGCCCACCACGACCCGCTGACGGCGATCCGTTCCGCCGTCGCCGAGGTGGTCACCAACGTCCAGGAGGCCCCGCACCGCTCCACCGCCCCGGGCGGCCCGCGCGACCCGCAGCGGCTGCGGCAGCTGCTGGACCGGCCCGACCTGGTCGTCACCCTGGACGACCACGTCGGCCTCAACGCCCTGCCCGAGGCGCAGCCCCGGCTGGACTTCCTCTTCGCCGGCCCGCCGCCGGTGCCCCCGGCCGAGCGCTGGCCCGGCGCCCCCGCGCCGGTCACCGACCTGACCGAGCTGCTGGAGGACACCGTGCGCCGGCTCGCCGGCGAGGGCCTGGAAGTCGTCGTGGTCACCCAGGACGAGCCCGGCGTCCGCGACCGGCTGGGCCTGCACTGCGCCAAGGTGATCGTGCCCGGCACGCTGCCGATGACCTTCGGCCACGTCAACCGCCGCACCCGGGGCCTGCCCCGGCTGCTGGAGGTCCCGTACCGGCTCGGCCGCACCCCGGGCCCGCTGCGCCACGACGAACTGCCGCTCCACCCGCACCCGTTCCCCTAGCCCTCCAGCCCTCCAGCCCTCCAGCCGTCCGGGAAGGACACGATGACCATGCAGGACGTGACGACCGCCCACCGGCCGCCCACCGGCCACGCCGCACCCCCGACCGGCTGGCACAGCCTGCACCTCGCGCTGCCCCTGCCCGCCCACGAGGCGGACGCCTTCGTCACCGCCGACCTCGCCCCGCTGATGGACGGGCTCGCCGACACCGACTGGTTCTTCATCCGCTACGGCGAGGGCGGCCCCCACCTGCGGATCCGCCTCCGCGGCCCCGGCGCGCCGCCCGCGTCCCTCGCCGCCGAGCTCTCCCGGCTCGCCACCCGCCGCACCCCCCTGGACGAGCCCTGGGCGGCGCGGCACGGCGAGGTCACCGAGGTGCCGTACGTGCCCGAGACCGAGCGCTACGGCGGCCCGGCCCTGCTGCCGATCGCCGAGGAGCTGTTCACCCGCTCCACCCGCACCGCCGTGCACGCCCTGCGCGCCCTGGACGCGGCCCCCGGTTCCCGCCTGCCGATCGCCCTCGACCTCGCCCACACCACCGCACACGCGCTCGGCCTCGACGAGCTCGCCGCCTCGCGCTGGCTGCGCCGCCAAGCCGCCTCCTGGCGCTGGGTCACCGAGTACCGGGCGCTGCCCGGCGCCGCCGTCCACACCCGGGTGAACACGGTGTTCGCCCGGCAGCGCGACGCCCTGGCCGGGCGTGCCCGGGCCCTGCGCGCGGCCCTCGGCTCGGGGACGGCCGCGCCGTGGCTGGGCGACTGGGCCGCCGAGGTCGCCGACGCCGCCGCCCGGATGCGGGCCGCCGGGGCCCCGGAGCCGGCCGAACGCCTCGCCTGGGTCTGGGCCTCGCAGCTGCACATGCTGTTCAACCGGCTCGGCGTCGGCCCGGACGAGGAGCGCGCGGTCTGCCGCCTCGCCGCCCGGACGCTGCTGGAGACCGAGCAGCCGTTCACCTTCTTCCCCGCCGACCACCACGCGCCGGACCACCAGTACCTGGAACGCAGCAAGTTCCAGATCGGCCGCACCGAGGACACCACCCTGCGGGACCTGCCGCCCGTCCCGGCCCAGCGGCCCCGGCCCGGCGACGTCCCGCTGCCCGCCGACCCGCTGCCGCCGGTCACCCTCGCCGACGCGCTGCTCACCCGCCGCTCCAGCCGTGGCCCGCTGACCGGCCCGCTCACCGCCGCCACCCTCGGCGGCCTGCTGTGGCCGGCCTTCGCCGAGGGCGAGGCCGAGGGCACCGGCCACCGCCCGTACCCGAGCGCGGGCGCCCTGCACACCGTGCGCCTGCGGCTGGTCGCCCTCGCCGTCGACGGCCTGCCCGCCGGCACCTACGAGTGCCTGCCGGAGCACCGCAGCCTGCGCCCGATCGGCCCGCCGCCCGAGCTCGACGACCTCAAGGCCCTCTCCTCCTACCTCTCCCGCCCGGCCGGCGACCCGGCGGCGATCGACATCGGGAGTGCCCCCGCCGTCCTCGTCGTCTACCTCGACCTCGCCCTGCTGCGCCGCCGCTACGGGCTGCGGGCGCTGCGCCTCGGCCTCCTCGAAGCCGGCCACCTCACCCAGAACCTGCTGCTCACCTCCGCCGCCCACGGCCTGGGCACCACCCCCCTCGGCGGCCTCCAGGACGACCTCGCCCACGAACTCCTCGGCCTGGACGACATCGAGGAGCCCGTCCAGTACCTGCTCCCGCTGGGGCGGCCGGTGCCGGCGGAGCGTCCCGGCGGCCCGGTGCTGCCCGGGTGACCGCGACGTGAGGGGGCCGGACCGGGGCCGTTGTTCCCGGGGCCGTTGTCACTCGGGCCGTTGTCGCCGGGGCCGTTGTTCTTGAATGGGTATTCAGATATGGTTCCCCCATGCCCAGGCCCCGTGAGTTCGACCCCGAGACCGTCCTCGACCAGGCGATGCTGCGGTTCTGGGAACGCGGGTACCGGGCGACGTCCATCGAGGACCTGGTAAAGGCCACGGGCGTGAAGCCCGGCAGCATCTACGGCGCCTTCCCCGGCGGCAAGCGTGCGCTCTTCGTCCAGTCGCTGGAGCGCTACTCGAAGCTGGTCGTGCCCCGCAAGCTCGGCGAGCTGGAGGCGGCGGGTGCGTCGGTGGCGGAGGTCCGCGGCTACTTCGACGGGCTGGTGCGCGACCTGCTCAGCCCCGAGGGGCGCCAGGGCTGCCTGCTGGTGAACACGGCGATCGAGAACGCCGCCGAGGACGACGCGGCGGCGGCCGTCGTGCGCGGCCACCTGGCGCGTCTGGAGCGGTGCATGACCCACGCCCTGGAGAACGCCGTTCGCCGGGGTGAGGTGCGGGCCTCGCTCGATCCGGGCGGCAGTGCCAAGCTGCTGGTCGCGACGTGCCAGGGGCTCATGGTCGTCGGCAAGGCCAATCCCGACGGGGCGGTGCTGCGGGCGATCGTCGACAACGCCTTCGCCGTGCTCGCCTGACGCCACGGCACCTCGGGCCACCGTACGCGGTGGCCCTTTCGTCGGCCCTATAGATGAATGACTATTCAAGAATGAGGTTGGGACATGAAGGCCATGGTCATATCCGCCCACGGCGGCCCCGAGGTCCTCACCGCCACGGAACTGCCCGACCCGGTGCCCGCCGCCGGCGAGGTCCTCGTCCGGGTGAAGGCGTTCGGCCTCAACCACGCCGAGGCGTACATGCGGAGCGGTGCCTGGGGCCAGGTGGCCGCCGTCCCCGGGATCGAGTGCGCCGGCCTCGTCGAGGCCGACCCCTCGGGCGAACTCCCGGTCGGGACAAGGGTGGTGGCGATCCTCGGCGGCATGGGACGGACCCGCAACGGCAGCTACGCGGAACGCGTCACCGTCCCCGCGACCAACGTGGTGGCCGTGGACTCGACGCTGCCCTGGGCCGACCTGGCCGCCGTGCCCGAGGTGTACGCCACGGCGTACAGCGCCCTGCACGGCAACCTCGCCCTCGGCGCCGGGGAGACCCTGCTGGTCCGCGGCGCGACCTCCTCCCTCGGGCAGGCCGCCGTCAACCTGGCCGTCCACCACGGCGCAACGGTGCTCGCCACCACCCGCAACCCCGCACACGCGCCCCTGCTCAAGGACCTCGGGGCCTCCGAGGTGCTCATCGACGACGGGCGGCTGGCCGCGGAGGTCGAACGCAGGGGCCTCGCCGTCGACGCGCTGCTCGACGTCGTCGGCAACACGGTGCTCCGTGACTCGCTGCGCACCGTCGGGCCGCGCGGCCGGGTCTGCCAGGTCGGCTTCCTCGGCGGATTCGCCCCCGTGGCGGACTTCGACCCGATCGCCGACCTGCCCAGCGGCGTCCGGCTCAGCTTCTTCGGCAGCGCCTTCGTCCTGGGGACCCCGGCCTTCCCGCTCTCGGGCGTTCCACTGGACGAGATCTACGCCCGGGTCGAGTCCGGCGCACTCCGCGCCCGCCCCACCCGGACCTTCCGCTTCGACGAGATCGTCGAGGCCCACCGGGTGATGGAGGCCGGCCAGGCCCTGGGCAAGATGGTCGTCGTCCTCGACTGACCCGACGCGGCCGGGCGGCACCGACCCTCCGGTGCCGCCCGGCCGCCGTCTCGCCGCCCCGGGCGGCCGGCGCCGGACCTAGCTGCTGTACACGCCGACCTCGTGCAGCGAGTACCCCCACTGGGTGCCGCGCTGCACGCCCTGCACGCGGACGTACCGGGCCGGGACGCCGGGGAACCGTGCGGTGTCCAGGCCGCCGTCCCCGGTCGTGGTGGACCACACCGACCGCCAGGTGCTCCCGTCGGTGGAGACCTCGATCCGGTACGCCCGCCCGTAGGCGCGTTCCCAGTCCAGCGTGACCCGCCCGACCAGGCCGGTGGAACCGAGGTCGACCTGGAACCACTGGTCGTCGCTCCACTCGCTGGCCCAGCGGGTGCCCGGGTCGCCGTCCACCGCCCGGCCGGGCGCGAAGCTGACGAACGGGTTCCACCACTCGGTGGTGCTGGCGGTGGCCGGGCGGTTGGCGGCCAGGTTCTCCGTCGACCGGTGCCGCTCCGCGGCCCCCCACGTGGTGAGGTAGGACTCGGCGCCGCGGAAGAGGTCGTCCACCACGCCCTGGCCGCCGACCTGCCGGATGTCCTCCAGCCAGTCCGGCACCAGGCCGTAGTGGGCGGCGCCGTCCGTGTTGATGTCCCAGGTGCGCGAGCCGGTGGTCTGGCGGTCGATCAGGGACCCGCCGTCCGCGCTGCGGAACGGGTAGTGCACCGGGTTGGCGGTGTCCGCCCCGCGCGGGCCGGGCCAGCCGCCGACGCCGTTCATGTCGGTGCCGTAGCCGTACCCCACGTTGTACTTGTCGCGCAGCGCGTCGGTCCGCTTGGCCTCGGCGCTGAACGCCTCGGCGCCGTTCATGTACTGGGCGACGAAGCCGCCGAGCTTGTAGACCCGCTCGATCCAGTCGAGGTCCATCCAGCTGTGCGAGGAGATCACGCCCGGGTAGGACTCCGACTCCAGGATCTCGAACGAGCGCGCGGCCGCCTTGACGCTCATGTGGTCGACTTCGAGCATCATCTTGCGTTTCATCATCCCGCGCACCGCGTACTCGCCGAGATCGGTCAGCCCGCGCGTGTTGCACTGGGCGCCGTCGGCGTAGGCCGGCACCGCGACCCCCGCCGGGAGCTGCTGCTGCGCCTCGGGCGCCGGGGCGAGGCCGATCGGGTTGTCGTGCTGCGGCCCGGCGCACTGCTCGGTCTTCCAGAAGGTGCCGGTCGACAGGAACTGCCCGACGTTGATCGCCGTCCCGAGCGCGCCCTCGTCGAAGCGCACCCCGCAGAGCGCGTTGTCGAACTTGTGGCAGAGGAACATGCTGCGCACGCCCAGCCCGTACAGCTCGTCCAGGCCGCGGTCGATGTCGGCCCTGCTGCACTGGGCGACGTCGAGGATCTGCTTGCAGCCGAAGGGCTCGGAGGTCTCCACGCCGAGGATCACGGCCAGCTTGCCCTGCTCGACGACCTCGCGGGCCTGCGCGCTGTCCGTGACGATCCGGAACCAGCCCTTGCCCGGCCCGCCGTACATCGTGTCGACGTAGGCCTGCAGCTCGTACGTCTTCTGCGCCTGGAGGCGGATGGAGGTCATCTCGTCGCAGCTGCGGTCCTTGAAGAAGTAGACCGAGCAGATCACCCCGTTGGTGACCAGGTCGTTGACCAGCACCCGCTGGCCGCCGCGCCAGGCCCGTTCGATCCAGGCGTAGTAGTTCTGCTGGTGGGTGAGCGAGTCGTGGGCCGGCCAGTCCTTGAAGGTCGGCCAGCCGACCGGGTCGTGCTTGCCGTCGCCGCCCTTGGTGATGAAGTCGAAGATGGCGAGCGAGCCGTCGGGGTAGTGCTCGGGGCAGTCCTTCAGCGCGTCCGCGATCCCGGCTTCGGAGAAGGACTTGCCGCAGATCAGCCGCCCGCCGAACGCCTCGTTGGCCATGATGTGGTCGTGCGCGTCGACGAAGCCCCGGACCCGCCCCTGGGCGTCGGTGCCGCGGAACGGTTCGCCCGTGACGCCGATCTGCGAGTCGGGCGCGGGGCGTGCGGTCGGGTTCCACCAGTCCGTCCCGCCCGGCGCGGCGGGCGCCGGCCCGGCGAGCGCCATGGCGGCGAGGGTGAGGAGTGCGGCCAGCAGTGCGACGAGTCCGCGTCTGCCGTGGGGGAGTCGGTGCATGGTCACCACCCGTGTCCGAGGTGAGGGGGTGGCGCGGCCACGCACGGGCCCGTCCGGGGCGCGGACCGACCCTTCCGGGCCGGCTGTCATGGACCGCGCACTCGGTGTGATGAGAATCGCCACTGTTGGACTGGTAGTCAATAGGCGTGCGCGGATTCCGGTGCGGATTCCCTGCCGGCCCCGGCGGTCCTCGACGAGCCGATCGCATCCGCCTCTGTCAGGCTGATGGAGCGGTGCCGAGCGGCACCGCCGCGCGCGAGGAGGTCCGTACGGATGTCTGAGCGAGAACCGGGGCGGAAGCCGGATCCGGCCGACCGCAGGGCCCACACGGCGGCCTTCCGGGCCGCGGAGGCCCGCCGGGAGCGGCGCCGGCGGTGGCTGGTGCGCGGCACGATCGGCCTGGTCGCCGTGGCGGCGGTCGGCGGGATCGCCGCCGTGATCGCGACGAACCAGGGCTCGTCCGGTTCCTCGCACGGGATCCCGGCGCAGCCGCGGATCACGGCCGAGGGCCGCACCACGCTTCCGCCGTGGGACGCGCCGAGCGACGTCGCGGCCGCGGTGGCGGCGGCCGGGCTGCCGATGCTCGGCACCGAGGGCTCGGCGCTGCACATCCACACCCACCTGGACGTCCTGGCCGACGGCAAGCCCGTCGAGGTGCCGGCACAGATCGGCGTGGACGAGGCCGCCCAGCAGATCAGCCCGCTGCACACCCACGACACCACCGGCATCATCCACGTCGAGTCGCCGGTGCACGCGGACTTCAGCCTCGGGCAGTTCCTCACCGAATGGCAGGTCTCCGCCTCCGCCGACCACCTCGGCGGCCTGAAGACCGACGCCACCCACACACTGAAGACCTACGTCAACGGCAAGCAGACCGACGGCGACCCGGCCGCGCTCCTGCTGCACGACCACGACGAGATCGCCCTGGTCTACGGCACGGCCGCGGAGGACGCCGGCGTCCAGGTGCCGAGCGGCTACACCTGGCCGAGCGGGCTGTAGGGACGGCCATGGCGTACGAGCCCGAGAGTCCCTTCCGCTCGCCCATCGTGGGTGACCTCAACCTCTCCCAGCCCGGGCCCGCGCCCGGGAGCGAGCCCGGCTCCCCGCCGGGGCTCATGCTCAGGGCCGTCGAGGAGGTCGACCCGGAGCAGCAGGTGCCGATGCTGATCGAGCTGAACCTGCGCTACCCCGGCGGGCTGCAGGTGGTCCGCGACGAGTTCTACGCGCTCTGGGAGCGCTACGCGGGACGCTCCCGCGGGCAGTGGCCCGACGAGGTCACGTCGGGGAGCCACGTGCAGCCCGAGGTGCCCCCGGGGCTCGCACTGGTCGCGCCGAAGCTGTACCAGACCGTCCTGTCCCGGGCGGACCTCGGCGAGCTGGTGGAGGACGACCGCCGCTCCGCCGCCCGCACCGGGCGACCGCCGACCGTCTTCCGGGTGTGGCCGGACTACCTGCTGCACCCGCAGATCGACCGCTCCGCACCCACGGTGAAGGCCAACGCCGCCTGGCGCGCCTACGACGCGCGCGGGAGCGGGATCGTCTGGGCGGTCATCGACAGCGGCATCGACGCGACCCACCCGCACTTCGCCGGGCTGGAGCTCGCGGCCGAGGGGCGCGGCGAGGACTTACCGCAGGGGCGGACCAGCGGTCTGCACCGGGACTTCAGCTTCCTGGTGAACCCGGCCGACCCGGTGGCGCAGCCGCCCGGCGGAGCGGCGGCCGGGGCCCCGGCGTCGCCGCTCGTGGACGACAGCGGGCACGGCACGCACGTCGCCGGCATCATCGCGGGCTGCACCCCGGACGGCATGACGCCGCGGGTGGCCACGCCGGACGAGCCCGGGGACGGCGGGTTCGTGGCCAGGGCCGGAGCGGATCGGCTGTCGGGGATGGCGCCGGCCTGCGAACTGGTCAGCATCAAGGTGATGAGGCTCAGCAGCCAGGGGACCTACGTGACGTCCTCCAGCGCGGTCATCCGCGCGCTGACCTACCTGCGGACCGAGGTCAACGTGGACCCGGCGGTGCTGCGGGTGCACGGCGTCAACATGAGCCTCGGTTGCGAGTGGCGGCCCGACCAGTACGCCGCGGGCCAGTCGCCGCTGTGCCAGGCGGTGGGCCAGGTGGTCGCCTCCGGCGTGGTCGTGGTGGTCTCCGCCGGTAACTTCGGTGCCCGGAGCACGTCCCGGGACACCGCCGACACCTCGGCCGTCATGGGCTCGATCACCGAACCGGCGCACACCGAGGACTGCATCGCGGTCGGCTCCACCCACCGGGAGGCCCCGCACGCGTTCGGCGTCACGTGGACCTCGGGAAAGGGCCCGACGCTCGACGGGCGGATGAAACCCGACGTCGTGGCGCCCGGCGAGTGGATCGCCTCGGCGGCCAGCGGCAAGGTCCGGGCCACCGCCGGGCTGACCCCGGCCCCGGGGGACCCGCTGCCGGCGAGCCTGCTGACGTACGCCGAGCAGTCCGGCACCTCGATGGCGGCGCCGCACGTCTCGGGTGTGATCGCGGCCTTCCTCTCCGCCCGCCCGGAGTTCATCGGCCGGCCGCAGCAGGTCAAGAGCCTGCTCACCGCCTCCGCCACCGACCTCGGCCGGGAGCGCTACGCCCAGGGGGCCGGACTGGTGGACCTGATGCGGATGCTGGCGAATGTCTGACGGACGGACGAACGGCCACCCGAAAGGCCACCCGAAAGGGCACCCGAAAGGTCACGCGCGATGAGACGACTGCCGACGAACGAGCCCGTGTGGGACGTCACCTTCGACGCCCAGGGGCTGCTGACCGCCCCCGCGGCGGCGGAATTCCTCGACCAGGTCATCGCCGAGGGGGTGCAGGACCTGTTCGTCTTCAGCCACGGATGGGGCACCGCCCAGCAGAGCGCCCGCGAGCTCTACGACGCGATGTTCCCGCTGATCCGGGAGGCCGTGAGCGACGCGGCGAGCCTCGGCACGGTCGGATTCGCGGGCGTCTACTGGCCCTCGCTCTGGTTCCCGCCCACGCCGGCCACCCCGCCACCGGCGGCCGCCGCGCCGCAGGCCGGGGACGGTGCCGTGGTGGACCTCAGCGCCGGAACGGCGGCCGTCTCCGGGGCCGACATCGCCGCGTCGCTGGTCCAGGGCTTCGCCGACCCGGCGCAGCAGCAGACGGTGACGGACCTCGGCCGGCTCATCGACGAGGGGGTGGCGGCGGTCGGCTCGGACGAGACCGACGAGGTCAAGGAGCAACGGCTGGTGCGGATCCACCAGTTGGTCCGGTCGCTGGTGCCGCCGCCCGCGCCCGACGGCACGTTCGAGGACTCGGGCGAGCAGGCGCTGCTGCAGGACGCCGACCCGAAGACGGCGTACCAGGCCGCCGCCGAGGCCTTCGGCAGCGCGCCGCCCGGCTCCTCCACGCAGGGCATCGGCGACTGGTTCCGGCACGCCGTGAACGGGGCGAAGGACGCGCTGCGGGTGCTCTCGTACTCGGTCATGAAGGCCCGCGCCGGCGACATCGGCCGGACCGGCCTCGGGCCGCTGCTCGCCGCCCTGCATGCCCGCGCGCCCGGCCTGCGGGTGCACCTGCTCGGGCACAGCTTCGGTGCCCGGCTGGTCTCCTTCGCCCTGGCCGGGGTCGGTGCGCCGGCCGACAGCCCGGTCGCCTCCCTGCTGCTGATCCAGGGGGCGTTCTCGCACTGGTCCTTCGCACACGCCCAGGACAACCCCTTCGGCAGCGCGGGCGCGCTGAACACCTTCGCGGACCGGGTGCACGGCCCGCTCGTCTCCACCTTCAGCGTCCACGACTGGGCGGTCGGCGTGTGGTACCCGAAGGCCTCCTTCCTCGCCCGCCAGGACTCCGAGGCCGACGTCGCCGGGCGCTGGGACGGCATGGGCGCGGACGGGTACCAGGCCGTGGCGCCGTCCGAGGACCGGGTGATGCCCGCCGACGGCAGGGCCGCGTACGGCTTCGTGCCCGGGGCCTTCTACCGGGTGAACGCCGCCGCCGTCATCGACAACGTGGAGGGCGAACCGTTCTCCGGCGCGCACTCCGACATCCGCAAGCCGCAGGTGGCCGCGCTCGCGGCGGCCGCCGCCGGGGCGCACGCGTAGCAGGGGCGGGGGGTTCGGCGGGTCGACGCCGACGGCCACCGGCCGCCCGCGGGGCTACCGGCCGGGCGCGAGGCTACCGGCCGGGCGCGGTCGGCGGCGGAGTCTCCAGCACCCGGAAGGAGATCCCCGCCGCGACCAGCCGGTCGATCAGCGGCCGGCCCATCGCCACCGCCGTGGTCAGCTGCCCCGCCAGCGGCGGCAGGTCGTCGTACGCCAGGCACAGCGCCGACTCCGCCAGCATCTTCGCGGTCTCCTGGTAGCCGGGATCGCCCCCGGACACCTCGGCGAGGACCGTCCGCCCGCCCTCCGCCCGGGCCACGAACCGGACGGCGAACCAGGACCGCGCCCGCTGCTCCGCGCTCGGCCCGGCGCCGGGCGCGCGCAGCCGCCCCAGCGCCCGGCGCAGCGGCGGCAGCTGGGCGGCGAGGGCGAGCGCCGCCACCGCGGCGACACCGCCGAGGGCGACCGGCAGCCGCCGTACCGCCGCGTAGTGCGCGTAGCCGAAGTCCGGGCCGTACTCGTCCAGCGCGGCGGCCGAGCGGGACACCACCTGCGGGTCGATCGTGGGCATCGGCACCGCCCAGGCGCGGGCCGTCCGCGACCGGTGCGGCCGGCCGGCCGGGGTGCGGACCAGCCGGCCCTTCGGCCGGGGCTCGACCGCGCGGCGCTCCCGGGCGGCCCGGGCCATCGCCCCCGGCCGGGAGAGGGCCGTCATCGCGGAGGCGAAGGTGCCGCCGGAGACGGTGCCGCCGACGCGGACGAAGCCCTCGACCGACACCCGGGCCGCCGGGCCGCCGCGGCGCAGCAGTTCGTCGACGGTGAACAGCACGCCGAGGTCGTGCGGCACCGAGTCGAAGCCGCAGGCGTGCACCAGCCGCGCGCCGGTGGCCACCGCCCGCTCGTGGTACCGGAGGTACATCCGGTCGACGAACTCCGGCTCGCCGGTGAGGTCCACGTAGTCGGTGCCGCTGTCGGCGCAGGCCGCGACCAGCGGCTCGCCGTGCCGCAGGTACGGGCCGACGGTGGAGACCACCACCCGGGCCGAGGCGGCCACCTCGCGCAGCGCCGCGCGGTCCGCGGCGTCCGCGACCAGCAGCGGGAGGTCGGCGCAGCGCGGGTCGATCGTCGCCAGCCGCGTCCGGACGGCGGCGAGCCTGCGCCCGTCCCGCCCGGCGAGCGCCCAGCGGCAGCCCTCGGGCGCGGTCCGGGCGAGGTACTCGGCGGTGAGCCCGCCGGTGAACCCGGTGGCTCCGAACAGGACGAGGTCGTACGGGCGGGTCTCGGCCATCAACAGTCCCTACGTGCAGCAGTCCCTACCGGCGGGTAATCGACTGCGCCACGCTAGGAGCCCCGTGCGGCACTGTCAACGGCTCCGAGCAGGCGGCGCGGGCGGCACGGTCAACGGTTCCGAGCAGGCGGCGCGGGCGGCACCGTCGAGCGGGCCGGGGGCGTCGCCGACCGCGCGTTGACCGCTTGTCTACCACGGACTCCTACCGTCCGGGCCGTTGGCACGTTCCTCACGGCTCAGAAGGATTCCCATGATCGACCCGGCCGCGCCGTCGCGCGGTGACACACCCCGGATCGCCGACGATCCGCGCTTCGTCGAACTGCGCACCGCGTACCGCAGGTTCGTCTTCCCGGTGACGGCGGCGTTCCTGCTCTGGTACCTGGCGTACGTCCTCTGCTCGGCCTTCGCCCGCGACCTCATGGCGACCGAGGTCGTCGGACACGTCAACCTGGCGCTGGTCCTCGGACTGCTGCAGTTCGTCTCGACCTTCGGCATCGCCCTGGCCTACGGCCGGTTCGCCGCCCGGCGGTTGGACCCGCCGGCCGCGGCCCTGCGCAGCGCGGCGGCGTGCCGTCCGACCACCCCGGGCCCGGCAGGCCCCGGCGGCGACCAGGAACCGACGGAGATCCGGACATGACCCAGCACCTTCCCACCGCCACCGCCGCGGCGGCCTCGGCATCGCACAAGGGCCTGACCATCGGCCTGTTCGTCGCCCTGGTGGCGGTGACCCTCGCCATCACCCTCCGAGCGCGGCGCAGCACCCGCGGCACCGGCGGCTTCTACACCGGCGGCGGCCAGTTCTCCGCGCTGCAGAACGGGATCGCTATCTCGGGCGACTACCTGTCCGCGGCCTCCTTCCTCGGCATCGCCGGGATCATCGCGCTCTCCGGGTACGACGGCTTCCTCTACTCGATCGGCTTCCTGGTCGCCTGGCTGGTCGCGCTGCTCATGGTGGCCGAACTGCTGCGCAACACCGGGCGGTTCACCATGGCCGACGTGCTGGCCGCGCGGCTGCGCAGCGGGCCGGTGCGGACCGCCGCGGGTGTGTCGACCATCGTGGTCTCGATCTTCTACCTGATCGCGCAGATGGTCGGCGCGGCGACGATCGTGGGGCAGCTGCTCGACGTCAAGGGCGCCTCCGCGCAGATCTGGACCATCGTCGGGGTCGGCGCCCTGATGATCGTCTACGTCGTGGTAGGCGGGATGAAGGGCACCACCTGGGTGCAGATCGTCAAGGCGGTGCTGCTGATGGCGGGCGCGGCCGTGATGACCCTGTGGGTGCTGGCGAAGTACGGGTTCGACCTCGGTCACCTGCTCGGGGACGCCGCCACGGCGTCCAAGAAGGGGGAGGCGTTCCTGCGGCCGGGCCTGAAGTACGGGGCCACCGACGGCTGGTCGAAGCTCGACCTGGTCAGCCTCGGCATCGCCCTGGTGCTGGGCACCGCGGCGCTTCCGCACGTCCTGGTCCGCTTCTACACCGTCCCGACCGGCCGCGACGCGCGCAAGTCGGTGAACTGGGCGATCGGCATCATCGGGGTCTTCTACCTGATGACCCTGGTGCTCGGCTTCGGGGCGGCCGCGCTGGTCGGCACGACGACGATCAAGGAGAAGGACCCGTCCGGCAACACCGCCGCCACCCTGCTGGCCGAACACCTCGGCGGCGGCGCGGGAACCACCGGCGGCTCGCTGATGCTCGCCTTCGTCGCGGCGGTGGCGTTCGCCACCATCCTCGCGGTCGTCGCCGGGCTCACCCTCACCTCGTCGTCGTCGTTCGCCCATGACCTGTACGCCAGCGTCATCCGCAAGGGCACGGCCACCGAGCGGCAGGAACTGGTCACGGCGAAGATCGCCGCCGTGGTCATCGGTGCGGTCGCGGTCGCCCTGTCGATCTTCGCCAGGGACCTCAACGTCGCGTTCCTGGTGGCCCTGGCCTTCGCCATCGCGGCCTCGGCCAATCTGCCGGCGATCCTGCTGACCCTGTTCTGGAAGCGCTTCACCACCTTCGGCGCCACGTGCGGCATCTACGCGGGCCTGGTCAGCGCGATCGGCCTGGTGCTGCTCTCCCCGATCTGCTGGGGCGGCGCGACCGGCACGGTCCACGCCGTGAAGCTGACGGCCGCGCAGGCGAAGGACTGCGGCGTGGAGGCGTCCAGCCAGCAGGTCGGCAACGCCACGGCGCTGATCTCCTGCACCGCCACCGCACCGGTCCCGCTGCAGAACCCGGGCATCGTCTCGATCCCGGTCGGGTTCGGGGCCGCCGTCCTCGGCTCCCTGCTCGGCGGCCGCCGCCGCCGCGACGAGGAGTCGGACCGGCGCGGCTTCGAGGAGCTCCAGGTCCGCGCGCTCACCGGGGTGGGGCGGTAGACGTGGAACCGGGCTCGAATCTCGACGAGTTCCTCTCCGACCTCGCGCGCTACGCCGCCGCGGAGGTCCTGACCGCCCAGCTCACCGCGGACACCCTGCGCAAGTACCTGCGGGCCGGGCTGATCGTCCCCGACGACCTGTGCGCCGGTGACACCGACGGCTACGCGCAGCGGCTCCTGCACGCCGGACGCACGCACTCGGTGGTGGCGCTGACCTGGCTGCCCGGGCAGTCCACCCCGATCCACGACCACGTCGCCTGGTGCGTGTCGGGCGTGGTGGAGGGCGTCGAGGTGGACGAGGCGTTCCGGCTGTGGCGGCTGCCCCGGTCGGGGCGCCGGGTGCTGGTGCCGTCCGGCCGGACCACCTGTTCCCCCGGCCGGGTGCAACTCCTGGTGCCGCCCGACGAGGACATCCACCGGGTGTCGAACGGCGGCACCGGTCGCGCGGTCTCCCTGCACGTCTACGGCGCCGACATCTCGCTGAACGGGGGCAGCTCGATCAACCGGGTCTTCGGACAGGAGGTCGTGGCCGTCCGGCCGGACGGAGCCCGCCTGGTCAGCTGGCGGAACGCGGACGATCCGGCCCCCTGACCGGCACGCCGTGGGCCGGCCCGCCGCTGCGGTCGGACCTCGCGCGCATCGGCCCCCGTCGGGGACGGGGGCCGGTGCGCGCGGCGCGGTCAGGCGTACGCCCTGGTCAGGGGTTCGCCCCGGTCAGGCGCGGGCTACGGGCACTTCTCGTCGATCCGGTACTGCAGGGCCCTCGGGTAGTCGTGCCGGCTGAGCCGGACCCGGGCCAGGATCGGCGCGTGGTTGAGGTCGTTGCCGGGATCGGCGATCTCCGTCAGGAGCGATTCGAGCTCGGCGTGGGTGGTGAGTTCGCGCCCGTGCATCCGGTCCTTCTCGGTGCCGAACACCTCGGCCAGCATCTCGTAGCGCCACGGGTGCAGCACGTTGTAGAAGTCGGCCCCGTTGGACGGCTTCTCCTTGTAGTAGCAGGGGCTGACCAGCATCTGCTCGATGCCGTAGAAGCCCTCGTTGTCCAGGACGAAGACCACCGGCCGCAGGTGGTGGCGCACCTGGGTGGACAGCTCCTGGCAGATCTCCTGGAAGGAGCCGTCCCCGACGAACACGAGCGGGCGCTTCAGCGGCTGCTGGCGGCCCAGCGCCACGCCGGTGGCGGCGCCGACGGAGTAGCCGATGGACAGCCAGCTGTTCTGGGCCAGGAAGCCGGCCCGCTCGGTGATCCGCAGGTTCATCGAGCCGAGGAGCGCGAAGGCGGCGTCCGAGACCACCGTGAACGGCGAGGGGGCCTGCGGGTCCCCGCCGGTGGCCCGGTGCTCCAGGAAGTGGTTCATGTGCTCGAAGAAGCTGTCGTAGGTCAGCTCCGCCGGGTACTGGTCGCTGCTCAGCGAGTCCAGGAAGTCGGCCGTGCTGGCCGGGACGTCCAGGCCCGCCGCGTGCGCCAGTGCGAAGTGGTCGGCGGCGAAGGTCCTGCCGCCCAGTGCGTCGCGCAACGCCCGGATGAACCGGCCGAGCTGGACCTCGGGGAAGTACTTGGCGCCGACGCTGACACCGTCGCGGGCCGCCACGATCCAGTCGTCGCCGATCGACTGCTCGCCGCCGAGGTTCTTGGACGTGGACCAGGTGCCCAGGCCGATCCGGCACCCGGCGTTCTTGAAGGTCGCCCGGATCTCCGGCAGGCTCGCCTTCCCGTTGTAGACGCCGGCGAACAGCGGGTGCCGTTCGGACACCACGGACTTCGCGCCGACCGTGGTGCAGAACTGCATCCGGGTGGCCTGCACGAAGTCCAGCAGCTCGTCCTCCAGCCGCTTGCGGACCAGTTCCTCGCCGGCCCACACGATCGGGGTGCCGAACGCGTCGATCAGCTCCACCGCGGCCGCGACCGCCTTCTCCAGCATCTCCTCGTTCCGCTGGGTGAACGGCCGCTCGTGGGCGCGGAGTTCTCCCTGCGGAGGCGCGCACGGCGCGTGCCAGAGGTCCTCCATCACCTCCAGGTAGACCGGCTTGCGCTCGGTGAGGCACGCGGTGATCGCGCTGTCGATCTGCGAGGGCGCGAGGCCCGGGTTGGAGAGCACCTGTGCGTCCACCGTGACCTGCCGGTAGACCTCCAGGTTGCTCTCCCGGCGCGGGCTCATGTGCGAGGTGAGCAGGCCGACCGCCTGCTGGTTGAGCCACTGCTCGTAGGAGGGCGCGGCGTTGATCGCGATCAGCGGCACGTCCTCGACGTACGCGCCGCCGACGGTGTTGAGCAGGCTGAACGCGCCCACCCCGTAGGTCACCGCGACGGCGCCGACGGCCTGTTCGCCCGTGGCCGGGTCGATGTCGGCGGCCCGCACCCGGGCGTAGGCGTCGGCCGCGTAGCCGCCGCCCATCTCGGTGGGGGTGCCGATCCAGCGCACGCCGGTGGTGGACTGCATGATCGTCAGGAACGGGCCGAGGAAGTCCCCCGGCACCCCGAACAGGTACTTGACGCCCAGCTGCTCCAGCCGGGTGGCCAGGTAGCGGGCCACCGTCCATTCGTCGCCGCTCATCCGCGCAGTGCCTCCTGTCGGCTCTCCGACCGTCCTTCCTCCCGGGCCCGGGCCTCGGGCCGGAGCTCCGGTTCCGCCCGGGCCGGCGGCGGCGGGGCCTCGTGCACCGCCATGGCCGACCGGACGGCGGTCTCCACCGCGCCCTCGATCCAGGCGTGCTTGAACGAGACGTGCTCGCCGGCGAAGTGCACCGGGCCCTCCGGCTTCATCACGTCGAGGTGGAAGCTGGTCATCTGGTGGGGGGTGTACACCGCCGCCTCGCCGAAGGCGTACGGGTCGCGCAGCCAGCTCTGGGTCTGTCCGTAGCCGGTGTAGAACACCTCGATCCGGCGGCCGTGCACCGACTGGAGGTTGCGCAACGCGTACACGTACCGCTCGTCGTCCTCCATGGAGTCCCAGCGCACCGCGTCGTCCGACCAGCTGTAGCTCGCCAGGACCACGCCGCCGCCGTCGCCCTCGGGCACCGGGTGCGAGGGGTAGTACATGAAGCGGTTCGGGTTGTCGGTGGTCGAGCCGCCGCCGAAGCAGTCGGTGGCGGGGCGCACGCTCGCCCGGAGCAGCGGGGTGTGCTGGTAGACCTCCCGCTGGCCCTGGCCGATCCGGCGCTCGTCCACGCTCGCGTGCGCGCCGAGCAGCACCTCCGGCAGGTTGCGCGGGGGCCGGTGGCCGTTGTGGGCGGCGGCGACGGCCGCCTCGGCGTCGTCCTCGCCCGCCCGCTGGTAGTACTCGTACAGGCCGGGGGCGATGGAGTCGAGTTCGACCTTCCAGTCCGCCTCGGTGAACTCCCACCACCGGCGGGAGAACTCCAGCAGCACCTTGGTGGCCTGGTCGTAGTGGGTCTCGATGATCGCCCGGCGCTTCTTGTAGGAGAACGGCGGTGTCACCTGGACGAACCGCAGGGCCGAGAACGGGACGGTGACGATCGCGAAGTCGCCCTTCCAGACCGTGGGTTCGGCCTCCGGGTCGTCCTCGGGGACGGTGCTGACGGCGACCTGCGGCCCGATCGGGCCCACCTCCCGGGCTCCGCCGCCGTCCCGGCGCGGGTCCCAGTACTCCATCCGGATCATCCGCCGGCCCATCCGCAGTTCGTCGCGGAGCTCGTCGGCGAGCGCTTCGGGCAGCTTCCAGCTGCCGCCCTCGATCTCCCAGTAGGTGGCGTTCGGGTTGATGTCGCTGCGGCCCAGGAAGGTGTGGAAGAAGGCCAGGTGCAGCCGCGAGGTCATGTTCTCGATCGTGCCGATCGCCTCGATGGCCTCGTCGCTGAAGCCCGCGTACTCGCGCAGGAAACGGCCCATCGAGTAGCCGTCGAAGTCGCGGATCACCCGGGCCCAGCCGTCCAGCCACTCGGCGAACGGCTTGTTCACCCGCTTGCCGTCCTTGATCTCCGAGTAGTAGTCGCGGACCGGCTCCAGGGCCTGGTTGACCATGTCGGCGGCGGTGATCCGCACCTCGTCGCCGGTGAGGTGGAAGCCCTCGTTGATGCAGCTGGGGTCGGCCGCGTACTCCTTGCGGCGGGCCTGGATCCGGTTCGTGCGGATCCAGGAGTTGAAGCGCTTGGCCGGTTCGCGGAAGTCCGGGCTGTCCGCGCCGTACTTCCAGACCTTGCCGGGCTCGAAGGACTCGTAGACCACCGGCGGGACGGGCGCGTTCTGGTTGCCGGTGTCCGGATCGACGTCGACGTTGAAGAACAGCTGCCGCTGCAGGCCGAGGCTGTCGACCAGCGCCAGGGTGAGCGGGTGGAAGCTGGGCAGCCGCATCGCCCCGGCCTCCGCGTACTGCCTGGGGTCGTAGAACGGCCCGTCGAGTTCGTCGTCGGTGGACCGGAAGGTCTTGATCCGCCCGCCGGTCCGGTTGGCGTTGGCCTCCAGGATGGTGACGTTGTGTCCGGCGTCCTTGAGCAGCTTCCCGGCGACCAGTCCGGCGATGCCCGCGCCGATGATCAGCACGTCCTTGGGCTCGTCCGTCGCCGGGATGCCGTCCTTGATCAGGACGTCGAGGTAGCGCAGCTTCAGGTCCTTGTCGTCCGGACCGACCAGCAGCAGTTCGCGCGCCAGTTGTCGGCAGGTCTGCCAGCGGGCGCGATCGCCGGCGGTGCCTTCGATGACGGGGTTCTCCATGGTGTTCCTCGGGGGAGTGGGCAGCGCGGATGACCACGATGAGTGATTCGTATGCTACTCAAAGTAGCTTCGTCGCCGAGGGGCCTGTCAACCGGAGGTCGGTCCTTCGACGGGATCACGCAGTGCCACCGGGCGAGTCCCTGCCCGCGGGGTGTGCCGGGAGCGAGTTGCGGGGAGCGGGCCCGCGCCGGGCGGGGAGCCCGTAGAGTGCGCGGCATGTCGGATGACGAGCTGCGGCGGATCAACGCCTTCCTGGCCGGGTTCGCGCGTCGGCGGGCCGAGCGCACGGTCGAACTCCAGGGCGGGTTCGCGGTGTTCGACGACCGCTTCGCGGGCTCGTGGTCGAACAACCAGGTCGTGGTGGACCGGACCGACGCGGAGCCGGCCGCCCTGCCCGGCGTCGTCGACGAGGTGATGGGCGAGCGGCCCTTCCGCGTCGCGTCCGTCCTGGACGACGACTTCGGCGCGGCGTGCGTCGGGCCCTTCGAGCGGGCCGGGTACCGGCACAGCACCTACCTGGTGATGCTGCACTCCGGCCCGGTCCCCGCCGCCCGCGACGGCCGCACCGTCGAGGAGGTCGGCCTGGCGGCACTCCGCGAGCCGCTCGCGGCGAGCTGGCGGACGGCACTGCCGGACGCCGACGAGGAGGTGATCCACCTGCTGGTCGAGCGACGCGTGACGACCCGCCGCGGAGCCGAACGCGTCCGCTTCCTCGGCTCGCGGGCGGAGAACGGCGAGGTCGCGGCCTGGAGCGACCTCTATCTCGAACCCACCCTCGGGATCGCCCAGATCGAGGACCTGATGACCGCCGAGGCGCACCGCCGGCGCGGCCACGCCGACGCCGTCCTGGCCGCCGGGCTGAGCCGCGCGGCGGACGCGGGCTGCGCCACGCGCTTCCTGATCGCGGAGTCCGACGACTGGCCGCGGGAGTGGTACGCCCGCCGGGGCTTCGAGGTCATCGGGCGCGGCCACGGGTTCGAACGCACCTGAGGCACGGCCGGCGGGCACGGGAGGGGCACCGTCGGCGCCGACGAGGTCCCGTCGCGCTGAGGGAACGGCGCCCCCGGGCGGGACGGGGCAGGACGGGACGGGCAGGGCAGCCGCGGCCGATCGGGCCCTCGCGCGTGTCGCCCGAGCGGCTCACACCTCCTGGGCCGTCCCGCCCGGCCAGTCCCCGCGGCCCGCCAGGTCCAGGACCAGGGCGGCGATGTTCCACGCGTCGTCGTCGCCCCGGTGGTGGCGCCCCTCCAGCGGGAGGCCGGCCACCGTCAGCGCCTGGGCCATGCCGGGGCGCCGCCGCAGGCCGTAGGCGGCGGTGAAGGCGACCTTCGCATTGGTGTGGCGCTGCCCGAACGGGTACTCCGTGCCCGTGGTCCGGCACTGGCGGGTGAACTGGTTGCGGTCGTAGTCGCCCCAACTCGCCCAGGGCAGCGTGCCGGTGCGGTGCCGGGCGGCCAGCGTCCGGCAGGCCTCGGCGAAGGACGGGCCCCCGTCCACCTCGGCCTGCGTCAGCCCCGTCAGCTCCGTGCAGAACGGGCTCACCCGCGACCGCGCCGGCCGCACCAGCAGCCGGTGCTTGGCGAGGCGGGTGCCGGCGCGCAGGTCGACGACGGTGAGCCCGATCTCGATGATCTCGCTCACCTGCCCGGGCGGCGGCTGCCCCTCCCAGCAGGTCGCTTCGACATCGACCACGTTCAGCAGGTGCTCGTTGACGTCCATGAGGGGGCATCGTAGGAACCTCCGGCCCCCGGGTCACCCGGATTTCCGCCGCCGGGCCGGTGACCGGCCGCCGTTCCGGGCCTCAGTCCGCGAGGCCCAGCGGGTCGGGGGCGGAGTCCAGCAGTTCGGGGCCGTTGTTGCGCACGCTGTTGACGGTGGGGGCGACGGCGCGCACGCGCAGGTCGCCGTCGGCGGGGCGACGCAGGAGGTGGTGGAGCTCGGCCGGGTCGGTGTGGGCGGGGGAGAGCCAGGTGGGGAGGTCGTCCGGGGCGATGGTGAGGGGCATCCGGTCGTGGATGCGGCCGGCGCTGTCGGTGGCGTCGGTGGTGATGACGGTGGCGGTGGCGAGCCAGGCGAGCGGGTCGTCGTCGGCGCGGGTGCGGTCGCGCCAGAACTCGTAGAGGCCGGCCATCAGCATCACGCCGCCGGTGCTGAGGAAGTACGGCTGCTTGTACTTCTTGCGGTCGGCATCGGCGGGCACCTCCCGCCATTCGAAGTAGCCGTCGGCGGGGATGACGCAGCGGCGGGCGGTGAAGGCCTTGCGGAAGGCGGGCTTGGTGTCGACGGTCTCCGAGCGGGCGTTGATCATGCGGGCGCCGCCGGACGCGTCCTTGGACCAGGACGGCACCAGGCCCCAGCGCAGCGGGCGCAGTTGCCGCAGCACCTCGCCGGTGTCCCGGTCGACGCGTTCCAGGACGGCCGGGACGGGATCGGTGGGGGCGACGTTCCAGCTCGGCGCGAAGGTCTCGGCCGGGTCCCAGCGGAGCTCACCGAGCAGCGAGACGAGGTCCTGGGGCGTGGTGGTGGAGACGAAGCGGCCGCACATGCCCCCAGCCTGCCACCAGGGACGGACAACCGGGGCGCACCCCGCGGCTTCGGCGGGCCGGTGTGTTCGGTGTGCCGGTGCGTTCGGTGTGCGCCGCCGTGGCGCACCCCGGCGCGGCGCCTCAGTGGGCGCGGCGCCGCCCCTCCTCCGTCCAGGGGCGCAGCTTCTCCGGGTTGCGGACCGCCCAGATCCGGGTGATCCGGCCGCCGTCCACCTCGAAGGCCGCGACGGTCGCGGTGCGGCCGGCGCGCTGGGCGACCAGGCCGGGGCGGCCGTTGACGGTCCGTTCGAGGAGCGTGAGCCCGGGGGCCAGGTCGGCGATCCGGACCACGTACCGGGCGATCGGGTCGGCGCCCACGACCGGGCGCAGGACGGCGCCGACCGTGCCGCCGCCGTCGGCCGTCATCGTGGCGTCGGGGGCGAGCAGGCCGACCAGCGCCGCGATGTCCCTGGCCTCCCAGGCCTCCTTGAAGTGCCGTACCAGATTGGCCTGTCCGGCCCTGGGGGCGGTCGGCGCCTGCGCGGCGCGCACCCGCCGTCGGGCCGAGGTGGCCAGCTGGCGGCAGGCCGCCGGGGTGCGGCCGACGATCTCGGCGACCTCGGGGAACGGGTACCGGAAGACGTCGTGCAGGATGAACGCCACCCGCTCGGCCGGGGTCATCGCCTCCAGGACGACGAGGAAGGCCATGTTCACCGACTCGTCCAGGGTGACCCAGTCGGCCGGGTCGGTCGGCTCCTCGTGGCCGCCGCCCGGCCCGCCGATCCACTCGGCGCGGTCGGGCAGCGGTTCGGGTATCCACTCCCCGACGTAGCGCTCGCGCCGCACCCGCGCCGAGCCGAGCAGGTCCAGGCAGACGCGGGTGGCCACCGTGGTCAGCCAGGCACCGGGCGAGGCGACGGCCTGCTGCCGTTCCGGCGGCATCGCGTACCACCGGGTGTACGTCTCCTGCACGGCGTCCTCGGCCTCGGCCAGCGAACCCAGCAGCCGGTAGGCGAGGTTGATCAGCTGCCGCCGCTCGCCGACGATCGCGCTCGGGTCCGGTTCGGACGGGTGGTGCCCCGGCTCGGATGGGGTGGTCATGATCGGGGCCGCTCCCTGGCTCGTCTCGTCCGCCGCCGCCCGCACGGCGCTCGTGCGGACGGCTCCTGCCGCTCTCGCCGTTACGACCGAACGGCGCACCGGAGTGTGACACCGGGAACCCCGCCTCACACTCGGGGCCCCCACATCGTCGGTTGATCGAGACATCGACGATCACTGCCGCGGGGCGGCAGAGGGGAGCGCATCATGACCACGGCGACGACGGCTGCGACGGCGACGACGGCGGCGACCCGGCGGGGCGTCACCTTCCTGAGGGCCGCGATCGCCCTGCAGACCGCGGCCGTCTTCTTCCAGGCGGTCACGGCCGGCCTGCTGCTGTCCACCTCCTCCGCCGAGGTGGTGCACGGCGTCGGGGCGCGGGTGATGTACGGGGCGTCGATGCTGTACGTGCTCGCCGCGGTCCTGGCGTGGCGGCCGGGCGGCGGGTCGCCGCGGCCGGTCCTGCACGCCGTCGGCTTCCTGGTGCTGGCCTCGGCGCAGGTCGTGCTGGGCATCGCGCACGTGCCGTCGGTGCACGTCCCGCTGGGCGTGCTGATCTTCGGCCTGAGCGTGGCGGCGCTGGTCCGGGCGCCGGCCGCCCGCGTGGTGCGGCGGTCCGGCGCCCGGTAGCGCGGGCTCAGGAGGTGACGGTCCAACTCCGCCCGGCGGGCGGGTCGGTGGTGACGGGCGTGCCCGCGGCCGCGGAGCCGACGCCGAGGTCGAGCCCGGTGGCGACGTTGGTGACGGTGAGGGCGCCGCCGGCCGGGGCCCGCGTCACCCGCCACTCCTGCCAGGGGTTGCCGGGCGCGAGGTCGAGCAGGTAGGCGCTGTTGCCGGCGGAGGCCCCGGCGGACAGCACGGTGTGCCGGTGGGTCGGGGTGTCGCAGCCGTCGGTGATCCGGACCGTGCCGTCCGGGTTGGTGGTGAACACCCACTGCTGCGCCGGGTCGCCGCCGCGCGGCGGCTCGACGTCCGCGATCGAGGTGAGCGGCGAGGCGCAGGTGCCGGAGACGCCCATCGCCAAGCCGCCGGTGGTCAGCGCGTGGTACCGGCCGTCGTCGACCACGCCCGTCGTCCCGCCGCCGGTCTGCGCGGTGAGCCGGTACAGCGCCGCCCCGTGCGGCGGCAGGGTGCCGCCGAGCGGGCCGGTGACGGTCGAACTCGCGCCGGTCCACAGCTCCTCGGCGCGGTAGGCGGCGCCGCCGAGTCCGAGCCCGGCGAGGCTGGTGCTCACCGTCCGGGCGGCCGTCGGGTCCTGGTTGACCAGCAGCACGGCGGTGTCGCCGCCGGCCAGCTGCCGCTTGAGCACGACCGGTGCCCGCCCGTCGGCCGGCCTGGCGCCGACCAGGGTGGCGGGCTTCGCCAGGCTGTCCTGGTCGACGGCGATCACCCCGCGGTTCTTCAGGATCGCGAGGCTCTCGGCGCTGATCCCGGTGGACCAGGTGTAGCCGTCGGCGCTGTGCCCGGACTGCGCGGCGGTGCGCAGGTCGGCGCCGGAGATCAGCGGCGCGGCGAGCATCGCGAGGATCGAGGTCTCCGTCCGGGACTCGTCGTCGGTGAAGGGCTTGTGGCAGGTGCAGGTGTCGGTGGTGCCGTAGAGGCCGTAGACGTCCTGCCAGCCGGTGAACATCATGTCCAGGTCGTTCCAGCTGCCCGGGCGGACGTTGTCCGGGTACTGCAGCGCGGTCTGCAACTGCCCGTTCCAGAGCACCCCGTCGAGTTCGCTGTCCCGGTCGCCGCCGATCCGGCACAGGTGGGCGACCTGGCCGCACCAGATGCCGGTGGGCGCGTAGCCGGGGGCCTGGAAGGGGGCCGTGCCGGCGGCCAGGACGACCGGGTCGGTGCGGGCCGGGTCGTCGGCGGCGAGCAGGTACGGGACGCCGGTGTGGACGGGCTGGGCGGAGACGCTGAGGGTGACCCGGGGCCGTCCCCGCGCGGCGGAGGCCGCGTCGAGGGCGCGCTGGAAGGTCTGCACCCGGGCGTAGACGGAGCGGGTCAGCTCCTTGCCCTCGCCCTGGGTGCCGTAGTCGTGCCCGTCCGGGCCGATGATCTTCGGGCCGTACGGGCAGTCGTCGTACTTGACGAAGTCGACGCCCCAGGCGACGAAGTCGGCCGCGTCGGTGCTCTCGTGGCCGAGGCTGCCGGGGTGCATCTGGCAGGTGAGGTAGGTGTCGGTGGCGTAGAGGCCGAACTTCATGCCCTTGTCGTGGGCGTACCGGGCGAGGTACTCGATCCCGTTGACGGTCCGGCCGTCGACGCTCTGCGCGGGGAAGTGGTCGGGCCGCGGGACGAGGTGGCCGCTGGTGGGGTCGTTGCCGGCGCCGTCGCTGCCGCCGACCGGGTTCCCGGCGGCGTCGTAGAGCTGCAGACCGCCGTCGGCGTTGCGGACCAGGTCGGTGGTCTGGCCGTCGCGGTGCCACAGCGACCAGCCGTCGTCGATGGTGACGGTGTCGTAGCCGGCCGCGACCAGGCCGTTGGCGGCCATGAAGTCGATGGTCTGGACGACCTGCTCCTCGGTGACCTCGGTGCCGAGGGAGTTCCAGGAGTTCCAGCCCATCGGCGGGGTGAGGGCGGGGCCGTTGCCGAGCGCGACGGCTCCGGGGGCGGTGCCGAGGTCGAGGGCGGTGAGGCCGGCGGTGGCGAGGGCGAGTGAGAGGAGGGTGGCCGCCAGGCGGCGGGGGGTTCGGCGCATGCGCGCTCTCCTGGGGTGTGGGGGCGGGTGTGGGGGCGGGTGTGACGGTCGGTCGGGAGGTGCGGGGGGAGCCGCGGGGGGGCGGGGGGGGGCGGGGGGCCGCGGGGGGGGGGGGGGGGGGGGGGGTGGGGGGGGGCCCCGGGGGCGGTCC